>DNNE01000073.1:481-1123 GCA_003487805.1 Blastocatellia bacterium | reverse complement strand
GCTTTCGGAACGAGCAGCGTCGGTAGAGGAAGCACAACAGTTTATCAAGCAGGGGAAAATGAAGGTGTACGGCGCCGCGGGAGTTGCCGATGATGTTAAGATCGCCGCGCTTCCGCGCGTGGTGATCGGCTCGTACAGTCGCGAAGGAATCGACGCGGCGGTTTTGGATCTCGAACCCGTGAACGAGACCGCCGGCTTTCTGCAAAGTGGAATTCTGGGCGGCAACTTCCTGCGGCACTATCGTGTGGTTTTTGACTTCGGTAGAAGCATTGTGCGTTTTGAGTCACTCGAGGCCGATCCGAATCCAAAAACAGGACCAGTGCCCGAGATTCGGTCTCGGCAATAGCTGATCATGAAGCCCAGCACGTATCTTGAAACATCAGTCATCGGCGCGTATCTCGACAACGGCGAGCCGTTCCGCCGCGACCTGACGATTCGCTGGTGGGAGCATGAGTTGTCAGAATATCGCGCGGTGATTTCGCCATTGGTTATTTGCGAACTGGAACGTCTGGCGGAACCGCATCGGTCGGCTTACTTGAAATTGGTGAATGGGCTCGAGCAAGTTGAACTTTCGGAAGAGGCGGCGATCCTGGCTGAAGGTTATGTGTCACGCGGGATTTTTCATCGCAAGTTCATCGCCGA
>DNNE01000073.1:0-131 GCA_003487805.1 Blastocatellia bacterium | reverse complement strand
GATTATCTAGTTACATGGAACTTTGGTCATCTGGCAAACGTTCGGCGGCAAGCTCGCATTAGGTTGTTCAATACGGCGGCCGGATTTTTTGTTCCGATGATTGTCACCCCAGAGTTTCTGGTTTCTGAAGC
>DNNE01000223.1 GCA_003487805.1 Blastocatellia bacterium | reverse complement strand
GGCAATCCAAGCATTAACTACTTGGGCGACCGGAAAGGTTATTGCCCGGTCTCGCTCATATTGAGCACCAAGTTGATATGCATTCCGCTCGAGCGGGATCCCGTCGTAACCGTTTCCACTCAAGAATCCGCGAACGTATAAATCAGCGAAACTCTCGATTCCGAGTTGGCGATATTGTTCGACATGAACCACTTCGTGAAACAGCAAACCTTCTGTGAACGGTACGTGGGATACAACAGTGTCCGAAAAGGTGATTGCAGCGTATCCGTCAGAGCAACCGCATCTGTTGAACGGGTTTCGGCTGTGATGGACTGTTGTCATGAGCGGAGAGGCTGTATCGGTAGTTCATCGTCGGGGTCACGCGGAGATTGCGCGGCTGGCAAGTTTGTACCGAGCGAGCGGTTTGGGGCGTAGCGAGTTCTGCCGCCGCCATGGCCTGGCATTGAGCACGTTGAACCGTCACCTGAAGAAACAGCAGCAGCAGGAGCATCGAGGCGACGGTGGTGTTGGCCGGGGGCCTCTGGTCGAGGTGGAACTGGCTGCAGCCGTGAGTCCGGTATGCCCTGGGGATCAGCCTGGCGCTTTGACGGTGTTGTTGTCCAACGGTCGCAAGGTGGAAGTCGGCGATGGCTTCGACGACGAGACGTTGCGACGGTTGGTCGCTGTTCTGGAGCGGCTGTAGCGTGTTCGGCCTGGGAGCCGCGACGCGGGTCTATCTTGCACCGGGCGCAACAGACATGCGCAAAGGATTCGATGGCCTCTACGGTCTGGTGCGCGACCAGTTGTTGTGCGATCCGTTGAGCGGTCATGTGTTCTTGTTTTCAAATGCACAGAGGAATCGTCTCAAGATCATTTTCTTTGACGGAACAGGGCTATGGGTCTGCGCGAAGCGAATTGAAAAGGGGCGCGTACACTGGCCTGCTGTCGATCACGAGCAGCGCAAGGTGGTGTTGAGCCACGAGGAATTGACGATGCTTCTGGGTGGTATCGATCTTGCCCAGACACGCGAGCGCAAGTGGTATCGCAAGCCCATCGCGAAGGAATCATCGGAGTCACGAATGAGCGCATGAATACAGTGCAAATCGCTTGTCTACCCACAGGCTTGTCTGCTATTCAATAAGCACTCGTGAGTGCGAATCTCCATCCTTGCGCAGCGTCCACTCCGACCGATGGCGCATCTTCCCGCGCCGACCTTCTTGAACAACTGAAAGCACATCTGGAGCCGTCGCTGTTTGCCGCGGTGAGCGGCAAGTTGAACTCGTATGAGTACGAGCTGCAACATGCGCAGCTGAAGGTGCAGGTTCTTGAAGAGCGGCTGCGCCAGCAGCGAATCGCCAAGTACGGCCCCGGCAGCGAGAAGCTGAGCAATCTTCAGCTGGAGTTGTTGGATCTCGAACCCGGGGTCAGCAACGTTGAAGTGGCTGCCGAGAGCGAACGCGAGACGCTGCCCTCTTCTTCGGAGGATGAGAAGAAGAAGAGGCGTCAGCATCCCGGCCGCCAGACGCTGCCCGCCGATCTTCCCCGCGTGGAGAAGATCGTTGCCTGCATGCCGGAGCAGTGCAAGTGCGGCGGCTGCGGCGCCGAGACGAAGGTGATCGGCTACGAAGTCAGCGAAGTTCTCGACGTGAAGCCAGCCGAGTATTTCGTACAAGTCACCAAGCGTGAGAAGCGCGCCTGCAAGAAGTGCGAGGAGCAAGGCGTGGCCACCGCGCCCCTAGCCGCGCGGATCATCGACAAGAGCCTGGTGTCGGACCGCATCATCATCGACACGATCGTCGGCAAATACGGAGATCACAATCCGCTCTATCGTCAGAGCGTGATCCTGTTGCGCGACGCGGGCATCGACATCGGCCGCGCCACAATGTGCGGCTGGGTGATGACGGTCGGAGAAATGCTGGCGCCAGTGGTGGGCGCGATGCGGAGCCAGTTGCTGGCAGGCAGCTACATCCAGGCCGATGAAACACCGATCGATGTGCAGGCACATGATCGTCGCGGCAAGAATCATCAATCCTACTTGTGGCAGTACGGCTCACCGGGAGGCTCGGTGGTCTTCGATTTTCGCATGGGCCGCGATCGCGAAGGTCCAGCGCATTTCCTTGTCAACTTCGAGGGGATTCTCCAGACAGACGGCTATGCGGCCTATGATCGCGGCATAGGCGGCCCAAAGATGGTGCATGCGGCCTGTTGGAGCCATGCGAGACGGTACTTTGTCGACGCAATCAAGCTCAACAAGCAGGATGCGGGGTCGGGGCGCATCGTCGAGTTGATGGACAAGTTGTTTGCTATCGACGCCCGAGCTCGCGACGAGAACATGGATCATGCAGCCCGCCATGCTCTGCGCCAGCAGGAGGCTCCGCCCCTGCTCGACAAAATCCACACCCAGATTCTGACCATGAGCGGGAATGTGTTGCCGAAGAGCGCGGCAGGCAAAGCCTGCAACTATGCTCTCAGGCTATGGAAGCGGCTGAACATCTTCCTGGAATATCCAGAGCTGGAGCTGAGCAATAACCTGGCTGAGAACTCCATGCGTCCCATTGCAACGGGCAGAAAAAACTGGATCCACATCGGCAGCAAACAGGCTGGACCTCGCGTGGCGGCGATCCTCTCTGTGGTCGAAAGCTGCAGACGGCTCAAGGTTTCGGTGCGCGACTACCTCGCCGACATCCTGCCCGGCCTCGCCAAC
>DNNE01000159.1:34307-47531 GCA_003487805.1 Blastocatellia bacterium | reverse complement strand
GCCGGCCAAATCCCAGGTAGTGCTCAATCGGCGCGATGTAAACACCCATCACGTCTTTGTCGTCGATTGAATCAGGATCGGATTTGGGCACGTACATGCCGTGAGCCACACTGCCGCGCCAACAAAGAGAGATCAATCCTTCAGGCAGAAGATTGTTGATTTGTTCACGCGAGAGGCCCTTGAGTTCGATATTCATCCCGGCATTTTAACTGAACAGGGTGACTGGAGTCCGCGGAGCGGACGGCCGAGAATAGCACAGCGATTCATCGCTGGGAGCGTAATCACAAACACCAATCGCAGTCCGTGAAACGGACGGCTGAATCTGTCGCCCGCTAAAGCGGGCTTGGTTTCTTATTGAAATCGCTAACCCAGTCCCGATGTGTCGGGACTGGGTTACTTTCAAACGTCCGCTCCGCGGACGCCAAGCCAAACTAAAAAAACCTAACACTTCGATAACGCTTTTAGTGCGATAATTGCTTCGCCATGAATCGCAGACTTCCCACTTTGCTTGCGGCGCTCAGCCTGGTCGGCGTCGTCCTCGGATCAACTTCAACTGGGACCATTACCAAATCCAAACTCTCCCAGGATCGTCCGGCTGATGACATCGCTTTTGAAGAGGCGCAGACCGCGAAATTGCTCGGCGTGCCGCTGCAAAAATTTTCGGCGCCGCAAGGGCTAAACGGAATGGATGAGATTCCCGCGGCCGCGCGAGCGTTCTCCTTCACTTTGAAATCACAGCCACCATCAGGCCCACCGCCGCGAGTTAGTTTTGAAACAAGAAAGATCGTAAAGGCAATCGCTCCCGACGGATCTATGTATGAAGCGTATTGCGGTCGCGATAATGACGGTGCGTACGAGATTGCTCCCGATCACGGGTTTGTTTCGACTTTCGAAAATCGCCGGCAGTGGTATGAAAATCATTTGGGCTATGGATATATGCCTCCGAACATTTACATCGGCAAACGCGAAAATGGACTGATCAGGCCCACGCTCTTCTTTCGCGATGCAGGTTCGCATGATACGGCGCCACATGCACTGGCGATCGATAGTCGTGGCATGGTCCATCTCGCGGTCGCTGATGTGAACATCTCGCAGGACAATCGGCTCGACATGTATTCGGTAATCGGTGATCCGAAAACCGGAAAATGGGTTTCCGCCTGGCTGATTGATCGTCGCGGATTCACCAGTTGGTCTTCGCCGAGCAGTGCAGCGTGGCATGACAAAGTTCATTTGCTTTGGGATTGGTCTGACGTGAGTATTCACAAAACCGCGCCAGGCATGGGCGCATATCACGTCGAGTGGTCACCGAATGGATTTGGAAGAAAGACACGAATCTTCACCAGTCCAGTCGGCGAGCTGGACGCTGCCGTCGATCAGGAATCCGGTCTGATGGTAATCGTTCTGGCCAAAGACAACGGCGGTGTTTATGTTCTGTCTCGCTCAGCAGATGGGATTTGGACGCGACCGAGTCTTTTACATCCGACGCTTACAGCACACAACGATGTTTCTATCGCAGCCGCTGGGAATGGCGCTTTCGTTATCAGAACAGATTCGAGCTGGATAGGAGGCGACTCAGCCAAGACGAAAGAGTGGTTGCTTCGCCCCACGCAATAGACGCCAAAAGCTGCACCTGAGTCCGCGCAGCTGACGATTTGAAAATAGTCCAGCGACGGCTGAATCTGTCAGTACCCCGGGCCTGTAGTGAGGCGGATCACCATTCAACGTTGATTATTGATCCGGTCGCTACCGCTCCCGGTTCTGACACCTACTTACCCAGCGCTGAAGGTCTGAGCTACTTTCAAACGTCCGCTATGCGACGAAATCTATCTCGCCGTCACTACTTTCTTTCGTGCCGTCAACGGTTCGACCAGGCCCGGGAGAAAACTGAAATCTGATGCCAGTTGCGGCGTTGCGCCGATTGAGAGCGTTGCGCCTTTGTGGCAGCCAATACAGGAGCCGGGTCCGGGCAATGTCGGATCGCTGCCGGTGTACATCTGAATGTACGTCTCAAGCGTAATGTTGGAGAGCATTGCCGGCACTGCGTCCATTGGCAAATTGATGTACATACCATGAACAAATACAGGGGAGCCCCACTGCGTGCCGATCAGCATGTAATTCTGTAGAGGCGTTTTGTACTTCGCTAATTCCGCGCGCCACTGCTTATTGAGTTTCTCCGTCGTCGGATAAATGGACCAGCAGCGCGTTGCCTGCGGCTGGGCTGTGGCGGCAGTTGTGGCGCCCTGGGCAAAGGGCGGTTTTGAATTCCAAGCGTAACTATCCTGGTTCTTTGGATTGCTCGACTTCGGACGAATGTTGGTAGCGAAGGTCTTGGCGTTCTGGTTATAAAACGAGTAGCGCTCCGAAAGACTCGGTGCTGCGGGACCGCAACTCTCCACGTTGACTCCGGTGCAGGCATTGTTCACCCCACACGGAAGTTCCGCCATGGGTGCGTTGTCCACGTGCTCAAACGTGGCCCAAATCCATTCCGGCAGCAACGCAGGATTTTTCTTGTCGACCGGATTGCGTTGAATGATGTGCATTCCAACAAGGCCCAGCGTTACGGTGGCGCAAATTTTAGTGCCGCCGTTAACCAGATCGCCCGGCACAGCAAGAATCGCCTCCTGCGTATAGTAGCGAGACGGATCGTCACCGCGGGTTCGGTCGAGAATCCGCCACGCAGCTTTTATCTCGATCGAGCCGTTCTTTCCCTGCGGACTTATTGACGAGGTCGTGAACTGAATAAGCGGATTCTTTTGTTTGAGGAAGTTCACTTGTCCCGGCAGCGTGGTCAGGGTTTGCGAAGGGTCCCCATTAGGAGCCAGAAGATACTGCGCCTCGACATCATTAACGCGACGTTCGAACAACGTCCAGTTGCCGTTGATATCGATCAGTGGCTGGTTGGTTGAGGCCTGAAAATACTCTTCGTTGTTGGGCATAGGGTTTCCATGGCCATCAGAGCCAATCGAGATCACTGGCAAGGCCAAAGCGCTCGGGCAACCGGCTATTACCGGAGAGTTCCCGAATAACGAGCTAACCTTTCGATACTGCTGCCAGACCCTCATGCCTTTTGCCGTGAGCCCGATCGTCGGTGGCTGTTTCGTCGCACTCGCTGCCCAATTGAGCGCCACGAACATCTGCCAGGCCATGTTGTCAAAGGGAGTTTCGACATCCGCATTCGCTGAGGTGGGAGCTAATCCAAAAAGTCCGGGATAATCGTTGGAGCCGCCCAATCGCGGGTCCGGCCCGATGTAGCCGGGAATCTGTGAGCATGGCGCGTTCGAAAGCGTGGCGCAGAATACCGGACGAGGAACATAGACGGTTTGAGCCCCTGAACGATGAAGCACAACTCCGACCGCAACTAATAGAAGCACGACCCCAGCAAACAGCTTTTTCATGTGATCCTCCTTAAACTTTTGTGCACTTGCGCGCGGAGGGTGGGACTGCGTGTGAAAGCCAGCACGAGCACTAGTCTCTCCACCTCGAAGACGCGCGCTCAAAAATTAAACGTGCTAGTCAATGTAACAAGTGTGTTTATAACGCTTATGGCGCGATTTGTCTATGGTTTGCGAGGGCGCTTTGTCGCGCCGCTCCAGCGGGCTTTTTGTAGGAAAACAACAGTCACAATCCTGACGGCTCGCCGGTGGATGCAAGCAGACGTGTGCCGCTGTCTCGCCAGCTCGATACGCAGAGTGATGCAAAACTGATCTCGGACTACAGCCGTCCGGCCTTTGTGCTGGATGGGAGGCAGCCTCAGCTGACCAAGACGCATTGAGGGAGGCTGTGACTCAAGCAATTTGGAGTGCGGCGACTTGTCGCCGCTTTCGCGTCGAAAACAAAAGCGCTGACAAGTCAGCGCACTCCAAACCTTTCGGCCGCTAATGCGGACCAAATCCACGCACGCCAACCTTCATTTTGAAACCAACTCCCGAGCCATAACGTTAAATAACCTTCCAGGTTTCCCCGCATTAAGCTACCTGAAAACGAAAGGCCCGCCATGAATCGGAAATCTCGCGCCGCGTTAATACTCAAAACTGCGCTCCTCGTAATGACCGCCTTTGTCGTCGCTTTACCGGCTGTCGGTACTAACCGCGAGCCGTTTGTATGCGCCGGCAATTCGTGCAAGCAACGCAACAGCGATTGCCTCCGATGCGCCAATCACGATTCCGTTCGAACTCGTCACGCGGCACATCATGTTGAAGGTCAAGATCAATAATTCGCGCCCACTCTCGTTCGTCTTCGACACGGGTGACAAGGTCGGTATCGTCGACGCGGACGTCGCGAAAGAGTTGGGGCTGAAACTCGAAGGGCAGGTGCACGTCGGCGGCGCGGGCGCGGAAACTCTGGCCGGCTCGCTGGTGAAGGAAGCGACCTGGACGCTTCCGGGGCTGGAAGGCTTTACTCAGCCAGTAGTTTTGTCGCTGCCGCTCGGACGAATGGCGGCGCGCTTTGGTCACGATTTTGACGGCATCATCGGCAGCGATTTCATCAGACAATTTGTGGTAGAGGTCGATTACCAGAACCGCGTCCTGAAACTCTACGACAAAGACAAGTTCAACTACTCGGGATCAGGTCAGAGCATCCCCATCCAACTAAACGGCCAGGGATTTCCACTGCTCAACGGCGAAGTCACACCGATCAGTGGTGATCCAATCAAAGGAAAGTTTGTGCTCGATCTTGGCTCGAGCGGATCGCTAGTGCTGATGAGTCCGGTGGTGACGGAGCACAATCTTCTCAGCAATGGACTTAGGACTATTAAGGCGATCGGTGTCGGCGGCGCAGGCGGGCAAAGCACGGGACAGATAGGCCGCGTGCGTGAGCTGAAGATCGGCGACTTCAAAATCGCGAACCCACTCACATTGTTTTCGGAAGACAAGTCGGGAGCCATGGCGAGCCGTGACTTAATCGCGAATGTTGGCGAGCAGATCGCCGCGAAGTTCAAAGTTTTTCTGGACTACAGTCACGCGCGAATAATTCTCGAACCGACCCCGACTTTTGCCGATCCGATGGATCGTGCGACGGCGGGATTTGTGATGACCACAGAAGGCAAGGGCCGCGCAACTGTTCGGATCACTGACGTGCTGGAGAATTCGCCGGCTTCCGAAGCGGGATTACAAAAAGACGACATCCTGGTAAGCATCGACGGCAAACAAGCAGCGGATCCACAGATCAGCCGGCTGGCTGAAATGTTTGAAAAGCCAGCGACATACAAACTCAAGATCCGGCGCGGCGAACAGAGTCTACAAATGCCTCTGACGCCCAGAAAGCTGATCTGATTTGCGGCTTTGCCCGAGAACTAGCAATCGCGCGTTGAAGGAGCGACCTGGTACAGAACCGCTTGCGCTAGCAAGCGGGTAATTTCAAAGGAAAGGACCCGGTTGCTAGCGCAACCGGTTCCGTACCGAAGATGCGTCATGCCCAGCACCAAACTCATACCAATCACCCTATTGCTGCTTCTGATAACGAGCCACGCTTCCGCTCAGGAGCTGGAAAACCTTCTCACGGCTAAAACGTTTAAGAGCGCGCGCGGCGAGACCTTGCCTTATCGCCTCTTCGTGCCAGCTAACTATGATCGCCGGAAGAAGTATCCGTTGATCGTTTCTGCACGGGAGTGGCGGACTCGGCAACGATAACCTGAAGCAACTGCAGTTTGGCAATCTCTATTTGATCGATCGCTTAACGCAAAGCGAGTCGCAGTCTCGTTATCCGGCTTTCGTTGTTGCTCCTCAATCGATAGGTGAGGGTTGGGTTACCGAGGACCGCACCACTCCATCGCGCCAATTGCAGGCGGTGACTCAGTTGATTGGCGATCTGAGACGGACATACAGCATCGACAATGCACGCCTGTATGTCGCGGGCCAGTCGTTGGGTGGCTTTGGCACGTTCGCGATCATCGCCGCGTATCCGCGAATGTTTGCGGCCGGAATTCCTCTGTGTGGAGGCGGCGATGAATCCAAAGCCGCACAATACAAAGGCACGGCGCTCTGGGTCTTTCACGGTGAGAAGGATGAGTCGGTGCCGGTCGCAAACTCGCGGCAAATGGTTGCGGCGATCAAGAAGGCCGGAGGACAAGTGAAGTACACGGAATACCCCGGAGAAGGCCACGCGATCTGGACTATCGTGGCCAAAGAGCCGGACTTGATGCACTGGTTATTTAGGCAGCATCGTTAAATGAGTTTTGCGATTTCCGCCCCCAACCTTAACTAGTCCATAAGAATCCTGGCCGGACAAAGTGCGGATTCCTTTGAAGTTTGTGTCTTTCGATCGCAGCACACGATCCACGACAACACACGAACGCTTGTCCTCTCTTCGTGATGTTTTGTGTGGTTTCGTGGATCATGCTTTTGTTGACATGATCTGCATGTCGCGCCTACGCTTGCCTCCTACGAAATCATGCGGAAGATTTTTTCACCGGCGCGCGGAAAATCAAATTCAGCACTTGTCGTCCTGAAGTTCGGGACTGTCTCCCGGCTGATCCTGTTGGTCACTGCTACGCTCTTAGTTACGGCGATTCTGATCCGCACGCCAACGAAAACTTTCGCACAGACTGAAAAGCCGACGCCGGACAAGCGCGACATTGGAATTCAGACTAATCAACAATCAAACTCGCCAACCGATCAAACAAAGTCCAAAGAATCAAAGCCGGAATTAGTTCTCCAAACCGGCTATAACAATTTTTTCGGCGCGACGCGTCTGGCATTCAGTCCTGACGGCCGTCTGCTAGCCACCGCAACCTTTCACACGAACACGATCAAGCTTTGGGAAACCGCGACCGGCCGAGAGCTGCGTGATCTCTCAACCGGCGGACAAAACACGATTAGTCAATCACCTGTTTTCGCTTTCAGTCCGGATAGTCGGCTGCTCGCGGCCGCGGGCGGCAGCAACTCAGTCAAAGTCTGGGACCTGATCACGGGGCGCGAGGTCCAGACACTATCCGGAGGGCAGGCTTCATTCATGGGGGCGCTTGGCGTCAACTATGTCGCCTTCAGTGCGGACGGCAAGAGGCTGGTGACCATCAGCGACGCCATCAGAGTTTGGGACACCAGCGGTTGGCGCGAAGCGACTACGATGCAGATGACGAACATGAACCCGGCAGCAGGATTGACCGGTGGCGGCGGAGGCGTGGCGCTGAGCCGCGACGGCAATCAACTGGCTCGGATTGATAATGATCAGATCAAATTCATCGATCTTGCCGCTGGCAAAGAAGTGCGCTCGATCGATCTGCCCGATTCTCGACTACAGGATGTTGAACTCAGCTTCAATGCTGAGGGTCATCTGCTGGTTGCTGGAATCAATGAGAAGAAACTGAAGCTCTGGGACGTGACCAGCAAGTCTGAACGTGTTCAGGCGCCGACGCAGAAGGATTTCAGCTTCATCCAATTCAATAACGATGGTCGCCTGATGGCGCTTTGCGAAAACTACACGGTCAAGATTTGGGAGACTGCTACCGGCAAGGCCTTGCCCGCGATCGATGTTCCGAACACGGGTGTCTTTGTTGAGACCGGTGGCGTCTTTGCCGGCTTCAGTTCTGACGGAAAAAAGATCGCAACCGGCGGATTCGGAACGCAGACGATCCTTTGGGAAACCGAGACCGGTAAACAAATCCAACAGTTGAGAGGCCGCACCAACGCAGCTTATGCGGTCGCCTTCAGCGCGGACGGGACGCAACTTACTTCCGGGGGACGCACGCGCTGGGATTTGCGCACGGGTCAGGGACGCCGTCTTTCTTCATCTAATTCCGACAAAACGTTTGGCATGCCGAGTCCCGACGGAAAATTGATCGCGATGTTTGCGCCGAACACCAGTGCGGTGACGATCTACGACGCGAGCAACGGCCGCACGCTCCAAACTCTGACGCCGGCGAACTCATCGACCGGAGTTGAACGAGTCTATTTCAGTCCGGATGGGCACTCGCTTGCCGTTACTTACATGTTGTCTCAGGGCGTGCAGATGATCGGGCGTTTGCCTTCCAGCGAAATGAAAATTTGGGACGTGACGACAGGACACGAGACTCAGACGCTCACGCTAAGCACTTCACCGGTCGAAGCAGGATTTAGTTCGGACGGCAAGGCGCTGGCTACCGTCAGCACGCAGGGGGAAATCACTCTTTGGGAGGTTGCATCGGGCAGTCGCTTGCGAACGCTGACCTCGGCGCCGGGACAGAGCTTCAACCCAATGTCCATGATGGGCAATTTCCCGATGCCTCAGCCCGGCCAAAAGCCCAACCTTAAGAACCTGCCCAACGTGGCAAACATGCCGAACATGGCTGACTTCTCCGCGATGATGACGAACATGCTCGGCACGATGACGGCCGGAACAATGGGCCGGAGTGTGACTTCCGTAGCCTTCAGTCCTGACGGAAAAGTTTTGGCGAGCGGCGGGGTCGAATCAAAATCAAATTTTGATCTGGCTACGATGATGGGCCAGGCCACCGGTAACCAGAAGCGTTCAAAGAATCAGCCGCCACCCAGCCCCGAAGACTTCATGAAGAAGCTGAAAGTCGAGACGATCGGACAAGTCGTGCTTTGGAATCCGGAGACCGGCCAGCAGCTGGGAGCGATCAAGGGACACGGCAAAGGCATCACCGATGTTGTCTTCAGTCGTGATGCGAAGATGATCGCGTCGGCGGGCACGGATAATACGATCAAGCTCTGGGACGTGGGAACTCAACGCGAACTGCGCACGCTGACTGGCCACACCGCAAATGTCGAATCGATGGATTTCAGTCCTGACGGAAAACTTCTGGCGTCCGCCGGCGATGACGGCAGCACGTTTTTGTGGGACACAACTACGGGTGAGCATTTGTTGACGCTCATCTCGCTGGACGACGGCGGTGAATGGATAGTGGTGACGCCCGAAGGTTTGTTTGACGGCACCCCGCAATCGTGGAACCAGATCCTCTGGCGCTATAACCAGGACACCTTCAACGTCGCGCCCGTCGAATGGTTCTTCAACGAATTCTATTATCCGGGTTTGCTCTCAGACATCTTCGCGGGCAAACGTCCGCACGTCGCGCAAGACATCTCAAAGAAAGACCGGCGCCAACCGATCGTGAAGTTATCGATCACCGGCGCGACCGAGAATATCTCGACACGTACAGCCAGGGTAAGAATTGATATCGCCGATGCGGCGGCCGATAAGGATCACACCCAAGGCAGCGGCGCGCGTGACGTGCGCCTGTTCCGCAACGGCTCGCTTATCAAGGTCTGGCATGGCGATGCGCTCAAAGGACAAGCGACAACTTCACTCGAGGAAGAGATTACGCTGGTTGCCGGTCCCAATCGTTTGACTGCTTACGCTTTCAATAACGACAACGTGAAGAGCAAAGACGCGAATCTGTTGCTGACGGGTTCGGAGAGTCTGAAACGCGCGGGCACCGCCTGGATAATCACCGTCGGCGTCAACGAATACGCCAACTCGCAATACAATTTGAAATATGCAGTCGCGGATGCGCAGAGTTTTGCCGCGGAAGTAAGTCGCGAACAAGGGCCGGTGGGCCGCTTCGATCACGTTGAGGTAGTTGCTCTGCTTAACGATCAAGCCACCAGGGAGAACATCCTGTCGGCCCTGCGGCGATTGTCGGGCGCTTCCGAACCCCCGACGCTCAAGGCCGGTCCACTCGATAAGCTTAAGCGCGCTGAACCGGAAGACGCCGTGATCATTTATTTTGCCGGGCACGGCACCGCACAGGGACAACGCTTCTATCTGATTCCACACGATCTCGGTTACACAGGCGATCGTAATGCGCTTGATGGAAACGGATTGAAGTCGATCCTCTCGCACAGCATTTCGGATCAGGAATTGGAAGACGCGGTCGAAGGGCTCGCCGCCAGTTCTCTCTTGATGGTCATCGATGCGTGCAACTCGGGACAGGCGCTGGAAGCTGAAGAGAAACGGCGCGGACCCATGAACTCGAAAGGTCTGGCCCAACTCGCTTACGAGAAAGGCATGTACATTCTTACGGCGGCGCAAAGTTATCAGGCCGCGCTCGAAGCCGCGCAGCTCGGTCATGGGTTGCTGACTTACGCGTTGGTGGAAGAGGGATTGAAGACCGGCGCGGCCGACGTCGAACCGAAGGACGGGGTGGTCAGCGCGCGCGAGTGGCTGGACTTTGCAACTGATCGAGTGCCGCAGATGCAGGAAGAAAAGATGAAGCAGAGCCGCGGCCTGGGATTGAATATCGCGTTCACTGAAGGTGAACAGAAGATTGCCGATCCCGAAAAGCGTAGCGTGCAACGGCCGCGAGTTTTCTATCGCCGTGAGATGGAAGCGAACCCGCTGGTGGTCGCGAAGCCGGGCGCGACGCCACGATAACTGACTTCTTCATTGATCCTCATTTCAATCAATGACGATCATCACCGCATCTCGAAGATCATCTTCGGTTCCTCGAACTTCACACCGATATGAAGCGCAAACCTCTTTTTCTGATCGCCGCGACGGCCGCAGTAATTCTCGTGGTCGCCGGCATTCTCATGATTCAGCGAAGTTCCTGGTTTACGCCAAAGGTTCAGGTCCAACGGTATCTGCATCAACACTTGCCTTCGTCAGAATGGGAAGTGAGCACGAGGCTGACAAGCGTTCCTCACACACTGCGTGAGGGCGAAACTCTGGCGCGCATTGCTAAGCTGCGATACGGACACCAGAATTACTCCGACGTCATAAAGTTATATAACCACGTCGAGAACGTAGAGACGGTCCCGGTCGGTACCACCCTGCGGGTGCCTGATATCTCGACCATCCTGACTGAGGAAGGGTTTACCAAAGTGGCCGCGCCAGAAATGGAAATGATTCTTTGCTCACGGGCGAAATACGATAAGGTCGTGGGTCAGCTATGGGCTCTGCGGAGCGAGACACCTATGCACGAGCGCGTGGTGGCGATCTCGCCGAAGATTAAGCAGGAACTGTTGGAAGCGGCCGACGATCTTTGGCAAGCGACTGAGAGTCTGAAGATCAGCAAGCCGGGAACTACTCGACCGCCGGCTAAGATGATCGGGCAATTGGAATCTGCCATGAATGGGATGAAGCAGTTAGCTGAAGGATCGATCGATGATAACGGTTACGACATCGACATGGTGCAACAGCGGTACGGGCTCGCTCTCACGTATGGAATAATCTGGGCGCGCGAGGGTTTCAATTGACGGCACGCGAAGCGAGCTTTTCGACTTCAGCATGACGACCAAAACCATCCTCACTATCGTCAGTGGCCTCTGCTGGACGACTGTGTAAACCTGTTATAATCAATCGCCTGCCCTCCTCCGATCGTCGATGCGTCATCTGAAATCGCTTATCGCTTTAATTCCAATCTTGTTTTGCGTCGCGTCCGTCGCGGCTCAGAACTCGACCGTGGCTGTCGCTCCAATGCAGTTTCGTGGGCTGATGCCGGTGATTGAAGTGAAGCTTAACGGCCAGGGACCGTTCGCCTTCATGATCGACACCGGCGCCGGGATGCAGGCGGACATCGACACGTCAGTCGCCGTGCGACTCAAACTGCGTCCGAACGGCAGAGCGATCAACGGCGATCCATCCGGAGAAAATGATCGAGAAGTCGAGACCACGACAATAGATTCAATCGCGTTTGCGGGCGCAGAGTTTCGGAACGTAACGGCGGTCGTCCGGCCGCAAAGGATCACGAAGGACTATCCCGACGTAGACGGAATCCTGGGTTTCGCTTTGTTCACTGACTATTTATTGACGCTTGATTACAGGTCCATGCAAGTCAGACTTGCACGCGGTGCTTTACCGGCCGCAAACGGCGCCGACATTTTGAGCTTTGAGATCGAAAATCGCATTCCCGTGATCGAAGTCGCAATTGGAAAGATTCGAGTGAGAGCGCATGTCGATTCGGGAAACCTGGTGGCAGGTTTTATTCTGCCGGAAGAACTCGTCGAACAACTGCCATTACTTTCGCCACCGGTAATGGTGGGCCGGGCTCGTTCTGTTACCAATCAAATCGAAATTAAGCAGGCCCAGTTGAGAGACACGATTCACATTGGCGGCTTTGACTATCCGCAAGCGACGATTACGTTTCCGGCGCTGTCGGATACAAACGTCGGTCTCAAAGTCCTGCGCGAGTTCGGCCTCACCTTCGATCAAAAGAACCGGCGCATGAAATTAGAGCGCAAGGTGAAATAGAACCGTGTGATCGTACATTGATCGCGTAGCCGGGGCTCCCAGTAGCTCGTTCCAGATCGGATCGACTTTTTGGGCAAAGCCTATCCGGTACTAAGATTCAACAAATAGGAGTACGCTACGAGCTATGCATCGTCCGGCGGTGGATCCGAGACTTTCCCAGGGAAACTTTTACGGCGAGATGTTGAAGCAGCATGACGCCGGTGGTTTCAGTTTGTCTCAGACTCGCTACCGCCCCGGCTCAACCTTGCCACGCCATTCGCATGAATCGCACTACGTCTGTTTTGTTCTGAGTGGCACCTACAAGGAAAGCTACGAGCGAAGGACGAGGTCTTGCCAGCCGTCGATGGTCCTTTACCATCCCGCCGGGGAACTGCACGCACAATATTTTGATAAGACAGCGGTCGATTTGTTTCGCGTCGAAGTAAATCCGGCGAGGCTGCGATATGCAAGTCATTCTGATCTGTCGATGGACGGCCGGGATTTTCATGGTGGGCTCCCGGTTGGTCTCGCAAACAAGTTGTACCAGGAGTTTCGCGAGCCCGACGAAGTGTCGCATCTGGCGATTGAAGGACTCGGCCTCGAGCTCATCGCGGCCCTCGCGCGTGATTCCGAAGGTCGCAAAGACCGGTCGCCACGACCGCAGCGCTGGCTGGGTCAGGCCCATGAACTGGTTAAGTCGCGCTACCTCGAACATCTCACCCTCAACGATATTGCCGGCTCGGTGGGGGTTCATCCGGTGACTCTGGCGCGCGAGTTCCGGCGCCATTACGACTGCACGGTAGGAGAGCTGGTGCGGCGGGAACGAATTGGTTTTGCTTGCCGCGAGTTGTTGAAGCCGGAAGAATCGATCGCCGACGTTGCTGTCTCTGCAGGGTTCTACGATCAGAGTCACTTCGCGAAAGTTTTCAAAAGACTAACCGGAATAACTCCCGGTGAATACCGAATCAGCCAATCCTCAACACTAATTCCGTACCTTAAGATTTAAATCCTACAAGACCGATCCGCTGGTCCAATGGTACCTTCGCCAGGCAGATTTGCGCATCGGGTTATTGCTGTCGGCTAATTTACTATCATCGTTTAGAGGCGGGGTACCGC
>DNNE01000159.1:20413-33981 GCA_003487805.1 Blastocatellia bacterium | reverse complement strand
CGTGTCGGGCAGTAGCCCGACTCTAAACGACAAAGGAAAACTACCTCACCAGAAACCTCAAAACATGCGCGCGGCTGTAGGCGAAGTAAGCTTTTAGAACTTGAACCTCAAATAGCCCATTACTGAAAAGAGGAATTGCGTATCATGAAGGTGTTTTCTCTCGCTGGATTATCAGTTCTGATCTCTATTCTGCTGGCCGGTGTGTGCTTTGGCCAATCAACAACGGGGCCTTTGACGCCGGAGCAAATCATATTTCCCGAGAATATTATTTCGGATGTGCGTTTCTCTCCCGATGGCCAAAGGATCTTGATGGCGGTCGCAGAACCGCAGAAGTCTCCAAGCCCGGCGACCAGTCACATCTGGGAATTCCAAACCACCCCCAAACAGTTGCGCCAGCTTACAAGCTCACCGAAGGTTGAGACATATCCACGGTGGGCTCCTGATGGATCGCGATTCGCCTACCTCTCAAACGTCGAAGGGACGATGCAGATATTCCTGTTGCCCGCCGGTGGCGGGGAAGCAGTTCGCCTCACTGACGGGAAGAAACCCAGCGGCCGTTTTGCCTGGTCGCCTGATGGCAAGCAGATAGCATTTTTTTCACCTGATCCTCCAGCGGATAAGCCCAAAGAAAATGACCCGGTCGTCATGACTACCGGTCGCGATCAGAAAACCAATCAACGACTGCGGCGACTTTGGGTAATCGACGTCGCCACTAAAGAAGCACGTCAACTCGCGACTGGTGATTGGGATTTGTCAGAGATTGAATGGAGGCCTGATGGCGCCGGCCTGATCCTTACTGCTAAGGAACATCCTGAGTCGAGCCAGGCGAAATGGCGCATCTACTCCTTTTCGCTTGCCGATAAGATCATGAAGTTAATCGCCGAGCCGATTGGAGATCCCTTCCAAATCAAAGTCTCGCCGGACGGCAGGAAGTTAGGTTTTGTGGCGCGCCGAACAGCGGGAGCGAATCATAAAGATCTTTACATCCAGTCCTTCGCCGGCGGTCCTCCGCAAAATCTTACCTCAACCAGCATCGACCGTAACGTAGCGTCTTTTATTTGGCTCAACAACGAAACAATGCTGGCAACTTCTGAGACTGGTTTTGGCAGTACCTTCTATAGCATCCATATGGACGGTAAGGCCGAAAAGATCACGACGATCAATGAAAAGGAAAATCCCGCAACCTTCGATTCATGGAAGGAACGAATTGCTTTTGTTTCCAATGGAACTGCAGACAGCTCGGTAGAATTGTGGCTCTCTGATGGGCGTGGTCCATCACAGAAAGTTTCCAGCTTTAACGATCGCGTCACTCAACTGCCGCTCGTACGCGCGGAGTTTCCACGCTACAAAAGTTTTGACGGGACCGAAATCGAAGGTGAGTTGCTAAAGCCGACGTCATACAAACCGGGAACCCGGGTGCCGCTGATTATTCTGGCTCATGGCGGACCCGTGGGCCGATGGGAAGCCAATTTCCATTACTGGGGAAGAGTTGGACAACTGCTGGCCTCTCATGGCTACGCGGTCTTTTTCCCAAACGTGCGTGGCTCGACCGGGTACGGTGATCGTTTCAGTCAGCTGAGCCGCGGCGATCTGGGCGGAGGTGATTTCAAGGACATTATGGCCGGCGTTGACTACTTGATTAAGCAGGGAATAGCGGACCCTGACCGGCTGGGAATCGGCGGTTGGTCCTATGGCGGTGAAATGTCGGCCTGGGCCATAACTCAGACACGACAATTCAAAGCTGCGGTTGTCGGCGCTCCTGTGGTGAATCAGTTAAGCGAGCTTGGCACTGAAGATGACCCATCCGATGATATCGACTTCTTCGGCGTGCCTTACGAGAATCTTGAACTGCTTCAGAGAATTTCCCCGATTACCTACATTAAGAATGCCCGGACGCCGACTCTGATCTTGCATGGCACCGAAGACACGAATAATCCTATCGGCCAGAGTAAGGAACTGTTCGCGGCGCTGAAGTATTACGGGGTCGAATGCGAATTCGCGATCTACCCGAGAGAGCCTCATGGATTCCGCGAAGAGAAGCACCTTATTGATCGCATGAACAGGATTCTCAGATGGTATGACTCGCACCTGAAGTGAGTCTAAAGCCGGCTGTTTCCTCGTTAGATCCGCATTCATCGGTTCGCACTCCCTGCGCTTTCCATCAATAAACAAATTGTTTGCCGAAAACAGTGGAACTATCTCTACGTGCCAGCGTGTAATGACCAAAAGACGATTCTGGTCATGAGTCAAACACGATGATGAGAGCTGTTGCTTTACGCGAAGACATACGCGACTTGATCCTTGATGCCGCTGACCGGCTGCTGGCGCGTTACGGGTACCGCAAGATGACCATTGACGATCTGGCGCGCGAGGTTGGGATCGGCAAGGGAACGATCTACCTGCACTTTTCCAGCAAAGAGGACGTCGCGCTTTCACGCATCGATCGTCTGATCGAACGCCTTAAAGTGAAACTCAAAGAGATTGCGCGCAGCGATGAAGACCCCGTTGCCCGGCTGAAATCGATGCTGATGCTGCGGGTAATTTATCGCTTCGACAGCGTGCAGCATTACACCGAAAGCTTGAATCAACTGATGGCCGCCATCAGGCCCGCCTTGCTGGAGCGGCGAAAGCATTATTTCGAAGCAGAAGCGCGGATCATTGCCGAGGTGCTCAAGGAAGGCCGGCGCGCAGGAGACTTCTTCTTTAAAGACGCGATGACCACCGCGCGAGCATTGTTGGCGGCGACGAACTCGCTGCTGCCATACAGTCTCAGCGTGCGCGAACTCGGCGCGCGCGATTCAGTCGAAGGCCAAACGCGGCGAATCGTGGATCTGCTGATCGGCGGCTTACGCCGTGGTTAATATTCCAGTGACTAACAAAAGGAAATCTATGCGCAATCTGAAAGTTCTTGCCTTCATAATCCCATTCATTGCCTGCGCGATTCCGGTAGCCGCCCAGAGCTCCCCTCTCGCCAACGTGCCGATGACATTTCCGGGCCCGGTCCCTGTCATCGAAGTAATGATTAATGGCGAGGGGCCGTTTCACTTCACGATCGACACGGGAGCGCAGATGCAGGCCTCTGTCGAGTCTTCCATCGTCAGTCAACTGAATCTCAAACCCAACGGCCAGGTTCGCGGTGGCGACCCATCCGGACGCAACCCGGTCGTCTTCGACACCGTGCGGCTCGATTCGCTTTCGCTCGGTGGTGTGGTGTTTCGCGATGTCACTGCGATTTGGCGGCAACCGCGCACGGGGCCGGTACTGCCCGGCGTTGATGGAATGCTAGGCTTCGGTTTATTTACGGATTACCTGTTAACGCTTGATTATCCCGGGAAACAACTCAGGCTCGCGCATGGAGAATTGCCGGCGACAAACGGCGCTGATATTTTGCCGTTCGAGAACCCGCATGTGATTCCGGTGGTCGAAATCAGCATCGGCGATCTCAAGATGAAAGCGCACATCGATTCCGGGAATATTAGCGGGAAATTTATGTTGCCGGCGGCTCTGGTGGATAAGCTCAAGCTGGCCTCAGAACCAATCATTGTCGGCCGCGCGCGTACTGTTAGCAACGAGATCGAAATCAAAGAGGTGCGGCTCAGCGACACGATCAAGTTGGGCAGCTTCGAATTCAATCAACCTACGATTGCTTTCCCAGCGATCGCCGAGGAGGCAAACATTGGATTGAAAGCGCTGCGCGAGTTCAGTCTCACCTTCGATCAAAAAAACAGACGTGTGAAACTCGAGCGCACTCTGACCACGCTGGCGCCGGTGACGGTTACTCCTGACTATGATGGCAAGGATTACGCGGGTCGATACGGCGAACGCACAATCTCGGCTGAGAATGACGCGCTCTACTTGCAACGCGAAGGCGGACCAAGGCTTAAGCTGAAGCCGGTATCGAAAGATGAGTTCACGCTGGAAGAGGTTCCCGAAGCTCGCATGAAGTTTGTCAGAGACGAAAACGGAAAAATTAAAGAGTTGCGCGTGCTAAACCGATCGGGTGAATGGGAAATATCAAAGAGACAGTAGAGTGCGAGGTTGAAACCTCGTTTGCTGAATCGGCACGAATTGGACAGAATCCTGTCAGAGGTTGAAGACGCCGCGAATAAGAAACAAGAAAACTAAGATTCATAAGGATCGCGGGTGAAACTGAATTGAAGCACATCCTGAGAAAACGCGAGATGTCGGGTTTGACACTCTCAGAATCTCTGTATCCAGCCAATCTCAAGCAAGCGCGGCACACCCATTCCTTGGCTTCGTTCAGTTTCGTGCTGGCCGGCAGTTACCTTGAAAAGTATGGCACGCATGAGCCGATACGGCAGTCGTCAACTGTAGTCTTCCACCCGCCGCTGGAATCTCATGCGGTTGAGTACAGCAGCAAAGCGGTGCGGATCTTGAGCGTGCAAATTGATTCATCACGTCTTTCCAATTTCAGAGATGGCGGTATTGCTTTCGAAACCAGGCAAAGCTGCCGTAACGAAACTATTGCCTGGCTCGGCCGCCGGCTCTATCACGAGTTTCGCAACAGTGACCGCGCTTCAGCATTGGCGCTCGAAGGGCTGGTCCTGGAGATTTTGGCCGAAGTGTCGCGGCTGAAGATCGGTAACAAAGAAACAACTCCGCGCTGGCTGAGGCAAGCGAAAGAATTCCTGCACGATAATTTCTCAGCATCCTTCGGGCTTGATGTTGTTGCCGACACCGTCGGAGTACACCCGGTTCACTTGGCGCGTGTATTTCGAGAAAAGAATGGTTGCACGATGGGCGAATACTTGCGCCGTCTAAGACTGGATTTCGCTGCCAGAGAGATTGCCGACACTAACAGTCTCCTCGGTGAAATCGCGATGATCGCCGGTTTCGCGGACCAGAGTCATCTCACGAAAACCTTCAAAACCTATTTCGGCCTCACGCCTTCGGAATTTCGCAGGCTTCATAAAAGCTGAGTAGCTACAAATCTGTTGGTCTGGTTCAAGCGATGCCCTCACCTTTCGTGCTATAAGGGCCTCATGATCAGGGCAAAGCACTCACTGCCGGCAATTCTCCTCCTCGCCGTTCTCTTAAATGCCTGGGCTTCTATCGTTCGCGCCGAGGTCGTCACTTTGCCGCAAAAAACTAAACCCGCCATACGCGATAAGGAAGTTGTCGCGAAGATTGATGCTTACATGAATGCCCTCGCGAAGTTGAACCGGTTCAGAGGGACGATTCTCGTCGCGCGTGAGGGCCGGGTGCTTAGGAGCAGCAGTTATGGAATGGCTAACCTCGAAGATGAGATCCCAAACACGCGGCAGACAAAATTTCATCTGGCTTCCATCACCAAGACGTTTACCGCCATGGCCATCATGATCTTGCATGAGCGTGGCAGGCTGGATATGCAAGATCCAATTTGTAAGTACTTAACGGATTGTCCCGCTGCGTGGCAGCAGGTGACCATCCATCATCTCTTGACGATGTCATCCGGTATTCCCAATTTCACCGATTTTCCGGATTGGCTACAAACTAGAGCGCTGCCCTCGAACTATGCGAGTACCATCGCCCGGTTCAAAGACAAACCTCTGGATTTTCAGCCGGGCGAGAAATACAACTACAGTAACTCCGGATATGTTCTGCTGGCGCAGATCGTCGAAAGAATTTCCGGGAGGACATACGAAGGGTTCCTTCGTGAAAACATCTTTGCGCCGTTGGGAATGTCCAATACCGGTTATGATGACAACCAAGTCGTTCTGAAGCGCCGCGCGATCGGTTACGCGAGAGAAGGCCTTCGCCTGGTGCGTGCGCCTTATTTGAACCTGTCGGTAGTCAAAGGTGCCGGGGGACTTTACTCTACCGTGGACGACCTTTTCTTGTGGGACCAGGCTCTCTATACAGACAAGTTGGTTTCGCAAAAATCGCTGGCTAGAATCTTCACCATTCATAAAGGAGACTTTGGTTATGGCTGGCATATTGACGAGCAGTTCAAACGCCGGCGCATTTTTTACGATGGCGTGCAGATCGGATTCAAGTCTTCCATCAGCCGCTATCCTGACGACAAAGTGAGCATCATTCTCCTGACTAATGCTGACGACGTATTCATTAACAGTGCCCTACGTGACCTGGGCGCAGTTTTGTTTGGTGAGAAGTACACGTTACCTAAAGAGCGGGCGATAGTTCCGCAAGACCCGAAAATCTACAACACTTATGCCGGGCGATATGAGTTGGATAGTGACTTTGTTCTGACTGTATCGAAAGAAGGGAACCATTTGATGGGTGAAGCCGACGGTCGGAAGTTCGAGTTGTTGCCTGAATCCGACACAAAGTTTTTTGTGAGAGACTATGACGCGCAGATCATGTTTACCTTCGTCAAAGATCAAAAGGGCCAGATCACGGAATTAATCTATAACCGAACTCAGCGAGCACGAAGAATCAAATAATCCTCAGCCGCTTCCGAATCATTCTCTTACTCCTGTACATGTCAGTAGAATTTCGATGAAAAAAACCGACGCGTGAATTGAACAGTTTAGCTCTGAAGGCGAAATAATGTCCGCGACGAATTGAATAGAGACGCGGAATATTTCGCTGGGTTGCGGCTTGAAAAGCTAGATGATTGTTTCCTGGGCCGTTGGCCCAGGCTTTTACATGTGCGCCGTTGGCCGCTCTCGCTGGCAGAGATTGAAGAGGCAGCGAATAAAAAATAACGAACTCTTGCCGCCTCACCTTCTCTGTCATATCCTTTGCCAGCCCATGAACCGAAGAGTTTTCCACCTGATAATCTCGTCAATGCTGATTAGTTTCAGTCTCACCATCACCGCGCGAGCTGAACGTCTACCGATCAGGACCTACACCTCAGCCGACGGTTTGGGTAGCAGTTTTGTGTCCTACCTCATGCGAGATTCACGCGGGTTTTTGTGGGCCGGCACGCGTGATGGGTTAAGCCGGTTCGATGGTTCGCGTTTTGTGACTTATCAGGTTGGCGACGCAGATGCGCCGCCGGGCATCGAGCAGATAATCGAAACTCGCAAAGGCATCTACTGGATTGTCACCACCGGCGGTTTGTACCGTTTCGATCCCGCAGTTCCGTCAACCAATCGGTCAGGAAATTCCGACCGAGCGGTTTTGAGCGTCGAATTTGCTGGTGCTGATCGAGGATTCCTGTTCGAAGATCGGGAGGGCAGCCTTTGGTCAGGCGGCGACGGTCTTTATCACCGCGAGGAAAAAGACAAAAAAACTGATCGGCGAAAAGATTGAACTGAATTTGCCGCCGGATTCCCCAAGTGCATTTGGCGTTACTACCATCATCGAGGGCCAGGATCGCAGTCTTTGGATAATTACCACATGGGGACTCGTACGACGACAGCCGGACGGAGGCGTGACCCTTTACAAGATTGACACTGCACACAACGGCTTCCTGACTGACGTCCCGGCGCGAGGCGATTCCCGAAAGCGCGGATGTCTTTGCAGTTTGTGATGGCGCAATGACCATTCGTCAGCATGAGGAGCAGACCTTGAGCACGCTTACCGATCAGGAACAATTGGCCCTGGAAGAACTAATTGTCGAATCACAAATATCTGAAACAACCGCCGCCGCCGGTAACCGTGATGGTTTTGTCCGGCGAATCCTACGACACCTGCTGAGTATCTGAACTCGCCCTTTTCCCGCCAAACACGCACGCCAACCGCCGCCATGAGCACCAGAGGTTCACGGCGGCCACGTCTTTTCACTATCAAGCAAAACATGCCAGGCATGCAGCCTCGAAGCCGCTCAAAAAAAGCATAAACATGCTCTGCAAGGTGATTCGCAACCGCCTTATTCTCACCGCACATCGAGCGGGAAAAACAAGCACGACCCGCGAAGACGGAGAAACGCTAGAAACTCTTTTTGAGGAGAAATGAAGATGACACACACAAAATTACAAAACATGCTTTCGCGACGGTCGCTCCGTCTCGCGCTTACTTTCGCGCTCGTCAGCGTCGTAGGCTGGGCGCTGCTTACTGACAACTCAATTCTGTCGCGCAAGGCAGAAGCCGCCGGCTTTGTCGTCACCAACACGAGCGACAGCGGCGCCGGTAGTTTGCGTCAAGCGATTCTGAACGCGAACGCGAATGGTGCCGGCGTCGTCGACACGATCACCTTCAACATCGCCGGGCAGCGGACTTCAGGTAATTAAGCCGCTGACTGAATTGCCAACGATCACCACACCAACGACGATCGACGGCTACTCGCAAAGCGGCGCAAGTGCCAACACCTTGGATGTCGGCAACGACGCGGTCCTCCGAATTCAAATCGATGGCTCGAAGGCTCCGAACGGTCCGTACGGACTCGTCTTAAAGTCGTCGAACGTCACCGTCAAGGGTCTCGCTATCAGCAATTTTTCCGGGAATTCAAGCCCCGGCATCCAGGTGCTGGGGGACAACTGTGACATCAAAGGCAATTTCATCGGCACTGACGCGCGAGGAGAAGGCAGCCAGCCAAACGGTATCGGGATCGACGATAGCGGAAACAATACTGAGATTGGCGGCACCACAGCAGCCGATCGCAACTTGATTTCAGGTAACAAAGGCATTGGCGTCTCTGCTGACGGAACGGCGACTCAGATCTTTGGCAACTACATCGGCACGAACGCAGCGGGCACGCAGGCCGTCGCTAATGGCAGCTGGGGCCTCGGAGTGAATGTCAGTGCCACCATTGGTGGTTCGTCAGCGACCGCTCGCAATGTGATTTCGGGCAATGCCTCGTACGGCGTGAATCTTCAAGGAAGCAAAGTCAAATTAGTAGGCAACTTTATCGGTCTTAATGCCAAGGCCACCGGCGTAATCGGAAATCAGGGCTCCGGCATAAATATGCACGATGTAGTTGACGTGCCTGTGATCGGGAACATGATTGGCGGAAACCAGGGCTATGGAATAGAAATCGGCGGTAGTCCAAACCAGGGCTCGAAGACCGTCACAGTCCAGGGAAATTACATTGGCACGAACGGCGGCGGCGTCAGCTTCGGAAATGCGAAGAGCGGTATCGAGTTTCAATCCGTCAGCGATCTAAGGATTGGGGGAACCGGCGCGGGAGAGGCAAACACGATCGCTTTCAATGGCGACAGTGGCGTACTGGCGAATGGTAGCGGAAAGATCTCCGCCAATAACATCTACTCGAACAATGGACTCGGAATCGATCTGGGCGCGAATTTCGGCGCTGGCGATGGCGTTACCCTGAATGATCCAAACGACGCGGACGATGGGCCAAACGACAAACAGAATTTTCCGATCTTGACCAACGCCGTAACAGACGTGAACGGTAACACGATCATCGATGCAACATTGAACAGCCGACCGAACTTCGAATATACGGTCGAGTTCTTTGTCAGCCCCGGATGCGATCCTTCGGGTTATGGAGAGGGACAGACCTATCTCGGCTCGACGACCGTGACTACGGTTGGAAATGACGTATCGTTTAGCAAGACATTCGCTACGCCGCTCCCCGGAAAGTTCATCACTGCCACGGCCACCAACCTTGAGGGGAAGACGTCCGAGTTCTCGCAGTGCCGCCAGGTCACTTCCAGCTCTCCGGTTCCGCCGGCAACAGTGCAGTTCTCGCAAGCCGATTACACCGTTGCGGAATCCGCGGGCACGGCGACAATCACAGTGACCCGCACGGGTGGCCCAGTCATCAACTCATTCACGGTTCAGTATGCAACGATCGCCGGCGGCAGCGCCGCAGCCAACGTTGACTACACTCCGGATTCGGGCGTGTTGGTTTGGCTTAAGGGCGACTTCGACAGCAAGACCTTCAAGATTCCAATCAAGGACGATGATGAAATTGAAAGCAGCGAGACCATCAATCTCGTCCTGAGCAATCCCTCCGAAGGAATTCTCGGCGCGCAAAGTTCAGCGACCATAACGATCACAGACAATGATGGCGCGCCGAAAGTCCAATTTGCGCAGGCAAGCTATTCGGTGCAGGAAGACCTCGGCGTCGTAACGATGACGGTTACGCGAAGCGGCGATATCAGCGGTACGGCTTCAGTCGAATATGCAACGGTCAACAGCAGCGCCACGCAGAAGTCTGATTTTGAATATGCGGCGGGCACGTTGATGTTCCTGCCAGCGGAAACCACCAAGACGGTCCAGGTGTTGGTCAACGAAGACGCGTATCTCGAAGGCACTGAGAATTTCAATGTGACCCTCAGCAACCCAGTGGGCACTTCGCTTGGGGCAAAGAGCACGACGACGGTTAGCATCATCGATGACGTGCCTGAGCCTGTTGCGAATCCAATCGACGATGCGCAATCGTTCGTCTACATGCACTATCACGATTTCCTGAATCGTGAGCCTGATCCGGCCGGTCTGCAATTCTGGACCAACCAGATCACCTCGTGCGGCAACGATGCGGAATGCCTCGAAGCAAAACGCGTCAACGTTTCGGCGGCGTTCTTCCTGTCGATCGAGTTTCAGCAGACCGGTTATCTGCGCTACCTCTTGCAGAAAGAGTCGTTCGGTTCCATGCCGCAGTACTCCGAATACATGCGTGACCTTCAGGAGTTGGGTCGCGATGTGATCGTCAACTCGCCTGGCTGGCAGCAGAAGCTGAAGGACAACCAACAGCAGTTCACGGATGAGTGGGCCAACCGGCCCGCCTTCAAGGCCGCGTACGATGGCATGTCTAACATCGAGTACGTGAATGCTCTGTATGCAAACGCGGGCATTCTACCGGCGCAGGCCGAACGACAGTCACTGGTCAACGCACTGGATACGGCCAGCGAAACTCGTTCAGCAGTATTGCTGGATGTGGCAGCGAACACCGAGTTCAGACAGAAAGAAAACAGCTCGGCGTTTGTGCTGATGCAGTACTTCGGATATCTACGGCGGGATCCGAATGCGACGCCTGATTCAGACTTGACTGGCTATAATTTCTGGCTGCAGAAACTGAATTCATTCAACGGCGATTTCCAACAAGCCGAAATGGTGAAGGCCTTCCTTAACTCACTCGAATATCGTGGAAGATTCGCGCAGTAACGATTCGAACTGGAACTCGTTTCTCTAGCCGGCGCGACTCGTAAGGGTCGCGCCGATTGTTTCTAAATCGAATGATCATTTGGCCCGATGAGCGTCAGGGCGTCGCTGGAAAAAAGGCTTAGAAATATGTGGCGAAGTGCACTAAACCTGTTCGTTACAGTGCGATGGCGAGTCCCTGCGAATGCACTTGCCCAAAGTGGTAAACTGGTGGGCATGGCCGCGAGACAGTCTGCCTCAAACAACCACCTTGCGGAAGCGATGGCGCTACTGATCCGCAATCAGGCTGCGTTCGTGGAACAGATTGCCAGAAACGATCAAGAGCGGCTTGCGCTCCAAATCAGAACCAAAGAATGGCAGAGCGGAAGCGAGGAATGGCAGCGCAGAACTGAAGAGTGGCAGCGCAAAACTGAAGAGTGGCAGCGCAAAACTGAAGAATGGCAAAGGAAGAGCGAAGAGTGGCAGCGGAAGAGCGATAATCGCTTTGCCAAGATCGAGGCGCAGCTGGTTGAGCTTCCGGCGAAGATTGTGCAAGCAGTCCTGGATCAATTGCCACGGATCAAGAAAGAAATCGGATTCAAATCGCCTGGCTGAAGTAGGTCTGGATAATCGGGACAGCCTTGATTCTCTAAAGATAGTCAGGGCACAGTATTTTCTTTCCCCAACTACGCGGGTCGCGCCCATTCTTCCTTATGGCGCAGGCTGGCCATCAGCAACAGCGCTGGTTGTTTTCACGATCGTGTCGCGTTGCACATAAACGACGAATCGTTTGCCTTCAGGCAGCACGGCGTTCTCACCTCGCTTGAATCCGTGCATCAATACAAGTGGGGCCGCCATCCAGAGCAGACCTCCGAGTACGATCATCTCGGTCGCAACCTGACCGCCGTGGCTGGTTCCCTTTATCCCATTTTCCGCCTGCGGGGAATCTCTTTGCACCTGTATCGGCACGCGCGTAAGGTCAACCGCGACGACATCTCGCATGATCCATGAAAGCTTGCCGGCTTTGCCCCAATGCTGACCGCGCTTGGCCTGGACCACCCGGCCCGTCACCAGCGAATTCTTTTCTATCACGGTCTGACCATCGACCCTGATTGGCACGATCACCCGAAAACTGATCAGCTCCTCTGGTCTTACATACAGCGAGCTAACGGTGTAGGCGGTTTCGATTTCAACTGCAGTGCCGGCCGGGATCTTTAGTTCGCGCGTTGGAGACGCGGGAGAAGTTACTGGCGATGGTTGTGACACCTGGACGGGATTTGCTGCGCCAGTTGTTGCGGCGGGAGACTGCGCCTGAATGGTCGCGATGACGAATAGATGTGTTAAGGCCAGCGAAAGCGTTCTCTTCATAAAACTGCACCTCCTCGGGAAGCGATGGTTCACCGAAGAGGTGCAATCGAGATGCCGCGCTTAGTTAAGGCACCTTATCGAGGGTCGCCTCAAGATTAATTGTTCCACCTGTCGTAACCGTAATTATTCGCTGCCAGGATTTGAAGCCGGCCTTACCAATCACAATTGTGTGATCGCCTGGCGTTAACTGCACGGTTGAGGGTGTAGTGCCGACTAATTTGTCATCGATGGTTATTTCGGCTCCGTCGGGTGTGGACTTAATTGCTATTGGCGAAAGATTTGGAGCAGAGACATCCGGCTTCGATGCTACTGATTCAACTAATGTCGATGTTTTAAATTTTGAAGGATCGAGCGGCGTGTCGCCAGCCACGTAAGCAGTTATCTCGGTTCCTTTCGGAATCGTAATATCCTTCCCGTGCCTGTGTGATTACCCCCGCTACCCCCCTTCACGGCTCGCAGAGGGACTTTTTCACTCGACATGAGCTGCACGTAGTCGATATTCATGTTTAGCTTCCCGGCTTTTCCCATGCGAGCTTTTGGCTTAGCTTCCGTTACCGTTGCAATTGCCATCCCACCATGTTGAATAACAACGACGTCGCCAATCTTGACGTCCTCGACAACTTCGAAATCAACTTTCTCGTCAACCTTTGCGTCGTGTGATGACATTGTTCGGGCAAGCTTAAGTCGCACTGGTGTGTCTTCGACTAGACCGAACGCGAGTGCCGGACGTGGTGTCGCTGGCATAGCCGGAGGAGCCTCAGTCTGCGTCGCGGTGGTCTTGTCTTTTTCCTTTGGTTTCTTTTCTTGCGTGTAGGCGACGGATTGAAGAGTCAGGCTGAGAACAAGAAAGAGTGGGATTCTCTTGAGGAAATTCATTGGTTTTCCTTTCGCTGAAAAGGCGAGGCGCAAGCTGGGGGCCGCACTTGGGGTCTTTTGAATTCTTCGGGACTGAGTAAGTCGTTGTCTGAACGCTAGATGGTCACGACTTCTTCCGCGCGGTCTTCCACCAAATAAGGCGACACCACTGTAGGCTTGCCTTCATCCTCTTCGATAATCGCATTGATGATGGGTAAACTCAGCGAATGCTTCTTCGGGATGTTCGGAACGTTGTGGCCCGCTGCGTAAACGGCGTGGCGCTCGTTTTCCTTATACCAATCAGCGAGGTTCGCGGTCTTGTGCATGTTCTCGATAATCTGCCGCCAGCCGACGCCGGTGTTGTAGGCGCAGAATGAAATCTCGCCTTCCTG
>DNNE01000159.1:18941-20035 GCA_003487805.1 Blastocatellia bacterium | reverse complement strand
AGATCCTGAAACCACATGCCTTCGACGCAGAGCACGCGCCAGTTGTCGGTGGAGTTAGTGTCCTGCCCGGCGCTCGTCATGCGATCGTTGCGATCGGAATTGGCGTTCGTTGAAGACGGTTTGAAGAGATTGATGATTTGCGATATCGGAAAGCCTTCCGGCGCTTTCGCTGCGTCGAAGTTTCGCATGATCGCCATCCCGAGTTGCGCGTAGGAAAGCTTCTTGCCGCGCGCCGTGTCGGTAATCACCGCCACGTCCTTCATGAACTGTTCGTAGTTGAAGAACTCAAACAGCGATCGAAAATCGCCGGTCGTCTTGTTCACGACGGCGAGCGTGAAGATGCCGCAGTTCGGATGGCAATTGCATGACGACCAGCCCCATGGCGCGTCCGCGCCCTGCAGCATGTCCATCACGCTGGTGAAAGCTGAGTAAGACGACAGCGGATACCAGTCGCGCAAGGGCTGCATGCGTCCGCCGAGCTGATCATTCAAATCGTGAGCCATGCCTGAGAGCGTGTAACGCTGTTTGATTCGCACCTCATCAGAAACGTCTTCATCACGACCCGTGAACGAGACCGGCTGGAAAGCGATTGTCTGCACCTTGTCGATGTTCTTCGCGGCGAACTCAACGATCTGGCCGATGCCGTCGTTGTTGATGGTGTTGACGATCGTTACGACCAGGGTGACTTTGATGCCTACGCTCGCAAGGTTTTCGATCGCGCGCACTTTCACATCGAACAGATTCCCTACGCCACGATGCTTGTTCTTTTCTTCTCCGACGCCATCGAATTGAAGGTAGACGCCGTGCTGGCCGGCGGCCTTCGCGGCTTTGCAAAACTCGATGTCTTCGGCGAAGCGAATTCCATTTGTAGCCGCGAGGATTCGATAGAAACCAATCTTCTTTGCGTAAGCAACCGCGTCCAGATAGTAAGGCGAGATCGTCGGCTCGCCGCCTGAGAACAGGATGATCACCTGTCGTTTCGGTTTGAATGAAACTGCGCGATCAAGAATCGCTTTCGTATCTTCGAACGTCGGCTCGTGCACGTAACCAACCTGGTTCGCATCCATAAAACACGGATTGCACATCATGTTGCA
>DNNE01000159.1:1544-18644 GCA_003487805.1 Blastocatellia bacterium | reverse complement strand
GCACATCATGTTGCAGCGGTTGGTTAGATCGACAGTGAGCACTGCGCCGCGGCCAAATTTGATATTCGAGGTCCCATGCTTGTGCACATGCGAGTCTTCGGCGGCTTTAAAGTCACGACCGAAGAAGAGCGATTCAATGCGCTCGAGAAATGCCGGATCCGTGGCCATTACATCGACAAACTCTCCGTGCTTCGGGCAGGTCTTGCGCATCACGACCTGACCGTTCTCTTCAACGATCTGTGCCTTGATTTCGCCCGGATGCTCGTTCATCAACGACTCGAGCGAGGTCGTGCCATCGATCACGGCGGTGCGAACTTCTTTCACACAGCGCGGGCAAAGTGAATCTGTCTCTCTGGGAAAACCGAGCGGCGGCGCTGTGCGTTCGTAGGATTTCAGCAATGGCCCTGGCGCCCAATTCGGCCGAATGGCTTCGCCTTCGGGAAGGCGACGGTTAACGGACTGGAAAGCTTTCCAGGCAACATCCGACAGCGTCGAAACGATTTTCGAGCCGGTTACCCCGGCCAATTTATCTTTATCCGATTCGCCGCGGCGGAACTGATCGCTAAACAATGAAAGCTTCTCCTTAAATTATCCCGGACACAATTAAGACGTGCGTGCGGGGCAACTAGCTACAAAAAAAATCGCCGACTTGAAATGAGACATCGACGGTAAGAGGCCATGATAGTTTGCGGCGGTGAACAAGGCAAGACAAAATGCCGGTTACATAGCGGGACGCACTAAATCCTTAATGTTTTGCCCGTCTTGATAATTACAAACATTCGCGATTTAGCTGACCGCGTTGTAATATCTGGCCGCACAAAACCGAATGCCAAGTAAAGATTTGACAGCTTCTGAACTTGCCGCGCACGTCGGTGGCCGCGTTACGGGCGACGGCTCGGTCGTAATTACCCGCGTCGCCAGCCTGGATTCGGCGGGCGAAGGAGACATTTCCTACGTCGAAGAGCAAAAGTTTTTCGAGGCTGCCCGAAGCAGCAGAGCCTCCTGCTTGATCGTTCCGGAAAGCGCGGCCCTGGATTTTGCCTGCCAGGTTCAAGTCAGGAATCCCAAGCTGGCCTTCGCTTTGATTGCCGAGATTCTGCATCCACCGAAACAGCGCGCACCGGAGATTCATTCGTCAGCCGTAATCGGCGCAGATGCGAAGATCGGCCGCGACGTCTTTATCGGCGCGTTCGTTTGTGTTGGCGAGAATTCGACGGTTGGTGACCGCACGCAGATTCGAGCCGGAGCGAAAATCGGCGATAACGTCAGCGTCGGCACTGACTGCGTTATCCATCCGAATGTTTTCATTGAAGACGGCATGACAATCGGCAACCGGGTCATTCTGCACGCAGGCGTTGTCATTGGCGCCGACGGCTTTGGTTATGTTCGCGGCGACATGGGGCATCACAAGTTTCCGCAAATTGGCACAGTGGTTATCGAAGACGACGTCGAGTTGGGCGCGAACACGACTGTCGATCGGGGCGCGCTCGGTCGTACGCGAATTGGTAAAGGAACGAAGCTCGACAACATGGTCCATGTGGGACACAACTGCGACATCGGAGAGCGCGTTGTGATTGCCGCGCAAACCGGGATCAGCGGTAGCGTCACCATCGAAGATGATTGCATCATCGGCGGCCAGGTTGGATTTGGCGATCACATCCTTGTACAGAGCGGCGCAGTGATTGGATCGAAGGCGGGCGTTCTGCCGGGGAAGATTGTCCGTCCTGGGGTGTGGTGGGGAATACCGATTCAACCGCTCGACGAATACAAAAGATTGAATGCTCATATTAGTCGCCTTCCACATGTTCGCGAGCAGATAAAAGATCTGAGTGAGCGGATAAAAATACTGGAACGTCAAGTGCCTAATGGTGATGAATGAGTGCGTTCACCTACGCATTTGTGCGTTTGGAAAAAAGTTGGAATTGCACGTAAGATGTTCCAGAAATAATCTGGAACTCGTTTCCTGATCTTCCAAAAAGTTTTTGGAAATTCATTTGGGATCTTCCAGAAAAAATCTGGAAGTTAACGCGCGATCTTCCAGCAAAAAAGTGATTGACAAGCGCGCGTGGTTACGCGAATCTGAGGTCGTCTTCGAACTCCCGCGAAGGCATCCCCTTGAAAAGTTAGCCATCATGAAAATGCCCTCCAACTCTATACTCATCGCCTTCGTACTCTGCGCCGCGCTTAGCTCTCAAGCTCAATCAAAACGCTCCGTCGATCAGATCACTCGCCCGCGTACGGTCGCTTCGGCAAGCAGCGCGAACACAAAAACTGATAACCGCACGAATCAAAGATCGACTTCATCACAGACACCGCAGATCACCAATAAGAAAGCGGCAAATCATATTCAGCAGGATGAAGCCCGCGCGGTTCAGCGTGAAGAATCAAGCCGGCGCTTGTCGCCAAATCGCCTGCGCATTCGCATCTCTGAAGCGCAACGGCTGATGAAGGCGCGGCCAGTTCCGACCGCGATGACGCCGTCTCTGGAGTTCGTGACCATCGCCGCGCTGTTGCCGGAAACATCACAGATTCACCTGATTCGAGTTAGCAAGCAGACGTTTCTGACAAAGGGATCGGAACTGTCGGCTGTCAGCACGATGGGCCTCCCGGTCCAGCTTCGAGTTGTGCGCGCGAATGGCGTTAATACCGCCGTCACGATCTTTGATGATAAGAACCGATCGTTAATGCCGCTCATCGTCGAGTTTCCGATTGAGCGTCGCGGCGTCTTTCGCGAGATGGCTTATTACACGTCAGCCCATCCTGCTTTGTTATCAGCAGATCTCATGAAGGCCGGTCAGACTTACGTTAACTCGATGGTGGATCTCGCCGCGAAACGACTGCGCGAGCGTGGTACGCCAATCAATCCAAATCTGGTTGAGGTCGCCAAACATCTTTGCGTCGTAGAACACGTCGATCACGATCGCTTCCGCAATGAAAATCGGATCGCGTTATTTGAAGAGATCTACACGCTCTATGCGTTGAATGAATTGGACACGTATCGGTACTCAGTTAGTTCAGCGGGCGCGGGTGGCATGGTCCAGATGATTCCGTGGACCTATAACCTGATGCGCCAGCGTCACCCGGGCGTGGGATTGAATCCGGATTTCGTGCTCGGGATGCGCAATCACGGAAACGCGCTTGAGGCCATGCTGCTTTACATGCAGGACACGTGGAACGATTTGTCCGCTAACGAAGATGTGCAATCCGCCCTAGCCGCCAAGCAGGCGACGCCTACAGAGATTATCGCCGCCGGTTACAATTCGAACGCTGCCAAGATTCCCGGCTACATCCGTCGCGCGGGTGCGGGGTGGCGAGGATTGATACCGCGTGAGACGCAAAACTATTTGCAAATTTATCAATCGCTCGACAGCTTGATGAAGGCTAAAGAGAATCACGCGCGCAAGATTCAGAAGCCCGACCGTTAGGGAGGGCATCGCAACCAATCGTGGCCCTTGCTAACGCGCGGGCTTCTGACACGAGCACCCGGCCCCGGCGCCGGGTGTTTTGCTTTTCCGCAGTCCTTCTCTTCGTCTCGCGTTGCATCGATCGCTGGTTTCAGTCTATAACTGCCTGCCGTTAGTCTTCCCAAACATTACTGGTTAGCTGGGTTTGACCTGGAGCCCAAAAATCATCGGAGCAAAAAATGAAACTACATGTCCTGAGATTCATCGTCGTTGTCCTGGCCTGCGCTTGCGCTGTGGTGGTAATCAGCAACCTTCGCGCACAGAAGGCTGCCGCAAACGAAGATAAGTTTGCCGCTTTGTATGCGTCGCTGGGAATGCCTGTTCCAGTCCAGACGCCAGCTGCGCCGGGCACGCAAGAAAAGACCGTGGCTCAGGAAGGCCGTGAGAAAAATATCAAGCTCCTGGGCGACTTGCCGGCGTCGCAGCTCATCCCGGTGATGAATTATTTTGCGTCGTCGATGGGACGTCGATGCAATTTCTGCCACGTCAATAACAATGGGCAGTGGGATTACGCGGCCGACACCAAGCCCGAGAAGAATACTGCGCGCGAAATGATCAAGATGGTCCTGGATATTAACAAGACTACTTTCAAGGGAACCCTGCAGGTGTCCTGTTACACCTGCCATCGCGGACGTAATCAGCCACAATCCGTTCCAACTCTGCCACTGCCCATACCTTCGCCGGCGGCGGCGAATCCGGGCGGTGCGGGGCCAGGGGCGGGTGGCGCTACGCCTCCGGCGGGCCAAGCCCAGGCTTCACCGAATCCTACGCCCGCGATGCCGAGCGCGGATGACATATTCAATAAGTACATCGCGGCAATCGGCGGACAGGCGGGAATCGGCAAACTCAAAACTCGCACCGCCAAAGGCACAATCGCTCAAGCCAATGGCAATGCCTTCCAGTTTGAGCTGTTACAGTCCGGCGATAAGTTTTATTTCATGGTGACGACGCCGCAGGGTGCTTTCGAGCGCGGCTTCGACGGACAAGTTGGTTGGGAGAAAACTGCACGCGGCGTTCGCGAAATCACGGGCGGGGAATTGGCCACCTTCAAAGCCGGAAACGGTCTATTTGTTCTGATTAGTCTCAAGGATCAATACGCACGACCGCCCAGGGTTCGCCGCGACAAGATTGGCGATCGCGATGTCTACGTGACGGACGGCGCGACCGCCGATGGTAAACGTCTGCGCTTCTATTTCGATGCGGCCACCGGATTACTGCTTCGCCGGGTAACTTTCACTCCGACGATGGTCGGAAATATTCCAGACCAACTGGATGTGGAAGATTATCGCGAAATCGATGGAGTGAAGTTTGGATTCATCGCTCGCAGCTCGACGATCGAGTCAGGCAATCCAGTTTCAACCCGCACGTTTACGGAAATGAAGGTGAACACGGCGGTTGACGATTCGAAGTTCAAGATGCCGGCGGCCGCTGCGTCGCCGAATCCGTAAGCCGCAGAGTTTATTTATCGGAATTGACTTCGCATTGCGCTAACTGAGCATCGAGATGATCCAACGCCGATTGAAGCTGCGCTCGATAGCGATCGTTGGTTGCTGCATGCAAACGCCTGAGGGTTTGCGCGCGCGACAGCCGCAGCGATTGCTTTAGTTCCCGCTGCTCGCGCTGTTCCTGGGTTAGGCGAGGTTTAATCTGCGCGTCTCTGTCCGCTTTCGCCGCGTCGATTTGATCCTCGACTGATTTGCTTTCCCAACCGCGCGCCATCGCGATCAGTATAGCGCCGAATGTAGCGCAAGCTGTTAGCTTGCGATTAGCTCACGCAACTTAACAAGTTGCGCTACAGCAGACTCTTCACCCAGCCGCCATCAACTGCCAACGTCACACCGGTAATGTAAGACGCGCGTTCTGAAGCGAGGAACGCGACTGCAGCCGCGATTTCTTCCGGCTGGGCCATGCGATGTATTGGCGCTTGCAACGCCCACGACTCAATCACCTCCTGTTTCGATTTGCCTGCGGCTTTGCCGCGCACTTCGGCGAGTTCGTCCTGCCGCTCAGTCAACGTGTAACCGGGAGCGACGTTATTGACCGTTACTCCCTGCGCGGCCACCTCGTTCGAAACGGTCTTGGCCCACCCAGTCAATCCTGCGCGCACTGTATTCGAGAGCAGCAAGCCGTCGATTGGCTGCTTCACGGAAACGGAAGTGATGTTGATGATGCGTCCCCATTTTCGATCGAGCATGCCGGGAAGTGCGAGCTTCGCAAGTCTGATCGCGGACAACGCGTTTTGCTCAAAGGCCTGACGAAACATGTCCAGATCAGTTTCGGCGAAACTCTTCGCGGGTGGACCACCGGCGTTAGTCACACAGATATCAATTTGTCCGCCGCGTTTGAGCGCGAGATTTACGAACGCCTGGACATCCGCGTCGTTGGTAACGTCGCACGCAATGCCGGCGACGTCCCCGCCGGTCTCTTCGTGAATTTTCTGCGCAGCTTCTGATGCGTGGCTAGCATCTCGCGAACACAAGAAGACGCGCACGCCTTCACGCGCCAACTCGCGCGCGCAAGCGAAGCCAATGCCGCGACTGGCAGCGGCGACGATGGCGACTCGATTTCTTATTCCAAGGTCCATAAGTCGACCCTCTTCGCATTAAGGCCGGGGCACGTAGCCCGACCGTCAGGGAGGGCGCGTCCGCAACAACGCCCTTGCTCACGCGCGGGCTACTGCCCCGCTGCGCGGACTTCCAAGCATCGGTCAATCAGCTTCGCGGGATCATCATCATAAACAATGCGCGCTTTTGTCTTCTTCGGAAATGTTTCCGCGATGCTTTTGATCTCGTCTGCGACTCCACCGGTTCCCGCCAGGCAGCCAATGATCTTGCCCTCATCGTACGCGATCGTGAATTCGTTGAGAGAGCCGATCGAACCGGCGATGAACACGACGATGTCACACGTGCGCACTAAGACGACGTTCCGGCCTTTTAGGCCGAAGCCGGTGTAGACAATTGCGTCGCACGCGTCGGTTGGCAGTTGAAAACTCTCAACATGCTTGCGTTCATTTTCAGCCGGTGAGATGCCAATGTGAAACGCGCCCGCGTCGCGTGCGGTTTTGCCGACGAGATGAATGACTCCAGTCGTGGCTCCGCTAAGGAGAATAAGATCGCGCGCTGCGATCGCGTGGCCCAAAGAGATTGCAGTCTCACTGATTGTCGGCGTCGCGGCCGCTTGTGCAGATCCCATGACGCCAATCTTGATCTTCATTAGCGTTTAGAGGCGGGCTACTGCCCGCCATTTTCTCTCAGCGATCATAAAAGGCGGGCGGTAGCCCGCCTCTAAACGTCGACGGGCTAGATCTCGAAGTGCTCAGTTTCCATGGCCGCCGCGATTTGTTCCGTCGTCACTGCGGACGGCGGAAACTTTTCTTTGCGGTCCCACCATTTCTGCGTCAGGAACCAAATGATGCCTGGCATCATAAAGAAGGTTCCCACCCCCGCCGTGACGACGCGCGGAGATAATCCAAAGCGATCCATCAACTCGCCGACCAGATAATTCGACGCCGCCATCGTCAGCGTCGCCAGACCTAATTCCGCCGCAAACACGCGCCCGCGAAATTGATCCTCGGTCGCGCGTTGCAAGAGGACGGTTGAAAAGACCCACAGAATGCTTCCACCCGCGTGCGCGATCGCTAAGAACAAGAGCGCGAAGGCGAAACTGTGGGTGACGCCGAAGGCGATGTAGAAAGCCCCGCCGATCAGAAATCCAATCGCGATCGCATTTTGCATTTGCGAGCGTGTCTCGCCGGCCCACCGGCGCGCGATGAATGGGCCAACGGCAGTGCCGATTCCCCGAGCGGTGAATAATACGCCAATGCCAGTTGCGGCTTTGCCGGCAACCGGAAACACTCGTTCGCCGAAAACAGCAAGCAATGTGAGAATGCCTCCACCCATACCCCACGCCGGCTTAACGAGTAAGTAGGCCAACACACGTGGCCGATGATTGACGTAACGCATGCCTTCGATCGTCTCGGTGATGCCTAATACTTTTCCGACCGTGGCCTTGGACTTCACCCGGGGTGGGCGGTGCGGGAAACTAACACTCCCAATCAGAATTGCCGAAGCGACGAAAGTCAGCGAATCCAAAATGAACGCGGCGTTCGTGCCGAATAATCCGGTGACAAAACCACCAATTGCTGCGCCCAGCGTGAGCATCACGGACCAGGTCACCGCGGCGATGGCATTGGCCGGCACCAATTCGCGATCAGAAACGATCGACGGAATGGCAGCGGTTTTCGCCGGCTCGAAGAATGCTGAAAATGCGAGCTGTAAAACGGTGAGAAGATAAACCAGCCACATTTGATCTGGTCGACGCACAAACAAAAATCCGAGCACGACGATCGCGCGCATGATGTCAGCGGCGATCATTATCGAGCGCCGGCTGAATCGATCCGCGATCACGCCCGCACCCGGCCCCAACACTACCGTCGGCAAAAAACGCGCCACCATGATGAGCGCGACTGAGCGACTCGAACCAGTAAGCCTCAAAGCGATCGTGTAAACAGCGATCGTGTCGAACCAATCCCCCATCTGGCTCACAACCTGGCCCAGCCACAGAAGACGAAACGGTCGGTTGCCACGCAACAGTTCGCCATAGCCGACGGTCTGGCGCGACGCTCGTTTCTTGGCCGGAGTCTTAGTTGTTGGTTGCGAACTCAAAGTTCATGAAAGGTGCACTGTGCCACTTAAGATTGTCAACCAAGTTCATTGAGTAACGTTTCTACGTTCGTGCCGGGCGTTATGTTTATTAGAAGCCCTCTTCTGTCCCTGACATACAGGCCTAATTCTCACTTTGACCTGTCAGTTTGAAAAGTGAGAGTTCGAAAATCTCTCATGAGCGAGACTCGGCTTATTATTTGCGCGAAAATATTCGGATTGCGTGTAGAGAATGATCGGCACGCGGGTTGTTAAGGAGAGCATGCGGCTAGTTAGCGTTTACCGCTGGACGGGCCCACCGCACTGGGCCCGCTAGCCGCGTAAGATTCTTGAAGCGGTAGCCTATCGCGAATTGATTTAGCCCCAACACCCCAGGTAACGGATGCGTGCAAGCGTCCGTTAACTTGCCCAGTCATGCGCCGCAAGTGAAATGCCGAGTTGCTCCGGTGATCGCTTTCGGCGCAGACTTTTTTCTGCCAGATATGGCTTGCCGTTCGTATTTGCAAACTTTCGCACCGGGCACACCTAACCGGTTGTCTTAGAAAAAGTATCTTAAACGTGCGGTAACGCCGGGCAATCAACTAATCCTTGACAATTAGCCCCTCGAACCGTCAAATTGGAAGAGTGGCAAGCGGGACCACGAATCGTCTATCCCGCAATCGGCCGCCGTTCTGACGGCCGCTTAAATCCAGCGCCTTGTCCTAGATTGTGCCGCTCCGCCCAGAGCGTCCCATGCCTTTGCGCCCGCCTCAATGCCGAGAAGTCTGTGATCAGACTCTCAGACTCTTAACACCGATTCGAATGGCTTTATCATCAATTGAACGACACGCCGCCGCAACTCTGCTCATAGTCGACGATGACAGATCGGCACGCGACGGCCTGCGCAGTATTTTCGAAACCGCAGGTCACAAGACGATCACTGTCAGCGACGCGCCGGGAGCCTTGCGCTTGTTGCGCGAGCAATCGTGCGATCTGGTGATGCTCGACGTTGAGCTGCCGGAAGTCGATGGTCTCGCGTTGTGCCGTTTGGTGCGTGCGCAGCCGTCGTTTAAGCAACTTCCGCTGGTCGTGTTCTCAGCGAACGACAGCGAGGGTCTCAAGGTCCAGGCATTTACCGCGGGCGCTGATGATTACATCGTTAAGCCTTCGACTCCGGGTGAATTGCTTTCGCGCATCAACTCTCATCTGGGCATCGCGCAACGCGAATCAGACCTGCGCGGCAGCAATCGCGAGTTAAGCTTTCTGGCCGACCTCGGCCGCGGATTGTTGCGCACGCTCTATCCTGAGCAGGTCGCGCGACAGGTAGCTGGAGCTCTCTTCGAGGGAACCAACGCGGCGCAAACAGCCTGTGCGATTCGGAACAACGGCAAAGGTCTGGCGGTTTGTGTTTTTGATCGCGAAGGAAGCGCCGGAAGTTCCGCCCTCATAAATCAGAAGCGGCTTGAGAAGTGGCTGGCATCGGCGCGAGCAGATTCATCTCTGCGATTGACCAATCGCAAGGATTTCATGTTCCGCAATGCTGAGCACAAGATCGAGTATGTAGTTCCGATTGGTCTCGGTGAAAAGAATTCCGGGGCCTTGGTGGTTGCGTTCGCTGAGGCATCAGACTGCAGCGAAAGTGAGTATCGACTGATTGATGCGGCGGTGCAGCAAGCTGCCCTGGCGGCCCAGATTTCGCGGTTATATCTGAAGGCGCGCGAATCCGCCGCGACGCTGGCCGAAGAAGTTGATCGCCGCACGGCTGAAGCCGAAATGCAGCAGCGCTTCACCGAAGCGATCATCGACACGCTGCCTTTGTCGCTCTATGCGATCGACCGTGAATACCGGATCGTCGCCTGGAACCGCAACCGGGAGCTCGGCGAACTCGGTCTGCCGCGGGGATTCGTTCTTGGCAAAAACATTTTTGAGGTGCTGACCAAACAGAATCGCGAGTTGCTCGAACGCGAGTTCGGCAGAGTGTTCGCGACCGGCGAGATTCACCGCGTCGAGCAAGAGACAGTCACCAATGAAGGCGACAGCAACCATTGGCTTATTAGCAAGATTCCGATGCGCGCCGGCGAAACGAAGCGGGTGACGCACGTGATTACCGTTGGCGAAAACATAACCGTGCGTGTCAAAGCCCATCGGGCAGTCGCGCGCGCAGAGAAGCTTGCCGCTGTAGGACGCCTGGCTGCGGGCGTCGTCCACGAAATCAACAATCCTCTGGCGACCATTGCAGCCTGCGCAGAGTCTCTGGAGAAACGAATCCAGGAAGGCGCGTTTGGCAACTCGCCGGACGCCGATGACTTGCGTGAGTACCTCGGTCTGATTCGCGACGAAGCTTTTCGTTGCAAGTCGATCACAAACGGCTTACTCGATTTCAGCCGGCTGCGTGCCGGGCAACGAGTGCCGGTTGATATGACTGAAGTAATCAAAGGCACCGCCCGTCTGGTTACTCACCAACAGCGCGGTGACAACATCAGGATCGACATTGAAGCCGAAGACAATCTGCCGGTGGTCCTCGGCGACGCTGGGCAATTGCAGCAAGCAGTGGTCGCCTTAGCAACTAACGCGATCGATGCGATGCCGGACGGCGGAACGCTTACCTTGCGCGCGACGCACTCGGGCTCGCGCGTGCTGGTCCAGGTAAAAGACACAGGCATTGGCATCTCGCCGGAAAATATGACGAAGATCTTCGATCCTTTCTTCACAACTAAAGACGTCGGTCGCGGCACCGGGCTGGGACTGGCCGTCTGTTATGGTATTTTATCTGATCATGGAGGTCGCCTGGACGTGCGATCGAACGTGGCCGTCGGCACGACCTTCACGATTACGTTGCCGGTCGCGACCGAGTAGTAACGGCCTTCCAAGTGCGGGGTAAAGCCAGTGAACGAACAGCGTGATGCGAGATTACTGATCGCCGAAGACGAGGCAAACCTCCGGCTCGTTTTACAAAAAGAACTTCAAAGACTCGGTTATCGTGTGCAGGCTGCGCCCGATGGCGAAGCAGCATTGCGCAAACTGGAAGAGAGCAACGTCGATGTGTTGTTGTGCGACATTAACATGCCGCACATGGACGGCATGGAGTTGTTGCGGCGCGTGCATGAGCGCCCGAACCCTCCGGAAGTAATCATGCTTACAGGTCAGGGCACGATCGAGACTGCCGTGGAGGCGATGAAGCTCGGTGCGTATGATTACCTCACGAAACCCTACAGCATCAACGAGCTCGATGTGCGCGTGCGGCAGGCCGCGGAAAAGCGAAACCTGCGCGTTGACAATCAAAGACTGCGTGCGCAGATCGAGCGCAAATCCGCCGTCCCAGAAATCATCAGCCGATCGCAGGCGATGGCCGAAGCAATTCGTTTGGTCGAGCGCGTCGCACCTTCGGAAGCGTCCGTTTTAATTACCGGCGAGTCAGGCACGGGGAAAGAGTTGATCGCGCAGGCAATTCATCGCTTGTCGAATCGCGCGAACGGAGCTTTCATCGATCTAAATTGCGCCGCGTTTCAGGAATCGTTGCTGGAATCAGAACTGTTTGGCTACGAAGCCGGCGCGTTTTCAGGCGCCAAAGCGCGCAAGCTGGGATTGATCGAACTCTCTGACGGTGGAACATTGTTCCTGGATGAGGTGACAGAACTGCCGTCCGGACTGCAAGCGAAATTGTTGCGTGCGATCGAGACGCGCACTTTCTTCCGCGTGGGGGGCGTGCGCAAAGTTGAAGTCAACGTCCGCATCGTAGCCGCCACGAATCGCAATCTCGACACTGTGGTCGCTGACGGCGCCTTTCGCGCTGACCTGCTTTATCGCATCAACAGTTTTCAGATTCACCTGTCGCCGCTTCGGGATCGCCCTGAAGACATCGAGCCTTTGATGAATCATATTCTGAAGCACCTTGGCGGACCGCATCCTCCGGAAGTGACATCGGAGGCGTTGGACAAGTTGCGCGCGTATCAGTGGCCTGGCAACGTGCGCCAGCTTCGCAATTGTTTGGAGCGCGCGATCCTGCTTTCTAATGAAGGTGTAATTACCGCAAACGAGTTGCCGCCTGAAGTCGCGCGCGTGAATGGCTCGATGCCATTCGTCCCGATGCAAAGTTCACCAGTCCCAGGAGTTTCTGCCTCGAGCGAAATGGCTGGCGGTTCGAACACGGGTTCGCTTCGTGACGTTGAGAAACAACAAATCATCTCGGCGCTGGAACAGACGGGATGGCATCGCGGCAAGGCTGCAGAGATGCTGGGGATTTCGCCGTCAACTCTCTATCGCAGATTGCGTGATTACAATTTGGAAGGAAGATTGCGGTCTTAGGTACAGAACCGCTCGCGCCAGCGAGCGGGTAGCCAGTAAGAACACCCGCTTGCCGGCACAAGCAGTTCCGAAACAAAAAAAGCCGCGGAGCGAATCCGCGGCTTTTCTTTTGACAAATCGCGAGCGATCTTTCAGTTGATAATCTGTGCCTGTTGCTTCTTTCGTTTGCGACTGTAATACAGTCCTGCCAATCCGGTTCCCAGCAATGCCAGGGTCGCCGGCTCAGGCGTCGCGGTCGGCGCCGTGGTGAACGAGAACGCAATGCCGTCATTCCAGAAGTGACAGTCAGGATCGAATCCAAACGCGATGTCGCCGCCGTTCAGGAAGTAAGCGCTCAAAACCTTCAATTGATCGGCGGTGAATGTGTACACGAAATCCCGACCCGTCGTGGTAAACGATTGCTGCGTCAGAAATGTGTTTCCGGTGCCCGGCGCTACCAGTGGGTTGTTTAGATAACGCGTTCCCGCGAAATCGTCGTTGATATCGATGACCGGGACCTGAGTCGCGGGCGCATCTTGAAACGAGTTGACTCCGGCGCGCCGTGCAGTATCGAGGAGGTGGATGAACAACATATTCTTGTTCGTATCCCAGTTGCTGATGTTGCGGAACGTCAGCGTGGCACTCGTGATGGTCTTGCCGGAAAGATTAACGCCGTCGATGCGCCACGTGTACGCCTCGTGGTGATCCAGATTGAACTGGTTGGGCCCACCGCTTCCCTGATTGGCGCCGGTTGCCGGCGCTTGAAAAGTGATCGTGTCGGCTGAAGCAACCGCGGGCAATGCGATTACAACCAACGCCGCCAACAATAGAAATAACTTTCTCACGATGTGTATCCCCTCCGTAAAGTCCTTCGTCGTCCTCGTATCAAAGAAATGGTTAGTGGGTATGCAATTCCAGTAAAGAGAGGCGCATGTGCGTGCTAATCTTCATTTTTTCGAATGTTTTGACCGGTTTTTCTGGCTGTCTCGTCCCCAAAGAAGGGCGACACTGCGGCGAGGAAGGTTAATTTCGACGCGGAGCCGATTAACTTCACGGTGAAGTCATGTGAATTGAGGCCGAACTGAGTTCAATCCGCGACGAAGTCAGGTGAATTTACCCTTGATGCAATTCGATTTGTCGTGAATCGGGCTGGATTTGCTTCCATTTTGAGTTAGTTGCCATCGGCGGCCGACTGTAACGCAGCCACCGCGCGCCGCTAATCTCCGCCCATCTACGAGCACCAGACTATTGCTTGAGGAGTTTTCGATCGATCTTGCCGCGATCGTTCTTTGGAAGGGAGCCAACAAATTCGATCCAGCGCGGGTATTTGTAAAGCGCGATCCGTGTTTTTACAAATTGCTTGATGTCTTCAGCGAGTGCATCGCCGGCTTGATAACCGTCGCGCGTGACGACAAAAGCTTTCGGCTTGACCAGCCCGTCACCGTCATCGCGTCCCACGACCGCGCATTCGAGTACCGCTTCATGCTGAAGCAGGCAGTTTTCGATTTCAGACGGAGCGACGAACACGCCGCCGACCTTCAGCATGGCGTCGGTGCGTCCGTGATACCAGTAGTACCCTTCGGCGTCAACCTGGAATTGATCGCCGGTCGTACACCAATCACCTGCGAATGTCTCTTTCGATTTTTCGTGCGCGTTCCAATAACACAGCGCGGCTGAATCGCCTTTGATTTTCAACGTACCCATTTCGCCGGCCGGAACTTCTTTGTTGTCTGCATCAACAATCCTCGCTTCATACCCTTGAACGATGCGGCCGAGGCTCCCGGGCCTGACCTCTTCCGGACGGTTGGTAATGTAGATATGAAACATCTCAGCCGATCCGATGCCGTCACAAATCTCTACCCCGAACGTTTCCTTCCAGCGATGATAAAGCTCGACTGGCAAAGCTTCACCCGCTGAGTAACAAAATCGAAGGCTTGATAAGTCGCGCTTACTCGCATCTTCGACATTCAGCATTGCATTGATCATTGTCGGCACGGTCGTAAGAATTGTTGGCCGGTACTTCTCGATGACTTCAAACATTATCTGCGGAGTCGAGCGTTCGGCGAACAGAGCCGTAGCACCGCCGACCGCAAACGGAAAAAGCAAATTTGTTCCGGTCGCATAACCAAAGAAAAGCTTCGGCACCGACACAGTCAAATCGTTTTCGTGCACGCCCATCGTGCGTTTCGCGAACGCTTCAGTGTTGTAAGGCAAGTCGTGTTGCAGATGGACCGCGCCTTTGGGATGACCTGTCGAGCCGGAAGTGAACAACCAGATCGCAATGTCGTCGCGATGCGTTTCAGCGGCGCGGCAAACCGGCGCTTGCGCCTCGACAATCTCACCGAACGAAAATGACTTGACGGTTTTCGGCGGATTGAACGGTTCGGCGTCGATGGCGTCTTCGTTGCGCACGATCAGCAGCGACTGCAGATATTTCGCGGAAGGAAGCGCCTGGGCGACTCGGTCGAGAAATGATTCATGAACTACAGCGCAACGCGCTCGCGTGTACTCGAGATAGTAGCGATAATCATCCGCGGGCAGCAGCGGATTCACCATCGTGATCACGGCGCCGATACGCGCGGCGCCAAACCACGTCCAAACAAATTCCGGACAATCGGGCAGAACGATCAAGACCCGATCTTCCATCTCAACACCGGCGGATCGCAGAGCGTTGCCGGCACGATTGCTCAGCCGCGCGGCCTCGCCATAAGTGTAAGTTTGATCTTTGAAGTAAAGACAGACCTTGTTTTCCCGGCCTTCCTCCAGATTGTGATAGAGGAAGTAGTCGGCCATGTTGAATTGTTCGGGGAAGTCGATGGTCATTGAGTCAGATCGACTAGTTGTAGAACTGGCTTCGTTGATTAACCCTGAGCACATCGACAACCCTGGCTTGATCATCAATGCCGTAACCAACACGCCAGTCTCCAATACGAATCCGCCAAAGGTCTTCGCCTTTCACTTTGAGGCAGCCGTGAGGACGGGGGTTTTCGGCAAGAGCATAAATGCCTGAAACGACTCGATTCTTAATTGCTTTGTCTAGACGTCTAAGTTCTCGTTCCGCACGTGAGGTAATAATGACCTTATACATCGATCTCCCCGGCAGCTCGCATCTCTTCTACTACTTCATCGAAAGGACGGCGAGGTTCGTCCTTACTTTCATAGGCGACGCGAATCAAGTGTAGATCTTCGAGCAATTCCTCGTATTCATCAATCGGAAGAATTACTGCGGTTCTCTCGCCGGTTTGGTTTGTGACGTATTGAACGTTTGATGACATTGGATTACTCCCCGTCGGACGTTTGTTGTTATTCTACCATTATGGCAAAACCAATTTCTCTAGGCTAATAAAAGCGGCATATTGACGATCTGACGAAGCACTGTTCCTACAAATCGAAATAATTCCCGAGTAGCTTCCGGTGGCAGTGCAGCACTAATCACAATTCCGACCAGCACAGAAATGAGAAGGTTAATCCAGTCTTTTCTTCCTACTCTCTCGGACGACTCGACTAGATAATTCAGACGCGATTCGACCAATTCCGGATCAAGCTTGTGGGCCGTCAAAAGGTATTGTTTGATCTCATTGACGCCTTGAACTATGTATGCCTTCTCTTCGGTCGTGAAGGGCGCATTCGATGTGTCCGCGGATGCGGCAGATTCGAGAAGCTGGGCTTCCTTCGATATCGCGCCCCAAAGATCAGGAGATTCAGTCTCTCGCCTTACATAGGATAGCCATGAGCGACAACAATCCAGTTGGCTTTCCCAATCATCCCAATACCATGAATCAACAAGCGTTTGCTGACCAGGCTCCCATTTGCTGAAAACTGTCCAAGGTTATCAAAAATGAAGTAATAGCCCGATGCCTTATGAACCAACCGGGATACGCGAGTCATAGAAGCATGTCCCGTCGCGTCTCGCCAGTCGAAATCAGTCGCCTGAAGTCCTGCACTCTTAATTGCTTCAAATACCTGATTGGCCTGCGATCTTAAAAGAAGTCTTATTTCCATATCAGCCTAAGTCTTCGCAAACGGACAGCCTTCCGCTTCATGCTTGCTGCTCAGGTAGGTGCGTGCGTCCCAAAGCTCGGGAAAGAATTTCTTGTCCAGCGTCTTTTGCAGGTATCCGACTCCCTCTGAACCACCGGTGCCGGGCTTGGCGCCGACCATGCGCTCGACCATTTTGATGTGGTGCGAACGCCAGAGCGAGAAGTATTCGTCGTGTTCGATCAATCCTTCGGCCAGTTGGGATTCTTTGTAGAACTGTTCCTCGTGCGTAAGCACTTCGACCACCGCGCGTTGCCGCTTGCCATAATTGCTGCGCCGTTCCTTCGCGTCACGGGGCGAGTCGCTGGCGGGCGTGTCGAACCCATGACGGCGCAGCAGCGCAAAGAACGCTTCCGACAGCGACGGCGCATTCATGCGGGCTTGCAGTCGCTGGAAAGCAAAGTCATCTCCGGCAAAGGCCCGCAAAATCGCTTCGTCTCGTAAACCGGAAGCGAATTCAATTTCGCGAAACTGCATCGACTGAAAACCGCTGGCCGGATTCAGTTGGTCCCGGAACGCCAGAAAACGAACCGGCGTCATGGTTTCCAGAATATGAATCTGGGCGATGAGCAGCTTTTCGATCTCGACAATGCGGCGCAGTGCCTGGGCGGCTTCGGCGGCGCGGTCTTCCTTCATCAAAACGATGGCCGCATCAATCTCGTGCAGGATCTGCT
>DNNE01000159.1:434-1249 GCA_003487805.1 Blastocatellia bacterium | reverse complement strand
GCGATGGCCGCGTCAATCTCGTGCAGGATTTGCTTGAACCAGAGTTCGTAAGCCTGATGCACGGTAATGAAAAGCAATTCATCGTGCTGGGCCGGCGACGACAGACAGGACTGTAGGTCGATTAGCTCAGGCACGCGCAGATATTTGTTGTAGGAGAGCGGTGCGTCTTTACCGTAGTTACGCGACATGATGATCAGTGAAGAAACTACTCACAAACCAGTGGGAAAGCCGGACGTTTCGCGCACTCGGCGCGCTTGCGCCAGATGCCGTCGGCCGTGAACCACCGTGACTACAAAAGCGTCAGCCAGACTGTACCGCATTAACGGCGTAACGGGCGACCTCAATTTCGTTTTATTGTAGTCGACGCCGTTAGTCGCTCGCACAAATTCAATGAACCTCTCCTGCTGTTTCAGAAACTTTTCCAACGGCTCATCTATTTTTGACGATTCAGCCGGCCGGAATATTTTTGGGGCCGTCAAATTCCTTCCGGTCTCCGGATGAACCAGTTTGATCAGCCAACCACCCATGAAACTCGGTCGATAAGCTGGCCCAGTGCTCACCGGCCATTTCTTTCGTCCGCGCACCAGCGCGGCGGAAAAATATCCCTCGAACTCGCGGGAGGCAACCGACAGATGCTCCAGACATTGCGCGATGCTCCACTTCTCCGGAGCGGGTTTCCAATTGAGTTGAGCGCTGCTGAGACCGGAAAACAATTCGCGGGCCGCCGCACTGTTCTCTTCGGCCGCAACGACGATCGTTTCCAGCAGACTTGTTGACTGAAGAAACTGATCCATAGTCTTTCCTTTTGCAGTGCG
>DNNE01000159.1:0-146 GCA_003487805.1 Blastocatellia bacterium | reverse complement strand
ATAGTCTTTCCTTTTGCAGTGCGATGACTTGTCACCGCTTCGGCTGTCCAACAAACCTTCAGTTTGTGGGCTCAAGTTGCGGCCCTGTTCGAGCATCGTCAAATTGAAAGAACCTCTGATTATGTACCGCGAAGCGGTCCCGACCT
>DNNE01000059.1:1223-12042 GCA_003487805.1 Blastocatellia bacterium | reverse complement strand
GCAAGCGGGTAATCTCAAGGAAACTACCCAGTCGCTGGCGCGACCGGTTCCGTACCGCGTTCGTCTCATGGACATTCTGGGCAAAGCCACCCACAGATTTCGCAGATTACACAGATAGAAAAATCAGCAGCCACGAAAAGGCGCAAAAAGCACAAAACTGAATAAGAAAGCTGAGGGCGTCTGCTCTTCAGATCCTTTTGTGCCTCTTGTGCCTTTTTGTGGCTATGTCTTTTTGAATCTGTGGAATCTGCGTAATCTGTGGATCGTTCTTAGCCTTCCCCGATCTCTTCCAGATACTCGTCAAACAATTCTCGATCGCGCGGTTTCATGCGGCTGATGCGCGCGCCAATCAAATAACCTTCGTCCAGTTTTTCGTAGCGCACCGGCGTAGCATGTATCTCAAGCGAGAGCCCGTTCGGCAGGTCGAGTTCAATTGCCATCGAGCCTTCACTACCCATCAAGTATTGTTCGTCGATGTTCTGGGCATGCAGGACGAGCGCGAGACCGTCCTTGCTAATGTTCATCGTGTGTCCGGCGCAGGCGCGCAAGTGTTGCACGCCGCTCTTGGTCGGGTCGGCTTCTCGCAACAGCACACTGAACTCCAGTCGCGCCTGGAGGTTTACCTCCAGTCTGGGAGCTTGTCGGCGATCCTCAGGATAGGGTGGCACGTCGGGTTCCTCTCAAGCTCTAGAATACCAAAATCTGAAGTCCTGGATTGGAAATGTATCTGGCGTCGCGGATTAATTCGCGCTGACCGCATCCAGCCCAATCTTGTATTTCTTGATCTTGCTGTAAAGACGGGGCCGATAAATGCCAAGCATGTTCGCGGCTTTCTGTTTGTTTCCGCCGGTGCGTTGCAGCGTGCGCTCGATAACAAATTTTTCAATGTCTTCGAGCGTCATGTTCGGCGGCACATCCCAGGCCAAAGCCGGGGCTGCGGCACTGGCGCTGCCATTATCGAAAGGCAGATCGACAGGTTCGACCCGATCGCCTTTCGCCAGTAGTACGGCGCGCTCGAGCACGTTTTGCAGCTCGCGCACATTGCCGGGCCACGGGTGGGCAAACAAACGTTGATAGGCCGACTGTGAGACAGCGGCGATCGGCCGCTCGTATTTTTCGGCGTACAGCTTGAGGAAATGGTCGGTGAGTAACTGAATGTCTTCCATGCGCTCGCGCAACGGCGGCACATGAATCGTGATCGTCGAAATGCGATAGAAAAGATCGTCGCGCAGCAGACCATCGCGAATCGCGTCAGCCGGCAGGCGATTGGTTGAGGTAATCAAGCGGAAATCGACGGGATAACTTTTCTCTGAACCAATCTTGCGACAGGTGCGCTCCTGCAGGACGCGCAGAAGTTTTGGCTGTAACTCGACCGGCATCTCCGCGATTTCATCAAGCATCAGCGATCCGCCGGCGGCGTGTTGGACCAGTCCTTCTTTGTCAGCGTGTGCCCCGGTGAACGCGCCTTTCGTGTGACCAAACAGTTCCGATTCGATCAGCTCTTTGGGCAGCGCGGCGCAGTTGACTTTGATGAATGGTTTCTTGGCGCGCAGCGAATTATAGTGAATCGCGTTGGCGATTAATTCTTTGCCCGTCCCTGACTCGCCCACGATCAAAACGTTCGCGTCGGATTTCGCCACCGACTCGATCGTTTCATAAATCGTCTGCATCTGTTTCGAAGAGCCGATGATGTTGAAGTACTCGGCGCGAGTCGAAAGCTGTCGCCGCATGTTTTCCGTTTCAGCCATCAACTGCCGGCGTTCGAGGGCCTTCTCAGCCAGCGGCAGCAACTCTTCAAAATCAAATGGCTTTTCCACGAAATAGAATGCGCCGGCTTTGATTGCTTCGACCGCTGTTTGTACTGACCCATAACCGGTGACGACGATTACTTCGGTGTTCGGCTTTGCATCCTTCATGTGTCGCAAAAGCGTCAGGCCGTCCATGTCCGGCAATTGCACATCGCAAATCACCAGATGGTGCGCGCCGCCATCAAACAGATCGATGGCTTCGGCGCCGCTGGCCGCGGTGTCCACGGCATAACCTTCCTCGACGAGGTGCTGCCGCAACGAATCGCTCATCATCGGCTCGTCATCAACAACGAGAATGCGAACATCCTGTAATTTAGTCTTTGTCATTAGTGTCTATGATTTCTTATTTGATAGTTGATAGTGGCAGCCACACGCGAATCACGTCCTTTTCGCAGTTCACGTTACCGCCCTGCGCTTCGATTATTCTTGTAGCCAATTCAGTATAGATAGTCCCGGCGCCGTTCGCTCTCGCCATTAGCCCGCTGCGAGCCGTGAAATTTCCGCCGCGCCACTCAATCACAACGCCTCCGGACTCCGCGCGCATGCTGATCGACAGCGTCTGGGGATCCTTCGAAGGAAGAGTAGCGCGGGCGTCATCTGTGATGGCTTTGATCGCATCGTTCAAGGCCACCGGATCGAAGTCACCATAAAACGCGTCGTTTTCGATCTGGGCAGCGATTGTTGCCCGCGGCAAACCTCCGGTTTCGCGTTCGGCAGCGTCCGCAATTACCTTTGAGACGATGCGTCGCAGATCGGTGTGCGGCTGGACGCGCAGGTCGAGGGGGCTCGCGTAACGCACGAGTGCCGTCAGATCCTTCGCGGCGCGATCAAGTCCGCCAATTAATTTCGCCAGTGTTTCGCGCTCTTCTATGGGTTGATCGTCGCGCTCCAGCCGCTTGCGCAAAAATGTGGCGTACAATTTGAGTCCGTTCAGCTGGTTCTTGAGATCGTGGACGATTTCCAGCGTGGCTCGCCCTAATTTCTCGAGCGCGGCCGAATCAGGATTCTTGGCTGGTGCTGGTTGCATTTTCAGAAGCGTCGATCTTAGCGATAAAGTGTACGAAATAAACCCGATTAGTTTACAGTTTTGTGTCGTGTTTCAATTCGAAAGAATAACAAACGAAGTGGATCGTATGCTACTAATGCGGAGTCTTGGCGGAAAATGGCCAAATGGCGTGCGTCGAGGATGCTAATGAGGCGAGCAAAAGAGTTTTTCCTGGTGGTAGAGGACTTCGAGGACAGCCGTTTCATGATGAGACGGTTGCTCGAAATGGCAGGCTATAACGTGTTGGAGGCCAGTGATGGCGAACAGGCCGTGAAAATCGCGGTCGAAGCTCGCCCGGTCCTAATCCTGATGGATTTGAGTTTACCAAAGCTGGACGGCCTGGCGGCGACCCGCCAGATTCGTCAAAAGAAGGGCCTCAAGGCGGTGCCAATTGTGGCCGTATCTGCTCATGATTCTCCAGAATCTCGGACCGAAGCGCTCGCGGCGGGCTGCGATGAATACGTTACGAAACCAATCGACTTCGATCATCTCACCAAGGTATTGCAACGATTCCTGTCATCGGGCGGACATTCGCGTTCGGTTCACTAATCAATGATGTACTGGAATCGCTCTGCGAGCGGTCGATAACGTGGCACGGAACGGGAGAAATGTCGCGACTCAACCTCGATTGAAACCGGAGTCTTAGAAAATGTGGTTGGCCCATGCTGGGCACATGAATTGATAAGTAGAAGCTAGACGGGAGGTCTCACAAGCCCGGATCCCTTCAGGGTTGATTCGTGCCGAGAGCGTAACAGAGTGAAGCCGACAATAAATGCCTCACACAAACAACCGAGCATTCACGGGAGCTTGTTAACCAGTAAATGCGACAGCAATGATTTCGCAAGAGCGATGAGTCACGAGTTGCGCACGCCGCTCAATGTAATTATCGGTATGTGCCAGTTCCTCGAGCGCGATCAGAAAACGCCTCTATCAGCAATGCACCGCGACGCAGTCAGTCGTATGGACCGCAACGCACGCGCACTGCTGCAATCGGTGAATAACTTGCTTGATTGTCTGCGGCAGGGAAAATTCAATTAGGGTGGATTCCGCTGGAATAGGTTATTGATCCTTCCATCGCTCCAATAAAAAATTCGCGGATGGCCCGGATGGGACGCACAGGGCCTGACCCGAAGCCCCACGCTGTTGGCGGACTGGCTAAGAACTTCCCAACACTCGGATGCTGATACGCGGTCAAAGACATCCGTCGTCGAATTAGACCGCATTGTCAAAACATCTCCGCTCTCATTCAAAGATATCCAATCATTCGCGGACTGTAAGCTCTCGTAGGCAACAATCTCAATCTGCTGGTTTCGATTCTCAAAATATTTAAGTGCCTCGGGCAGACCGTTATGAAAGACCGGCACGCCGCGCAAATTGTCAGGAGCATTGAGAATCAGAATCCGATCCTCGGAGGCGGAACCGATCAAGTCGGCAATGATGTTAGTTGAAAGCTTTGCGGCTTCGCGCCAAATCATGTTGGTTCGATAGAGACTCCATGAGTAAAAGCTCAGCGCGCCGATCAGCAGCAGCAGGGCGACTCTCCGATTGCGAATCAACAGTGAACAGAAATAAGCAATCAGAAGGCACGCAAACGCAGTCGGCAGATACAGGAATCTTTCGCCGAGCGTTTCATACAAACTTAGTCGCAGGCTGATGACTGGAAGCAAAGACACCAGAAACAAAACAGCGAGTGTCAGCAGAAATCGGTTCTGAAGTTTTCGCGCCGGTGTGTCATACAACCGGCGTCGCGCGAGGGCAACAGTCGCCATGGTCGCGATCGCAACTACAACAATCAAGTAAAAGATTGGTGATTGAAGCGGCTTGAAGAGGAATGACAGCCACGTTATGGGGAGTGGCGGCAAAACGGATCGCACTGACGCTTCGAGCAGGCGGTCGCGAATCCATCCCGGCGAAAAGTTCAGGTGTTGCGCGGTTCCGTACCCGCCGATGATCGAGCCAATAACGAGGGCGCGAATAATAATGAAGCCAACCAGAATCGATAGGAAAAGTGCGAATGTCTTTAGAATTTGACCGATTGCCTGGCCCCTCCGATCCGGCGAAGCGGCGCTCACGACAAGGATGAGGAAGGGCAAACAGATCGCCGATTCTTTTGCGAGCAGCGCCAATGCAAAACACCCCAGGGACGCGATTAGTCGCCAGGTGCGCGCGTTGTTTGCGTAGGCGAGATAAGCCAGAAGCGAAGCAAGTACAAAGAACGTGGCGATCAAATCGGCTCGCCCCGAAATCCACACGACCGCTTCTGTGTGCGATGGATGGAGCAGGAAAAGCGCGGCTGCGGCGATCGCCACCCCGGTTCCGCCGCTGGATGCTGGGGCGAAACGCTGGAGCAACTTTGAAGCGAGCTTGAAAACCAGGAAAGCATTCAAGCCGTGGGAGATCACGTTCGTGACGTGATACCCGAATGGACGCGCGCCCCAGACGCGGCTGTCGATCACATAGCTCAAGATAAACAGTGGCCGAAAAAAACCACCGTGTTCCTGTCCCCAGCTCACGGAAAAATCTCTGTGCAGAACTTTGCCTATTTGTACGAAGTCGTCAGACAGAAAATAGCTGTTTATGTTTATTGAGAACGCGACGAACGCGGCAAGCAGAAAAAGGCCGAGCAGGTAAAATTGGGGAGAGCGAACAGGTCGCATCAATCGTGTTTGAGTCCAACGGCCCACTTAAGGTTGGTACTTTAACACCCGCTGGATCAAGACACTATTTAATCCATTACTGCGTTGCTCCGGCTGATTTTGAAGTTCTTTGGTTTGGATCCCAGTGTACTATCCACGAAATCACACGAAGCGTCACGAAAGCGATCCTTTTCGTGCTTTTTCGTGGATCATGCTTTTTGTCTTACTAAAGAACGAGCGGTTTTATTGAACTAAATCAACCCTTGTCCTGATGACTATCGTTCCCATCTCAATTGTTCCATGACGGACGCCGAATCCGGCTGTCGGTGACCCATTCGTCCCAGCCGTCGTCATAGCCGGCATAATGCACCAGATGGCGTCCCGTCTGACCTTTCAAGATCTTGGCCGCGTACCACTTGCCCTGCCAGCTCACTTCGACGTTCGCGCCGACGTAGTATTCGCTTGTTTTGACATCGGTGGCGCCGGTCTTCTTCCGGGCGTTGGCCATGGTCGTTGGCATCCGAAATTCTCGCCGCGTCACCCACTCGTCATCGGAATCTTCAAAGCCAAAGTAATGCACCCGATAGGATCCGCCCCGCGCATCAATCACGCGCGCTTTGTACCAATCGCCTTCAGATCGCACTTCGAGCCTGCGGCTAATCAACGGATCGATCTTACGTTGGGCCACGCCCAGCTCCATTTCCGGCTCGAAGTTCCCGGTCGTCAGAAAGACTGAGCGTTGATCTTCGGCGAAGGCCATGTCCTCTTTAATGTCCTGGGCGAGTTCAGACAATGTCACTTCGCCATCGCCGTTGATGTCGGCGTATGACTTTCCGCGCAACGCGGCCAGCAACATTTCAGTGAAGGTCCAGTCCTCAGTCGAGACGTGACTGGCCGTCGCAGATGCGAGCGTCGCGTACGAAACTCGGTGGCCCAGCTTCTGCGTCTGCTGTGCGAGGCTGCCAGAATAACAAGTGTCCGCAGTCAGCAACGCTCGCGATCCTTTGAAGTACTTCTCAATGTCGCGGACGATCGAATCCGTCGCCAATCCTTCCGTATCGTCGCCGGCGTCGTAGGTTGCGAAGTAAGTCGTCTGCTCGTCCTCTGATTTATAGCCGTGACCCGTGTAGTAAAAAAAGAGCAAATCGTCCGGGCTGGCTTTGGAGAGAAATGTCGGAAATGTATTTCGCACACGACGCGACGTCGCCTGCGTGTCCTTTAAGAAAATGATTTGCGGATCGGGTACGCCCTGCTGCCGAAAGTATTCGACGAGTTGGGCGTCGCGCCGATTCTGTTGAGGAAACGAATCGAACATGTCCTTGTTTTGCCATTGAAGAATACCTACGACAAACACCCATGTTCTTTGCGGTTGCCAATCTCGCTCTTTGGCTGAGATCGATTGTCCGAACGCACCACCGAAGATGACGACCAGCGAAATGCAGATCGTCCGCAGAACACCACGCTGATATTTTTTCAAAGATTTGCTTCCTATTAGCCGGGACTCAGTAAAGCGGAGAGAGTCGGAACGAGCGGCGGGGAAAGTGAACGGCCTCTCGAGCGCGGACTATTGTACGACAGGTGTGAGGGTTTTGTTGCGCGCGCTATGAGAGAGTTTCAGTCCTGTGGCCAAAATCTCACGGCCTGGGTTTGCCGTTCGATGTAGCAAGCAAGTAGATCCCCCAACGAAGGACGGAAAAGAAAATGCAAATCAAGAGAAGCCAAAATGCTTTTGTGGCTGCAGTCTGTTTGATCGCTTCAGCGATGGCGCCACCCGCACTGGGCCAACAGGCGGCTGTTGGTGATTGGAGCGTCGTGCAGTCGTTATCCCCGGACGAACAAATCGTTGTCAGCCTGAAGAGCGGAAAAGAGGTCAAAGGAAAATTCCTCGACGCCGGCGGCAACGAGATAACAATCCTGCGCAAAGGTAAGCATGAATCGTTCGCCAAGGACACGGTGGCGCAGATTCATCAGGTGAAGGGCAAAGCTAAGAAAGGCCAGTGGGCGCTAATCGGCGCGGGTGTTGGTGCGGCGGGCGGATTCTTGTTTGGTGAAACCAGAAGGAATCGCGTGCTGATTTATCAAGCACGTTAGATTCAATGTGATTCCTCACAATCACGTTTCCTGAAGTTCCAGGATCCTCGCGCGCTCGAAAATTGTTGACAACCGATCAGGCCCGATATAGAGTGCGCGCCATCATAAGCAACTTTCGTTGCATGGACTCTTAAGAGTTTGTTTCTTAAGGCGAAGGGTCCAACAAGCCGTCGCATTTAGGGGCGACACTTCTCAAGGCATGCCACATCCAGCTAGGCCCCGTCGTGCCTCGTCAGTCTGAAGCCTAACTTGGTTCTCTCAAAGGAGGAATCCGCAATGGTCTACATCTCAAAAAGAAACCGAAGAAGAGAAAAAGAAACCCAAAAGGCTCTCAACAACCGTTTGGAATTGGTGAAAGAGGGTTTCACTCGCCGCGACTTAATCAAGATGGGATTGATGACCAGCGCGGGGGTGCTGATCGCGAAGGGTGGACTCACGCACGCTCAGTGGGGCGGCCATAACAGTAGCAGTTGCTACGGCAACAACTGCAATGTCGGGTGCAGCCCACTGCCGGCGCAAGTCTTCATTGACCCCATGCCCATACCGCCCGAATTGCCGGCGCGGCCGTTGTCTGATCCGGGACTAACCTTCGGCGCGCCACCACAACAGTTTCCCTTCAACACGATCAATCCGGCCACCGGTCTTCCGTTCGAGGGTCGCGGGCAATACAACGGCTCGCTGCGGCCGGGATCAGATTTCTTTCAGTTCTTTACGCAGTACCCGACGCAGAAATACTACGTTGAACGCATCAGAGCCAACACGAATTTCAGGTTCACTTCGGATACGAACATTCCCGCGCAAACAATCTGGGGCTTCAATCTGGGCGGTAGCGCCACGAGCGATGTGGCCAAGATGCCGGGTCCTACCGTTGTCAGTCACTATCAGGAACCCTGGCTGATCCGTCGTTATAACGAGCTGCCGACGCAAAGTCAGAACGGTGGCTTTGGCGTTCCCGAGATGTCCACACACCTGCACAATTTCCACACTGCGCCAGAAAGCGATGGGGGTCCCTGTCGCTACTTTTTCCGCGGGCAGTATTTCGATCAGTACTTCACCGGACAGCAGGCGGGATTTGCGTCGACTAATCAACCCAACGGCGACATCAACGAATCGCTCAGCTCTCTGTGGTATCACGATCATCGCATCGACCACACCGCGGAAAATACCTACAAGGGCCTTGCGGGCTTTCATTTGATCTTCAACCAGTTCGACACTGGCAATGAAACCACGGGCTTTCGGCTGCCGAGCTATCCACAGTACGATATCCCGATCATGCTCAACGACAAGTTGCTTGATCCCAGCACTGGTCTGCTCTGCTTTGACACCTTCAATTTCAAGGGACTGCTCGGCGACATTCAGTTGGCGAACGGCATCATTCAACCGTTCTTCAACGTCAGCCAGCGGCGCTATCGTTTCCGCGTACTAAACGGCGGGCCGTCGCGCTTCTACGAATTGTTTCTGACCGATCCGCTCACTCCCAGCACTCAGATTCCGTTCTGGGTGATCGCTGATGACGGCAACCTTTTACCGACGCCTATTCAGGTGACCAGCATCCGGCTGGGCGTGGCCGAACGTTATGACATCATCGTCGACTTCAACCAGGTCAAGAGCCTGATTGGCAGCCACACCAAAGTTCGTCTGGAGAATCGTTTGATTCAGGATGACGGCCAGGGTCCGAGCTGTGATCTCTTTTCCGCAGGCCAGGGCATGTCCTGTGTCGAGTTCAGGATTGGCAGCGTGGTCACCGACAACAGTGTCAACCCGGCGACGCACCCGTCGTTCTATCAACTGCCGAGCGTCATCACGCCGCGCATCACCCGGAACTTCAATTTCGATCGCGACAACGGCCAGTGGGTAATCAATGGCAGGTTTGCGAACTGTAACGAGTTGCGCTTCGCGGTCACGCAGAACAGCGCGGAGAACTGGCTGCTAAGCAATCCTCGGAGTGATTGGCAACACCCGATCCATGTCCACCTGGAAGAGCATCAGATCCTGAGTCGATCCAGCAACGGAGGGCATCGCTTCAGTTACAGCCACCACAGCCGGCATGCCGGGGCCGGATCCTCCAGCTGGAGTTCGCACGGTGACTGCGCCTTTGGTGGCGGCGGCGGGGGGATCAGCACGACTCGCCCCAATGTTCCCAACGTGGAAGTTTCGCGGAAAGATGTAACGCGCTTGCAGGCCAATGAAGATGTAAAGGTCTTCTTCCGCTTCCGCGACTTTCAGGGTGACTGGGCGATGCACTGTCACAACACCGTTCATGAAGATCACGCCATGATGCTGCTTTTCCAGGTGCAGCCGGGCGTTACCGACAACAACCAGAATCCGTGACCAGCAGCTGAGCCGAACAGGTCAAATGCAAATGAGAAAGGAGCAGAAGGACATGAGAAAAGTGACGAGAAGAAAATGGCTGGCGGCTGCTGGAACGGCGGCGGCCGCTGTTGGCGCGAACGGTTTGCTCGCGCAGGAGCCGACACCGGCGAGCACGCACAATTACAACTTTCAGAAAATCTCGCCGCGCGAACTGATCCAGCGACGCCACTTGCCGAACGTGGAGTTGATCACTCAGGACAATCAGAAGGTTCACTTTTACACTGATCTCGTGAAGGACCGGCGCGTCGTCATCCAGTTCATGTTCGCACGATGCAAGGACATCTGCCCGGTGATCACCCATCACCTGGTTGAAGTACAGAAGATTCTAAGAGACCGCGTCGGTCGGGACATTTTCTTTTATTCGATCACTCTAAGTCCCGAAGAAGACAGCCCGCGCGACCTCAAGGCGTACGCAAAGATGCACGGAATAGGGCAGGGCTGGACATTTCTCACCGGCAAGCCGGATGACATTCTGCTCCTGCGCAAGTCGCTCGGATTCTTCTATGACGATCCCAGAGAGGACGCCGATCGAAACAACCATTCCGGCATGCTCGTCGTCGGCACCGAACCACTCATGCGCTGGGCCATGTGCCAGGGTGGTGCGGATCCAAAATGGATTGCCACGGTCATCAAGACAGAGGCTGATGCGCCCCTGAAGGGCTCGGTGGATGGAATCACACAAGTCGATCCCACAGTTCGCCTGAAGTCTCCAACACAGCCCCAAGTCCGCGAACAACAAGGCACGATGCATCGGCATGAATAGTTGTCGAAGATTTGGTAGTGGGGTTCTTCAGTCATTTGTTTAGAGGCGGGCTACTGCCCACCTGCTCTTCATCAATCATTGGCGGGCGGGAGCCCGCCGCTAA
>DNNE01000059.1:0-922 GCA_003487805.1 Blastocatellia bacterium | reverse complement strand
GGGCGGTCCCCCGCCGCTAAACGAAAACCCTTCCGGAATGCCGGCCACGCGTCATAGAGATAAAGCGCGAACGGAATCCACCAGATCAAGTCGTTCGTCAGACACAAAACGATCGTTGACCTGGGCCATGCGCCTGACCAGATTAGTTGGGCCAGTCCGATCGGCCCAAGAATTTTGCCGATCAGGCCGACGGCTGCCAGCAGCCAAGCGCGCTCGGGAACTCGCGCGACTTCGAAGTAGATAATTCCGTAGAGCCCGACCACCATTCCCAGGCACGCGAAGATCTGCGGATGATTCAACGGTGGCAATCCGGAAAATCGAAACAGCCACTGCGGATCGTAAACCGCGTGGATTCCCCAGGCGATGTTGTAAATTCCGGCGGCCAGAAAGACGAGACGATGAAATTTTTGGCGGCGTATGCGCAAGGTTAAGAGACGGTCTGCCGGCCGTCAATTATCTCTGGGGTAATGCGATAGAGCGCGATGTCCACCGCGCGACCAAGTGAGTCGAGTTGCGTGGCGCTGATGGCCGGTGTCAGTGAAGGATTCCGCTCAGTGATAAGTTTCATGGCGCGTTGCATCTCGTCCGCGGTAGTCAATTCGTTCGCGCGACCAATGACCATCACACTCCGCCATTTGGTGCTGTCCGTTATTTCCTCGATCTGCAGGCAAACCTGCGGATTAGCTTCAATGAATTCTGTCTTCATTCCCTGGGTCGTGAAGAAATAAAGATCTTTTCCGTCGTAGGCGTAGTTCATCGGCACGACGTAAGGGCGGCCGTCGCGCGCGCAACCCAGATGGCCAAAGCTCTCGCGTTGAAGCAGAGCGTGCATTTCAGCGGGACTCATGTCGCTAACTTTCAGCATGAGCGAATGATATACCGGCTGGGATTAGATTGTTAGTACCGGGAGCGGTGGCGACCG
>DNNE01000093.1 GCA_003487805.1 Blastocatellia bacterium | reverse complement strand
TCGACAACATCACGCTCTATTGGTTGACGAATACCGCGATCTCTTCGGCGCGTCTCTACTGGGACACGTCGCATAATTTGCCGCCAGGCGGCTTCTTCGACGCGAGAGGCGTCAAGCTTCCGGTCGCCGTGAGTGCGTTTGCGGAAGAAATTTATCAGGCACCGAAGAGCTGGGCCGAGAAGGCGTATGTGAAGCTCATCCACTACAACAAGTTTCCCAAAGGGACCCACTTCGCTGCCTGGGAACAGCCAGAACTATTTGTCGGCGAAATGCGAGCGAGTTTCAAATCGCTGCGGTGAACAAACTGATCCGTTCGCTGAGGGGTGTAGTCTTGAATCAGCTGAAAACAATTCTGCCCGACAACGTAGAATGGAAGCCTTTTGCCGCGTTCCCACCTTCAGTGCGTCTGGCTGTAATTGCAGGTCAGCCATCGGAAGCTGAACCCTTCTTGATCAGAGTCAAAGTGCCGGGCGGCGTGAAGTTGATGCCGCATCGGCACTCGGAGGAGCGCATCTACACAGTCGTTGCCGGCGTCTTCTACATCGGCTTGGGTGATGATTTCGATGCCGACAAACTAGAGGCATACCCGCCCGGCGCGGTGATCTTTCTCCCAGGCAATACGTCACATTTCCACTGGGCGAGGTCTGGCGAATACATCACACAGGTGACCGCGATTGGACCGCTTGGCTTTGAATATGTGGACTCGAAAGATGATCCGCGGAATGAAAATTCCGCGAGGTGAGGGCCAGATAGAAGGAGGTAGTGGGATGGGAAGAGTAAGTGCGGGAAACAAACTCAACGAAGGCGAAATGCGCGTCTTAGACATCGAGGGAACCAAGGTTAGTATTGCGGCTGCTGGAGGAAGTCTATATGCCTTCGATGACGCCTGCACGCACATGGGGTGTTCGCTCGGAGAGGGTCAGCTCGAGGGCACCACCGTGACGTGCCCTTGTCATGGCAGTCAGTTCGATGTGACTTCCGGGGCCGTAATTCGCGGACCGGCACAGCAGCCTGTGCGTGTCCGCTCTGTGCAGATCGAGGGCGACGACCTCCTGGTAGAGTCGTGAGATAAGTTGAAGGCCTGAAATCTCAATAAAGGTTTGGCTCGATTGGAGACCTTATGTCAAACGACGATCTTAAATCGCAACCGGCAGATCCCACGCGACGCAAGTTTCTTTTAACTTCTGGAAGTGGCGTAGCCGCAAGCCTGGTTGTGGGCTATGTACCGGCGCTCGCAAGAGACGCTGCCGGAGAGGTTGATTTGGCTCCGACCGCTGAGGGACCCAACATCGAGGGAGCTGTCCCGATTACGCTGCGCATTAATGGTAGGGAGCATTCACTTCGCATCGATCCACGCACGACGTTGCTGGATTGCATCCGCGAAACGGTCACACTAACTGGAACAAAGAAGGGTTGTGACCATGGTCAATGCGGAGCGTGCACAGTGCATGTGAACGGCAAGCGCGTGCTTTCCTGTCTCAATCTCGCGTTGATGCACGATGGCGAGGAGATCACGACTGTGGAAGGCCTGGGAACACCTGACGCAATGCATCCGATGCAGGCGGCATTCCTTGCCTGCGACGCTTATCAATGCGGCTATTGCACGTCCGGCCAGATCATGTCAGCCGTTGCGCTGCTCAAGGAACCGTGTGGTACCGATGACGCGTCGGTGAAGGAACTGATGAGCGGCAACATCTGCCGCTGCGGTGCTTATTCCAATATCGTCGCCGCGATCCAACAAGTTCGCAAAAACGTCTAGCGAGGGAGGGATCTTCAATGCACATCTTCGAGTTCATCCGACCCACGGATCCAGCAGCCGCCATAGCGGCCGCAGCGCAATCGAAGACAGCACAGCAGGGCGCCGACGTGCGGTTCATGGGTGGAGGCACAACACTGATCGATTTGATGAAGCTGAATGTGGAGACGCCCGACCGTGTGCTCGACATCAATCGTCTCTCGCTGGATAAGATCGAGGACACGGCTGACGGTGGCCTGAAGATCGGGGCGACGGTTCGCAATTCCGATCTCGCAAATCACCCGAAGGTGCAAAAGGATTATTTGGTGTTGTCGCAGGCGATTCTGAACGGCGCCTCGGCACAGATCCGCAATATGGCGACAGTTGGCGGCAACCTGCTGCAGCGCACGCGTTGTGTCTACTTCCGCGACACGGCCATGTCCTGCAACAAGCGTGAACCCGGCAGCGGGTGTCCAGCGATCACCGGGCACAATCGCACGCTCGCAATCCTGGGTACAAGCGAACATTGCATCGCGACGAATCCCTCGGATATGTGCGTAGCCATGGCAGCGCTCGAGGCGACGATACACGTGCAGGGGTCAAAAGGATCGCGCGTCGTTTCGTTCGGCGATTTTCATCTTCTTCCGGGCAACACTCCGCACCGCGAAACCGTTCTGGAGCCGGGCGATCTGATTACTCACGTCACGCTGCCACCACCCGTCGTCGGAAGCAAGCAGCTGTATTTGAAGCTGCGCGATCGAGCGTCGTACGAATTTGCACTTGCCTCCGCGGCGGTGATGCTCACGATCGCCAGCGGCAGAATCACGCATGCCCGCGTCGCGCTCGGCGGCGTGGGCACAAAACCATGGCGCTCGCCGGAGGCTGAGACTGCGCTTGCCGGGAAGCCAGCGAACGATGCGACCTTTCGCCAGGCAGCCGAGGCTGCGCTGCGCAATGCAAAGGCGCAAAGCGAGAACAAGTTCAAGATTGAATTGGCCAGGCGCTGCCTTACCTATGCGCTAAAAATGGCTTCGATGAGCTGATGCGAAGGCCTTCGCCTCAAGAGTCATTAACGTAGTAATGAACGTAGTAATGAGTTTCGTGTTAGTTCGTGTGATTTCGTGGATCGTTCCTGTCCTTAAGGGAAAACAAGGACGATCCACGAAATCACACTAATCAAACACGAACAAGACAGTCCTGACCAGGTAAATCTGACTTTTAAGGCAAAGCAGGCGAAGGAGTAATACATGACGGAAACATCTACAACTTCTCCGATCGGCCGAGACACACCTCGGGTCGATGGCCCGCGCAAAGTCACGGGTTTGGCGCAGTACACCTCCGATTTCCTTTTCCCAGGAATGCTCTACGGCGTTCCGGTTGAGGCGACGATCGCGAATGGCAAATTGCTCGCGCTGGATACTGTTGCTGCGGAAAAAATGCCGGGCGTGCGCGCCGTTTTTCATCGCGCGAACATTGGAAGGATTTTTCGTTCCACTCCGGCGCCCGGCTTCGATCGCGTCTGTGAAGAGCGGCGGCCACCCTTCGAAGATGACGTGATCCAATACTACGGGCAGTACATCGCGCTGGCAGTGGCCGACACCTTCGAAGCCGCTAAGGCCGCAGCAGATGCGGTGCGCGCCACCTACGCCAAAGAAAAGTCGAATGTAGAAGCTCGTCTGGAAGCCGGGCACGATCCTGACGTGGTGTTCACAACCTACGGACCAGTGCCAAGGGAGCAAAGCAAGCGCGGAGACCCTGAAGGCGCGTTTGCGAGCGCGCCGGTAAAACTCGACGAGACTTACGTCACGCCCGCGGAAACTCATAATCCGCTGGAGCTGCACGCAACCACCGCCATCTGGGATGGAACCATGCTGACGCTGTATGACTCGACACAAGGCGTCGTTAATGCGCGCAGCGTACTGGCACAAATGTTTGGCTTGCCGAAGGAAAATGTGCGGGTCATTTCTAAGTTTCTGGGATCGGGATTCGGTGGGAAGCTTTATCCCTGGACACACGTTCCGCTCGCCGCGGCGGCGGCACGGCAATTGGGCAAGCCGGTGAAGTTGGTTGTCAGCCGCAAAATGATGTTTCAGTCAGTCGGGCATCGCGCGCGTACGCAGCAGCGTATGCGCCTGGGCGCAACCCGTGAGGGCAAGCTGGTCTCTCTCATGCACGACTACGTCTATCACATGTCGATGCTGGGCGATTACCACGAAGACTGCGGCGAAGCCACGCCCTTCCATTACAGCGTTCCGAACCTGCGCGCGAGCTTCGGCCGTGCAAGACGGAATATCGGTGCAACTGCCGATATGCGCGGACCGGGCGCAGTGCCCGGACTTTACGCGACGGAATCGGCGATGAATGAGCTGGCCGACAATCTCAAAATGGATCCCGTCCAGCTCCGCCTTCTTAATGAGCCCAGGCTCGACGAATCAAATGGTCTCCTTTTTTCTTCCCGTCATTACGTCGAATGTCTGAATGTTGGCGCCGAGAAGTTCGGCTGGGCCAAGCGTAACCCGGCGATAGGCTCTATGAAACGCGATGGTCTTACGCTGGGTTGGGGAATGGCTGGTGCGGCCTGGATAGCCGGGCGATTCGAGGCCGCAGCGAACGTGCAATTGCGCGACGACGGCACCGTGCGTGTTGCCTGCGCCACGCAAGACATTGGCACCGGCACGTACACGATCCTGGCACAGCTCGCGTCGGAAAAGACCGGCGTACCGCTCGACAATATCGAAGTTGAACTGGGTGACAGCGCCCTTCCGGATGGTCCGATCTCGGGCGGTTCCCTGGCCACCAGTTCGGTGATCCCGGCCGTCTTCAAGGCTGCTGATCAGGCGATCGCATCGCTGTTAATCATCGCTGTCACGACTCCCGGCTCGCCATTCCTCGGGCACAAGCCGGATGATCTTGCGCTGGAGGGTGGCCGCATCTTCGTGAAGGCCGAAGGGCCCGGGAAAGGCGTTCCATTCGGCGACTTGCTGCGTCGCGCGAATGCACGTCTGGTCACGGGCAGCGGCAGTGCTGAAATGACGGCCTTTGCTCCAAATCCAAAGTTCTCCAAGCACTCATTCGGCTGTCACTTCGTCGAAGTGACATGGCAGGCCGAGATCGCCCGGTTGCGGGTGAGCCGAGTGGTGACGGTGATGGATGCGGGCCGGATTCTGAATCCGCTTACCGGCCGCAATCAGATCCAGGGCGCGGTGGTCATGGGCATCGGCATGGCGCTATTCGAAGAAACTATTTACGATCCGCAGAACGGCGCACCCATCAACAGCAACCTGGCCGACTACATGGTGACTGTGAATGCCGACGCGCCGCCTATCGACGTCACGTTCCTGGACTATCCCGACAAGGAGATTAACGAACTCGGCGCGCGCGGAATCGGCGAGATCGGCCTGGCCGGCATTGCTGCTGCGATTACCGACGCGGTCCATCACGCAACCGGAGTTCGCGTACGAGAACTGCCAGTCAGGATCGAGAACTTATTGGTGTGAATTAACGTTTGGTGGTGCCCTAAATTGGTGTTGTGTTGTCTTTACGTTGAAGAAAAGCGATTCACGAAATTGGCACGAAAAGAACGGTTCGTGTTGTTTCGTGGATCGTCTTACTTTGACTGAGATCTCAAAATAGCCAGAAGCGCACCCGGGACCAGCGCTTAGAATCCTTCAACGTCCGGCTTCCCGTCGACGACGCACGGAATCGAAAACGAAAACGTCACGCCTGGACCATCGTTTGGGGTAGCCCACATACGACCACTATGATTCTCAATGATCGAGTGACTTACAGCGAGGCCGATTCCCATACCTTCTTCTTTGGTTGTGTAGAATGTCTGGAATAGCCGGTCAAGCGATTGCGGCTGAAAACCTATTCCCGCATCCTGAACACTCAGTCGCACCCGGTCACCTTCTTCCACCTCAGTTCTGAACAATAATTCGCGGTGACGATCATCGACATGGCTCATTGCATCAGAGCCGTTCCGCAATAGATTGAGAATCACCTGTTGTAACTGCACGCGATCGCCCGTTACCGGCGGCAGTTCATCCGCAAGTTCAGTCCGCGTAGTCACGCGGTTCCGCTCCAGCTCGGAGCGCGAAAGCGCAATCACTTCGCGGGTCGCCTCATTCAGATCGACTAAGTCCATCGCTGCATCCTTATTAGTGAAGAGGGCGCGCAGCCGTGTGATCACATCAGCAGCGCGGCGACCGTCACGAATCGTACGCTTCGCGGTTTCGCGAGCGCCGTCCACGTTGGGCGGCTCAGCGTCCAACATTCGCATACAGGTGCTGGCGTTGGTGATGATTCCCGACAACGGTTGATTGACCTCATGCGCAATCGAAGCCGTCAAGGCCCCCAGACTCATGACCCTGGCCACGCGCGCGAATTCTGAACGTGCTCTATCGAGAGCTTCGTCTGACAGCCGGCGGGCGGTAACATCCCGAACTGCCGCGATGTACTCCAACCGGCCACCTGAATCCCGAGTAGCTTGAGCCACTGCATGCATGTACTTAATCGACTGGTCAGGCATCAGCAAGCGATATTGCCATTCAAAGTCGTCGGCGCCGTTTCGTGCCTGTTCGATCATCATCTCGTACAAGGTGAGATCTTCCGGATGCACGCGCGTACGAATGACTTCGAGTGTGATCGTGGCTCCCGGCTCAAACTCATAAATGCGATAGAGTTCAGCTGACCAGGTGATTTCGTCGGTCCCGACGCGCCAGGAAAAACTTCCGGTGCGGCTCAGCTGTTGCGCTTGCGCGAGAAACGCGGCGCTGCGACGGAGAGCTTCTTCGTTCGACGCACGCTCGATCGCAATACTGGCAATGTGTGTGACTTGGGCGATGAGATCCTGCTGAATTTGTGAGGGGATTGCCGGGCCATGCTGAAACACCGCGAAGGTTCCCAACACACTGCCATCGCGAGAACAAATCGGTGTCGACCATTGTGCTCGTAATCCGTGACCCAGCGCGAGCGGTCGGATCAGACTCTGCTGCCAATGCAAATCCGATTCAAGGTCTTCGGCGATTACCTGCGACCGGGTAAGCGCTGCGAGCGCGCACGGTCCTGCCGACGCTTCCACCGTTAATCCATCAAGGGCGTCGTTGAAAGTCGCAGGCATGCTGGGCGCTGCGCCAGTGTGGAATGTGGGCCCACTCCAGTCGATCAAATATATGCCGCACTTGCAGTCTGCGGCTGTGTCTTCGACAAACCTACATAGCGCGATGAGCAAATCCCTGAGTTGACCGCCGGACGCCACCATCTCCAACAGTCGCTTCTCACCAGCTAATTGGGCCTCTGCTCGCTTTCGATCGTCGATGTCAGTGAGCAAGACGCACCAGCGAAGAATGCGACCTTCAGTATCTTTCAAAGGGAAACCGCGAACGTGAAACCAGCGGTAAATGCCATCAAAGCGACGGTGACGCGACTCGACTTCGTATGTCTGACCGGTTTCGAGTGCGTGCGTCAGCACTTCGATCACGTGCGGCAGGTCTTCGGGATGAACTGGATCTGAAGAGCTCCAACCCTTCAACTCCTCCAGAGTCTTGCCAAAGTATTCCAGACACGGTTGGTTCAGCGTCTCGACTTCGCCGGTGGGCGTGATTACGGCAACTGGCGCGGGGATGCTGTCGACGATTAGTTGGAAGTCAAATTCGCGCGCGCGGAGTGCTTCCTCGGCGCGCTTTAGGGGCTCACGGAAATCTCCCTCCATTGCTCTCTTTTCCGGACGAGGATCCACGGCGTGAGAATGCACCCATGGGGCCAAAAAGCCAAGTCAATTTCCGTGATAATGGGCTAGCTATTCTCTGAACACCTGGTCCTCGTTCTGACCTAACCCAATCCGCCCATATCGTCGTGGTTTAATACCAAAGTATCGATCAATACCTTCGTCTAATAGATTAATTTCCTCACTTGGATTGTAATCCTCCAGCACGCAGCACCGGACAATTGGATGGGAACTGGCCCGACTGATATTCGTCACGTCGCTGAAGTGGGACAACATGAAAACCCAAGCCAAACTAAACCTGGTTCGCTCTGGGCGGCGGCAAAAGCTTTCAAGTCACGACATCCATCGTTCAAAAACCAATCCGACCCGGAGGCCCATCTGACTTCAACGAAAGCGGAATGAGGAGCACAAACATGTCTACAATTCACTTCAAACTGACAACCACCGCGACGCCCGATCAGTTCATCGCCGGGCTCACCGACTTCGGTCCAGGCCGCGAGAAGATCTTTGGCAATAGCACCGATCAGTACCTGAAAGTGCACAAGAAGGGCACCGACTCCGCCGATGTCACGGAGGGTTCGGGAGGCATCTGGGAACGACTGAGCTACAATTGGTCCGATCCGTCACACATAGTCCTTACCACCACAGACTCGAACCTGTGGGGAGGCCGTTCAGGTCACACCTATACCTTAACGCGGCAGCCCAACGGCACGACGGACGTCGACGTCCAAATTGTGCGCGAGGGTAAGAACCTTAAGGGGCAGTTGCTGGGCGCCTTTCTTGGAATCATCGGCAAGGGACAGTTGGAGAAGGTGTTTGCAAAGAGTCTGAAAGCGATCGAGGCACGCAATTACGAAATCGGCATGGCGGCGAAGGCGTAGACGAAGTCGGCGCCGCGCTTCAGTTGCTAACCAGACGTGGGGAAACCATTGTGAATGATCGGGAACGAATGGGTCGCTCAGGGGCTACGAGCCAGAAACAGACGGAGGTGGCCGTGTTCGCAGCAGGTTGTTTCTGGGGTGTCGAAGAGATTCTCCGTGACGTGCCTGGCGTGATCGACACTGAAGTCGGCTACACAGGCGGCTGGCTCGAGAATCCCAAGTACGCCGACACTCATCACAGCAAATCTGGGCATGCTGAAGCAATCCGTGTGACGTTCGATCCGGCCGTGCTCAGCTACGAAGACTTATTGGAGAAGTGGTTCTTCAAGCTGCACGACCCGACCACACTCAACCGTCAAGGTTACGACGCCGGGACGCAATATCGATCGGCAATTTTTCCACAGACGCCTGAGCAGAAAGTAACGGCGGAACAAGTAAGGGCGCGTGTAGATGCATCCGGGAAGTGGAAGCGCCCGGTCACGACAACCATCGAGCCCGCCTCCACCTGGTACAGCGCGGAGGATTATCACCAGGATTACTTGAGCAAAAACCCGGGAGGGTACAGCTGCCACTACATGCGCGATTAGGCATTAATAGTAAGGAGAGAACAACATGGCTAAGGAGGAAAGCCGTAGGAACGACGCGAGCGTCGCAAGTGTCGATATGAAACTAGAGGTAGTCGTTATCCCGGTCTCTGATGCCAAACGCGCGGAACAGTTCTACCGCAAGCTCGGATGGCGACAAGACGTGACGCCAGCCGGCTCCGGCGTGTTTCAGTTCACGCCGCACGGTTCTGCCTGCTCAGTGCAATTCGGCAAGGGCCTCACGTCGGCCGCTCCCGGCTCGGCTCAGAAGACTTACCTGATCGTCTCTGATATTGAGGCCACGCGGAACTCGCTAGTCGCCGCCGGCATTGACGTCGGCGAGATCTTCCATATTACGGCGCAGGGACCTGTTAGTGGTCTGGATCCTGAGCGCGGCACTTACCGCTCTCGCGCGCTGTTCAATGATCCTGATGGCAACAGTTGGCTATTGCAGGAGATCACGACGCGACTGCCCGGGCGCATCGACACCGGCGTGACGTCGTTCGGCTCCGCAAGCGACCTGGCGAGCGCGATGCGGCGTGCCGAGGCTGCTCACGGCGAGCACGAAAAGCGCCTCGGGCAGCGCGACGCGAACTGGTCAGACTGGTATGCCGAGTACATGGCGGCTGAGCAGTCCGGCGCAGAGTTGCCGCAATGACCAAACAGATACATAGTCATCATCCGCTGCACTCGCAACGAGCAATGAGAGAGTTGAAATATGGCGAGCTCGCTTCTCCTGAATAGCTGCCTTATGTCAAAGCATTTCGATGCCATCATCATCGGAACCGGTCAGGCCGGCCCGTCTCTGGCTGAACGATTTGTTGTCGCGGGTCTGACGGTCGCGATTATTGAACGTCACAAGTTTGGCGGCACGTGCGTTAATACGGGATGCATTCCCACAAAGACGCTCGTGGCCAGCGCGTACGCGGCACAGGTTGCTCGCCGCGGGGCCGAATACGGTTTCACTGTCAATGGCGATGTGCGCGTCGATATGAAGCGTGTTAAAGCACGCAAGGATCAGATCTCCGGACGGTCGAACAAGGGCGTAGAGGAACGGTTACGAGGACTTGAGAATTGTACGGTCATTCAGGGCCATGCCCGCTTTCAGTCCTCGCGTACTGTCATGGTCAATGATGACGTCCTCGAAGCCGACAAAATCTTCATCAATGTTGGTGGGCGCGCCTCGGTCCCCCCGATCAGGGGAATTAATGATGTCCCATTTCTGACGAACTCATCGATGATGGATGTCGATTTCTTGCCAAAGCATCTCGTCATTGCCGGCGGAAGTTATGTCGGGTTGGAATTCGCTCAAATGTATCGCCGCTTCGGAAGCGAGGTAACAATTATCGAGATGGGGCCGCGCCTGATTGGACGGGAAGACGAAGATGTTTCTCAAGCCGTGCGCGAAATCCTGGAAGGTGAAGGCATACAGATTCGGCTGAGTGCGAAATGCATATCGTTGGCGAAGCATGACGGCCGGATTTCGGTTGGGCTTGAGTGTGATGAAGGTCCGAGGGAAGTGTTAGGAACTCACGTTTTGTTAGCGGTGGGACGTAATCCCAATACGAACGACCTGGGTCTCGACCGGGCCGGCGTTGCGACCGACCAACGCGGCTACATCATCGTTGACGATGAACTGCAAACAAATGTGGCCGGCATTTGGGCCCTGGGTGATTGCAACGGCCGCGGAGCCTTTACCCATACTGCATACAACGACTATGAGATTGTTGCCGATAATCTTCTTAACAGTGACCATCGCCGCGTTTCCGACCGAATCCAGACGTATGCATTGTTTACTGATCCGCCGCTGGGCCGATGCGGCATGACGGAGGCCGAAATACGGAAATCAGGGCGCGCCGCACTCCTCGCGAAATATCCGATGAGCAAAGTGAGCCGGGCCTTTGAAAAAGGTGAGACACAAGGCTTCATGAAAATTTGCGTCGATGCGGAAACAAAGCAGATTCTGGGTGCTGCGATTCTTGGGACCGGGGGAGACGAAGTAGTCCACGTTTTGCTGGATGTCATGTATGCGAAGGCGCCGTATACGGTGGTCCAGCGCGCCATGCATATTCATCCCACGGTTGCGGAATATCTCCCGACCGTCTTGTCCAAACTGGAACCCCTTGTGTAGAAGTTAAGAACACGGAAGTCAAAACTCATCGGAGAACATTTTATGGAGTCGGAAAATACTTCGCAGCATGTCTATGAGCTGCGCATGTATCAAGTTAACGAGGGCAAAATGGATGCCCTGATCGCTCGGTTTGGCGATCACACCGATGCGATTTTCAGACGGCATAACATGAAGAGCATTGGCTTTTGGCGTCCGCAAGACGAGCCGTATTCGCAAAACCTTTTTGTATACATCCTGGAGCACCCGAGCCGCGAAGAGGCAAAGAAGAATTGGGCTGCGTTCCAGGCAGATCCTGAATGGAAAAAGGTAAAGGCCGACTCTGAAACTAACGGAGCGCTGGCCAACCATATCGACAGCTACTTCATGGATCCGACGAGCTTTTCAGCGCTCAAGTAGAAAGTCGAAAGCGCGAAACACTCATTCCCCGGACGCAGTTGGGATTAGAATAGGAGCAGAAAATGAACATAGGGATCATCGGTGCGGGAAACATTGGCGGCAATCTAACTCGCCGTTTCCAGGAACTCGGTCATAAAGTATTCGTCGCTAACTCACGCGGACCGGAAAGCCTCGCCGAACTCGCGGCGGAGACCGGGGCCACGCCCGTCGCTGTCAAAGAGGCCGCCCAACGTGGCGATGTCGTAATCGTAACCATTCCAGAGAAAAACATTCCAGACCTGCCGCGCGATTTGTTCGCCGGAGTATCTGACAGCGTCGTAGTCGTCGATACTGGCAACTATTATCCGCAACAACGTGACGGCCGCATCGCCGGAATCGAAGATGGAACGATCGAGAGCCGCTGGGTTTCTCAACAACTGGGGCGACCAGTTGTAAAGGCCTTTAATAATATTTACGCAGAGCATCTTTTGAAGTTAGGAAGGCCCGCAGGAACTCCAGGCCGAATAGCCCTCCCCGCAGCCGGCGATGACGAGCGCGCGAAGTCCGTCGTGCTAGAGCTCATCGATAAACTCGGCTTTGATGGGGTCGATGCAGGCGGCCTCGACGAATCGTGGCGGCAACAACCCGGCACTCCAGTATATGCCGCCGATTTCGACGTCGAAGGAGTTCGTCGAGCGTTGGCAAGTGCAAGTAGAGAACGCAAGGCTGAGTGGCGAGCCAAATCCGGCGAAGCTGCTAAAACAGACTAGCAGTCCTGGTGTGCCGATGAGGCAACCCAGGGAAGCCAGGGAAACCATCTATGGACAGATGGCGAAACATGTTGATTGGAATTGTTGCTGGCGTCCTTATTGTAGCGGCGTTGAGCTACGCCACCGGTTTGACGAAGCTAATACGCAGTTCATTTGGCAGTTCCACTGAATACAAAAGTTCGGAATCCGCCGCTGCTCCAGATCTGGCCACTGGTGAGTGGATAAACTCAGAACCGTTAAGACTAAAAGATCTGCGCGGTCGCGTGGTGTTAATCGAGTTCTGGACTTTCGGTTGCATCAACTGCCGCAACACGTTGCCGTTCGTTAAGTCCTGGCATGATCGTTATCAGGCCAGGGGCTTGACCGTTATTGGCGTGCACTCACCTGAGTTTGATGAAGAACGGAAAGTCGAAAACCTTCGCCACGAAGTTGTTTCTCTGGGGATTCGTTACGCTGTAGTTACTGATAACGACTACCAAACCTGGAGCGCCTATCATGTCGAAGCCTGGCCCACCACCTTTCTGTTGGATAAGCAAGGACGAATTCGATGGATGCACGAGGGTGAAGGAAGCTATGACGAGGCCGAACGATTGATTCAGAAGTTGCTCGCAGAAAATGACACATAGTCACTTCGGCAATTCTTCCGCGATTAGATGGGTAATCCTCGGTGGTCGAGCGCCGACGTGAAAAGCTTGAGCGCGCTCTTCTGCTTTTCGATCTTCGGCGGTGATTCGTTCATGCTGGCGTAGATGCTCGCCCCACGATTCAGTCACAAAAACCTCTACATATCGTTGCGGGTCTGCGGAGTCGCGCAGTAGGTTCCAGCGAATCGCGCCGTCGCGTAGACGTATTCGTTTCATCTCTTTCATCGCTTGCAGGAACTTTTCCGCAGTCTTCGGATCGATCTTGTATTCGATCGAAGTAATTGCCGGTCCTTCATCCGCATTGGTATCAATCACCACTACGGGCTCCGGCCAGTGGAGTGAAGGAGCGAGCGACAAACTCTTTTTGCCCACCAGACGATAACGCCAGGTTACGGGAAGGCCGACTACCAAACCCACCGCTGACAACATGAGCGCATTCGAGATGCCTGCTCGCGCTGCGATGAACCCCCAGAGCGCGCTGCCCGCTGCCAGTCCTCCGGTGAAAACCAATAAGTAGATGGCCATGACTCGGGCGCGCACCCACGATGGCGTTGCAGTCTGAGCGGAAATGTTCAAGGCTGACAAGACCGAGATCCACGCGATGCCTCCAATTACCAAAGCGATCGCCAGCAGTGCGAATGAATGGACATAAGCGAGCGCAATTGTCGCCACCGCAAATAATGAAATGCCCGCCGCCACTAATTTATTCATGGCGATCCGATCTCTGATTCTCGGCAACAACCAGGCACCTGCTATTGCGCCGAAGCCGAGACAACCAAGCAGCACACCATAAGCAAAGGAACTTAGTCCCAAACCCCGCCGCGCCTGCTGAGGCAACATCGCCCACAATGCACTCGCGCAGATGATGAAAGCTCCGCAACGGACCATCACTGTTTGTAGTTGCGGCGAATGACGCAGATAGCGTGTGCCCGCACGCATTGCGCTGATGATCTCTTCCGGAGGAAGTTTGCTTGAACGCGGAGCGGGCTGCCAACGATAGACGACAACGAATATTGCCAGGAACGAACCAGCGTTAAGAAGGAAAACGGCCCAGGCACCCGATGCTGCCACGATCAATCCGCCCACGGCTGGACCAATTGCCCGCGCGATGTTAATCGAGACTCCGCTCAGCGAGAGAGCCGCAGGTAAATCTTCCGCCGGAACCAACTCAGGCACGATCGCTTGCCAGGCTGGATTACTTACTGCCGAACCGATGCCGAGCAAAAAAGTCAGCGAGAGCAAACGCCCGGGAGTCATCAAGCCCATCAAGGCCACTGCACCCATTGCCGCCGCGACCATGCCCATCCAGGCTTGCATGAACAACAACAAGCGGCGGCGATCGACGATGTCTGCCAGTGCGCCGGCCGGTAAAGCTGCCAACACCACCGGCAGGCTGCCGGCAGTCTCAACCAGGGCGACCAGCAGAGGTGAAAGGGTTAACGAAGTCATCAACCAGCTCTCGCCCACATCCTGCATCCACGAACCGATGTTTGAAACGACACTGGCTATCCAAAGCGCGCGGAATAACGACAGACGAAGTGGGCTCCAGGCTGATGTGAGCGGAGGTGGGCCATCCTCCGGCGCTCGCGTTTTGATCTTCTTGGCCGACTTTGCCATCTCACTCGTAGTCGATAGAAACGAAAGCGGTCTTGGCGTCGTTCTCAAAAGTCACGCCGATCCGTCGCAAGGGTTGATCGTCAAGCAATCGTCATTTTAGGTAGTGGTACAGGTTGACTC
>DNNE01000102.1 GCA_003487805.1 Blastocatellia bacterium | reverse complement strand
TCTACCCCTGAGCTACGCGGGCTCATGTAACGCAATCTGTTAGATTGCGCGTCGTTCAAGTCTCAAACGCAATCCCGAACAGTCGGGATTGCCTTACATCTTGGAGCGGGCGACGAGACTCGAACTCGCGACCCTCAGCTTGGAAGGCTGATGCTCTACCAACTGAGCTACACCCGCTCACTTTCTGAGATCTCAAATTTTCAAATCCGAGATCTGAGATCAAACATGGTGCAGGGGGTAGGGTTCGAACCTACGTAGGGCGTGAGCCCGCCGGGTTTACAGCCCGGTGCCATTAACCACTCGACCACCCCTGCCTGTGCTCAAGTAAGTGCGAAACGAACCGGTGAGAAAAGATAAGATGACCTCATCAGCGCGCACTCCGGCCCACGTCGCAAACTCGTCACTTTAACTGAGGTGAGTTGTGTTTTGCAAGCGCGCCCGACGAAACCACACGTCGCAATGCGAACAGATGACTCGACGCAAATCCGCGAACAAGAATGTTGGAGCCGGCGAAGGGACTTGAACCCCCGACCTACTGATTACAAATCAGTTGCTCTACCAACTGAGCTACGCCGGCCCTGTAGCGGCCGCGTCATACTAGCAGCATGGAATTTCAAAGTGAAGTACGCAGTTGTCCATTATCGCGACGCTTATTTTCGCTAACCTGCCGACGAATCAGAACCTGCGGGCAAGAGGTGCATAACGCTAACTTGACAACGGTTTACCCGTTTCCTATTCTAGCCGTTCGCGTTTTAGGCGCTTTTTAGAGAAGGGTTTATCTATGTCGACTTACTTTCCCAGCGGTCAGGGTTTGTCTGAAAATCGGAAGTGGCATGTGGTTGATGCCAGCGGCAAGACCGTCGGCCATCTCGCATCGGAAGTTGCTGCCGTCTTGACGGGCAAGCGCAACCCGCAATGGACTCCGTTTCTGGACATGGGCGATCACGTGATCGTGGTCAACGCGCGCAAGGCTATGTTTACCGGCTCGAAACAGACGGACAAGGTTTATCGCCGCCACACTCTTTATCCGGGGGGATTGCGAGAGACTTCCGTGACTGAGATGTTCGCGAAACATCCCGAGCGGGTTATTGAATTGGCAGTGAAAGGGATGTTGCCCAAAACGAAATTGGGCAAGGCGATGGCTAAGAAGCTGAAAGTATATGCTGACGCCGACCATCCGCACGCGGCGCAGCTACCACAAGTCCTCGACCTCCCTTCCATCAGAAAACAGAAATAGAAAATCAAAAAGGATTAAGACGTGGCAGATATTGAATACTACGGAACCGGGCGCCGCAAGACAGCTACCGCTCGAGTTTATTTGCGACCGGGCGGCGGCAACGTCGTGGTGAATCGTAAACCATTCGATTCGTATTTCCCGAACGAAACTTTGCGAATGATTATTCGTCAGCCGTTGAACCTGACCGAGACCGGAAACAAGTTCGACATCCTGGCGAATGTCGCCGGCGGCGGGCCGGCGGGCCAGGCCGGCGCAATTCGTCACGGCATCACTCGCGCGTTGCTCGAATACAATGCCGACTTGCGTCCGACGCTGAAGCACGCGGGACTGATTACTCGTGATCCGCGAATCAAAGAGCGCAAGAAGTACGGACAGAAGGGCGCGCGCAAGCGCTTCCAGTTCTCGAAGCGGTAGTTTTGAAATTTCAAATCTGAGATTTGAGATCTCAGAAGTCCATTGTCGCGATTTCAGATTGGTTGTCCCGACTGTCGGGACACGGTCGCGCCGAGTACATAAACCAATTGATAAGGAGAAAGTAGTTTGGTAACCGTTACGATGAAAGAATTGCTGGAGGCCGGTGTTCACTTCGGCCACCAGGTACGTCGTTGGAACCCGAAAATGAAGGAATACATTTTCGGCGAGCGCAACGGCATCTACATTATCGATCTGCAAAAAACGCAAAAGATGTTTCGCGAAGCTCTTCAGGCAGTATCCAATATGGTTGCCGAAGATCGCGGCAAGACAGTGCTCTTCGTAGGCACCAAGCGCCAGGCACAGGATGCGGTACGTGAGGAGGCAGAACGCTCTGGACAGTATTACGTGAATCAGCGCTGGCTGGGCGGCCTGCTCACGAACTTTCAGACAGTGCAGAAATCTATCAAGCGCTTAAAAGATCTCGACGTGATGCAAACCGACGGGCGCTATGAAAAGCTGACCAAGAAAGAACGCATCAAACTCGACCGCGAACGATTGGGGCTGGAAAAGGTACTCTCGGGCATCAAGTCGATGACTCGCTTGCCAGACGCCGTCTTCGTGATCGATGTGCGCAAAGAAGAGATCGCCGTCGCGGAAGCTAACAAGCTCGGCATTCCGGTGATTGCAGTGGTAGATACCAACTGCTCGCCGGAAGGAGTCGATTACGTAATCCCCGGAAACGATGACGCGCTGCGCGCAGTTCGGCTGTTCGCATCGCGTATCGCTGACGCGGTCCTGGAAGGCCAGCAAATGTTGACCGAAGGCGGCGCGTCGGCGGAAGAGCCGCCTGCGGCACAACCAACCGAAGTTGCGACGACAGCGTCCGTTCCGGAGAGCCCGGTAGCTCCGCAAATCACCGACTCGATCACGCCGGAAGAACTGCCAGTTCCTGAACAGGAACCAATCAGTGCTGTGCCTGCTGAACCGATGGCGCCGGAAGAAACCGAAAACGAGAACGCGGAGGTCGTCGCCGCTACTTAACGCGAAGCAATATTCGAACCGATCGGCGAGCGCAGCCTCAATCAGCGGGAACTCCGCCGGGCTGCGCATTTTCATGAAATAACGTTAGGAGAACATAAGGAATCATGGCAGACATAACCGCAGCCCAAATTAAAGCGCTGCGCGAAAAAACCGGCGCCGGAATGATGGAGTGCAAGAAGGCCTTGACTGAGGCGGAAGCCAACGAAGAGCGCGCGATTGAAATTCTGCGCGAACGCGGTCTGGCATCGGCCAAGAAAAAAGAAGGACGGGTCGCCGCTGAAGGCGTAGTGGGTTCGTATATTCACATGGGCGGCAAAGTCGGCGTGCTCGTCGAAGTAAACTGCGAAACCGATTTCGTCGCGCGCGGCGAAGACTTTCAGCAACTCGTCAAGGACATCGCGATGCATATCGCGGCGGCCGAACCGCGCTATGTCTCGCGCGATGAAGTAAATGCCGAGACGCTCGATAAGGAGCGCGACATCGCGCGGGCGCAAGCGAAGAACGACCCCAAGAATGCGAGCAAACCCGATCAGGTGATCGACAAGATTGTCGAGGGACGGCTCAACAAGTTTTATGAAGAGTTCGTGCTTCTCGATCAGCCGTTCATCAAGGACCCGGCACAAACTGTCGGCGAGCTGGTCACCGAAAAAATCGCAAAGACTGGGGAGAAAGTTACGATTCGCAGATTCACTCGCTACAAAATGGGTGAAGGGTTGGCCAAACGTGAGGACGACTTCGAAGACGAAGTAGCGAAACTCGCGGGAAGCTAGCATTCGCGGACTCCATTGACTTCACAACTGTTTGGGTTGGTGCGCTTCGTGTGATTTCGTGGACGGTCCTTAAAGCTTTGCGGAAGACTATCCACTAAATCACACGAAGGATTGCGAAGCCGAAAGCGGTCCGCCTTGAAAGACTGACATTCCAGATGGGTACTGAAAATCAAAATCCCCTCGCCTTCCGTCGCGTCCTGCTGAAAATTTCCGGCGAAGCATTGGTCGGCGAACAAACGTTCGGTATCGACGTAAATGTCGCCAAAGCCGTCGCCGAAGAAATCAAGCAGCTTCACAGTCTCGGCCTCGAAGTTGCGCTGGTTGTGGGTGGTGGAAACATCTTCCGCGGAGTCTCGGCCAGCGCCGGCAATATGGATCGCTCGGCGGCGGACTACATCGGCATGCTCGCGACCGTGATGAATGCCGTCGTGTTGCAGGACGCGTTGGAAAATTTGAAAGTGCAAACGCGAGTAATGTCCGCGATCGACATTCCGCAGCTCGCCGAACCTTTCATTCGACGCCGGGCTATTCGCCATCTCGAGAAAGGCCGCATCGTAATCTTCGCCGCCGGCACCGGCAATCCATTCTTCTCGACCGACTCTGCCGCGGCGTTGCGCGCTTTGGAAATCAAGGCCGATGTAATCCTGAAAGCCACGAAGGTCGATGGTATCTACACGGCAGATCCGATGAAAGACAAAGCCGCCACGAGATTCGAATCGATCACCTACCAGGAAGTTCTGGAAAAGCAACTAAAAGTGATGGACGCGTCGGCGATCTCTCTCTGCATGGATAATGATCTTCCGATCATTGTCTTCAACATGCGCGAAGCCGGAAACATTGCGCGCGTGGTTATGAGCAAATCGGGAATCGGAACGCGCGTCTCTTTGAACAAGCTCGTAAATAGTGAATAGCGTGGCACGCGCATCTTGCGCGTGGGCTCACGGGCGGGACGCCCGTGCCACTTTCAAATCAGCTGAGTTCGTTCTTTACTATTCGCGATTTACGATTTACGATTCACGGCCTGCTAATCATTTACGTTTCACGACCAATATGACTGAACAAGACGTCATCAAAGAGACCAAACCGCGGATGGAATCGGCGATTGATGATTTCCGCCGCAAGCTGGCAACCGTTCGCACCGGCCGCGCGTCCGTAAGTTTGCTCGACGCCGTGACGATCGATTATTACGGAACGCCGACGCCGCTAAATCAAGTGGCTTCAGTTCATGCGCCCGAGCCACAGATGCTGACGGTGCAGCCCTGGGATCTAACTCAACTCGGGAACATCGAAAAAGCCGTCCGGTCCGCAGATCTTGGTTTGAATCCTTCGAACGACGGCAAGCTCGTGCGCATTCCGATTCCGCCGCTGACAGAAGAGCGTCGCAGGCAACTCGCAAAGCAGATTCACGAGATCGCCGAAGAGCACCGCACCGCGATCCGCAACATCCGTCGCGACGAAAACGACAAGCTGAAAAAGATGCTGAAAGATAAATCGATTTCCGAGGACTCGGAGCGCGACGGTCTCGAGCAGGTTCAAAAGCTCACCGATACTTTCATCTCGAAGATCGACGAACTCTCAAAGTCGAAAGAACACGAAATCATGAGCGTGTAGGTTGTCCGAGTTTTTTGTAGCCCAGGCGTTCACGCCTGGCCCGAGTCAGAAGAATTAGTCTGGTGAAGCCTCCTTTAGGAGGCTTATTAGTTTATCGTAGGCGGTGCGGTCGACGGCTACATAAAAGCCCGTGAAATGGGCTCAGCCGAAAATTGAACATCACGGGTACCCAGGCGTGAACGCCTGGGCTAGAGAAATCAAACATCTCAATTCTGAATGATCGCTTCTCTCGCCCTATCTCTAATCGCCATCGCGAGCGGCACGCTTCTCACCTATACCTATGACGAGGGCGCGCCGCTCGCTTCGCGTCTGTCGAGCGGCGCCTGCGTTGGCTTCGCCGCCATGGCCCTCGTCGGTTTTGTCCTCGCGCTTTTGTTCGGATTAAATCCTTATACAATCGGCTTCACTGCGACGTTGCTGCTGTTACCGGTGCTGCTGCTCAAGAGCCCGCCCATCCGAAATCAAATCGATCAGGACCTCAACCAGGCATTGAAGGCGATCAGCCGGGCCTCGTCGAAACCTGATCGCTGGGCGTTCATCTATTTTCTTTTTTATGCGGGCGTCGCGATCGTGATGTGGCTTGTGTTCGATCGCGCCTTGCTGGAAAAGCCGGAAGGAATGTACACGGGGGTCCTCAACAACTATGGCGACCTGCCCTTTCATATCAGCGTCATCACGCGCTTCGCGTTTGGCCAAAATTATCCGCCGGAGGATCCCACGTTTTCAGGCGTGAGATTTACTTACCCGTTCCTCACGGATTTTGTATCGGCAATCTTCGTGCGCTGCGGAGCAGGCTTACGCAACTCGCTGTTCATTGAGAACTGGATTATCGGCGTGGCGCTGGTGGGAGTGTTGCATCGCTTCGGTTTGCGCCTGCTGCGCAACCGCACGGCGGCAATTCTGGTTCCCGTGCTGGTGATTCTAAACGGCGGGCTCGGTTGGGCCATGCTGTTTGGCGACGTAAACAAATCGGATGCGGGTGTCTTTCACATCCTGATGAACATCCAGCACTCGTACACGATTTTGCCGGACGTAACCCAGGGTTGGCGTTGGGGGAATGCGGTCACGAGCCTGCTCGTGCCGCAGAGAGGATTCCTGCTCGGCATTCCATTGGCCGTGATCGTTTTCACTCAATGGTGGGACGCGATGAAGGGCGAGAACGCAAAGGGCAAAGAGCCAGGCGCTAAGAGCAAAGCGCCGAGCTTAAAGAGGAAGCAGCCACCGGAAGATGCTCAGAGCACAGACAAAAACTCTTCGCCCTTTGCTCTTGGCTCTTTGCTCGCTTCGCGCCGCATGATCGCCGCCGGCTTTATTGCTGGTCTCTTGCCACTGGTCCATGCGCACAGCTTCATCGCAACGATGGGAGTTGGCGGCGTGCTGGCACTTATCAATATCAAGAAATGGCGCGAGTGGCTCGCGTTCTTTGTGGTCGCTTCCGTCATTGCGATCCCACAGTTGCTGTGGTCCACACATGGCAGCGCGGTCAGCACGAAAGCTTTCATCGGCTGGGACTTTGGGTGGGGGCACGGCGATGAAAACGTAGTCTGGTTTTGGCTCAAGAACACTGGTGTGTTCATTCCGCTTTTGGTCGCGGCTCTGCTTTGGAAAACAGATAAATATTTGATCCCGCGCCGGCTGTTATTCTTCTACTTGCCTTTCACGCTCTGTTTCATCGTTCCCAACCTGATCAAGTTCGCTCCCTGGATCTGGGACAACATCAAAATACTTTTCTATTGGTGGATAGCCTCTGCGCCGATTGTCGCATTGCTGCTGGCGCGTCTGTGGGAAGGCAACATTCTTCATCGAACGGCTGCGGTCGCATTGTTGGTGGTGCTGACACTGGCAGGAGGATTGGACGTCTTTGCCTTGCTCACGCGCCAGGGTGAGTACCAGGAATTTGATCGCGATGGCGTGGCGTTCGCTGAGACGATCAAACAGCAGATCCCACCGCGGGCAATGATCTTGCACGCGCCCATTCACAACACACCGATTTTCCTGACGGGCCGCCGTTCGCTGATGGGCTATCCCGGTCACATCTGGACGCACGGCATCGACTCGGGCCCGCGCGAAGCGGACATCAAGAGAATTTATGCAGGTTCACCGAACGCGCCCGCCTTGCTCGCGAAATACGGAGTCGATTATGTTGTAGTCGATCCACAGGAACGCTCAGTGATGCCGGTGAATGACGCGTTCTTCAGTCGTTATCCTGAAGTCACAACCGTAGGTGAATACCATCTCTACAAAGTCGCGCCGTAAAAATCAGTCATCGTCAAAGAAAGAGACCGCGCCGGTGAAGAACACGCGCGAAATCGATCTGACGTCGTCGGGCGCAGAAATTTCAGAGCGCGCCTGGCAGCTGTCCGCGCTGGCGATCCTTCTGGTCGGAGCATTTCTGCGCCTGGTCAAGCTTTCGCTCGTGCCGTTGCATCATGACGAGGGCGTCAACGGAAATTTTCTGGTGACGCTGGTTCGCGAAGGAAAATACTATTACGATCCGCAGAACTATCATGGCCCGACGCTTTATTACTTCTCAGCAATCATTCCCTGGATCGTCAGGTTCTTTGGCGGAAAAGCCGCGGGCGACACGTACGGCCTGACTACTTTCAATATTCGTCTGGTGACGGTCCTGTTTGGCGTGGCCACGATCTGGCTGGCTCTGCTGCTGCGAAGGCGCATCGGTGAAATTGGAGCGTTGTCGGCTGCGGCATTGATCGCGATTTCACCGGGAGCAGTTTATCTCTCGCGATATTTCATTCACGAATCGCTATTTGTCTTTTTCACGCTTGGGATTGTTGTAGCAGCTTTGAAGTACTACGACACCGGGCGCAGCGTCTACCTGATTCTGGCTTCCATTTCCACGGCTTTGATGGTCGCGACGAAAGAAACATGGATCATGAATGGGCCAGTGCTGCTGATCGCGCTGGTCACCACGAGCATTTACTTTCGCTTGCGTGACAAAATTGATCGCAAGCGCGCCGTCGACGAACTTTCATTTCGCGAACGTTTACAAACAACGATCGATCGTCTGGGCGGACCCATACAGATAACAACGGTCGCGCTGGTCGCCTTTGCGGTATTCATCCTGGTCGCAGTGTTCTTCTATTCATCATTCTTCACGAACTATCCTAAAGGCGTGGCCGATGCTTTGAAGACGCTGAACCTCTGGCGACAGCGTACGCACGAACACGAGCACCCCTGGTACCAATACGTTTACTGGTTGGTTTTGGAAGAAGGGGTCGTGATGGTGCTCGCGGGCATCGGCGCGCTAATCGCAGTCTGGCGCGCGGACAATCGGCTGGCGTTATTCCTTTCGCTCTGGTCGTTCGGTTTGCTCGCTGCTTATTCGCTGGTTGGGTACAAAACGCCCTGGATAAGTCTTAATTTCATTGTGCCGCTGGCGCTCACCTCCGGCTATACACTGGACGTCGCGTTTCGAAAGCTTCGCGAGTTTCAGCAAGCCCGCCTGTTGCTCATACCCGCCGTTTTGATCGTCGGGTTTTGTGGTTACCAGCTATATCAACTCAACTTTGTGCATTACGACGACGATCAATTGCCGTATGTCTACGCTCATACAAAGCGGCAGATGCTGACGATGCTCGACGAAATCGATCGCATCGCGCAGAAAAATGGCACGGGCACCGACACCGGCATTGCGATCGTTTCGCCCGACTATTGGCCGGCGCCCTGGTATTTCCGCGATTACAAGAAAGTGGGTTATTACGGGAGTCTCGTACCCACCAACGAACCAATCATAATTGGCTCGATGGCCCAGGAGGATCAGTTAAAGGCGAACTACGGCGATCGATACGATCGTCTGAATTCCGGCTTAGACGAAAACGGTGATTATCCTCTGCGACCTGGTGTTGATTTGTTGCTGTATGTAAGGCGAGACGTGAAGCGATAAATTGTGCCGAGTTGTACTCACAGCGACGAATCATTTGGTAGTGTCTCAATTTGAGGATGAGGTCAGTACCGGGAGC
>DNNE01000080.1:78779-78939 GCA_003487805.1 Blastocatellia bacterium | reverse complement strand
AAAGCCTGGGCCAGCGGCCCAGGTTAACGTGCGACAAGAATCATTGAGCGCTGAAGGCGCGTGATACGCTTCGAACCAGCCTGTCAAACTTCGAAATTATTTCGCCGCGTTGCGGCTGAATCTGGATTCTTCTAACGCTTACCTGGGCCGTTGGCCCAGG
>DNNE01000080.1:36985-78457 GCA_003487805.1 Blastocatellia bacterium | reverse complement strand
CCTGGGCCGTTGGCCCAGGCTTTCACACTTCGCGCCCTTGGCGCTTAACGTCTTCGCTATTTGATAAGCCATCCGTGTTGGGACGCTTTGAACGAGTATCAGGGTCAGGCTTGCGATTCTGCGATTTGGGCTTGCTCAAACAAGGTGATGAAAGACCCGCCGCGGCGTGAGATAATCACTCACCGAACCGTTCCGCCCTCCGGCTACTATCTATCAAACCTTCGGGTTGATCTAAGGAGAGAACTTGAGCCAGCCACGCAAACCGAAAAGCGTCCACGTTCTTATCTTCCTGCTGATATTGTGCGTTGTGCCCGCGGTTGCGGGACGGACTCAGCGCTTTCGGGGCCCGAAGGAATTTCTCCCTTACACGCGCAATCTTCCACGCATCGATAAGATTGAACTCTTGAAATTAGAGCTTAAAGATGACCGGTGGGACGGGGGAATAACGGCGAGTAAGATTCTGAAGGGGGACGAGGCCCAGAGAGTGGCGTCGCTCTGGCGCCGTCAGACCTATACTTCAAATCTCTCTGCCTGTCATGAACCGGCGTACGCGATCAAGTTTTACTATCGCGAAGAGTTGATTGCGTATGCGAGCGTCTGCTGGTCCTGTAACAGCATATTTTTCATTACGCCGGATTTGCACCGGACGCAGAGTTTCGCCGGGGGTGATAAAAAAGGCGAGCAGCTATCCGAAATCTTTCGCCTGGCGTTTACCGGCTGAGAGCGTGCGATTCAATAGCCCCCGGAAACCGAAGCGCCTTCGTGTGGTTTGGTTTTGTGTTCGTGTGTTTTCGTGGTGTGTGCTTTGCCGACGAGTCAACAAAAACCAAACCACGAAATCACACGAACCAGGAATCACTAAAAGACACGAAGGTCCGGTTGACAGGTCAAGCATGTTATTAATCTGCCGCCCGCTATTGAATCTCGCGCCTTCGGCGTGAAACACTAACCTCTGTTCATGAGAAAGGAATCCTATGACTCTACTTCGCGTCCATAGTTTCTCAATCTCGATTGATGGTTACGGCGCAGGTCCGGGACAGGACTTACAGAATCCGCTCGGCGTTGGTGGACTCAAAGTGTTTGACTGGTTCTTTCCGACGCGCACCTGGCAAAGGATGCACGGCAACGCGGATGGCGAGACCGGCGTTGACGACGACGTTGCCGCACGAGGTTTTGAGAATATCGGCGCGTACATTCTCGGGCGGAATATGTTTGGTCCAGTGCGCGGTCAGTGGCCGGATGAGAGTTGGAAGGGCTGGTGGGGAGACGAGCCGCCATACCACACGCCGGTCTTTGTGCTCACGCATCACGCGCGCGCGCCGCTTGAGATGAAAGGCGGAACTACATTTCATTTCGTCACTGACGGCATTCATTCAGCTCTCGAGCAGGCCAAGACAGCGGCAGGCGACAAGGATATTCGTTTGGGCGGAGGGGTTTCCACAATTCGGCAATATCTAGGTTCCGGACTAATTGATGAGCTGCATCTGGCAATCGCACCGGTACTGCTCGGTGATGGAGAAAATCTATTTGCCGGTTTGGATCTGCCACGCTCCGGATACGAATGTGTCGAGCGCATTGAAGGCGCGCGCGCGACGCATGTGACGATACGGAAGAGCGGGTGAGAACCACGGGCTTTCGCGATGGCTGACCCTGAGAGAGGAAGGGATCGCGACGGCAAGTCAGAGACTTGCCGCGCATCGGCGTGGCAAAGCCATGGGGTAAGTCGCCTCGCTTCAGGTTGGAGTTGGAGATTTACCGACTTGCCGCGCATCGGAGTGGCAAAGCCATGGCGTAGGCAGTCTCGGCTTCAAGCTGGCGATGACAGATTAGTCTCGGTTATATCCGCGGATTCAATCGATCAGCTTTGGAGGCTCAAGACCGGCTGCGAAAGTTGTTCGCGTCGTTTGGCCTGCCCCAGTCTGCATACAACGTCACGAGGCGTTCGGCTGCTGTCTTTATTCTCGGACTGTCCGCGCTCTGTGAACTTTTCAGCCCCTCGTAGCTGCCAAGCAACAACGGTTCGGCTTCAGCAAATCGCTTCCGAGTGGTTAGAAATTCGCCGAGGGCGCCTTTGCTGAGCGCAGTCATGAAATGCTTTTCAGGAAGATTCTCTTCACGAAGTTTGATGGCTTCGCGCAGAATCTTTTCAGCTTCGTCGCTGCGGCCAAGTTTGTTGAGAATCAAACCCTGAACTGTTAGCGCCGTCGCGAAGCTGATGTATTTTGGATTGGAGTTCTGGCGATATTTTTCCAGGACTTGATTGATTGTTGCCAAGGCCTCCGGATATTTTCCCGCCAAATATGAAACCTGCGCCTGCAGTCTGAGGTTGTCGTAAATAACAATGTGGTTTGGGTCATAGAGCTTTCGGTAAATTCTTTCTCCTTCGCGCAGGTTTGCCTCTGCTCCGGTCAAGTCGCTTTTCTCCATCAAGATCGAGCCGAGCAAAGTCAGGGCGGCACAAAACTCTGGCGTTTCGATATTCGTCAGACTGCGATAGTGGGCTACGGCAGCTTGCTGACGTTCGGCCGCTTCGGCGACCTTCCCTTGATCGAGCAATATTAGAGTTAAGAGTACGCCCGACACATCTTCCTGTCCTTTCAACGAATATTGTGAACTGAGAGCCAGAGCCTCGCGCAACAGCACTTCGGCCATCAGTGGGTCGCCGTGCGCCCGACGCAGAAGCGCATAGTTGTTTAAGCACGACACGAAGAAATCCGCGTCAATATTGGAGTGTTGGAATTCCTGGCGGAGCAGGGAAAATCTTTGGGCGTAAAGCTTGTCCGTACTCTCGTAATCGGCCTTCGCCAGGAAAACCAGAGCCAGGCAGAATTCGGTCTTCAGTAACTTTGGACTGCCGTCGCCATAAATCTGGGTCTGTTCGATCAGCGCCTGGCGCAGATTTCTTTCGGCGGCGGCATAATTCCCCACGTCAATATAGCCCGCGCCAATCACCCGGCGCAGCTCGGCTCGAACTTCGGGCTGGTGCGACAAGTCCGATCCGTCCAGACGCTTTTCGGCATCAGCCAAAATCTCGTTGACAGTTGTCTGGTAGCCCTTTCTGGCATCTCCGGATTGCGGGTTTGGAGCCCTCAGCATCTTTTGCAAGAAAGCGTTGACCGCATCAGCTCTGGCATTTTCCCGGCGCGCATTGCTGTACTGTCGCAACGCGATCCCTAAGCCCACGATCAAGGCCACGGCGACAAACAGCGCGGCCGAAACAGCGATCTTGTTGCGCTGGTAAAATTTCGCCGCGCGATAGGACACCGTATTCGGGCGCGCCGCTATCGGTAACTGCTCCAGATGTTTTTCGATGTCATTGGCAAATTCGGCGACGGATGGGTAACGGCGACGCGGATCCTTTTGCAGTGCTTTGAGTATGATGTTGTCCAGGTCGCCACGCAGTTGCCGCTGGCGACCCGGACCCTCGGGCTGCCGGGAACGTACCACCCTACTGGGCAAAGACGGCTCGCCCATGGAAACAGCTTTGATGATTTCTTCGAGACTTTTGCCTTCAAAATAAAACGGTTTCTCGTTCGTCAACAGCTCGAACAGAATGACCCCCAGGCTGAAAACGTCAGAGGCAGTCGTCACTGTCTTTCCCAAAATTTGCTCGGGTGAAGCATAGGCAGGCGTGAAAGCTCGAAAGGCGGTTTGAGTCTGCTCAGCGCCTTTCACCGGGACAGGTGACGAATCTGCTGACGGTTCCAATAACTTCGCCAGACCAAAGTCGAGTAGTTTCGGCGTGCCGTCTGCCGTCACCAAAATGTTCGACGGTTTCAGGTCGCGGTGTATAACTAAATTCTGATGGGCAAATGAAACTGCGCGGCAAATCTCGAGAAAGACCCGCAAGCGTTCATCAATTGTTAAGTGATGATCCTCCGCAAAGGCCACCAACGGCTCGCCTTCAATAAACTCCATGGCCAGGAAAAGTTCGCCAGTCTCGGAAACGCCACCATCGATCAACTTGGCGATATTCGGGTGATTCAGCGAGGCCAGGATTTGCCGTTCGCGCCGAAAGTGCCGTTCCAGTTCTCGATCGGCGTAACTTTGGCGAATGATCTTCAGAGCGACTTGCTGTTCAAAGTCGCCGTCGGCGCGTGCGGCCAGGAACACTGAGCCCATTCCGCCGCGACCAATCTCGCGCAGAATCCGGTAGGGCCCAAAGAGTTTGCCGTGATAGTTGTTCGCTTCTTTTTGCAGCCGGGTCGCGAGATCAACCGTATGTTGTTCGAGCAGATTTTGCGGCTCCTCATGGGCGGCGAGCAACGATTCGACTTCGCTGCGTAACGCCTGGTCAGCGCCACAGGACTCCGTGAGAAAGGTCGCACGCCGAGCGGACGGCAGTTCAAGTGCCGCCGTGAAGACGTCTTTAACTTTTTCCCATTCATGCTGCTGCATTGGGGTCGATAACCAATGATGGAAGGAACTAGTGGCTCTTATTTGCTTTACAGAATTCTTTGGAGTTGTTTCGTGTGAGTTCGTGGATCAAGCTTTTGCCAGCAGACAAACGATCCACGAAATCACACCAAAAAGCACCAAATAAAAACGCGGAGCGAGTCCGCCACTCCGCAAGCTTCAATGGTTCCGGCCTAGCTCGCGCTGGAACCAGGCCTTGGCGATGGTCCATTCACGCTTCACGGTGGTGCTGGAGAGCTTCAAGACATGCGCGGCCTCGTCTATCGACATTCCGCTGAAAAAGCGAAGCTCGACAATCTTTGCCTGGCGCGGATCCAGTTTTTCCAGATTCAATAAGGCATCTTCCAGAGCCAGCACGTCAAACTCTTTCTCATTAGCGAAGCTCACCGCATCATCCAGGGCAAGCTTTTGTTGCAAGCCCTCGCGTTTCGCGGCATTCCTGCCCCCGCGCATGATCAACTAAAACGCGGCGCATCACTTGGGCGGCAACTGCGAAAAACTGCGCGCGGTTTTCCCAGCTGACGTTTTCCCAATCCACCATTCGCAGATAAGCCTCGTGAACCAGGGCAGTGGCCTGCAGGGTGTGATCGCCGCGTTCGTCCTTCATGTAGGCCGCGGCCAGATGACGCAAATCGTCATAGACAAGTTCGAGCAACTTACCCGGCGCGCTGTTGTCCCCCTCGCTAACACGAGAAAGAAGCAGGGTCACGTCATGGGCGGGGCGCTCGCTCATCTCAGATTCCTCAATGAACCGAGAGCTTACCAAAACTTCACACCCGAACGTAATTTTTCATGGGCTGTTTCGCCTCTGGTTTACGCCCTATTGGTTGAAGACAAGATTCCGAAGCAAACAGGAGTTGTAAAAGCCATGAAGCACTTCAAAAATACCCGCACATATTCCTCCGGATTGATGCTTGCTGTCGTGGGCATGCTGATCTCGATCATGGTGAGCGTGGCGCCGATCCACAAACAGCCGGCGCCCGGCGTCCGTAAGACTGAACTGGCAACGCCATCCGCGGCAACCTCTCTACCCTCGGCGACGACGCGGGCCAGCGAGTATGGCAAATTGCCTTTGAGCTTTGTGTCCAATCAAGGGCAAACGGACCGGTCCGTCAACTTTCTGGCGCGCGGAAAAGGTTACTCCCTCTTTCTGACTTCGACGGCGGCTACCTTTGTCATGGCAAATCAGAGCTCCACTAAAGTCGACGAGCGGGCTACGGGAGTCGCAACTTCAAACTCGTCGGCAGTGTTGCGGATGAAAATCGTTGGCGGAAACGTTAACGCTCCTGTCAAAGGCACCGACGAGATGGCGGGCAAGGTCAACTATTTCGTCGGTAATGATCCAACAAAGTGGCGCACGAATGTTCCTACCTTTTCCCGCGTGCAATATTCGGATGTCTACCAGGGTGTTGACCTGGTCTACTACGGCAATCAGCGACAGTTGGAATACGACTTTGTAGTTGCTCCAGGAAAGGACGCGCGGGCGATTGCCCTGGAGTTCTCCGGCGCAAAGAAGGTAAACGTAGAAGCAGCAACCGGCGATTTGCTGGTGCAAGTAGGAGAGCACACAGTCCGACAGCCCAAGCCATTTGTGTATCAGGACCTTAACGGTGGGCGACGTGAAGTCGAGGGCCGCTATGCAATTAAGAAAGGTGGCCAGGTTGGCTTTGAGGTTGGAGAGTACGACCAAAGCGCCCCGCTGATTATTGATCCGGTGTTGCTCTATTCCACCTATCTCGGCGGTAGTGGCGACGAGATTGGTTATGACATCGCGTTGGACTCGACCGGCAACATGTATATAGCGGGATCAACCACCTCAGCTAACTTTCCGACCGCTGGTGCTTTCCAAAGCACTGCACCGGGCGGCTTGGACGCTTTCATAACAAAGCTCAACCCCGCGGGATCGGCGCTCGTTTATTCAACTTATCTCGGCGGTAGTGGTAGCGATGCTGCCCTGGCCATCGCGGTGGACTCGGCGGGCAATGCGTATGTGACAGGAGTTACCAGCTCAACCACCTTTCCAACCGCGAATGCTCTCCAGGGCACGATCGGTGGCCTTTCAGACACATTTGTGACGAAGCTCAACGCCGCGGGATCGGCCCTCGTTTATTCTACCTATCTCGGCGGTAGTGGCAACGAATCCGGCTTTGGCATCGCCCTGGACTCGACCGGCAATGCGTATGTTACGGGACCGACGACGTCATCAAATTTCCCGACTGCCAATGCACTTCAAGGCACGAAAGGCGACAGCAGTACCAGCAGCAGGGACGCTTTTCTTACGAAATTCAACCCGGGGGGATCGGCGCTCGTCTACTCCACTTACGTCGGCGGTAACAGCGACGATTACTCGGATAGTGTTGCGGTGGACTCGGCGGGCAACGCGTATATTGCGGGAACCACTTTCTCAAACAACTTTCCCACAGCCAATCCGCTCCAGGGCACGATCAAAGGCAGCCTCGACGCTTTTGTGACGAAGGTCAATGCGGCGGGTTCGGCGCTTGTCTATTCCACCTACCTCGGCGGAACGGTCACCGATCAGGCCAACAGCATTAAGGTGGATTCAGCCGGCAATGCTTATGTCACGGGAACCACCAACTCAGACGACTTTCCGACTGCCAATGCACTCCAGGGGACGAAAGGCCGCTTCAACGATGCCTTCGTAACGAAGCTCAACGCCACCGGATCGACGTTGGTCTATTCCACCTTTGTCGGGGGTGGTGACGACGATACTGGTTTTGGCCTCGCGTTAGATTCGGCCGGCAATGCTTATGTTACAGGAGGTACCAAATCAACCGACTTTCCGACCGCCAATGCGTTCCAAAGCACGAAAGCCGGTGACCAGGACGCCCATGTCATGAAGCTCAACGCCGCGGGATCGGCGCTCGTTTACTCGACCTATCTGGGCGGCTCTGGATTTGACGAAGGTCATAAGATCGTGTTGGACGGATCAGGAAATGCGTATGTGTGCGGTGCTACCTTCTCAACCAATTTCCCGACTGCCAATCCGCTGCGAAGCACGAACGGCGGGGCGTCTGACGCTTTTGTGTCAAAGATCGGTGACATCGCGGCTGCGGGCCCAACGATCCAGTTCGCACAAGCGAGTTACAACACGCCGGAAGACGTGACCTTCCTGACTATCACCGTCAATCGCACCGGTGACACTTCAGGTGCGTCGACGGTTGACTATGCGACCGCGGACGTGACTGCGACGGAGCGCAAAGACTACACCACGGCCGTTGGTACACTCCGCTTCGCGGCAGGCGAAATGAGCAAGACAATCGACCTGCTGATCAGTGAAGACTCGTTCACTGAAGGTCTCGAAACTTTTTCCATCTCTCTCAGCAATCCTGCCGGGGCGACTCTGGGCGCTACGTCCATCGCCACGGTGCAGATCAATGACGATCTGACTGAGCCGGCGGCGAACGCTATCGACGACACCAACAACTTTGTCGGTCAGCATTACCACGACTTTCTCAATCGTCAGGCGGATACCTCTGGCCTGAACTTCTGGACTGGTGTTATCAGCGCGTGTGGATCGACCGCCTCGTGCATTGACCAGAAAAGAGCAAGTGACTCGGCAGCGTTCTTCCTCGCCATTGAATTCCAGCAAACGGGTTTTCAGGTGATTCGCATGTACAAAGCGACGTTTACCGACGCGGCCGCGCGCCCGCGAGGTTTCCCGCGCTATCGTGAGTTTCTGCGCGACGATCAGGAAATCGGCCGCGGTGTCATCGTCGGTCAGGGTAACTGGCAGCAGCAACTCTCAGACAACACGCTGAACTTCGCGCGTGCCTGGGTGCAACGGCCCGAGGTCGTCGCCGCCTTGCCCGATACGGGAGCGATCCCGGACCAGTACGTGGACAAACTGTTTGCCAATTCTGAAGTGACGCCGACCGCGTCAGAGCGGAACGCCGCGGTCACCGCCTTTGGCGCTGGAGGAATCGATGGCCGCGCGCGCGCCTTGCTCTCTGTTACAGGCAGCGGATCAGTCTTCAACAAGCAATACAACCCGGCGTTCGTGCTTATGCAATACCTCGGTTACTTGAGAAGAAATCCAAATGATGCCCCCGACTCTGACTACAGCGGGTTCGACTTCTGGCTCGGCAAACTCAACTCGTTCAGCACGGCAGGTGAAGACATGCGCGACCAGACGACATCAGAGCGCCGCATTCAGCGGGCCCAGATGGTTACCGCTTTTATCGCCTCAACTGAGTACCGGCAACGCTTTGGGCAGTGATGAGCGTGGTTCGCGACTCTGACGCGTGGCAAGCTCACTGAATCCGGTGCCAATCTATTTTGTTGAATCACGCGACTGGCCCAATCCCGATGCATCGGGACTCCGATGCGCGGCAAGTCTTTGACTTGCCGAGAAGACCTTCTCTAAGTCTGGCGGTCTATGACCGCTAACTCGGGTCGGAGACCCAGAGAAGAGGAGGCCTTCTTCCGGTAAGTCAAAACCTTACCGCACATCAGCGTGGCAAAGCCATAGGGTAAATAGTCTCCTTGCGTTGGGCATGAGCGTGGGGCATGAGCCTGGTCAGAGACTTGCCGCGCATCGGAGTGGCAAAGCCAGAGCGTAAGGGGCCTCGCTTCGGGTTAGAGATTCGGCATTTCTGAAACTTCACCGCACTCTCACACGTAAAAATAGTTCGCGTCGTGCTGTCGCACAATTCTTTAGATACTAATTCCGATAATTGAATTACATCCTGAGGAGGATTCCCCTTGTTGAAGAGCAACGCCCTGTTCCGCGTTTTCCGAACGGCAACGATTGTCGCCGTGTTTCTGGTTTTGTCCACCGCAGCTTTCGCTCAAACAAAGCTGCTGCGCTTTCCCGACATTCATGGTGACCGCGTCGCATTCACTTATGGCGGCGACATCTGGACCGCGCCGGCGACCGGCGGCAGCGCGATTCGCCTGACGGCGCATCCCGGCGTCGAAGTCTTTGCGAAGTTTTCGCCGGACGGAAAATGGATCGCTTTCACCGGACAGTACGACGGTGACGAGCAGGTTTACGTCATTCCTTCAACCGGCGGTGTCCCCAGGCAACTCACCTTTTATCCAGCGAAGGGCCCGCTCGCGCCGCGCTGGGGTTATGACAATCAAGTCTATGGCTGGAGCAAAGACGGCACATACGTCTTCTTTCGCTCGCTGCGCGATTCGTGGACGCTGCCAATTGCCCGGCTGTACAGCGTGTCGATTGAGGGTGGACCAGCGGAGGCGCTGCCGATGCCGGAAGCCGGTTCCGGCGATTATTCTCCCGATGGAGCGCAGATGGTTTACTCGCCACAGTCGCGCGATTTTCGCTCTGAGAAAAGATACGGCGGCGGCGAAGCAAACGTCCTCTACACTTTTGATCTGAAAACCAACGCCACCAGGAGAATTACCGAGGGTCCGCGGGCGACGCGTGATCCGATGTGGATTGGCGACACGATTTATTACGACTCTGATCGCGATGGTCACTTCAACATCTACGCTTACACCGTCGGCAGCGGCAAGACCGCGCAGGTGACCCGCAGCAAGCAATGGGATGTGCGTTGGCCCAGTTCAGATCACGACGGCCGCATCATTTACGAGATGGCTGGCGAACTTCAGATTCTGGACGCTAAGAGCGGAAAAACGACGCCCATTTCAATCACTGTTCCCGACGATGGTCTGGCGCGCAGGCCCAGTCGCGTCTCTGCGGCCAATAATATCGAGTCTTACGAATTGAGCCCGAAAGGCGAGCGCGCATTGTTCTCAGCGCGCGGCGATATTTTCACTGCGCCTATTGAAAAGGGACCAACCCGCAATCTCACTCACTCGTCCGGCGCACACGACAAATGGCCCTCATGGTCGCCTGACGGATCCCAGGTCGCCTTCATTTCAGATATGAGCGGCGAGGAAGAACTCTACGTCGTGCCGCAGGATGGATCTAAATCGCCGACGCAATTGACGACCGGCGGGCAGGCGATGCGTTATCAGCCGGACTGGTCCGCGGATGGTAAGCGGATCGCGTTCGGTGACAAAGACGGCAAGGTCTTCGTCGTCACCGTGGCCGACAAGAAGATGACCGAGATCGTCAAATCGCCGCGCAATCAAATCCGTGACTACACCTGGTCTCCGAGCGCCAACTATCTCGCGTTCAGTATGTCAGTAAAAGGCAGCGGCTTCGCATCCCTCTACATCTGGAACGCGGCTGATAACAAGGTAAGCCGCGTCACCGACGATATGTTCAATGCCGGCAGTCCCGTTTGGGACCCGCAGGGCAATTACCTCTACTTCGCCAGCCAACGCGAGTTCGCCCCGCAGATTTCGAACATCGAATTCAACTACGCAACGAATAAGGACGTCTATCTTTACGCGATGGCCTTGCGCAAGGATGTGAAGCATCCGTTTCCGGCTGAGAGCGATGAAGTAGCGGTGGCCAAAGCGAAGGACGAAAGCGCCGCGGAAAAGAAAGACGGTGAAGGCGAGAAGCCCGCGGAAGCCAAACCAGCGACACCGCCCGCAGCGAAAGCGATGACAATCGATTTCGACGGCATCTCCAGACGCGTCGCGCGAGTCCCGATCGGCGCCGACAACTATGGTGGAATTGCCGCCAAGCCAGGCTTCTTGATTTACTCGACCGGCCCGGCATTCTATTACGGCCGGCAAGGTGATCGAGCGCCGCAACTCAAAATCTTCTCCCTGAAAGATCGCAAAGAAACCACGCTCATCGACGATTTCGGCGGAGGCTTCGCGATCTCGCGCGACGGGTCGAAAATTCTCACGCGCACGGCGCAGGGCTTTGGTCTTTATGATGCGACACCGCAGGGTGACAAAAGCCGCAAGCCGGTCTCGATTGCCGGACTCGTCGTCGATCGCGTGCCCGCCGAAGAATGGAACCAGATCTTCAACGAAGTCTGGCGCCGCTATCGCGATTGGTTCTATGTGCCGAACATGCACGGCTACGATTGGGTCGCATTGCGTGAGCAATACAAACCCCTGCTGCAATACGTGGCGCATCGTTCGGATTTGAATTATGTGATCGCGGAAATGATTGCTGAGCTGAGCATTCAGCACGCTTACATAGAAGGCGGCGACTTCCAAATTCCGCCACGTCCGCGCGTTGGTCTGCCCGGCGCTCGCTTTGAATTGGATCGCGCCGCGGGTCGCTATCGCATTTCAAAAATCTTTGAAGGCGAAAACGAAGAGGACATTTATCGATCGCCGTTGACTGAGATTGGCGTGAACGTGAAAGTCGGCGACTACGTCCTGGCGATCGACGGCGATGAGCTGAAGCCGAACGACGATCCGTATCGCATGCTGCGCAACAAAGCGGACAATCCAGTCTCGCTGACAGTCAACAGCAAGCCCACGATGGAAGGATCGCGCGTAGTCTCTTATCGCCCGATCACTGATGAAGGCAATCTGATCTATCTCGATTGGATCACGCGCAATCGCAAGCGCGTGGACGAAGCCACGGGCGGCCGCGTCGGCTACATACACATTCCTGACATGGGCGCCAACGGCATTCGCGAATTCATCAAGTGGTACTATCCGCAGATCGACAAGGAAGCATTGATCGTCGATGTGCGCGCCAATGGCGGCGGCAATGTGTCGCGGATGCTGATTGAGCGGCTGCGTCGCAAAGTGCTGGGCATAAATTACTCTCGCACTGACGACATGGGCACCACTTACCCCGATGGAGTTTTCATGGGGCCAATGGCCGCGATACTCGATCAGAATTCGGCGTCTGACGGCGACATCTTTCCATGGATGTTTCGCGAAGCGGGCCTCGGGCCATTGATCGGCAAGAGATCCTGGGGAGGCGTCGTCGGCATCAGTAATCGTGGGGGGCTGATCGACGGTGGAAACGTGTTTGTGCCGGGCTCAGCGCTGGCGAACAACAAGGGCCAGTGGATCATCGAAGGCTACGGTGTCGATCCGGACATCGAAGTTGAAAACGATCCGCAGTCAGTGATTGCCGGACACGATCCGCAACTCGAGCGCAGCATCGCTGAGTTAATGGCGAAGATCAAAGATCACCCGACGAAGCTTCCGGCGAGGCCAGCAGCTCCGATTAAGACGATCAAGTAAGAGAGCATAGTACGTTCACCGTGCGAGTCTTGGCCGATGGCTTTGCCACGCTGATGCGGAAAGTCAGAGACTTGCCTCGCATCGGAGTGGCAGAACCATAACTCAGAGCGGGCACGAAATATTTCGTGTCTGCTTTTTACTATTGTTGATTGTTGCTAAAAACAATGTGCCAGCTCGAAGGTAGCGATCACGGGGGACGTGAATCGGCGGCCGAGCTGGCACTGGCAGGCGGTATCGATGTAAATGTCGGACGGCTCTTACAACCGGCTGACTTTGGGGTCAGCCCAACCCGACGCGGCAATTATACTCCGACGAAATTATCAGTCAACGGGTTTCTGCAAGCATGGTATCTATTTCACGTCGTTGCAGAGCTGTCGGTTTTTGGGAGCCGAAAGCGAGTCTTTATTGGCATTTGACACGCTTCCGCGCGGTTTCTATACTGCAGACTCCTCAAACGCAATGGCCAGGTAGCTCAGTTGGTAGAGCGCGGCCCTGAAAAGGCCGGCGTCGGCGGTTCAATTCCGTCCCTGGCCACCATTTCTTTCAACAACTTACCGACACTCAAGAAGCGTGCAGGAATTTCTCGCGCTTACAATACGCGTACATCCGTTTCCTTACTTTCGCTTTTGGCGTCGCTCGTTCGAACAACCTTGCAACTACTACTCGCCTAACCCTTTTCATAGAGTTTGTGATCTAACTATTTGATTGGGTACCCAACTCGACGAGCTCTCAGGAACCCAATGCCAATAACGAGGTCAAAAACCTGTTGACTTTCCCGCCGCATGGGAATATCGTCCTGCCGTTTCCAGAAAAAGGCTGAACTCTCGGCAGCCTGTGTTACCTCGCACTGTCAATTCAGCCTCGAAGCCTCGTCTTGGCTTCTGCCTAGACCATAGTGTTTTCTCCCACTCTTTGAGGAAAAGCACAGGGTCTTCCGTCTCTTCGTGAAACACCTCGGTTGTCAAAGCGCAGGTTAAGCACGAAGGTTCACACACATGAACATCATCGTATTGACTCCTGTGCGGTTGCTCGGCGATGGGTTGGCTGCCTGTTTTAGTAGCCGGCCCGACATGCGGGCTATCGCAGTGGTCAACGATCTCGCGAGTCTTCGCGAGAAGCTCGCCACCACCGAGACGCATGTGGTGCTAATAGATGTAACTCAGGGCGTCGATCTTTTCGACGTACGTGGCATTGCGGCAGATTGGCCCAACGTGCCGCTGGTGGCGCTCGGCCTCACCGAACAGCGCCAGGAAGTGATTCGGTGTGGCCGCGCCGGTTTCGCGGGTTACGTCGCGCGAGACGCGTCCATTGACGCGCTCTGCAATGCGCTTTCAGAGATTGTCGCCGGGCGTCTGGCGTGCCCACCTGAAATTTCAGGTGGCCTGCTGCGCGCCCTGTTTCGCAGAGAGCAGCAACCTGAGGAACCCGATCCGGCTCTGGGTTTAACTCGCCGAGAAAGCGAAGTGCTGGAGTTGCTGGGTCGCGGATTTTCGAACAAGGAAATTGCCAACGAGCTTTGCCTAAGCGTGGCCACAGTCAAACACCACGTTCACCATGTTCTGGAAAAGCTTCAACTGCAAAAGCGAGCCCAGGCAATGCGTCGCGTGCGTGATGCGCCGTGGCTGGGGCGCACCGCTTCGAGTGGCAGGAAATAGCGGTAGTGGCTCAGAGCACCCATCGTACTTATCAGAGTTAGAGTTAACCGATACGGTTAGCACACGATCAGGGACTTACTACTTTGAGGTCGGTGGGCACTAGCGCGAACCCGGTCAACCGGGCTGATACGAGGTCATCTCGAAGGCGAGAAGAGAGAAAGAACGTGCGAACTGGGAGGTCAAGGCAGAAAAGGTCATTCAGGGAATCGCGAGAAAGGAAGGTCAGCAGGCTCGGCTTCAGTCGCCCCTCCATCGTCTCGATCAGCCGCTTGACCGTTTCCTGCAGATCTTCGCTGCTCGAGATCGCTGCGGCCTCACCGGCTCCACCCTCTAGCGATTCGAGGCGAAACGCGCTGTTCGCGTAATCGATGCTGTCCTCAGCCTTTTCGATCATGTGCATCCAGTAATATTCCGACCGGCCGCCGTTTAAGACGACGTCCGCCTCATAAAGTTGGTGGCGTTGCACCTGATACTCTTCCAAGGTTCGAACGAATGGCGGCGATACCAAAAGGCCTCGAGCGCGAATATATGACTGACTGATGATATCGGTAAGGACCGTAAGCGGGTCCAAGTGAAAGGCATGGAAATTCGGAGCGTGGGCCAATGGCACGTTCTCCGAAATGCGAGTGACGGAGTCAGGCGCATCCCAGTTGTAACCGGGTCCCATGTTTTCTACTTGCGGCACGACATGGTTATTGTCTGCGCTCGGTCCTACCTTCATGATGTAGTGCATAGAACCCTCCAAACCCTGGTCATCATACCAAAGGCGCAAAAAAGTCATTCAACGACGTGTTACTTGCTTTAGCCTTTTCGATGAGTGTTTTGAGCTTGGGTATTAACGTTCCCACGACCCAAGTCTGGAAATCTGCGATCGGTGAGTTTCCGTGAGCTGCCTCCCAGGCCGCGACTTCCTTGTCCACGTAACTCGTGTATTCTTGATGAGACCCGTGAAGGTTGGCCGCAATCGGCACACCGTTAATGGCCTGGTTGAAGTTCCAACCGGCAGCCACAAGCAACTGCAATCTCGGCACTTTCTCCAGCAAGCTCACGGGAATGACGTGATGCGCCTGCTGGGGACTGTAGATGCCGGCATTGGCAGCAAGGTCGCCTCTCCGATCAACCGCATCAGCGATCGCTGTCCCTACGAGGTGCCCGTGAGCCTTGATAAGCCGGTCGCGCCTTTGCGCGGATGTTTCGACCGTGGCGCCAATCCTTATGGACTGGTTGTTCCATAATCTCATGAACGACTCACGGTTTCTTCGTACATCTAAGGACGCTCCCTTGACCCGGTAGGTAATACCAGCTGAGTCTAGCTGGATTACTTCGGCCAACTCGCGTTTCGATTCAGGAACCCAAATGTTCGCGCCCTTGGAAACTGGCCAAACAGCTGGCGACGTTCCAGCAGTGGCGCCGGCAGTGGCGCCTGCCACCTTCGCTGATGGCTTCCGGCCTTTGGGATTGATCTCGTACTCGAAGTACCACAAACCACCCTGCTGGTCTACCGTTAATGACTTGAATTTGAACTTCCGCCGCACGGACTTTACGGCTGCAGTCATTTCTTCGAGCGTAGCTCCTTTGGATGCATACGCCTGCGTTACTTGATCCAATGCAGCGAGAGCTTTTTCCGACTCATCCGAAGTTGCTCCCTCCTTCTTCATCGCCAATTCGATCTTGCCGGCGCTCTTCTTCTTCCCGCTACCGCTTGCCGTAACGATCCATTTATCTCCCTGGGCCTTGCTGTCGAAACTTATCCCCTTTACCTTGGTTTTTAGAGCTCCAATCACCTTTTTCAATTCAGCCTGAGAATACGGCTCCTTGGTTTTCAGCCCATCCAACCCGCTCTTTAGAGCCGTCGTTGCAACCTTTTCGCTCTCGGCCTTTGGGTCCTTTTGGCCGGACTTTCCGCCAGTTAGCGCAGCCCCCTTCTTTCCGGTCTTAACCTCGGTTTTTGTGACCTGTTTTTTCGGTGTTACAGTTGGTTTTGCCACCGAGCCATCATCTTTGAACGCCCCTGACCCCGTACCTGGTCCACCGGATTTGTCGGGCAGCTTCCTGTCCACCATGCTCGTCATGAACTTCGACGGATCGAATTCGGGTTTTTTCAGCTCGATCTCAGGTATGTTGCCGGAGCCGAGGACGTATTCTTTGAGCGAAGCGTTGATACCAATTGGATCGGTCAATGGCCATTCCTTTGAGAAGAGTGGCCAGGTCCATTTGTCATCGCTGAGAGGTGACCACCAGGGCGTTTCCAGTTCGATAAAGAACTCGCCGCCCAAACCCAACATCGGCTGTGCGATCATTTCCAGAGTCCCGCTGATATAGAACACACCCGGATCTCGATAGCCAATGGTTGGGCGCGCCTCGGCATAAGCTTTGACTCCTACGTCGGCATTCAAGCCAATGCCAAACTTCAGATCATGACTCAGAATTTCTATACCGGCCCCACCTTCGGCGCGTAACCGCAGGCCGGCGTAAGCTGAAATATTGATGGATCCGGAAATCTCAATTTTCTTTTGAATCTCCGGGTCGGTGGAATACGTCCCCAACACTTCGATTTTGTAAATCTTGGCGGGTCCCAGGTCGGCCAGCGCGTGCAAACTGATATTCGCAAATAAATTCAGATTCCCGACCACGGGAATGCCGTAATATGCCTTCGCTTCAAACTTGAAGAGTTCTTTGTCCCAGGACTTTTGTGGGAATAACTGGATTTCACCGGGAGGAGCAATTTTCCCGATGACTGTAACGTCACCCTTTCCATCAACAACGACATTGACGGTCCCGGCAAACCATTGCGTGAGATTAAACTTTAGTATCCCGGTCGCAGCCAGCGCTCGGGGTTTCTTTCCTGGTTTCGGGGCCGGAACCGGCGCCGGCGGCGGAGCGTCCTGAACGTTATTCACTCCACCTGCGGCTTTAATCGCGTCTTTTGCAAACTTGTTTGCGGCCTCTAGATCGGTTGCAACAAATTGTATTTCACCGGACAATTTATCTGCGCTGTATGCGGCCTTGCCGCTTATGTCCACAGTCCCATCGGCGAGATACTTCACCACGGCCGAGCCACTGAACGACTTATGCTTGATTCCGAGCGAGACTTCCCCGGTAAGCTTCCCGGCCGTGTTATCGAGGGTGAGTATGCCGCCGTCCTCTATGCCTGTGATCTTGATTTTGGCAGTGCCATGAATGGTCGGTTGGTTGGCATTTTCGACCAGCACGTTGAACTTGGCATCAAGAAATCCACCGAGGGTGACACCGAGATCGGTGAGACCAAGCGTCAGCTTTCCATTCTCAAACTTGTTGACCAGCTTGGAGGGCTTCTCAACCTTGAGGCCCACTCCGCCCAAGAGGCCGGGGTTCGCTTGCAACGATTGCAACCAATCACTGGGATTCCCGCCGCCCTGCTTGGGTGACGCATAGCCGACAATCGCATTGTTATTGACGGTAAAGTTGAGATACAACCCAAACTGCTGCGCCCAGGGGTTGAGCAGAGGCAGGGAACCTCTTGCCAGCGACGAATACTTCTCCTTGCCATCCGCCCCGATTTTTACTTGCCCTTCGCCGGTCACGCCCCTCACAACAACGCGGACCATCAATCCTTTCTGCCGTTGGGCTTCAATTTCACCTTTTACTTTCTCCGAAGGGTTAAAAACACTAGTGGATATATCGACAACCTGGGAACTGACTGTTTGCTGAGTAGCAGCGTTGTTGCCCGGGGAGTTTGGCACGGCGGCTTTGCGCTGCACCTGCGGCTGGTCGCTCGGCGTCGCCGGAGTATCCACGCTGCGCTGGACTGCTGCTCCCTGCTGGATGGTATGGGTAAGTTCGTGAGCGATTAGCTCCCGGCCACTCGGACTCTGCGGCTGGTATTTTTCTTTTCCAAAAAAGATGTGATCACCGACCGTGAATGCGCGAGCGTTAAGACTGGCGCTCTGTTGCGCGGCTGAGTCGCCGGTATGGACGCGGACGTTTCCGAAGTTTGCACCAAAGCGCGGCTCCATGTGACTTCGGACAGAAGAAGGCAAGGGAGAGCCGCCTGGAATGCTCATACGTGAAGCTGACGATGGAGCGGTCGCAGGTGAAGATGCCTCGGCGCGCTGAACCGTCCCCGTCGCGATCCCCTTCTGGGTTGGCGTTGGCGTCGCCGTCGGCTTGGGCGCCGGCGCCTGATTCATGCGCATCACTTTGCGCGCAGTTTCATCGGCCTCGAGTTCTGCAGGATCGTTCGCCTTTGAAACCTTAGCCGGCAATCGTGCCGATTTGGGGGATTGTTCTGCACGCTGAATGGGCGGCAAGACAGTGTCGTGCCCCTCGCTTGTTTCTCTTGTTTGAGAAGCGATGGCTCGCGAGATGAGGATTTGGCTCGCGCGATTGCCAAAGCGTTCCTGCAACGCTCGAGCGGGCGAGCGGGGGCTCTCCGCAGCACTGCGCTGAACTCCAGTCGAGACAGCGGGCCGTCGTTGGATCGCGGGCGGCGCGCGCAAAGCTGTGCGGTCCTGGGCCATCTTTCGGTTGCTGCTTCCGCGCGTTGGAATCGCGCTAGCGCCCGCTCGATCTCTTCCCGGCCGTGGGACGTCGGATTAGGAGGGACAGGCTTCGAACCGGTTGCCTGGCCCTCGCGCTCAACTGTCTCTCAACCATGAGCGCATGCGTTCGTCATCCCTGACTGTCTGGCTCAATTTACTAAGTCGCTAGCCAGGTTTCACGGCAAAATGTATGTGGTCCTTATGATCGTCGAGCGTCTTCTTGTTGTAGTTGTGCTTCTTCCCTTGATCGTAGTTCCACTCGTTCCGGTTGTCCTTTCCGGCCACGTTTGCATCAAAAATCAATTCGTCGATTGAGAATTGTTTGACCGTGGCGTCGGTAGCCAGAGCTGGAAGCAGTGTTCCGGCAATCCCTTCATTCCCGACGTCTACCGCGCGGCCAGAGCCATGATGTCCCTCTGAACGAACCACCGAACTGATTCTGATCGTCGCGCGGTTGGATAACTCGAGCACCAACTTCTGCAGCAACTCCGTCACGTTTGCTCCGACGGTATTTTCACCGAGCAGATCCTTTTTGAACTTTAGAGAATCGAACGTGATTTTTCCTGCGACGATCTGTGCCTTCAGTTGATCGACAGTCGATCCAGATCCGACTGCTACGACTGCGGACGTCTTTCGCGGATCCTTAATTTCAGCGCCCGTCTTCTTGCTTGTTTCACTGGAAACCGGACTACTGCTGGGGCTTGCCGTGGCCGGAGGATCCTTAAGTCCGTAACGCTGCTTGGTCGCGCTTCCGATTCCGCTGAATGCATCTGACTGCGTTTTGTAGGTGGGGACCTGAAAAGGTTTGGTTGTATCAACCTTGGTCTGTTGCCACAGTGCTGCCAGGTCCTCCATCTCCCGAAGTTCTTTTTCATTGGCGTAAACCAACCGAGTGTTGCGGGCTGTAAGTTCGGCGCCGGCGGCTGCGGCGATGTTCTCGGCGTTATCCATCATCTTTTTTCGAAATGCATAGAACGCATCAGCAGTGGCGATGTGTTTGGGGGCAATCAAATTCCTCATCCGCTCGTAGATTCGGTTGGCCATCCAATCGAATGCTTCCTTGCGATTCTTATGGTGTGGGAATGGAGGGCTGAACGGGTGGCGCGCCACGCGGCAAATGGAATTTGTCATAGTCGGAATGAATCCACCACCGATCTCTCTGCCGCTATCGTCAAAGCCCTTCCCGTAGACTTTGCCCATGATCATGGCGGTGGTCTCGAGAGCAGCTTCATGAGGCGACGGCCCCTCTGTGTTGGCCTTATACAGATCGTAGCCCGCGATCACCCACGGAACGCCTTTGCCGAGAACCTTGATTAGCCCGGCTGAACCCTTGGCGAAACGCAAAGAGGTGCCCCATTTCAGCATCTGCTTGCCGACGGCCAGGCCGCTCTTTTCGCCAACCTTTTCGCCGATTCTCTCAAGCGCATCGTCGTGGACGATGTCCGCGACCACTTCGTTTTGCTCTTCCTCGGTGGTTGCCAGGAAGAGGTCGCAGATCTCCATCACTGGGCCGATCCTACTGAGGACTAACGAATAAACCGCCTTCCATCCCTCGCTCCAATGCTTGTCATTCATGGTCAGGAAGCCGAAGTCGTAAAAGTTGTCAACGTATTCAGAAAACTTAAATGGACCGGCTACAAAATCCCGCTTGGGTGTCGGCCAGATTGGCGCGCTTTCAAGGCTAATTAACAACGCCTTGATTTGTCCGACCAGCAACTTCGTTCGTGTTACAGATGTTGCTGTCTCGAGCCGGCCCTCAAGGATTTTGATCAACTCAATGATCCTTTCGCTGCGCAGGGGGCCTGTCGCAGTGACCGTGACCTCTGGGAGGGTTGCGGATGGCTGTTTCGCGGCGACTGCTGACTTTGGTTTCGCTTTGCCTGTTGCCTCTTGCGCTGCCGGTGACTGGCGAGCCAGGAGCGCTTGAGTTCCCTGATTTCCCAAGCGTTGCTGCAACGCCTGGGCTGGCGAGCGTCGGTTCTCTGCAGCAGTGCGCTCAGCCGTAGCGGAGACCGCAGGCCGTCGTGGAGCCGCGGCCGGTTCGCGCTGAGTTGTGCGGTCCCTGGCCATCTTCAGGTCTTTGGTGTCGCGTTAGGAAACCTGCGCTACTTTGGCTTACCCTCCCCGGTCGCGGCCACAACCGGCTGCTGCTGTAGCTGTAGTTTTTGCTCCTGCTTCAGCTGTTTTTCCTCCTCCTGGAGGAGCCGTTTCGCTTCCTTTATGTCCGCAATCCGCTTCTGAATCATCGGGAGTGCTTTAGATTGCTCCTGCCCCGCTGCGTTCGTGGCTTGCGGCTCTTTGTCCTTCTCGATCTGCGGGTCGACAATCAAGCCCGGACGGATAAATCGGCGGACCGAGTGATCCGCCTTCCAGGGAGTCTTTGTATCGGAGGTCTTATAGAGGCGCGCCAGGAGAATACATTTGCAATCACACCCGGAGCATTCACCACAGGTGCAGCCGCACTTTCCTGCGTAGTGGTCTTCGTAGCACGGGTCTTTCGGATCAACGCATTTACAAAAATTCTCACTTCCCTGGTTGGGCGCCGCCCCTGACTGAACTGTGTCCTTCGCCTGGGGACAGCCGCAGGCACAATCAGGGCGCTCTTGATAAATCCGAATTTCGAAGCCATCTTTCTCGCGCGTGCAATCCGAAGTGGCCTCATCATCATCAGAACAACAAGTAGTAGTACGCGGCGCACAACATTTTTTGGTCGGGCATAGTGCAACCCAAACCTCGGTCCCGTTGTTCGGGTCGAACTTATCCTGGTCGGTTTGAGCGATCTTCTCCTCAGGCACGTAAACCGGATCGCCCGAACATGCGAGCGCCAGACCTTTTTGGACGGTCACCTTTAGCGGGCCGCAATCTGCTGCTCCGCTTACCTGCAGGCCGCAGACAACACCGCACCCAAAAAACGACTGGAACAAGAGGCGGCTGAGTTCGCGTGTGTACGTGTTCAGCTGTTCCAGGTCTTCGTGCTGCAAAAGCATCCCCGGGCCAAACCTGGCTCTTTGAAGTGTCGATAGACCTGCGGCGCTGCCGACTGGTTCGTTGGTGTTGTTCATCACGAGACTCCTTTGATACGATCTTCACTGTAATATGAGGCGGGACGGGACGGCGTTGGCGCTGGTCCCACAAGAAATGTTGAAAGAAACGTGCCACCCGGCGTCCCGTTTCCGGTCGGCACCGGAACCCGGCCACGCGGATTTGCGTCCACCGTCTGACCATTGCAGTCAACGATAAAATCTCCGCGCACCTCCACTTCGACTCTTGTCACTTTGCCCTGGAAAATACTGGCAGCACCTCTCAAGGTGTCCCGAAGCCAGGGGCCATCGACGACGATCGTTGCGTGATCAACAAGATCTGTGTCTTCCGCTTTGACGCGCACGATCGGCACGCGCAAGGTCTCCCACCAGACGTCGTCGGGCTCAGAGGTGATGATGGTCATGACGAAACAATCCCGCCTCACCGTGTCGCGGCGCACCGGACGAGAGAACTGAACCCAAAAGTCTCTGGTGACATATTCAGGTTCCTGATCGCCTCCCTGGGCAAAAGCATTAGCGAAGTCTTCGAACGGGATTGGATCGCTTTTGCGATGCCACTGCGCCCAGCCGATGTCTTTAATTCGCGTAAGATCACAACCGCGAATGAGGTCGAACAGAAGATCGTTACGTTTGACCAAACGTCGCGGACCACACGCGTCCTCAACTGTGCCGAATGCCAAACCACACTTGTCAGTGACGAGTTTGACGCAGGCGAGAGGAACACCATTCCTGACGTCAACTCGAACCTTTCCGCACGGCTCCTCGATCTCACAAAGGCCGCACTCGCCGCCAACTTTAAGGTGCGTGAGGTGTTTGCACAGACATTGACATCCGCCACGTTGGCGCGTTTCACGAGTCGGAGGAACCAGGCCCTTTTCATGGGTGTACTCCCCTGCATCATCGCAGCAGTGTCCCGTCCCACATTCACACTCTAGTTCGCACCCAAAGTTGCCGCAGCATTTGTCGCAGTCAATCGGTCGAAGTGAATAGTGGACGGTCTCGCATAAGTGATCCCATTCATCGCGCCCGCATTGGCAATGATCCTCGATTCTGACGTGATCTATATCGCGCTCCGCGTAGTGCACGCTGAGCAACCAGCACCATTTCTTGACACCCTCGACTAAAGCCGGCGGGGGGTTGTCCCAGGAGAAGCCCGTGGAAATGCCTACCTGCTTGAATGCCTCATCGAGATCCCACCGCTTACCTTCCCTATCGAGAAAGATCACATTTTTGAATTGGATCGTCGCTCCGGTTTCCAGTAGCTCGCGTCCACACGTGTCGAGGGCCAACCCTGCGCCAATCTTTAGCTGTCCCGACCCATCTTGCTGAGCTTGGGAATCAGCTGAAGTTACTTCGTAGCCGTAGACGACACCCCAGCCGTGAATCGCGCGATTGAGCAAGTGTCGCCGTTCAAGCGAATAGGTCTGCTCAACCCGAAACGAATCGGTTGTCAGCCGCTTCCCATCGAAGTAGTTGTTCCTGATTCCCGACTCGCATTTCAAATCCGTACAGCACTCTCCTTTGGCGCTGCTTGTGGGAGGCGTGGTTTTGTTAGTAGTTGGATCGTTCATAGGTGCATTCTCCTGTCATCAACGCAAGCGTGTGCCCATGGGCGCCCCACACGCCGAAATACGAACTCCGCGCTCCGGCAGTAACGCCAGACCGGTGATCGCGTCGGTACCAAGTTGTGGTTCGGGTGGCGACTCGAGCGTCATCGTTCCGTCGAGTCGATCAGTGCGAAGCGACTGTGCGGTAACCCACCGAAGGTCTACTCGTGCCGTTAGTGGCACCATTTCCGTAATCAAAGCCAACAGCCATGGACTCCACGCTTGCCGCTCCGCGGTGGTGGCGACGACTTCGACCTGGACCCGCCCTGCGAGTCGCGCGGCGCCATCTTCGAATTGACCGGCGCAAGGTAGACGCAAGCAACCGAGCACTGCGCTCAAATCCAATTGGGGCTGCCAGGGCGTGTTCCCTCCCAATATCGCGGGCAGCGCACTTCCCGCACACGACTCACCACCGATTACCGCGAAACCGAAATCGGCTGTGGCATCGGTGACCCGAAAACGCGGCGGTGAACCGGGAATCAAAGCTTCAAGCAGAGCTTCGAGACCTGCTCGCGTCCCACGTCCCTTCGCAATATCCGGCGCGCGCAGGATGATCGACCTTTTCTGTTTCAACGTGAGTGCGTCGTCCCAGGGCACACCAAGCCAACGTGCAATGAAATCAAGCCACGGTTCCGTTGCCACGGCTGGATGTATGCGACTGCCCATCGAACCGATGCGCCGATCGAGTCCCTGCGTGGTTGCCTCGAGCACGCCCACCAGCGCGCGCAGAAAACTATCTGGTTGTTCTTCTTCTCTCTGATAGATTGAAGGAAGGTCTTCCATCAGAGTTCGACCGGGATAAAAAACATTAAGCTCAGAAAGAACCGGTAAGCGCGCGCCACTCGCGGCCGTCAGTGATATGCAAACCCACAGATAGCGTTCCCTCACGTCAAAGAGCTTCGCGGAGTAAACGGCTTTCTCATTTTGCTCCGCTAAATTGGCGCCGCCATGAAACACTGTTTGGCCGCGGCGAAGATCCGGTTCGTTCAGGACTTTCGCGACCACCTTGCTGGCCGGGATCGAGTCATCACTGGCCATTGCCTTGAGGCGATCGCGTGTGACTAGATCATTGTCAGTCGCAGTCCAGGAGATCTCCAGGCTGCTGCCTTCCGGCAGGTTCGCCGTCGCCTCCACCCTGAGCCAACGGCGACTATCCTCGCGATCCGGTGAGAACAACAACGGCGTCATCAACATGCACTGCACTTGGTCTGCGCCCTCTGGCACGACCTCCGCCAGGGAAAACTGCAAGAGACCGCGCGGTCCGGTTACGAGCAGGCCGGCACGGCTCGCGGCAATTCCAGTCGCCGGTGCATCGTTGGAATCCAGAGGGACATCGCCCAGTGAGTTCCCGTCGGCGTCGAGGATGATCACAAATGCGCGGGATTCTTCGTCGCCGTCTGCGCCTGCGAGGAAAATTTTGTCGCTCGAATCACTGCTCAGGGCGTCAGCCTGGAAGCAGGGGTGCAGCGCGGCGACCTGCAAGCTGAAGAGCGCAGATTCACCCTCTGCGCCGAACCAGTAAAGCTTCTGGTATTCCTCGCCGGCGAGCACAACGAACCGTTTCTTGCGCCGCAGGTAGACGAAACCTTTAGGATCCGAAATGCCTTTAAAATCGACCGTCTGCAAATTCTGTCCGCGAGGATCAATCCGCACTGCAAGGCAGCCATCTTTGTCTTTAACCAGCACCCAGATGGAATCGTGGTCATCGCTCGCGATGTCAAACATCCTTGCGTCTGGTCTCTTGATGGTGAGCAAACGTGTCAGCGTGTCGCCCTCATAGCGCTCGATGACATCGGTCGATTGTCCGATGACCCAGAGGCTGCTCCTGGTGGACGCAATGCGTTTGGCTTGGGCAAGTAAACCAGGTGCGCAGGATTTCTCAGGCGCGTAATCACACGACGTTAGGCCATAGATCGCGCCGTCATCGTCGCGCCAGAGAATCTCGCCGGCCGGTGTGATGGCGGGAGCGTAGGCGCCAGGCGATCGATAAAGCGTGGCGGGTCGCGCATAAGGTGCAAATGGGCGAACTCCTTCGCCTTTACGGAGCGACTCGCGATCCGTCTGTACAAAGAGGCAGGAATTCCACTGCGCCTCGGTCGCAAAGCGATAACTTTTTAGCTGGTCCGTTTTCATCGCGACCTCCCAGGTTCCGGTCGCTTCACTTCGATCGAGTTGCGACTGAAAAGACAACGGGGCAAACCGTTGCGCGGCACAACCACAGCGTTGTCGATCTTTTGGCCGTCGGTCCCACGCAGCTCCAGCTCGACCACCCGCTTAACACCGTCGGTGGCGCGCAGCCACGCCCCGACGTCACGCAACGTCACCGGAACCCCCGGCTCGCGCGGCTTCGCGCCGGTTGTGGTTTCGACCAGCGCAAGTCGCTTCTTGAGTTCCTTTTCGATCGCTTCCTTTACCCCCGCTGGTCTCAAGCTCGCATCGGCTTCGAGCACCGCATTGATCAAGAACTCGACGTAACGCGGCGCGGTAACCATCAGTCGCAAACCGAGCGGCATTCGCGGCGACAAACTACGGCGAATGGCATTCAGCCACTGCGCAGTTTCGGGAATCTGTTCCGGTTCTTCTCCGTTTGGCCGACTGCGCAGCGCCACCAACGGAACGACGCCAGTGCGCGGCGCCTGATTGGGCGGCTGAGGTACCCAGGCGCGTGCGACTTCGAGCAAGGGCAACGCCTTCGCTGCCTCCGCAATGTCGGGAACACTGACGAGAGCGTGATCCTCTCGCGCACGTCGGCGCGCCTCGCGACGATCTTCGAGCAATGCGGAGGTGTCCACGCCGCCCGCGATCGGATCGGGATTAACCCCAAACGTCCCGGCGAACCCGCCCACCTTCCATTTGCGATTGCGAGCAACGCCGCCTTCTTCACCGTCTGACACCGAATAAGTGAATAGAACTTGTGACTCGGCGGGCGGGATGCGGCCATTGACGCCGTTGCCAAAAGTAATCTGTCCGGTGACAGGGTCGAGTTCGTAGACGTTGTCATCAGGCCCAGATTCAGACAACCGTTCTCGGTCCTCCCACGTGTTCAAGCCGCCGGCTTCCGCAACCTCTAACGTGACCGGCATTTCCCCACTCGCAAAGCGCAACCCCGGAACGTCGAGCAGGAAATTCCAATCAGGTAGCCCGTTGGCTATTTGGGTCTCGCGGATAATGGTTTGGCCCTGCTTGATCGGAATCACGTTCGGCTCAATGCGCAGAACGCGTGGCGGTCGTGAAAAGCCACCTGCTGAACGTAGTTCGAGCGTGAACTCTCGCGGCGAGATCGCGACGTTGTCGAGGTCGAGCAACAGAGCGCCCGTGGCGAGAAATCCGGAAGTGGTGTCGGATGCAATTTTCAATTTGATTCGGCCACTGTCGGTGACGAGTGTGGCTGTTAACGGCGAATGATCTGACCGAACTGCGGTTGCGTCCGTGGCGGCGCCCCCTGACGGAGGCGCTGCAATCACGCCGATGGACCAATACGCCCCCGACGCGCTTTTACGATCGGCCCCCAACAGACCTGCCTCGTCGCGGCACTCGAACGTCAGCGCCAGCACGTTGCGGCGTCCGCCTTGCTCTCCGAACGGGAGAAACGGCAAGCCGCCACGGGCGTTTGTCGTGGTGTGATCGGTCACGCGGTTTTTCGCGCTTCGAGTCTCGAGTTTCTTGATATGGCCGGGCACCCAAAGAAGCTTGTGCACGGGTCTGAATGTGGGACTGCCGCCGTCAGTCGCCTCGACAACGGTATCCTCTGGCAAGACCCTGGTCGTCGTGAACGTCGTAGCCGGAGAGTTAGGATCGAGACGATCGCTCCAGATGAGTCCGCTGGCGCCCTGCGTTCCGTGTGGGGAAATGCCCAGCAGCGCCGAGTATGCAGCACGTTCGTCACGGCGCACGCGCGAGAGCGAGTAGAGCTGGGCCTCGGCAACCCAAGCGAGCAGCTCCATCAGTGTGATGCCGGGGTCGTGTGCATTATGGTCCGTCCACTCGGGTGCCGCCGACGGCAAGCGCGCCCGACCGATCTCCACCAGGTCGGAGAAGCGGCGCTGAAAAAGATCTGGCGCAAGCGTTCTCATACCGTCACCTCAGCGGTCTCGAACTGGATGCGAATCGGATCATCGGACAGCATCACGATCTCTCTCGAGCCGGGCGCCTCCAACGGAAGCTCCCTGCCATCCACAGTAATTTCGTATAGCTTCACTTTTTCGATCGATTCCAGATACGGCGCATCGCTAATTGCTAAGGCAATGTCCTCTTCACCGGGCTTTGCGCCCAGGGCCCAACCGTCCTTATCAAGGCCGCCGGTGGCCGTGTCGAAAAACTCTCCGAGTTTTTTCTTCACGGAGGAAGAAAGCTGACCGGCGTGGTCAAGTGATTCCACCAGCAATTGAAGCTCGATGCGCAGTCTGCGAATTCCTGGTCCCTCGATGCGTAAGACGTTGGGCGCGCTCAAGGATGCCGGCGCCGCGTCGAGCAACAGCCGGCGTAACTCGCGGATCTGAGCTGCGTTGGGCACGGGATTTTTGCCCCGCATGACAACCACCAGGCGGATATAACCGCGCCGCTCAAACGCGCGCACCTGCACGATGTCAGGTGAACTTTCTAACGTGAGGTCCTCAAGGTCTTCCGGAGTTACCGCGCGACTGCGATGCCGCAACCGGGCAAAACCAAAGCGCAACACACGCTCGTCAGATTCCGGCGGCGCGCCTCCTGCAGCCTGATCTGCAGCAATTACACTTTCAACCGTCTCAACAGGAGAAACCAAATTGAGCGCCGTGCGTGGGGCGATCTTATTACCGGGCACGCTGTCGCCGCCGGTTGGGTCAGGCTCGGTCCGAGCGTAGCTGAAAGCGACAATCGAATTGCGTCCGATTGGCGGAATTTTGCCGTGGCGCCCGTCACCAAAGCGGACTTCGCCACTCGTCTCATCGAGAGCGTAGACGCGTGCCGTCGCCGGCTCGTCATCAGGATCGATCACTTGCTTCCAGAGGACCCAATCTCCCGTCAGGCCCGCGACTGCACTCAGGACACTCTTTGAATCCAGCTGGAGAAGCTCATTCCGCTCCTCGTCGCCGAGCGGCTCTTTGACACGCAATTCCAGCGTGTTGCGCAGCAGCGGCGGACGCGCAAGAAACACGCTTAGATTCGGCGCGCCGTCTGACGAGCCGAGGAGTTCTCGGGTCAGCGTCTCAGTGGCACTGGCCCAGGTTGCATTGAGGTACGCGCCGCGAAGTGTAGGTATCCAATCATCAGTTGCTGTCGACTTCGGAATGAGTCGCAGCCACGTTAAATTGTCTCTACCAAACAACTCGCTGCGGGTTGGTGGGATTGCAAACGACATCGAAAGCACGCCGCTTTCACCGAGCGCCCGAGTCGCGTCGTCGGCGACAATGGGGACGAAACGGTCTGCGGCCAGCGCTTCGATCGACATCGGCGCAAACTCGGTGTGCTGCTGTTCTTCGACTAGCAGCAGCACGTTCACCGGCGCTTCAGACGGCGTGGCGGCAAGGCCAATGTAGACCTCGCGTCCGGTCACCCTCGGCGGTTCACTTGCGGCAGTTGTCATACCTGACTGCGTTTCCGTTTTGATCGGATGTAGGGTCTTGCAATCGCAGTCGGGTGGACAGGCCTCGCCCGGCTTTGGCGGGTCCGTCGCAGAGATAGTCTTACCTAATCGACCAAGCGTGAGCGCGAGCGGGACAAAGGCTTCAACGATCGCGCCCTGAGTGCGATTCGCGTCGCTCTGGTCGCGCACAGTGCCGCTGTCCTCAGCGAGCACGAATGTTGGATGGATGCTCTTGCAGAATCCATATGAGATGTGAAGCTTGACGACGGCAGGTGGTCGGATACCTTTCGTCGACCGGTCGACGATTTGCTCTGAGTCACCGCCACCAAGATCTTTGATCTTGACCTTGATCTCCTCGCGTCCGTAGTCGCCTCCGATCAGACGTGCACGAATCCAGTGGTTAGTTTTTCCTGCCCAATCAACTGCGGCGAGATTGTCGGGTACTCGAAATCTGATCGCGCCGGTGTTTTTGAAATTGAGAGTTCCTTCTTCTTCCAGGATCAGCGATGCCCAAGCGGTACCGGTTGAGTATTCCCAGGAGAGCTCCGGATTCGATGATGTATCGGCAAGCAGGTGCTGCCAGTCACCGAGCGTGGCATCGATGACATAGAAGTCGGTCGTTGCGGGAGGAGTACTCCACGGTGACTGGAGGGCTATGATGGTGGGATGGCTGGTTTTGTCGGGCGCGAACACCTTTGCCCGTTGCGCGTCCGGATCCACCGGGTTAAGAAAATAAAGGCGCGCCTGCTCAAGAATTGAAGCTGGCCAGGTCCCAGTGCTCAGCGGGTCGAGTCGAATGATCGGCGCAATGCGCCCGTTGACCGCCTCGGGCGCCCAGTACGTTGTCAGGCTGCCACCGGGCAAGACAAGAGGGGCATCCAGTTCTGCGACACCGCTTGCGATTGTGAGAACTTTTCGGACCACGAGAGAAGTCTGATCTTGAATCAGAAGAAAGGTCCCATCCACCGTCTTATTGTCAGGTGGCGACACCGACAATTGCAGATGGGTCGAATCATTAACGATGCCGTTGAATGGCACGTTAGGAAAATTCCGCCGATAAGCACGTAACTCAGGATCAGGCCCGACTGCGCCAAAGGGATGGTCAACCGGGTACAGGATTTCGGGATCCGGTGGGATCGTTTGAGGATCAACCACCAGATAGGCGTCCGTGCTGTTGTCGATCGAAAACGCATCATTCATAACGAATGGGTTAACGGTCGACGAAAGCACCACCCCATCTTCGTCCGCATTCACAGCCGGCATTTGCAGTTCATGCCGCTGCAGACGCTCAAACGGCGCAACGAAAAGATCTCCACGCGCGCCAGGCGCCACGATGTGGGTCGTGAGCGTGACGGGCGGTCCAGCCAGGCTTCCCAAACTCGAGATGTTTGATCTGAAGAGGATGTCTTTCACGATGTTGCCGGTAGCGAATGGCTGCCACGAGGCAACATACGTGGCGCCAGCGGGGGTCTCACATAAGACGGAGAACTGCGGTTCGCCTTTGACAAACGAGACTTCGACTGACGTGCCAATGAGTTTATCTTGCAAGCCGATGCGATGAACCTGCGGCGCAATATTTGAATCAGGGTCTCCCCGATACATGACCAGTTTGTCACGAGCGTCGTTGGCAGTGACGACCACCAACGAGGCGCCAAACTTAAGAGTGGCGGGCCGCATGGCGCCGATGTTGCAAGTCGAGTTTTGGGGTGTGGTTCCCGCGTCGACCAGTTCCTCATCGTTTAGACCAAAGACAAGCGGCAAGGAAGTGCAATCACCGGCACTGGTGACTCGATAGAGTAAGTTGTCGTCCGAAACTCCGATCATGTCAGCGTCAGACTTCAAACCGTCCAGACCACCGCCCGTGTCTTCCAGGACCGGGGCCAGGGCAACCAGGGTCACTGACGGCGGATTAGTCGGAGCGCCAGTAACGTCTTTAGTTTCTTTCTGCGACCACTCTGTTCCGTCATGCACGAATAGCCGGCAACTGCTGAACACTACTCGCGTATTGGCGATGTTTACGGGGACAATGTCGTCAATGCGCGCGGGATCTTTCGGAGGTTCGGGCAGGGGATCGAATGCTTTCCATCCGCTCAACTTTCCGTCCGCTGCGGGGTTTTCGTGCCACGTCCAGATCGTTCCACCGGCTGCGACATCAACAAGGAAGTCGTTATTGACGGAGGTAATTACAGGCCTGCATTGCGGATTTAGGCCAATCGGCTTAGTCGATGTGGGAACAGCACCGGAGTCGCCCGGTATCGGCGGACGCAATGCGTCGCGGTCGCGAAATCTCGAAATGGTTGCGTCCAGCGGCATAAATTGCAGGAGATGCAACCCGTGATCTCTGCCAACGCCGGCCAAAACGTTGTTGGCAAATTGTCCTGTACCGCGAACGGCCGCAAGCGAGGTGAACGTTGGATCGGCCAATTCAAAACAGATGCGAACCTGTGCGCCCTTTTTCGAAAACACTTCAGCGGATCCCAAATAAAACGCATCGAATTGGCGCGGTTCCCTTCCAAAAGGAAGAAAGATGTTGTCCAAAACGAGCGGCGTACTGTTTGCCATTGCCTCCGCTTTCGGTGATTCAATCGAATCGGCCGCCGGACAAACAGTCAGATCGTCGCCGCAGACGGACGCGTTGATGCGTAAGCCAAAGTCGTCGACATTAATCGGGCCGGCATCGGGCTTTATCGTCTGGACAAAGGCGCGGAGCCACCGACTCTTCTTGCCACCGATTTCGCGCTCGACGATCTCCCCTTTCGCTTTCTCCAAAACCACTGCCTTGGCCTTCTGATCTTTTGCTAATTCCAGTGGCTGCCATTTCTCTTCGCTATCGTCGCCGAGCTTGCCCCAGTACTCCCAGACAAAACCCTCGCGCAACGCCGACGCGCCAACCACTTCGATAGTCGCTTCTGCTACTACGTTCAGAAGTTCTGAATCGCCGAGGTAGAGCGCATGCTGCTGTTGGTTATAGGTTCGGCCATCAAAAGGAGAAAACTTCGTAACTTTAGTGACAACCGATCCTCCTTCCAGGGCGTTGACCAGCGGTCGGTCTACCGTCACCAGGTCCTTGTCAGCTTTAACTATTCGGTACTGCTGGTCACCGGCTTCGATAATCGTGTCGGGCAGCAGTCCTGCCTCCGGATCGAGTTGAAAGCTGGTCACGCCAGCCGCGGCGAAGCTTTTCAGTTGCCATTGTGTTGGAAGCGGCTCCAGCGGCTTGAGATCACTTAGTCCCGGCGGTGGAAGATAAAACGCATCGTTATCCGCATCGATGCCAACCACGACATCCAGCTGTCCGGGGACGATGCGAACGTCTTTTTCCGTTTCGAAAACCACTGGCGTACCGGCGGCATCCGCTTGCATTCGCACAGGTGCGGACGCAAGCACTCCTTCTCGGGCGGTGTCTCCCAGCTTAAACACGACGGGCATACGCGCCGGCCGCGCCGCTTCCCCTCTCACCGCGAGCCAATCGAGAAAACCGCGGCGAATCTTCTCACCAGCGCCATCGAGACGTTCAGCTACCTCAGAATCGAAGCGGGCGGCGATCTCCAACAAGGCGCGACCAAAGTCGTGCTCGCCGTCGGTGAGTCCCCACGAAGGAATCCAGGCACGCGCGCGCTCTTCCATCTCGGCCAGAAACTCCGGAGTGCGGCGCTCGTCGATTCGGGGTGCGCGGGGCGGCTTCATGGTCGTCCTCCCTCGCGGAAGTAGAATGGGAAGACGAGGTTTCCGGTCTGATTCGTCTTGCGCACGCGATATTCGATCTCGACCAGTAACTTTCCTTCACTCGTCGCGGCCTCGTCGACTGAGATATCCAAAACATCGATACGGGCTTCGCAACGAACCAACGCTTCTTGCACGGTCGAACGGATTAGTTCGATCGCAGTGCTATCGACCGCGGTGAACACGAGTTCGTAAATGCCGCAGCCGAAGTTGGGTCGCATTACTCGCTCGCCGGGTGCCGTCTCGAGAATGATTAGAATCGACTGGCGAATGTCTTCCTCATAGGCAACGCTGGCAACCTGGCCAGTGCGCGGGTCGATCTGCACGGGCATCGCCCAGCCGCGGCCAAGGAAGTCTTTTCGTTCGATTGAATCGCTGTTGTTCATCCAATCATCACCGTAACGCAACCCTGCGCGATCGCATTGGGAGCGCCCACCTCCACCACCATGTCACCTTGTCGCGCGGCTGGCAGCCCGCCGATCATCACGGTTACGCTGCCCACGGCCACCACGCCCCCGACGTGTGGCTTGACGCCATCGACCAACGGACACACGTGCGTATCCGCGCCCGCACGCCATGCCGGCTGTCCGCCAATCGACACTGTGGGACAGCCCGGGCCCGGTGCCAGTGGAGTTCCGTGACTGGTCGTGTCGCCGACGCGTGCAGCAGGTTGTCCCATCGTCTTCCGCCTTAGTTAATGTTCACGAGCGCGCCGCGTACGGTTAGTGTTGCGCTCGCCTTGAGCTCGAGTGTTCCGGTCGCCTCGATCGTGATCGTGGCCCCTTTGATGTTGAGCTGCCCTTTCGCCTCTATGGTCATGGCGCCGCTGTTGCTGTCGACCTTGACCGTGTTTCCGTTTTCGTCCTGCACCACAAAGCCGTCGTCGTCGAAAACGATCTTGCGTCCCTTCTCGTGTGACAGCTCGACTACGCCGCGAGTGCCGTCGTCGAATAGCAACTTGTGTTTCTTGCGCGACTGAATGATTCGCTTGTCGTTCTTACCGTCGTCATTCGCGATGGGAGGCTTGTCCTTTCCATTCCACAACGCGCCCAACACATACGGAAAACGCAAGTCTTCGCGATCGAAGGCGACCAACACCTCGTCGCCAACCTCCGGAATCATCACGACACCGCGATCATTTCCAGCCATCGGCACGCTAAGCCTGGCCCAGTAGCTTTCGCTCGATTCCTCGTGCCAGGGAAAACTGACTTTCACCCTGCATAACTTCTCAGGATCGTTGTTCTGTGTAACGAGCGCGACCGCGACACCCTTTACGTATCCGCCGGCTTCATGCGCGGTTTCATGCGGCCCTTCTCCCATTGGCGTCATCTACTCCTGGCTCCTTTACTTTGAACTTCGTACGATAGCCGTTGGCGTCGATCTTGTGAGTGGCCTGCTGAATGTAGTAAGACTTGGAAAACGGCCCGCTCAGATTTGCAAGCTTGATCCTGCGATCGGGCCGTATCTCAGGCAGGCCAATCGCCTCGCCTTCACCGGTCAGAAATTTCTTGGCGCACTCGTTAAGAGCAGCTCTGGCCCGCTGGTCGGCTTCGGCCTGCGTGAATACCGGCTGCTTTATCCGCAAGGTTGGTCGTTTGGTTGGATCGACTACGAAACTGTTGAGCTCCTGGCCTCCACTCTTGCCGCTCAATCCGGATTCTTCTCCGGTGCTGGCGACGCCGATGATTGCCTTTTTCGTCATTGCGTCCCAGCCATAGACTTCGACCCTCGACACCTGTTCGGCGATGTTCGCCTCGGGTTTAAAGCTCAGCAGTCCTTCACCGTAAACGAGCCGGACCGCCGCATCAGCGTCGTCGTTCGGCTTTGCGAAATGCAAAGTCTTGCGCTCGTCAACGTAGAGCTCGAAGTAATTGCGGTCGGCGAGTTTTTTTAGAAACTCCCAGTCGCTTTCCTGGTTCTGCTCAATCTTCTTGTATTGTCCGTTGGTGGTCTCTATTGTTGCTTTGAGGTTATTAAGGCTGGCAATCTTGTGTGCAAAATCGCTGTCCCGGGCGTCCGACAAGGTGCGGGAGTGCTTGCCGGTCGTGAGCGAAAATCCATGGTCGAAACCGGCGATGGAAAGCTCGGGAGAGCCGCCCTCGGGAAAGTTCGTGGTGATTTCGGTGATTACTCCGCTCACCGCAATCGGCGCAGATTTTATGTCTCCGTATCCCATGTAAACTTCTACTTCGGCGCCGAACGTAACAGTTTCCAACAGGTCGTCGCCGCTGCCTGTTTGAAAGGCGTGAGCCTTCTGGCTGTAACAATCTGTGGCCGTGAAACTAAAATGCGACGCCGTCCCCAGCTTTAGGTCCACTTCAACCTGGCTAACCGCAACGGCGAGCTCCCGCATGAGGTCCGTACCTCTCACGCGCACCACGTAACACGGCGCGTAGAACTCTCGATAGGTGTTAGCGAGTGCTGTTAGTTCCATTTGAATTCTCAATCGGTGGCAGCACCAGCCAGTCACCGGGTTCGATTTCGCGGGGATCGTCCAGATCGTTGGCGACGGCTATCTGTGTCCATTGGTTCGCATCGTCGTATTCACGAGCAGCGATAAACCAAAGTCGCTCCCGGCCGACCACAACCCGGCGCTTGGTCTTGTCGGCGGACTCGCGCCGTGGTGTTCTAAGTTGCTCAGTAAGCGGACGGTATTCTTTGAAGCTAATCGAGATTGTTGCCCGTGCTGGTGTACCGTCGGGATGGAACATCGTTACCTTGCGGCTCAACTTCTCGATGACAGCCCGGAAACCCAACGTTCCCCAGCTGAAGCGCACCGTGGGCGGGGCGTGCAAATCGCGATCGATTTCGAGCAGGTTGAAAAGCGCGTCTAGTCGCTTGGTGAGAGGTTTCTCTTCCTTTTGTTGCAGTGACGTCGGCCCGTTTGGATCCGTGTAATCGTCGAGAAACAGATCCATACTGAGACGGTCAGACTCGCCACTTACAAACTGCAGCAAAGGAGAGCTGAGACCCGGCACCGCAACGGACTTGTAAGAATTGGTTCGTTCGAAGCTGTACTCAGTGGGATTGAAAAGCACCGTGATGACGTCGCCCTGGTTCGAGCCGTCCATCACGGTGATCGTCGCCTTCTTGAGTTGAACCTTACTCATTTTGATTTCAAAGTCCGCGCCGCTGGCGCTCAATTTGCGCGCGCTTTTCCACGCGGCGAATTACGTCGTCAGTTAGTCGGTCCAAAAAACTCGGATCGAGTTTCATAATTTGCGCTGCCGTCGACCGCTCTATCGGAGCTGACTTCGGCGTCGCTTCCTGGCTTTGAAAGGTGCGCAACGCTGGTCGTTGAACCGAATCGGAAAGCTCTTGCCTACGTTCGAACTCAGCGACTTCCGTCGTTGGCCGTATTACGCGGCGCCACACGAGTTCCTCAGAACGGTCGACCTGGATTCGCGAAGCCTTTTTAGGCTGCGAACGATCCGGAGCGGGATCAGCTATCTGCGAGCGGCTGTGAAAGACCTGTAGCCAGTGCTGCCAGCTCCGCGATTGGGTTAGAAATGGAGGTGTCTGTTCCTTTCGCCATCGGCCCGGGCGAACAGGTTCCGCTGTTTGCTTTGACTGCCGCGGTCGCAAGCGATTCACAGCGGACGGCGTGATTGAGTGACGGCCCGCCATCTTTGCTGATCCAAGTGTGCCGATTAACCCGGCATCGATACTTAGCCGCGAACTCTGGTGCGCATCGAAGGAACGCCATGCTCGATGCGCCGGATGCGGTTGCGGTGAAAGCGCTCTGGCGTGGAAACTGGGCCAATGATTGAGCAAGACAGCGCGCGTCGCGGCGAGTCGCGTGGCAGCAACTGGCCCGGGGACTCGGTCGTGATGCGTTCGTTCGTTTCGGTGCGTGGTGTAATGAAAATGAAACTGAGGAAACAATACGACCGGTGCACGACTAGCGGAACGAGCGGCCGCCAAGTTTATTTGATGTCGGCGACGCCGCTGCCATCGCAAGCTGATAGGACGCCAAAAACTGCGCCGGCGCAACGAACTTCTTCGGTCGCCGACGAAACGCCTGGCGGCGTCGCGTGCCACCAGCGCGAATGCACCGTACAACCATTTGCCAGCAGCATAAATCATGTCGCCTTCCTCAGTCCGTGGTGAGCAAGCTCCAGGGTTTCCATCACTACCGGTGACGATTGCGCGTCCAGATCTGAGGCTGTCCACTTCACCGGCAACGCGTATTCGACCTGCCAGGCCCACATCTTCTCGTTGGCCTCATTGTGAAGGCGAATGCGGATTGTCCGGCGACGGACTTCGCCATCGGCTGTGGCGAGCGCCCATGTCCACAAATCATCGAGAGCCAACCCGCGCTCGAGAATAACGACGGGATAGGAGACTTGCGTGATGAGCTTATGCTCGTATTCGTTCACGCCGCCCTCGCGATAAGACTCGAATTTCACTTCGCGAGAGAGACCTTTAACTCGCGTGAAGCCTCCGCTCGTAATCCCCTCAATCTCAACGAGGAAGCGAAAGGCGCGCAGAGGATCCTGTCGTGTCATCAACGCCTCCTCGCCATTTCGAAAGGATTAGAGGGAGCGCCGTCGAGGGCGCGGTTAATTGCCGAAATCTCCCGGCACCAGCGCCGGCGCTCTCGGTGCTCAAGCTGCATGAGCTCGCCGTGGGACCAATGGAAGTGACATGCGATAAAGGCCATCTCCTCGTACAACGACTTCACGGGATAGGCCTTCAGGCTTCCCCCACGGCTGTAATCCTCCGCAGCGTCTTACCTCCGGCCGCCCATTGCTTTTCGGACGAGAGCTCCGGCTCGATGTCGTCGCTGGCGTTGAACTTTTCGTACAGCCGTTGCAGGTAGGCAAGATCTGAGGCGTATAAGTTCTCGATCACGCCCGTATGAACCTCTGTCAAGGAGCCCAGACGGGTGACGACGCGCGCCAGGACAATCACCGCGAGATAGGCTTCGTTCTGCTGCACTCGCGGATCGCGAAGTGGCAGTATCTCGTCGGCTGCCGTGGCGAGGCGCATTGTGCCGCGCCGGTGCAGCGCACCCGCCTCATCCACGTAGCCCTTGGGCAATTCGAACTCGATCTCCGTCTGAAAGCCGGTTTGCGTGGTGCTCATGTTAGTCTCCCCTTCTTACGCCACGCGCTCGATGCCCTCATTGGCGAGTTCGAGCAGCTCAATCATCACCTCGTTACCCTTGGCATTGAGGTCGCTCGGATCATACTTAATGGGCCAAGCGTCGGTGATAACGAACCTCGCACTATCAACGCCGGCTTCGTCCTGAATCACGATGACCACTTTCTTGCGCTTCTCTTTGATCTGACCTGCCGAGACGTCGGCATGCCACTTGAAGAGGTCGAGCGCGCTGCCGCCGACGGTCATGCCCCACTTCAGCGTGATGCTTCCATACTTTGTGAGGCCGCTTAGTTTTCTCACGTGCGGCGGATCAGTGCCCTCGCGGTAATCAACTGCGTCGATCGTCGTTTCGGCGATCATCACTTCGCTGAAACCGGCTTGCGTGACGCTGTCGATCTCGAGCCGGTAGCGGAAATTGCGTAAAGGATCTATGCGTGCCATAACTTAGCTCCTAGCGTTGTGGTTCAGCGGTATTTTGGAAAATTCGGAAGATGACAAACTCAGCCGGACGAACTGGCGCGATGCCGATCTCGCAGATCAGTCGGCCATTCAGGATGTCGTCCTGGCTCATCGTGGTGCGATCGCAGGTAATGAAAAACGCTTCCTGCTCAGTGCGACCGAAGAGGGCGCCGAGACGCCACTGGCTGCGAAGGAACAAACGGATCGTGTCGATCACTCGCGCCCACAGTTTGTCATCGTTCGGCTCGAAGACGACCCACTGTGTGCCTTCGTAGATCGAGCGCTCGAGGAAAATGAAAAGTCGGCGCACGCTAACATACTTCCAGAGCGCGTCCGACGTGATCGTCCGCGCGCCCCACACACGGATTCCGCGACCAGGGAAACTGCGGATGACGTTTACGCCTTTCGGGTTAAGGTCATCCTGCATGTTGTCGTTGATGTCGAACTCGAGCGCGAGTGCTCCGCGCACGATTTCGTTCGCCGGCGCCTTGAAGACCCCTCGTTCCGTGTCGGAGCGAGCATAAACGCCAAGGACGGTGCCACCTGGCGGAATGAGTTTGCGCGCGCCCGTCCGCGGATCGGCAGCAACAATCCACGGATAGTAGAACGCGGCATAGCTGCTGTCGGTGATTGCATTCCGCGGGTTCAGTTCGCTGGGATTGTTCTTACCCTTGTCAGAATCAATGACCGCAAAGCGGAATCGCATATTCGTGCAGTGAGTAACGATCGCCTGAGCGACGTCAGTCGTGACGGCCGGCGCATAGACGAGCGCAACATCGCGATACGGATCGAGTTCGAGCGCAGCAAGGCCCTGGACGCTTCGCCCGCCGGATACCGGACCGCCCTTGAAATCATCGACGCCGAGCGGCGCGGCATCGTCTGCGCCGCCGGCCAGCAAGTTGATGCCGTTTGCTGGTTGAGTGCTCACCGGGACACCAGGGTTACGAACCAGGATGCCCAATGCAGAGCTCTCCGGCCCCTGGTTCGTTTCGCCTTTGTCAAGGTCGATGAAGGGGAAACGCTTGCCGTAGTAATCAGGCGACGACTCCCTGGTGTCGAGATCGTCGAAGTCCTCGATCAACTGCGGACGCGGAAGAGTTGTGCGGTCAGTGAAAGGATCAAAGTCGGGTACCGGCTCGCGTTCCCAGTACGCGAGTTGCAGCCGAAAGCCGACTGAAGTGCCGTCTTCTTTTTTGGTCGTTCCGTCTGAGATTTTGACTTTGACACGGTTGCCCCAAAGACCGGGGCCGGCCGCCCGGACGACGAAGTCACCAAAGACTGCAGAGGCGAGCGCTGACGCATCGCCAACCAGCCGGGCAATGAAGGCGCGCTTACCTCCATTCTCAAAAAAACCGCTGGCGGCGTACGGTAAGAACTTGATGGGATCAAAGACGTCGCCAAACCAACGCTGATAGTCCTTGTAGCTCGTGACCAGGCGTGGAGTAGTAGAACCGCGCTCGGCCTCGCCGAGCAGGGCCGCAGTGCTGGTGGGCACGCCTTCAATCGGTCGCGGACCCCGCTCGATTTCTTCGATGTAGACACCGGGATGCAGATATTCAGGCATGGTGATTCTCCGTGTTAGCTAGCTGTTTGGTTCGGCGGCTGCTCGGGCTTTGGCAACTTGTCGCCGCAGCATTCGATTGGACTTGGAATCCTGGCCTTTGCGTTCTTTTCGAAGTCCTTGAGCCCGTTTTCAATCTGGGCTTGGTAGCGTTTGATCTCGTTCTCAACTTTTTCCAGGGCCGCGGTCGCCTCCGCAAGCAAGTCCTTCGCCGGGCGGTAGAGCTTGTCGACGAGACAACAGATGAGCTTGAAGTAGTGGTCAGGTTTGATGAGGTAGGGCTGCGTGCCAATCAGGCGTTCTCGCAGCGTCAACTCACCGACGTCAGGACCACAACATGCTTCCGGGTTGCCGGTGTCACACTCACAGAAGACCGTAAACTTCTTGGCGATTTTGGTTTTCTTATCTGTTGCGGGCGGAGCGATCGCCAAATGCATCGGCACCAGCTTCAGGAAAACGTCATAAACTGCATTTGACGGATCCGAACCGATAGCTTTACTGCAATCAACAATCAACTTCGCATTGTCGGTGAGAATCTTCTCAATCGTCTGTGCGGGCTTCTCCCAAACTGCAAGCACCGCTTTGATGCGTTGGAAAATGCGGTCTTTCGACCAAGTGTTGCGCTCATGCCAGTAACGCAGATCGTAGATGCTATGCATGTCGCGGCAAAGCTTGCCGTCACCGCTTAGCTGCAGTTCAGCCTTGCGCATGTCGTCTATCAATGGACAGACGTAGCATTCGAGAATGCAACGCCAACACGGCACTGCACACACCAGTTTCCGGATGAGCTCGGCGATTTCTGCGTCCTCGTCCTCCCATTGCTTGACGAGCTTCCCGTATTTCTCTGCTGTGTACTCCTGGCTGGCAGCCTTCGCCTTAGCCAGCAATGCTTCGAGTTCTGCCTTAAAGGTCTTTGCCTTATCCGCAACCGTCACTTGCGCGGTCTGCTGATCGATCAGATCCTCGAGACAATGCTCAGTTGCGCCGGGCGGGTCCGGACAGTTACAGGCTGGAGTCTTGTTACAGTCCTCTGGTTTGTAAGGATCGGGTGGATCATTCGGCGGCAGATCCGGGCACTTCGTCTCATCAGAGGGTGGTTGATCGGCTCGGTCATCGGCCGAAGAACATCCGGGGTCCGGGTGATTTTGTGCATAGTCGTTCATAGCATGGTCTCCTAATGGCGAACTCAGGGTTGCAACTCGTCCCAGGCAAAGGTCATTGGATTCAAGGCCGACGGATCCGTGATGCGACCTTGCGGAAGTTTGAAATTGTTAGAGCCGCGCTCGGCACTGCCGTTGCGAGTCGCGCGTAGACGTACGGTCACTCCTCCGTTGTCGAGGAATGGCACCTCAGTGGGCGCGAGGCGAAGGATCGAAACGAAGTCTCCGCGTTTTTGATCGGTGTGCGACGTGGTCGGTGCGTTGTGCCAATTGTTTTCGTCGTCGAGCCATTGCAGGTATACGGCTGCGTTTGCTACCGGTTTTGGTGGATCAACTCGAGTTTCGATCAGCGTGCCGCGTAGTCCCGTGGTGCCAGACCCGAAGGAGTAGTCAACGCGCGGCTGCAGTTCGATCGTCGTGAGAGCAGGCTTAATCGGGGGCAGGTTGAGTTGCGAAGGCTCGAGCTCCAGCGCTTCATACGGCAATGTCCCTGGATCGATCGAGACCGTGCGTAAGTTTTGAATCTCTTCCTGTAGCCATACGAACAAGCCGCCGGCGTTCACGATCGGCTTTCCCAACAGCCCGCCCCCCACAACCTTCACT
>DNNE01000080.1:32931-36683 GCA_003487805.1 Blastocatellia bacterium | reverse complement strand
AACCTTCACTCCCTGATTGACAGGAGACAGCGTCACGGCGTCAAGCAACTCAATTCCAAACAGCACGCGACGACGATAAGCATCTTCCACCGGCAGGCGGACGTCGAATCGTTGGCTCATGACGCCACCTCCCCGATCCGAGACCCTGCCAGTAGTTGATCGTCGACGACGCGCGCCGCAAGCGGCAGGACGTCAGGCGGATCGAGCCAGACAGGTGTAGCCAGGTAAGCAACCGATGTCCGATAGTTGGCCGTCGGGAACAGCGCCCAGATGCGGCTGGCTTCTTCTGTCGAGAGGGGTTCGAGTGTAACGTGAACTGTTTCTTGACCCACGTCGGATCCGACTAAATCCGGCGCTGCCTGTATCGCCTGAATGGCGTAACCGAGCCAGCGCAGCGGTGTTTCCTCGGTGGCTTCTGATGTGGTGCCGACCGTAATCAGATAATAAAGATCGAGGGGCAGCGAATTTTGGTAACTGATTGGCGGTGCGACATTCGACGGCGGGCGATGCTCGCGGTTGCGCAAGCTTGCATTGGGAACGATGCGATAAAGGAACAGCACAAGCGCGGCACCACTCGCCTCAGCGTCGTCAAGTGGGCCAACGAATACCGTTCCCGGCATACCAGAACTCACCAACGCTGCCTCCAGACGTTTTCGCAATACCTCAGTCACGCGCAGGATGGCGTCGGCTTTCACGCTGCGGCCCTCCTTGTCTGAAGCAGATCGACTTCAATCGGAGGCATGCTCAATTTGGCGAGTTCTGCGGAGGCAGCCTGCACTATTTGATCGAGTCCAATTTGCTTGTCGGCTGCAGCGGCGATAAAAGCAGCGCGTAACGTAATCTGGCGTATTTGCCCACCGGTGAGATCGATCCGGCGCGCAATTTGGCGGAAGTCTGTGTCAGTTAACTCGTGGGATACATAGGGTAGGCATTGACGCCAGATTTTCTCTCGCGCCTCCGCATCGGGCCGCGGAAACTCGACGACAAAACGCAGGCGGCGCAAGAAAGCCGCATCGAGGTTCTTGCGCATGTTCGTTGTGAGAATCGCGAGACCTTCGTATGCCTCCAGACGTTGTAAGAGGTAGGCAACCTCGATGTTTGCGTAACGGTCGTGCGCGTCTTTAACTTCACTGCGTTTGCCCAGTAGCGCGTCGGCTTCATCGATGAGAATTGCGGCGCCTGACGCTTGAGCATCGTTGAACACGCGATCGAGGTTCTTCTCGGTTTCACCGATGTACTTGCTCACGACCCGCGAAAGATCGAGCCTCAGAATCTGGATATCCAACCGGCGAGCTATTCCCATCGCCGCCATCGTCTTACCTGTTCCGCTGGGGCCGAAGAACAATGCGGCAACGCCACGCCCATAAGGGAGTTTTTCGCGGAAGTTCCAATCGTCAAGCACGCGCGACGCAAGACGAATTTGATCGGCAATTTCGTTCAGCGTCTGCTTACGGTCGGGAGGCAGGACCACTTCATCGAGAGTGAAAACCGGCTCGATCCGTTCGACCAGATGGGATACTCCCTCGGACGCCAATTCCTTCAGCGCCGTCGTCAGGCGTTCAAGATCAGGATTATCAGTGTCGAAATTCTTTGGGCGATTGGCGGCGAGTCGCATCGCTTGTTCCAGCCCATCGACATGTACCGGATAACGATTAGCTATCGACTCAGCTGACTCTTGTGTCAGGTAGGTAATGCCGGCTCCCTTGGCGGCCTCTCGTACTGCTTCCACCCGCGCAGCTTTCGGGAGTGCGGGCTCAGTAATCAACTCATATGACGCGTTGCCCAATAGCTGGATGATGCGGGCCTGGTCGCGGCAAATCACTGCCGCACGAGCATGGGTACGATCCAATGTCGCTAAGAAGAGACCGAGGTAGTCGTCCTCTGCCTCACTTCCGTCTGCCTTGCTGACATCGATGACCAGCGGATGATAGTGATGCTTGCAAAGTCGGGCCATGCGCCCAATGCGACGGGCGACTTCCTCGACCTCAACGAGATCAACGCCGGCCAGGCGCGTAGCTACGACGCGAATAGGCCTTACGTGTTTGTATTGCACACCCCGCTCAATCAAAGCTCTCCAGGCAGCCGAGTCACTTCCATCCAGCAAAACCCATGGCGTTGGACAGCCACTGTGAAGCCTTTCGATTAACAAGGCCGCCCGTTCTTCCTGATCCTTCAGCAGGCTGCTACCCGGCCATGGCATCAGCCGCAACATGCGACGTATTCGCGGATCATGTTGCAGGGCGGTGTCGTCATCGAGCAGCCATTCTGCAAGAAACGGATCGGGCCTTAGTGGCTCATCTGCGGCCGCGGGCCGACCCGCGTATCCCTCAAAGACCAACCAGCGTGGCAGGGCGCCATTGACAAACTTGCCCCGCTCCCGCGGCTCAATGTCGAGCAGACTGCAATACAAACTGATGGTGCCGACGCGACGACCGATTTCGTCGAGCAGGATTCCAATGCAACGCTGAAAACAAATATCGAATTCAGGCGCCAGCGTGAGTGCCAGCAATCGGAAGTCGAGGCGCTCAAGTCCAAACACTCGAACGGCAGCGGCCAAGGGCTCAGGATTTGTTTCGGCCTTATCGAGTTCTTTGTTTAGTTGCGCATCGGCTTCAGGTAAGGAGATATCCTCATAGTCGCGGAAGCGCTCCGATAGCTCTTCGAGACACTGCAATACCGTCTCCCTGGTCAACGAGAAACCATGTGCGCTGCCGTTTTCTTTTGGAATTCTCCCAACGGCGTCTCTCAAAATTGCATAGATCCATTTGATCGACGCCTCTAGCAGAGGACGTTCTGTAGAGATTTGTTCGGGCGGGGTAACGCTTTCGGGAGGCATTTTGAGCGATCGAGGCTGCATGCGCGTAACCCGCTCTGGCTTCGCCGTACCGACGCTCTCTACCAGCTCACGTAGCGCTGTCAACAGTGAGTTGAGGTTGGAGTCGCTCAACCCGATCCGAACCATGTAATCAACGGCGTCGATATGCATCACAGCGACTTCGTGCTTCGATGTGACCAGCTCTAGCGCCAGTTCGTTTGTATCAGATGGAGAACCTACCAGTACTAAAGCACGTCGAGCCGAAGGATCGACGGATCGAAGAATGGCGCCCGCTTCGTCTGCGGCCAAACTTCCTTTTTTGGAGCTGCCTTCGACAAGATTCATGTCAGAGCGATCGGCCACGCAATCGGCGATGGCCCTCGCGATGGCCATCGTCGTTGCGTCTTCCGATACACTCACCACCAGAACATTAATCGGTGACACGCTTGGCTCCTTCTTTCAGACTCTTTTCGACGACTGCTTATCGCACAAGTGCTTCTCGCTGCCTATGCTGCGTGGCGGCTCAAAAGAGATGCATGGTCAAGGGTCTAACGATTTAGTTCTAACGGCCGGCACGAGCCATCCCATTTGTCATACCTTTCTAGATCTAACGATGGACGGTTACCCTTTGAGTAACTCTGTTCATCGCCTCGACAGTCGGAGTCTGAAGCACAGAGATGTCCCAACAGCCATTCGGTATAAGTGGGCTGGAATCCCTTTAATTGGATTTTTCTGCTCGATGCTGGTTTGAGAGGACCCTCAGTTTGGGACGGTCCTTCACGCAGGCCGGGACAATTCGACAGGCAAGGGACTTTTCTGAGAACTTTAAACAGTAATGTAGTCCTCAGTCTGGATATCTGGTTGATTTCAAACCACTTCGGCGATTGGGTAAGCGGCCCTGAAAAGGCCGGCGGCGTCGGCGGTTCAATTCCGTCCC
>DNNE01000080.1:31072-32645 GCA_003487805.1 Blastocatellia bacterium | reverse complement strand
CGTCGGCGGTTCAATTCCGTCCCGGGCCACCATAACGTGCCAAAAGCAAAGAGCTAAGTGCAAAGCGCTGGTAAGTTGCGCTAATCACTTAGCTCTTTGCTCTTGGCCCTTTGCTCTCAGCCGCCGCTTAATTCGGCCACAACCGCTTCAATCGCTCTTCAAGAAAATGAAAAGGAACGTAATCGGCTTGCCGTCCGGCAGCTCGCAGTTCTTCGACCATGCGCAACGCGCCTTCAGCATTGAAGCTGTGCACCATGATAGTCGCCGGGCGTTGCAGCTCCGGCCGCGATGCCAGAAACGAAGCGATCGCATAGCCCGTGCGCTCGTCGTCCGGCGTGTCAGAACCATAGTGCTCGGGCATCAAATCATGATCGAGAAAAATCGAATCGTAGTTATTCGATTCGAGCAGTTCTTTCGCTTCCGCGATGTCGCACGAAATATGGAGCGTGTCTCCTTTGAAACGCTTCTGGAACCATGCACAGCGCCGCTCGTCATCTTCAAGTACAAAAATGCGTATGGGCGCTCGGCCCGAATTGGCGGGTGCAATACCAAGTTTCTGCTTCAGTCTCTCAATTAAACTCATGCGATAACGATGTACTTAAGATTCCTTTGATTGTCTTTCGATTCATCTCTGGTATTTCACGACCAGGCCGTTACTGCCGACCGCCCAGCCATTTTTCTTGTCAATGAACAACGCATAAAGATTTTGTTTGGTCCCGCTCTCCTGTTCGATCCAGGTTTGTCCGCGATTGCTCGAACGCAGGATTACGCCGGATCGCCCGGCTATCCAACCTTCGTCGTCATTAACGAATTGCACACTCAATAAGGTCGAACGCGCCGGTGATTCAACCTTCGTCCAACTGTTACCGCCGTCTTCGGTTCTTAGAATAGTGCCGCGCTCGCCAACCGCCCAACCCTGCTTCTCATTTCGAAAATCGACGTGATAGAGCGTCGCTCCAGTTCCGGACTTTTGCCTGGTCCATGTCTCGCCGGCATCTTCGGTATGCAGAATTGCGCCGCCCGCGCCGACAATCCAGGCGCGCCTCTCGTCAACCACATCGATGTGGATCAGTTCCTGATTACTTGGCGCGCGCAGCACTTGCCACGTGACTCCGCTGTCCCGAGTTATGGCCAGAATGCTGTTGACGATCACGTCGCCACGACTAGCCGAGCCAACTACCCAGCCGCGTTTCTTGCCGTTGAAGCGCAAACTGTAAAGCTCAGGTGACGCCCCTTCGAATTCAGTTGACGAAAACTTGTAGCCTTCATGCCACGAATGGCCGCCATCCGAACTCTCAAAAATGCTGCCGCCGGTTAGCGCAAAACCGTGGTCCTTGCTCACGAAGTAAACATCGTTAATAGCGTGATCGACACCCAGACGCCGCTCGACCCAACTCGCGCCGGCATCGTCAGTGTAAGCAAGAAAACCGCCGTCGCCGCCAACCCAGCCGTGCTTTGAATCACTGAAATAAACCGCGTTGAGATCTTTTCCGCCAGAGTTGATGTGCGTGCTGGTCCATCCGCTTTGCGAGTAGCAGATAATCGATCCGACATAGAGCCCGATCAATATCGG
>DNNE01000080.1:30485-30775 GCA_003487805.1 Blastocatellia bacterium | reverse complement strand
ACATAGAGCCCGATCAATATCGGCAGCAGGCCTTTGACGCTGAACTTCCTCATAATTGGATAAGACGAGTTTTGCACATCAAGGTTCATTTAACCAAAGCCGAACACGCGGTTACAGCTCACGGAGTCTTGGGCTTCGGATGGCCACAATGCCGACAAACAACGCGATAATCGCACCGCCGGCCGCCAGGGTTCGCGGCACTCCGAAGCGATGCGATGCTGCTCCTGCAATCAGATTACCGATCGGCATCGCCCCGATAAATGAAAGCATGAACATGCTCATCACCCGGC
>DNNE01000080.1:28858-30198 GCA_003487805.1 Blastocatellia bacterium | reverse complement strand
ATGAACATGCTCATCACCCGGCCACGCATATCGTCGGTAACCAATTTTTGTAATAGCGTGTTCGTGACCGCCACCGAGCAAACAATCCCAAAGCCCAGCGCAAACAGAAAGAACAACGACAGCTTGATATTTGTCGATAACGAGAAACCTATCAGACAGAGAGCGAATGCCATAGCGCCGCTAAGTATGAACCACCCTTTGCGCCTAAAGTCGCCGAGATAGGCGAGAAAGAGCGCCCCGAACAAAGCGCCGGCGCCCGCCATTCCCATCAGCACTGCCAATCCGGTTTCTCCCAAATGAAAAATATCGCGCGCAAAAACCGGCGTCATGTAAATGTACGGCGCGCCAAACATGCTCGTGACTGCCGAAATCACCAGTAGCATCGAAACCCGTGGCCGGCCGGCAACGTATCGAAAGCCGGCCGTCAAATCACCGAGGAAAACTCCCTTCTCTTTCACTGAACGCGCGGGCGCGCCGTCACGTGCATTTGGCCGATTAAATTTCACCATCAGCATCGCGGCCACCACGAAGACGAACGAAATTCCGTTGGCGATGAAACACCCGGCCAAGCCAAAGAGCTTAAAGGCCACTCCTGCGCACACCGGCCCCAGTGCGCGCGCGAGTTGGAACTGCGTCGAGTTCAAGGCGATCGCATTCGCGAGATCCTCGCGCCCAACCAAATCAAAAACGAGTGCCATATACGATGGCCCTGCGAGTGACATGCAACAACCCGTAACGAATGACAGACACAGAATCATCCAGACAGACACGACGTGGGTCAGCACGAGCACGCCCAAAGTAAGTGCCGCGAGTCCGGCCACCGCCTGTGTGTAGATCAGAAGTTTGCGTCGATCGAAAAGATCCGCAAATACTCCGCCGGCGAGCGTGAGAACCAGGCCCGGAGCGGTCGCCATGAAACCATCGACGCCAAGCCAGAACGGCGAGTTTGACAGTGACAGGACCAGCCAACCCTGAGCGACGGCCTGCATCCAGGTGCCCGTGTTCGAGAGAAACGCGCCCGACCAAAACAGTCTGAAGTTGCGATGGCGCAGCGCGCGAAACATCTCGCTGACACCGCGATCAGGCCGCTCTTCAAGTTGTTGCCGGGTTGACATGAACAATCTTAATAACATTCGCGCGGCAGTCGCGCCAACTTCCGAAGCCGTGAGTGTGGCGGCACCACCTGTTTCAGCAAGTGAGAGACTTGTGTTCGTTCGTGTACTTTCGTGGTGTTCCTATTCAGCTCAGCAAACAACCACTTCCGAAAAAGTGCACGGTAAGACGATCCACGAATCAACACGAAACATTCTTTCGTGCTCGGTTCGTGTGGTTTCGTGGAC
>DNNE01000080.1:28175-28563 GCA_003487805.1 Blastocatellia bacterium | reverse complement strand
TCGGTTCGTGTGGTTTCGTGGACATTGCTGCTGCGCGGAAGACGACACGAGGCCAACACAGGGACAAGAGATTCATTGGCATCGAAGAACGGGCGTGCTTTAATTACGGCTCGGTTCAGAAAAGATTCAGGAGCCTCGGACTATGAAACAATTTTCGTCAACGGCAGTTCGACTCGCATTCGCGGCCGGATTGATTACATTCGTTATCAGCGTTCACGCTCAATCGCCGACGCCAACTCCGCAAGCATCGCCAACCCAGACCGCGGCCGCGGTGCCGCCTGCGAACCCGGCAGACGTCGCAACCATGGATGCGATCGTCGCGTCGCTTTATGACGTGATCTCCGGCCCGCCGGGCGCACGCAACTGGGATCGCTTTCGTTCGTTGTTT
>DNNE01000080.1:7025-27877 GCA_003487805.1 Blastocatellia bacterium | reverse complement strand
TTCGTTCGTTGTTTGTTCCCGGCGCGCGTTTGATTCCGACCGGCGCGCGACCAACCGGAGAAGTCGGTTCGCGCGTACTCACGCCCGACGAGTACATTCAGCGCTCGTCGCCCCGTCTTGAAAAGGATGGATTTTTCGAGCGTGAGGTCTCTCGACGGCTGGAAAAGTTCGGCAACATCGCACACATCTTCAGCACGTATGAATCACGTCACAAGGCCGACGATGCCAAGCCGTTCGCGCGCGGCATCAACAGCATTCAATTAATGAACGATGGCAAACGCTGGTGGATCGTGACTGTGTTCTGGCAAGCTGAGGACGAGAAGAATCCGCTGCCGGCGGAGTATTTGCGAAGCAGAAACTAATGCGCGATAACGGTTATTTCCTATAACCCAAACCCCAAACGCGAAGCAGATCCACGCAGCCTTCATCAAAGGTGCGAGTGAAATCAACCATCTGAAGCAAAGACAGAGTCCATGACAACTGCTCAAAATCGGATGGCTGATACAAGATAGGAATGATTCTGTTTTCGAACCGGTTCTGATTCAGTGCATACGACAATTCTCTCTTGACCCACATTGACGTCGCTGAGTTGGGCGAAAGCACGACTACAAACCAATCACACCTTTGCAGCGCTGCGCCAATCTCATCTTGCCACTGTTGGGCGCCTACGATGTTTGTATTGCTGTACCAGACAGGGATGCTATGTTGTCGCACCGTCGCTGCGAGGTCAGTCGCGAACTGCCGATCGACACTTGAATGAGATCAGAATACTTCGGTTGGGAGAGTTGCCGACATTCGGAGAATTAAGCTGCCGCTTTGATAGCCTCAGCAACCTTCTTGAATTGTTCCGCTTCCTCATCGTCTTTCAACACGGTGATGGTTTGAAGCCGCTTGAAGATCCACGGCATGCTATCGGCCGGGAAATCATTCGCGTCACCTATGATTACCGGTATCAACCTATTTCTGAAAGCTTCTTGTCCCAGCGCATAGCTAATATTATTTTGGACGGCATCGGACTGCAGAGCCTGAGGCGTCAGCAAGACGACCATAGCGTTCGACTCTTTCAGACCCTGTGAGATTTTTTCGGCCCAGTTGTCTCCCGGAAGAATCTCCCGTTTGTCATACCATGCATCCAGACCAGCGTCTTCTAAGGAGGCCGTAAGCTTGCGCGCCAATGCCTCATCCTTCGATGCGTAACTAATGAAAACCTTCATCAATACTCCTTTGAGCGCGAATTATAGTCCCTCGCGGTTGGCGAAACAACAGAATCCCCGCGCCGCCATGCGGATAGCGACCCGCCCCTACCACCACGCCGTTCAGCGACAATCTCTGCAAGAATCGCCAGCGCCACTTCTTCCGGTGAGACCGCACCGATGTCTAAACCGATCGGCGCACGAACCCGCTTGAGCTGCTCCTGATCGAAACCTTCTTCGCGCAATTTATCCAGCACGATATTTGTGCGGCGTTTACTTCCGATCATCCCGATGTAATCCGGTTTGGCAGACAGCGCTGCTCGCAAACAGTCTTCATCCTGCTTGTGGCCGCGCGTAACGATCGCGACTGAGGCGGCTCGTCCGTTTCCGATAGCGTCTCGTAAAGCGTCGGACCAACTCTCGGCAGCCACTAGATTGATTTCTCGCTCTGATGGCGCGGCGAACAATTCTCGCGCGACAAACTCGCCCCGATCATCGATTAAGGTCACTCGATAACCAACCAGTGAAGCCAGACGCGCGAGCGACGCACCGACATGACCCGCGCCGGCAACAACCAGGCGCGGTTCTTTTTCGATTCGCTCAAACAAAACGATCGAATCAGAAAGCGAAGCGAGGTCCGCAGCGAACTCACTAACTCTCGACGACCTGGCGTCGGCCCGCAGCGTCAGGAAACTTGAGCCTTCGCGAATGGCGGCGTCGTTCAACTTCGGATCACCCAGATCGCCAACTGTCTCACCGCTTGCTTTCGCAAGTAGCTTCGAACCCGTCTTCAAATCGCGTGACTCAATCACAGTCACCAGGACGGCTGTCGAGCCTTCCGCCAAAACAATGCGAATGTGATCGCTAACGTTGGTACCTGTGTTGGTTTTATTGACAGCCATAGATCAGCGCGCACATTTGCGGACTCGCAAAGCTTCCGCTTACGAAGGCGCTATTTACGAAGGCGCTATTTTGAAGGAGAAGAATGCAGAAGGCCAATGGCGCGCGCGAGGCGTTGCAGCAGCCACCACGGAGCAACGAAGAAGTATACGGGATTCTGAAAGAAGGCCGGACGATTGCCTTCGATGGCATGTCCGACAAACTGCAAGATCCAACCGGTAACGAATAGCACGAGCGCCCAACGCCACCTGAAAAAAAACAAAAGCAACGCGATCGTGATCATGGGAACCCCGATCATGTGACATAGTTTGTTCAGCGGGTGCTGGTGCTGAGATTTGTAGCTATCGACGAGAGACTCGTGCATAGCAGGGTCCGACTGCAGCGCAAGCGTCCTCGCTTGCATCCCGCTCAGAGCAGCAACCGGGACGGTTGCGCTCCAGTCGTGTCGAGCGTTATTCCCAGATGTCGATAAAGATATCCATCGTCCCGCCGCACACCATGCCCTCTTCGCTCGCTTCGTCCGCAGTCAATGCAAAGCGATGCAAAGCCGGAAGGCCGCTACGCATCGTCTCGCGCGCTTCGGCCCAAACTTCAGCTTCGACACAGCCGCCGCCGACGGTGCCTGCGGTTTCGCCATTCTCGAAGAAAAGCATTTTGGCGCCACGACGCTGCGGCGTTGAGCCGCGCGTGTGTGCAACCGTCGCTATAACCACACGTTCGCCGCGCGCATTTGCGTCGCCGATCAGGTTATAGAGATCGTTCTGAGCAATAGTTCCCATGATTGTCCTAGGAGCGCCGACATCCTTGTCGGCGGTTCGCAGGCATCTTGCCTGCGCGGCAACCGGCAAAGATGCCGGTGAACCGCACGCAGGACGCGTGCGCTCCCCACTACGGTGTCGGCGTTGGACTCGCAGTAACTTGCGGCGCCCCGGACTGAGAGTTTGTCTTCGCGTTCTCAATGGCCGCCCGATCAGCCGCATCAAGCTTCTTCTGCAAACGATCAACGTCGGCGTCGGACGTCGCGATTGCCTGCTGCGCGCGACCCTCGCTGGCGTTCAATTGATCCAACTGTGTTTGCGTGCGGGTTCGATCACTTTCCAGTTGCTTCCGGCGTTGCTCGCGCACTTCCTCAGGCCGCGTCGTACCAATGCCCGCCGTGGAGCGCTCGATGTTCTCCGGCTTCAACCCGAATTCGATGTCCTCGAGATGAGCTGCGAGTTCTCCCTTCTTTGTCTGGATACTGTTCAACTCAGCCCGCAACTGGGCTGACCGCTGTTCCGCCCGCGACAGGCGTTCGAGATCGACTATCGACTGCTGTGATGCTTGCAAGTCATTGAGCTTGTCGGTGAGTCTGTCGACTTGAGTCGACAGTGTGCGAATCGTTCGCTTCATCGATTCCGGATCCTCAGTCTGCGACGAATTCGAATTGGAATTTCCATTTGTAGTACTTGTTTCAGAACTATTTGAATTCGAATTGTCGCCCGGCGATGGTTGATAGATTTCAGGATTCGAAATTCGCGGAGCGGAAGATCGACGCCTCGTGCGCCGGCGTTTCTGCGCGGCGGAATCAACCAAAAGACCGCCGATCAGAAGAATCGCGAAGACCGTAATCACCAATTTGCGAACCGAATTGTCTCTCATTTGCTCACCTCACCCAACAAATTGAGGGATGCTCACTTTCGAGAACACGATGCTTGAGTGGGTCATTAAAAAGCGTCTCCTTAGATTCAACGTTCCACTGAACCCTCAGTTCCTGTTTGAGTAGTTCTTTGATCGGAAACTCTAACCCATCTGCAGCTGAAAACTAATCGACATTGCTCGCACCGATTGAGTCAGCGCCGCCACGCAGATCAAGTCTGCGCCCGATTCCGCATACTTGCGAACGTTGTCCAAAGTGATTTCGCCTGCGACCTCAACCGTGAGCGAAGCCGAGAGCTGGCGCGCCAGGTCAATGCGATCCTTGATCTCATTCTCGTCCACGTCCCTGAAGATCAAGACAGTCGCCCCAGCGTCAATCGCCTCCTTAATTTCCGCCTTGGTTGAGACTTCCGCCGCAATACGATGCGAGTGACCGATTCTTTCCGTGGCGCTTTTGACCGCAGCGGCCAGGCCGCCGGCAACCGCCGCATGATTTGATTTAACGCAAATGCCGTCGTCCAAACCGAAGCGACTGTTCACGCCACCGCCGAGCAGGACCGCATACTTTTCAAGCATGCGCAGGCCCGGCGTCATCCTGCGAGTATCGGCAATCTTCGCGTCGGTACCTTCGACCGCACGAACGTACTGGCGCGTGATCGTAGCGACGCCCGAAAGATGTTGAAGCAGATTAAGCGCCACCTGTTCGCCGGCCAGGAGAACATCCGCAAATCCGCTCGTGCGCGCGATGACTTTGCCGGCTTCGACTTCCTCACCATCAGCCGTGAACGCTTCCAACTGCTGTTGCGGATCGAGCGTGGCAAAAACTTCCTCGGCCGCCTCCAACCCGGCAACCACCATTTTCTCCGCCGCGACGAACCGCCCCTTCGCGCGCGTGTTGCGCGTCAGGACGCTTTGCGTAGTGATGTCGCCGCGACCGAGATCCTCGCGCAGAAAAAGTCCAATGCTCGAATAGAGCGCGCCTTCGTCAAGCCAGTTCACGACAGCGCCTCCAACATCTGATCCAATGCCGCAGTTCGCTGATCAATATCGGCGACGCGCGCCCGTAATTCAGCAACCTTTTCGGCCGGCGCTCGATTCACAAAATCAGCATTGCCCAACTGGGCCGCGAGCTTCTCAGCCTCTTTTTGCATCTTTTCTTTCTCTTTCGACAGTCGCCCGCGCTCCTGCGCAAAATCGATCAATCCTTCGAGCGGCACTGCGACTTCTGCTCCGCCTGAGAGTACGGCGCGCGCTGCCGCTTTCGGCATTTGCACGGTCCCGTCAATCGAAACGCCCGCCGCGCGAGTGAGCCGCGCTATTTGATCGGCGCTGGCGGTAAACACGGACTGCATTTCTGTCCTGGCGGCAATCATCAACTGAATTCGATCGCCAGGTTTGATATTCATTTCGGCCCGAATGTTACGAACACGCGAAATCAGATCGATCACTGCCTGCATTTCCGACTCGGCGCGTTCGTCGATTAAAGCCGCGTCAGCCTGGGGAAAAGCGGCGAGCATCACCGTTGGTTCCACACCCTCGTAGGCCTGATGCAACAGCGCTGAATGATTGACCGGCAACTTCTGCCACAACTCCTCAGTTAGATACGGCATGAATGGATGCAGCAGACGTAGTGACTGTTCGAGAATCGAAATCATCCGCGCACGCGCCGTGCTTCTTTCCGGTGAATCATTTTCGGCGGTCATGGTGGCTTTCGAAAGCTCGATATACCAATCACAAAAGTCGTCCCAGAAAAAGTGATAGAGCGTCTGCACGGCCGCGTGAAAATCATATTCTTCGAGTTGCGCGTTCACGTCGCGCGCAGTTTTATTCAGCCGAGTCAATATCCAGCGATCATGCAGCGGAAGATCATTTCGATCGCCACCGAAAGGATCGGCAATTGACTCTGCGCCTTCAGCGTTCATCAAACAGAAGCGCGCGGCGTTCCAAATCTTGTTGGCAAAATTGCGATATGACTCGACTTGCTTTTCGTTCCAACGCGTGTCGGTTGAGCCGATGGATGAGAGCATTAAACGGGTGGCATCCACGCCGTACTTATCGAAAACTTCCAGCGGATCGACGCCGTTCATTTTCGTCTTGGACATGCGCTGACCGTGCTTGTCCAGCACCGTGCCCGTTACGTAAACGTCAGCGAATGGTTCCTTAGCGATAAATTTCAGACCCGTCATCACCATGCGCGACACCCAGAGAAAGATGATGTCGCGGGCGGTGATCAAAACCGACGTCGGATAGAAAGTCTTCAGGTCTTCGGTTTCGTCGGGCCATCCCAAAGTCGAAAACGGCCAGAGCGCCGATGAAAACCATGTGTCGAGCACATCTTCATGCTGCGTCAACTCATTGGTTCCCGCTTTCTTTTCGGCCTCTTCTCGCGAACGCGCAACGATCAACTCGCCGTCTTTTGTATACCAGGCAGGAATTTGGTGCCCCCACCAAAGCTGTCGCGAGATGGTCCAATCGCGCAGGTTCTCGAGCCAGTCGGCATAAACTTTTTCGTAAGGAACATCGGGCACGAACTTCGGTTTGCGATCGTCTCGCAGCTTAGCCAAAGCGAGATCGCGCAACTGGTCCATGCGACAGAACCATTGGGTGGAGATCAGCGGCTCGAGTACTGTCTTGCAACGCTCGCATTTTGAAATCGCGTTTTCGTAATCAACGACCTTTTCCAACGAGCCTAGTTCTTCCAACTTCTCGAGCACCAGCTCGCGAGCTTTATATCGATCGAGCCCGGCGAAATCGGCGCCGGCAGCTTCAGTCATCTTTGCGTGCTTGTCGATCACCTGCACCTGTTCCAGGTTGTGCCGCTGACCGATTTCATAGTCGTTTGGATCGTGCGCGGGCGTGACCTTGACGGCGCCAGTGCCAAACTCTGACTCCACAAAGTCATCAGCAACGACCGGAATCTCTCGATTAACAATCGGCAGGATTAGTGTTTTTCCGACGAGACTTTGATAGCGCTCGTCGTTTGGATTAACCGCGACCGCCGTATCGCCCAGCATTGTCTCAGGGCGCGTGGTCGCAACGGTGATTCCTCCGTCCCCTTCCTTGAAACGGTAGCAAATGTAGTAAAGCTTGCCCTTCTGCGGCTCGCGCAGAACTTCCAAATCCGAAAGCACAGTTTGATCATTTGGGCACCAGTTAACGATCCGGTTGCCGCGATAGATCATTCCGTCTTCGTACAGCCGGACGAACGACTCGCGCACCGCGCGCGAAAGATCTTCGTCCATGGTGAAGGCAAATCGCGACCAATCGACTGACGCGCCTTCGCGCCTTATCTGATTGAGAATTTGCCCGCCGTATTCCTGTTTCCACTGCCAGACCCGTTCGACGAATTTCTCGCGGCCCAGATCGTGGCGCGACAATCCCTCTTTCTTAAGTTGACGGGTCACCATCAGTTGCGTCGAGATGCCGGCGTGGTCCATGCCCGGCAACCACAACGCGCGAAATCCCGACATGCGTTTGTGACGCGTGAGCACGTCCATCATCGTATGCTGCAGCGCGTGGCCCATATGCAACGAGCCAGTAACGTTCGGCGGTGGAATCACGATAGTGAAGACCGGCGCGTTTTTGTCCTGATTAATTTCAGGCGCGAAATAGCCGCGCTCTTCCCAGCGCGCGTAATGATCTCGCTCGGCTTCTTTCGGATCGTAAGTTTTGGGGATTTCGATCATTCGTAATCTACTCTATGAGCGTTTAGAGACGGGCTACCGCCCGCCGTTTCAATTTCCAATTCAATCGAACGGTTCGATTGTAAATCAACCGCTGCCGCTTTTCACATCAGCATAAGAAAAGTGGCACGGGCGTCCCGCCCGTGAATCACGCGTAAGATGCGCGTGCCACAAGCAAAACAGCTCGCCAGAAAAGAAAAAGCGGGCCGTAGCCCGCCTCTAAACACCAGCTTGCGATAGCACTATTTCTGCTCTGCCAATTTTTTCTTGATCAGTAACTCTGACAACTCCGGCACTACTTCCCATGCGATTTCGCGAACAACCTTGTCGGACATCTGGTCCATCACCCGGCGAGCGATCGCATCGATTTGTTGTGCCGAGAGGAGCTCGGGTGTTGACAGCGCGGCTGCCTGGTCTTGATGCGTCGTGGCGTTTACAACTTCATCGATGGCGCTTGCCGGCTCTGGCATTGCGATCGCACTCATTACTTCATGCGTAGTCACAGAGCTGTCGTCTAGTTGTATCGGCGCCGGCAGAGTCTCTTCAAACGCCGTCGACTGTTGCGGGGACCCGGCTTCGACCCGGCTTGGAGCAGACTCTTCAAAATCAAGATCCAGAACCACGTCATCGGCGATCGATGCAGCGCTGAAATCGCTCTCATCAAGATCAAGCAGGGCGCCATCAAAGTTCGGGCGCGGCTGGTTGTGTATTTGGGTCATGGGGCTCTTATCACTCTCGGCGACAGTTGGCGCAACCTGTGCGGCCTCGATCGGCATGGCATCAATTTCAGCGTCGATCAAGACAGGCTCGATTTCGATCGTATCTTCGACCTGCCATGCCTCAGCCGATACATCCGGTTCAGGCTCATCAAACACTCGCTCGAGTCTGGCAGTGTCGGCGGTCTGAAACTCAATGTCCGGCGCGCACGCGCTGCCAGACGCTTCTTGCGACTGGTCCGTTTCAAGTTTGTGCCCCGCCTCAACCAGGACGGTCACATTCGATTGATGGTCCGGCTCTTCAGAGATAGCGACTGATTGCGTTGGGGATTCAGTTCCAGCCAAACCCAAAGTGGAAGTGTCTTGGGACGGCGCAACCTTATCATCATTCGCAGCTAGTAAAGATCCAACACGATTCACGAGTTGACGTATCGACTGGAAAGGCTTGGTCATTATGTCGTCGGCGCCCGCGCGCTGCGCAGCAGCTTCGTCAAACGGGGCAAACGAGCTGACCAGCAGCATAACGGGAATTTGCGCGAAGCGTTTGTCGTCCTTAATCGATCGGCAAAGCTCGTAACCGTTCAGACCCGGCATGAATGCATCGGCGAGGATAACATCCGGCGTAAGGTGTTCAAGTTCTTCCAGCGCCAGCAGGCCGTCGCCGACCGACACAACTTCCATTCCTTCATCCGCGAAAGTCAACTCAATGACTTTTTGGACCGCGGCCGAGTCATCAGCCAATAATAACTTTCTTCCGGCTATCAACTTCTCTTCCTTCATTCCCTCGGACTCTTTACTTTGGCGTTCCGCCAATTCGAACCTAGCACCCGCGTGAAAAGCGCGTCAAGGGTTTTATTGTGATTCTCATGCTTAAATAGAAAGGTCCTGCGAAAGGCAGGGCCTTAATTATCTTACAGAGCAGGAATTACTTAGGCAGCAACGTACAAGGCCGCGGAAATTCACCGCCCCATTGGATGTTTATGCCAACCGCGATCGGATTGTCGGAAGTAACATGAACCGAAGTACCAATGTTCGGCGGATCAATTTGAGCCTGCGCCACCTGGAACTCGACGTGGAGCGTATTTTTTGCGGCCAGCGCAACTGTATTGTTGCCCGTCTGCCCGGGGTACTGTGCAACAGGATTCGTGCCGGGAATATTGTGACCCGCGAGATTCGTTCCAGCCTCGTTAAGAATATGCACAGCTATGTTCGCAGCGTTAGCGCTGCCATTGAAGATGGACAGATCAATCGCCGAGTTACCACCGGATTTCGGAATGCTAATTGGCGTGCAAACCCACTCGTAAGGCGGGCCACCACCACTGGAAGATCCCGGAGGTCCCGCTGGGCCTGGCGGACCTTGCGGGCCAACACAAGCCGTCAATGCGATTACAGAACCAATGACTACAGAAGAAATGTAAACGCGGAAGTTGCAGTAGCGCATCGTTTTTTCTCCTTTGCGAGGTGAATAGCTCGTCAAACTGAATGGCAGGAACCCATCTATAGCGGACGCAATCTAGCGACGCCTTAGATTGTTGTCAAGGTTTTGGTCGAAAGGATTACGGTTGCGCAAGGCGGCCTCGCGTTTATGCCGCTTTGCGCTTTCCGGCGAGGCTCTTCTTCAAGGCTGCCATCAAATCGACGACCTTTCCTTCTTCGCGCTCGGGCACTTCAACTTCAACAATGTCCTTGCGTTGCTTTCGCTTCTTCTCCACCAGCTTGAGAAGCTTCTCAGTCTGCTCGTCTTTGAGATCCTTAAGCGGGAGGCGCCTGGCGGAATGCGTCATGATTAACTTCTCGAACTTCTTAACGGTCGCGGCAGAGACTTTCTTTTTTTCGGGTAGACCGATCTCCTTCGGCGATCGAATCTCATCAACAAAGCGCATTGTCTCAGCGCGCAGAATTCCGTTCTCGGGAAAGATTGCTACCAGATACTCTTTGCCGCGCATCACGAATGTCGCCAGGCCGGCAAGTTTCTGCTTTTCCATCGTCTGCGCGAGCAGGCGATATGCCTTTTCAGATCCTTCGCTGGGCGCGAGAAAGTAGGATCGATCGAAATAAAGCGGCGAGATCTCTTCGAGCGGCGCGAATCTGCGGAGATCGATATCGCGACTTTGCTCGGGCGCAAGCCGCTCGAGTTCGTCGTCGGTGACAATCACATAACGATCTTTTTCCAGTTCAAACCCGCGCACCATGTCATCGTCTTGCAGATCGTTCCCGGACTTTTCCGAATAGTAGCGGCGCGCCAGAGGCTCACCGTCAGGACTCAACATCCGCAGCGGCGCGCGGTTCGTGCGATTACCGGGGTAAAGATCGACAGGCACGCTTACCAAACCAAAGGTTAGCGTTCCAGACCAGAACGGGCGCGCCGACCGAGCAGCGCCCTCGCCGTTGTCGCTTGTCTTCTTTCGTGTTGCTTTCTTTCGAGCCATGGTCTGAGTTAACGAATCACCCTACCGCGGGCGGTACTGACCTCACTTCCTGTCAATCAATCGCAAGTTAACAACTTGCGCTACAAATTTGCGCTAGGTCACGCCGCTTTCTTCTGCTTCTTCAAGGCCTCAAGACTCTTTGACAGAACTTTATCAAGCGATGTTGTCTTCCTCTTCGCCTTTACCAGATGCAGTCTGGGCTTGTGACCTTTGGCTTTCTTCTCGACGAATTCCATCACCCGTTCGCGGTATTCATCCTTGAATTCCTTCGGATCGAATTCGCCTTTCAGCAGCTCAACCAACTGGGCAGCCATTGCCAATTCTTTTTTTTCAGGCGCGCGTCCTGAAGGTCGCGGCAGGTCCTTTGCCGAAAGCACTTCCTCCGCGTTGCGGAGCGTGAACAGCATCAAATGATCGTCTTCCGCCCTCAGCGCGCCTACGTAGGGCTGCTTGCGCATAACCCAGTGCGCCACACCTTCACGATCTTTTTTTTGCAGCGCCTCAGCCAGAGCGAAGTAAGCGCCCTCATTGCCGTCGGGCCCGAGGTAATACGGCCGATCAAAATATTCCGGCGGTATTTCCGTCGGCGGGACGAATTGGGTGATCTCGATTTCACGCGAAGCTTCGGGTTCAAGCTTCTGCAACTCTTCCTCATTAAGAATCACAAACGTGCCCGGCTCAACTTCAAAGCCTTTTTGAATTTCGTCGCTGGTAATCTCTTTGCCGCTTTCGGGTTCGACCATGTGTTGCTTGACTCGCGTTTTTGATTTCTCTTCCAGGATATGAAAACGCACTGTCCGATCCTGAACCGCCGAGTAAAGCTTCACCGGCACCCTGGTCGAATTTAGTTTTAGATTGCCTTTCCAGATCGCTCGCGCTGCCATCTCAATTCTCGCTTTCCGAAGTCACGCAAACCGAACAGGCAATTTCGGTTTGGATCGTGCTCTCGACGCACATGCCGCACAGCGGTCCGTCGCATGCGACACATCGGTATTCCGTCTGAATTACGTACGCATGACTGCATGCCGGACAGGTTTCCGTTCCCTCATCCAACCACCACCGTCCATTCTGCTTATCGTTCCCCACCGTCTTTCAATTCAAAGGCATTTCAAGTTCCACAGTTCAGCTGCTGTTGTAGTTTGAAAGAGTGGCACGGGCGTCCCGCCCGTGAAGCCTCACAAGCACAAGTTCCACAGTTCATATGGATTTTGAATTGTGCTAGTATCGCGATACCCCTGAATTGCAAATAGCAACCCGTCCCTCGATCGTCATTCCGAACCTAACCGTGGTGTGAGAGCTTCAGATATGGCTTCTTCGGCAGAGCCTGCTAACCAGCAGCAGGAAAAATCATCTGTCAGATCCGCATCTCAAACCGAGACGCGCCAAGTCAAACAGCAGCGCAAATGGTTTGAGGTCACCCTCGACAGCATCGGCGATGGCGTTATTACCATCGACGTCGACGGCAAGGTGACGATGTTGAATCCGGTCGCCGAGGCATTAACCGGTTGGAAGAACTCCGATGCCAGCGGCCAGCCGCTGGAAAAGGTTTTTCGCATCGTCAATGAAGATACGCGCGCGGCAGTTGAAAACCCGGCCCTGGGCGCAATCAAGGATGGTGTGACCTATGGTCTTGCGAATCACACGCTCCTGATTGCTAAAGATGGTAAGGAGATTTCTATTGACGATAGCGGCGCGCCGATCAAATCAGGAGGCGAGCTGCTGGGCGCGGTGCTGGTCTTCCGCGACATCACTGAGCGGCGTCGCAACGAACAAGCTCGCGCGCTGTTGGCCGGCATCGTCGATTCTTCGGAAGACGCGATTATCAGCAAAAGCCTGATGGGAATTATCACTTCGTGGAACCACTCGGCTGAACAAATGTTCGGATACACGCCGGAAGAAGCGATTGGCAAATCAATCATCATGATCATCCCGCCGGAGCTTCGCGAAGAGGAGAAGATGATTTTAGGTCGTCTGCGACAGGGGGAACGCATCGAGCACTTCGAAACCATCCGCGTCGGCAAGACCGGCAAGCGCATCAACATCTCTTTGACTGTCTCGCCCGTGCGAAACAGTCAGGGAGAAATCATCGGCGCTTCCAAAATCGCGCGCGACATCACTCAGAGAGTACAGGCCGAAAAAGAACTCAATCGCTTACTCACGAGTGAGCGCGCCGCGCGCGAACGCGCTGAAGCCGCCAGCCGCGCCAAAGATGAATTCGTAGCGATGATTTCTCACGAAATCCGCTCGCCGCTGAATGCAATTCTTGGATGGTCTCAGATGTTGCGTCAGGGAGCGCTCGACAAAACCGCGACCGCCAACGCGTTGGAAAGCATCGAGCGCAACGCGCGCGCCCAGGCCCAATTGGTTTCAGACCTGCTGGATGTCTCGCGCGTCATCACCGGAAAGCTCCGAATCAATTCCCGGCCGGTCGACATCATGAATAGTCTTGAATCCGCGCTCGAGTCTGTTCACCTGGCCGCTGAAGCCAAACAAATCACCATCGACGTGGAGCGCGAACCTTATGCGACGGTGGTTACCGGCGATGCCGATCGACTACAGCAAGTTCTGTGGAACTTGCTTTCAAACGCCGTTAAGTTTACGCCGCGCCAGGGACACGTGTCGGTAAAGATTGCGCGGACGAACTCGTATCTCGAAGTAGCCGTGAGCGATTCGGGCATAGGCATCCCCGAAGATTTCCTACCCTATGTTTTCGATCGGTTTACTCAGGCTGATACAACCAGCGCACGAAAGCATGCCGGTTTGGGGCTGGGCCTGTCGATCGCGCGGCACATCGTTGAATTGCACGGAGGCACGATTGCCGCCGAAAGCGCGGGCGAAGGAAAAGGCACTACATTTCGGATCACGCTGCCCGTGCGTGCGTTGCGTCCGCCGGAAGTTGAGTCACCACAGCCAATTGTTCCCATCGACACGATCGCCAACGAGATCATGCTCAATGGCTTGCGCATCATGCTCGTAGATGATGAAGATGAAACGCGGGAATTGCTGAAGATGATGCTGAGCTCACACGGCGCGGAAGTGCTCGCGGCATCGTCTGGAACCGAAGCTTTGGCTCAAATCGATGAATGCCAACCAGGAGTTATCGTCTCAGACATCGGCATGCCCGTGATGGATGGCTACATGTTTATGAAACGGGTGCGCGCCCTTGATTCCGAGCAACGAAGCGTGCCGGCGATCGCATTAACCGCCTATGCCCGCGCCGAAGATCGGTTGCGCGCGCTCGCCGCGGGTTTTCAGATGCACGTACCGAAGCCGGTTGAAGCTTCCGAATTGGTGATGGTGATTGCGAGTTTGCTCAGGCGGATTTGATAAAACTACGCGGCTGCTGCGCGGCGCCTATCATTCGATCCAACAACACATGCAGTGAATCGAAATCTATAGGCTTAAGCAGATAATCGTCACAACCGGCATCAAGCGCATCCTGTCGAAATCGACTTGGGTCGTGTCCGGAAAGGATGATGATTGGAACGTCTTTAAATTTTGGATCCAACCGCAAGTTACGCGTGACCGACAGGCCGTCCAGTTTCGGCAACTCAAGATCCAGAAGCAGAAGATCCGGGCGGCTAGTTAATGCGGCCTCGACCGCGTGCATGCCGTCGTGGGCGGCAATTACTTGATAGCCTCTGGTCTCAAGCAGCAACTGCATCATCTCGCGCGAGTCCGCGCTGTCTTCGGCAATAAGGATTGTTGGTCTCCCGGATGAAAGGGCATCCGCGGTAACCATTTTTGAGGACGCGGTACTAACAGCGTTTTCGGCCACGGTTCCTCCGTAATGAGGGGGTAGGTTTTTACCTGAGCCGTCGGGGGAAAAGACCAGCTCTTCACATCCCCTGACTCAACGTGAAGCTCTATTCTCTTTTGCTACTATCGGGTCTGTTCGCAGACGAGAGCGTAATCCTTCGCTACACACACGTCTGTACGCTTCCAGACATTTTCACTTCACAGTGACTCAAGAAGTTTGAATTACGCGAATGAGTGCGAAAAGCATTCATCTTCCTGTATAGACTCGGAGAGAAGTAGGAAGGTTACAGAAAGCGCAGGTGTTCAAAATCGCGCCCAAGCATTCGGCAGCGGCAAAAATTAGTGGCGGCGCCAAGCCTCCCAATACTCAGCGCCGCCGGCTCACATCATTGATGTGAGGCGCGCTCAATGTCCTCACCCCATCGGGCGCGCTTGGTGAATGCATTCAGCATTACACCGATTGACTAGCCTTATATCACAACTCGCTTTCGTCGTCCGAACTTATTTAGGAGCCATTAAATCTCATGAGGATTTGGGCTCCCAAAGTCCCGGAATTCCCTTGTCATACTCAATAACGCTCCTTTCAGCCTTCATTGAAAAATCCCAAAATCAGGCTGTCATACAAATCGCCTTAAGCAGATGACTAATCAAAGGGTATTGGTGGAAGTGTAATCTCGGGCGGTCGCAGGATTCGACGCCCGCTTTCAAAAAGGAAACACGCCTCATGTTTGCCAAGGGTTCAAGCAACGCTGACTATCACCTGTTGCGGGCCGACGAAGAACAAACGCTCTGCGGTCGAATCGTCGCCCCGATTATCATCGACCAGCCGGTTAAGAGTTCACATCTTCACCTCACCACAGCGGCGCCAGTGGATTGCAGTCTTTGCGAAGGCTGCGCGGCGCTAAGCGCAAGGGTGATGGCGGGCTCGTCATCAGCCTAAACTCACCTTGATGAATTATTGGCCCTTCTTCCAGGCTGATATAAGCCGCAGATCTACGATCCCGCACAACGTGGAATCAACCGCGCGTTAGTGCTCCCGCCCGCCAAACCCGGTCCAGGGACATTTGAGGCGGGCGTGCCCTCAATGGCGGGCGAGCAAGCTCCATTGGGCTTCGCTGCCGGTCTCCTCTTTCGTCCGTCACGTGGTATAGTCATAGCGAATCGGCAAAGTATTGCTCTTTCCAAATCAACTCACGACATTGGGTCTGCACTTCCTTCCGAAGCGAGTTCCCTCCTTGTGCCGTCAGCTGCGTTGCTAGCTTGACTGGAAGCAAGAGAGGTAGACCAATCCGACAATCTATCCAAATCTATGAATGTTCATTGCGGTCGTGTGTCTCAGGTGCGCGCTGATGGATTCATCGTTTCGCGATCCAGCTTAGAGCGTTTGCGAACATACGAAATAGAAGAAGGTCCTTATGTTGAAACCACCCCCACCGCAGCCGCGCCCTATGACAAATCAGCCGAGACCGGCTAACAAGATACTCACAACCCTGCCTGACGAGGAATTCGAGCGACTCCGTCCTAAACTTCGAGAAGTCTCTTTTGAACTTGGCGAAACCGTCTATCTGCCCGAGGAGAAAATGGATTACGCATATTTCGTCAACAGCGGAATAGTTTCGTGGCTGGCCGCCGTGGAAAACGGCAATACAGTGGAAGCCGGAGTGATCGGGCCCGAGGGAATCGCCGGCGTAGCCATCGTTTTGGGGGCGAACTCAACACCTAATCAGGGATTGGCCCAAAGCAAGGTGCAGGTGAGCAGGATTGCCGCCAGGGATTTGATCGCGGAGTTTCGTCAGAACGGGAGACTGAACGAGATGATACTGCGATTTGTGCAATCGATGTTTACCCAGGTGGCGCAAACGGCCGCATGTAATCGTTTGCACACACTCGACCAAAGGCTCGCCCGCTGGCTGTTAATGACTCACGACCGAATCGGCGAAAACAAGCTTCCCTTAACGCAGGAATTCCTGTCGCGCATGCTGGGCGTGCGTCGCGCGGGGGTCAGTGTCGCGGCCAACAGCTTGCGGCAGCAGGGACTGATTGACTATCACCGCGGCGACATCGTAGTTGTCGATCGACCGGGCGTTGAACGCATTTCCTGCGAGTGCTACAAGATTGTGAAGCAGGAATACGACGCTTACCTTGCCAGTTAGAGCCCTGCACGCTCTCCTTAAGATCCAGTGGGCCTAATATTGTTTTTTTCATCTAAGTAACAGAACGCCGTCTGTGCTTGCGCTAACGTACCGAAATTTTGCCGCAGAAAAGCTAAACTTGGCTTCACAGGTTGTATTTCACCCAGTAACGAGAGCGTGTGAGCAAAAACAAACCGCACACAATTTTGGTGGTCGAAGACGTGGATGAGATCAGCGCGAATATGACCGCGGCGCTGAAAGAACGCGGCCACCGGGTCGAGCGCGCGTTGGATGCTGAGCAGGCAATTCAGATGGCTGAGGAGAACCGTCCGGCAGTGATCCTTACCGATCTCGACTTACCGACATTCGATAAACTGATGAATTTGCTGCGAGCTCACACTGACCTGAAGAACATGGTCGTTGCCATCATTGACATCACCACCCCGGAAGTCTCCGACCAGACCGTCAACATCCTGGGGGATTTTCAGGCGCTGGATGATCTAATTGAATCCTCACCAGCGTCCAAATAACTCTACCTTAGTCCGGCAACGTACAGACCCACAGCTTATACTTCCGGTCGCAGGCGGAAAAACTCAGAGCGTTCGATCTTAACTTGAAAAACTGAGGCGATCACTCGGGGTTCCCGTCTGCACCAATCTCCTTGATACTCCGGCAGAAAGAGGTTTTGCATGCCCCTCGAGCCCCAGCCTGGGACTTGGTATATTGTTGTCACCTGCCAGAAGTGTGGCTCAACCGTGTTCGTGTTCAGGGATTTAACTGACGGTAAAGGCTCTATAAACGCAACGTATTCCGTCACCTGTCCTCGCTGCCAGCAAAAGGGTGACTATGATGGCAGGCATTATCAACACTCGCACAAGAGCTCAGCTCTATAATTCCTGCGAAATGGGCGTTATTTTTGAGATTCTGAGATCCGAGAGCGGGAGGAATCCGCAAACAAAGGCCAAGGTAAGCGCGTGCCGCAATGGGACTTGCCGGATTTGGTTCGAACTCAATCGGATCACTTTCTTCTTGACAGGTCAAAAGAGCATCGTTTAGCATTCGCCGTCGTTTCAATCAGTGCCAGGGTTTGGATTTACACCTGCCTTCGCATTTCGATTTGCAAGCGCGACAAGCAAATGAGGTTTGAATTCTTTGCCTCGAAGTATGTGCGCAATGATCAGACTTTTTGGATCAAAGTGCACTTTGTTCGTTGTGTTTCCGTAATGCGCCCCAAAATGAAAGCGCGTCCGGCTCACAGCATTAACCCGTCGGAAAAGTAGTCTGAAGTTTTGGCTTGGCTATTTGTCCGTTTTTATCGAATCGTTAGGAGGATTCGTTTGTATGTCTAGAATAACCGGTAAGGTCAAGTGGTTTAATAATTCGAAGGGCTATGGCTTTATTGAACAGCCAGGTTCGTCGGATATCTTCGTTCACTACAGCGCCATTCAGGGCGACGGCTTTAAGACCCTCGAAGAGGGCCAGGAAGTCGAATTTGAAGTGACGCAAGGGCCAAAAGGACCACAGGCTGAAAAAGTGACCAAAGCTTAGTCTCCCGGCTTGCTTTACAGCATAGCCACTGACCTCTTCCGGTCGTGAGCCCGGAAGACGCGAAACAAAAAGGCGATCTCAATTAAATTGAGATCGCCTTTCGTTTTTACGTTCGTTACTTGCTACTTGTCGACCTTCGCCTTAAAGCTTACATGTCCGTTGTCTACGTCAACTGAGAAGGTGACTCGATCGGAGCCGAACTGTTCCTTAAGAGCGTTGGTGCGCTCCATCACCAGCCGGTGAAATTTCGAAAACGTCAGATCCCGAGCACCCTCACCGCAACTCCGCTTTGCTTCCATCAACGCATCGTAAACGCCCTTTACGGTTCGCACATCGTGCCGAACGTCTGTGCACGAGAATTCTGAGCGGACAAATTGCGACGGCTCGCGAATCGCCGCGCGCAGTCCCGCGGCGCCGCGTCCTTCCTCACGATCCTGCAAAGTTCGCCGCCACAATTCGCGGAATGAAGCGTAGCGCGTCGCAAGCGAATTGAAGTGATAGCGCTGGGCAAAACTGAGCGTGCGATCGTCCGCGAGCCGTTTCAGGTGTGATTCAATTCGCAGTTTTGTATCGTACGGCGGGCGCTTGGCGGCCCCATTGAAATACACATCGAACTCTACTTTGAGGCGGCGAATATCTTCTTCGATGCGCGTTAATTGCTCGTCGACCGTGGGCTCCATTTCAACGCCCGACAGTCGTTGCTTCTCCCGGCGTTCCTTCGCCAGCCTCTGTAATTTGTTATCGGTCTTGCGCAATTTGAAAATCTCCTGGCGCGGCGCAAGCAGGGTCGCCGCTGTAATTCGAGTGTAGGTGTTGGCTTTGATACGTGTCAATAATCTTTTTGGTAATTGATTCGGCGACCAAAAAGGGCCTATTCTGCCTGCGTTTACGAAATTGGCTATGACGAGATCAAAAGATCGCAATTCCCTTCTGCGCGAACTGCCGTCGATGGACGCGTTGCTGAAGACTGATACTGCGCGAGGATTGGCCAATGAACTTGGTCCGACGCGAGTCACTTCCCTCGCCCGTTTGGCAACTGAAGATGTTCGCCAAAGTTTGCTGAGTTCCAAGCGAAGTTTGCCTGGCGGAAACGGCGATGACGCAATTCGATCTGAATTGCTGAAACAAGCCGAACAGCGGCTGACAGAGTTACATCGCATTGGCGAGGCCAGTGGTATACATCGGGTAATCAATGCGACTGGCGTAGTCCTGCATACGAATCTCGGTCGAGCGCCATTGTCTGACGCAGCGCGGCAGGCCATCGATCAAGCTTCCGGTTATTGCAACCTGGAATACGACGCAATCGCGGGAAGTCGCGGCCGGCGCGGCGCGCGCGCCGAAGACTTGTTGATCGAACTCACCGGGGCTCAGGCCGCACTAATCGTAAACAACTGTGCTGCCGCGGCGTTTCTGGTGCTGAATACTTTCTCACGCGATGGTGAAGCCGTAATTTCGCGCGGAGAGCTTGTCGAAATTGGTGGCGACTTTCGCGTGCCTGACATCATGGCCCAGTCCGGCGCGCGCATGATCGAAGTCGGGACGACGAACCGCACGCGTTTGTCGGATTACCGTCGCGCGATCAATGAACACAGTCGCCTCGTAATGCGCGTCCACACGTCCAACTACCGGATTGTGGGCTTTACTAAAGTCCCTTCGCTTTCCGAGCTCGCCACGCTAACGCGCGAGGCAGGTTTGCCGTTGTATGAAGATGCCGGCTCAGGCGCGCTGATTGATTTCAATAAATACGGAATCGAAGGCGAGCCAGTGATTCGCGAATCAATCGAAGCCGGCGCTGATATTGTGTCGTTTAGCGGCGACAAGCTGGTCGGTGGACCACAAGCGGGCCTGGTGGTTGGCCGCGCGGAATTGATCGAGCGCATGCGAAGTAACCCGTTGTATCGCGCCTTGCGCGCTGACAAGCTGCGCCTCGCTGCCCTCGAGGCGACGCTCTCTGCATATTCGCGCGAGGAAAAAGTTCCCACGCTTGAGATGATTGCCATGACGCCTGAGCAGATCGAAAAGCGCGCGAAAAAACTGATTCGAAAAGTCTACAAGCACACGCCTGACACGCTTACGCTCGAGCCAATCAAGAGTGAGTCCGCAGTTGGGGGCGGCTCAGCGCCAATTTCGTCGCTGCCCACGGTGGCCATCTCAGTGGCCAGGGACGGCCTTACTGCTAACAAGATCTCTGAGCTGCTGCGTCAATGGAACCCATCCATCATTGTGCGCATCGTTAATGACCGCGTGTTGATAGACTTGCGAACCATCGCGCCCGCTGACGAAGCAGAAATTGAAAAGTCGCTCATTTGGCTCGCAAGCTGAGTCTCCCCACCTGCGATTCGCACACTTTCTTCCTGAATAACGCAAAAATCCCCTTTTCTCTTGCCCAAGCGAGCGGCCAACAGTGTATAATCCCGTTGGCCCAGCCGCCTCACATCTCTTCAGTTCCCGACAATCCGCCTTTGAAAACGTTTACCTGGAAATCACTGTTCGTCTCGCTACTCCTGTCATTTGCCGCAGGGGCGGCGACGTGTGCCGTTTGGCGCGCTGGGTTGATCGATTCTCTTCAAGCCGGATTTGTGGTGAGCGTCGCCCGTGGCGAAACTCCGTTGCAGACGCCACAGACGTGGCTGGGCTTGTTGCTGATCGTCGGTGTGAGCATGAGCGCGGGCTTCTTTGTGAGCCGCGCCGGCGCGCGTCGATCATTCTGGATTCTCGGCCTGGGGTTTATCGTTACCGCCGCGGCGAGTCTGCTCACTTCTCGTTATTGGAAGATCGATATTCTGTTTGCACCGTCGGCTTTGGGGGCCGTGACTTCAATAATGGTCGTTCAGTTGTATCGTCTCTGGCTGAT
>DNNE01000080.1:5711-6730 GCA_003487805.1 Blastocatellia bacterium | reverse complement strand
TCTGGCTGATCGACAGTTTGCTGACGGATCGTGTCAACGAAACTTCGCGGCGGACCGACCTGGTCCACGCGACGGTTGCACCGGCGAGACTGTCCAACGGTCTCAAGCTATTGCAGACAATCCTCCCTCTGGAGGAAGCCGTCGTTTTTCAACCAAACGATCTGGGTGAATTGGTTCCCTGCGCTCAACTACGCGCCACCCCCAGCGGCTCCCTGGAAGCGGGAAGAAATTCGGTTTGGCGACGGTTCGTGCAATTGTGCGATCGCGCGGTGCAAACAAACGAAATTGCCCTCGCGCCCGCCGGCGAGATTGGTTCTTTAGAGACAGTGGCCATCCCACTCAGTCACGAAGGACGAACTGTGGGAGCGCTGCTGTTGCGTCTGCGCGAGAGTTTTGATCACAGCGATCGGCGTCTGCTTACTGCCGTGGGCGGCCAGATCGCGCGGAACGTGCAACGCGAAGAAGCACGCAAGAAAAAGCTTGACGGGAATCTTCCCGCTTTCGTTTCCGCGCGCACCTCCAGTTACCGTCTGCATGCATTCGATTATCTGAGCGGTGTAATGACGGAACAGAAATTCGGCGCGCAGGTACTTGCGGAAACTTCCGATGCTTATGCGCTGGCATATCTCGACGGCACAGTTGCTTACATGAATCAGGCCATGATTGCGGCGGCGCAGATTACGCCGAAAGAAGTGGAGAGCGTCGAACTTTTTGGGCTGCTCGATCGATTCAAATCAGGAGTTTTCGACGAGCCTTCGATTGCCGTGCGGCGCGTCTTACAGTCGGGCCAGCCTTACGAACGCGAGTTAAAGTTTCCGGATCGGAATCAAACTTTGGAATTGCGAATCTCACTCGCGGCCGAAGGGTCATCTGCGAACGGAAACGGAAATGGCAATGGATCGCACAAGCCCTCGCGCCCCTTATGCTTCGCGATTCGGGTGCGTGACGTGACGCGCATGAAGGAATTCGAGCAGCTTAAGAGCGACATGATTTCCCTGATGTCGCACGAGCTGCGCACG
>DNNE01000080.1:0-5546 GCA_003487805.1 Blastocatellia bacterium | reverse complement strand
GCCGAACAGAACGTGGAAGTGGAGCGCAAGAATCAGGAAATTGAACAGGCCCGCGGCGCTCTGGAAGAAAAAGCCAAGGAACTCGCCCTGACTTCGAAGTACAAGTCAGAGTTCCTGGCCAACATGTCGCACGAGCTGCGCACGCCTCTGACGAGCATCAACGGCTTTTCTGAATTGCTGGCGATCGATGACAAGATTCCGGAAGAGGCACGCGAGTTCGTACAAATTATCTCCAACGAATCGCAGCGCATGTCGCGCATGATCGACACGTTCCTGTCTGTCACACAGCTAGAACGCTCAGACAAGAAAGACGTCGTTCACATTGCTTTGCGCCTTGATGAAGTCGTGCGCGACGCGATCGTTACGATGCAGGCCATTGCGAAAAAGAAACGAATCCGTTTGGTTGAGCAAGCCAACGGCACCATCCCACCAGTCGCCGCCGACAAGAGTTTGATTACTCAGGCGTTAATGAAACTGCTGGACAACGCAATTCGCTACAGCCCCGAACGCACCACCGTCACCATCTCGACGGTGCTTGAAGCCGAAGTCGTGCGCGTGATCGTCGAAGATCGCGGCTATGGCGTGCCGGCCGAATCAATCGATCGCATCTGGGAAAAATTCTATCGCGTCGCGCGCGACGGCCAGGAAAAAGATGAAGAATCAACCGGCCTGGGATTGGCTTTCGTGAAAGAAGTGATCGAGCAGCACGGTGGTTCCGTAAACGTCGAATCCGAAGTAGGGCGAGGTTCGAAGTTTAGCTTTGCGCTGCCGCGGTTGTGACCCGCAACTCATTTAGCGATATTTGAAGAGTCCGCCGAGATTACTGATCCTTGAACGCTTTCACGACATGCTCGGCAAACTTCCTGCTGAAAAAGACGTCTTTGTTGGATTGCGGTTGCGGGACACTAACGTTCACTATGAATCTGCCCTTTCTGAACGCGACAGCTTCAGAACCTATGACGTCCCAAACGAAGCCTTCATCTCCCCACGCTTTTGAGTCTTCCTTAATTAGATGAAACGGTTTACCGTGATTGTTAGTTCTAGCGTTTTCTTCCACTCTTAAGTGAGCTTTGAACTCGCGGAACGCATTCTCCGCCTGGCTGTCCTTTTCATAGCGGGTTACGGCGACGCTGACGATTATGTCGTTCAACTGCCACTGTTGAATAATCACACCTTTGCTGCCCTGAATTGGCTCAATGGATCGATATGTCCAACCCTGCATCTCCTTACCCACCGTCTCCTTCACAGAATCCTTTAGTTTCGCCAGTTCGTCCGGATCTGATTGAGCTTGCGCGTTACCGAGCAGGACGACGAGAGCGATACCGATCATCAAAGTTCTCATTGCTTTTTCTCCTTTACCACCTTAAATGAGACGGGTTTTGAGCCAGTAGGCGCCAGAGTCTCTAATTTTCCAGGCAACACCTCCGTCTCCCAGAAAAGGAAGTGTTTCCTTAATTAGCTGAAACCTTATGTTCCTTGCCTACACGTCATACACTTTCTCAGAGAAATCACTCTGCCTTAACCTCGAAGCGAAGCTCAGCAGAATCAGCGGTCCAAGGCCCATCGATCGTCAATCGGTACCGATTGGTAAATTTATACGACCCTGGTTGGAGTGGACCATACCAATCGGTCAAATTCAGCGCTTGAATTTCACGCGACGAGTACGGCGCAATAAATACACCCGACACCGTTGAAACAAATTCCGGGTCGTTGTCCTTTGCAGCAACCAGATTCTTTACAGTTTCACGATAGGGCACAAGTTTTCCATCTTTGAATAACCGTGGTCGGTTTTGATAGTACGTGTCGACGACGAGGGCTTTCACTCGTTGATCAGTGTCGTTCCTAAGGATGACCAGAACTGAAGGATTACTCCCCAGCTGGTATATTTTATCTGCACCTTCCGTTTCCGCCTTCTTGGACACGACTTCCACCCGAATGTGCTGAACATCCTGGAATACTGCATAGGCTGGTTTGAGTAACCAAGCAACCGGATTCAATAGGGCAATGGCTACTAGATAGATACTCATGATTTACCTCGTACTTCCATCCATCACAATAGACTGCTTTGACCCACGTCGAATGCTTCGTTGCCATGATCCGGCGCTTTACCGTCATTTCAGCAGGCCGGAATATGATCCACAAATCGAATTCGATATTCGGTCGACAAAATGAAGGCTCTGATCATTCCGTTATACTTACCGTCGCTTGCGTCCGGATTTGTGCTATCCAGATTGTTGACCCAAAAATTGAACCCGTTCCAATTGTAATCCGGACACGCGTTTGGATCTCTTCGTAAGAACCCGTTATAACACGCATAAACGAATGCAACGTTATAGTCGTGCGTGCCGCGCTGACCTGAAGCGAGTGCTGGATGAGATCCAACGAACTCATCCGAATAAAAGAATGCGCGGGCCACGTCGACCCGCTTGCTGTCAATACAAGCAGTGTCCAACCCGCACTGGGTTATATTATATCTCCAAAAGTTAAGCCCATCGGGGTCAGCCGGCCTATTCAAAAAGTCTAGGTACTGTTGATTGGTGAATAACCGCGAACTGTCAATTGGGTTGGTCGTGGCCGTCGTGCCCGGGCATGTAGTGTAAGTAGCATTTCCCGTGACCGTAGTATTCATAGAAGCAACCGAGTTCGTTCCCACTGCGTTGATAAGCGTAGACGGCGTTCCAGACTGCAGCGAATAGAGCAATGTCGGCGGATCGCTAAAGTAGTTGAAAGTAGCCTGTCCAGCCCAATTCCAAGCAAGTTTCGCATACGGGTAGGCCGAGCCTGTAAGGCCTATCGCTCGTTGAAATATCGGAGAACAAGATGGTGATGGAGTTTCCCGCAGACAACCAGGGTTGGGGCTAGATGGATCAGTAGTGAAATAAAAAACGTATGTCTCAAAATTGTCTGACACAAAGCGCACGTCATCTGAGAAAAAGACGCCGTTGCTCGTCCCTTCGATCACCGTGCCTGGCGCGTCGAAGTCGCTCATTGTGAGACTGTTGCCTTCTGAGAAATATCGCACCCAATGGATGAACGGTTCGGTTGTATAGGGATCCCCGCTGTCCAACTGCCATCCTGAATTGATGCCCTCAGGAGATAATGGATCAAGGGAAGGTGTGCGGTGTGTCCAGCATTGGATGTTACCATCCCTTAAACGTTTTCGGTAAACATTTGCCGCCTGTACGAATTTGATCCCGCTTTCCGCTGGATCAGACAGATAGCTAACCGCTGGGATCGAAGCAGTAGCCGTCCAAGTCGTCCCTTGTTCATAATCATTCTCATAACACGCTAAACTATATATCACCCCTGCTGGAAGATTTGAGCAATAACGATCCCTGCTTAAGTAATCTGACTGCCGCGTTCCTCTAAAATAATCTAGGGTGGGCACGATAACGTTGATAGTCACCGTCGGCGTAACAGTAACGCCGTTCAATCCGTAGGTTAACTTTGCAGTTAACGCACCGGTTGCGGTGGGTCGAATGATGATGTCTTGTGAATTTTGCGTCCCACTGACGTACGTCACAGGAATCGACGACGGAGTGAAGCTCCACAAGTATGTTCCCCCGCTCTGGCTGGGACTTGCATGCAGGGCAATGGTCGCACCAACCAGAGAATTTTGGTTTGTTTGATCCAATCCGCCACTGACTCGCGGGTTCGTGATGTTCGCATTCAATTCCGGAGTAAACGTGAAATCGTCGTAATACAGCAGATAAGGAGAAGAGAACCAATAGTCGTAGTTCTGAACGTAACGAATTGCGATTCGAGTGATGTGTGATATCCCTGCGAGATTTACTGTCTGAGGAGGCAATACCTGGCCGGGAAAACCTCGCGCGCTGTTAAAGTTTATCGTCGTGCTATAGATATTGTTGACGTAGACATCGATCAGCGCGCTACTGCCTCCAGCCTGTGACCCCAGTATTCTGAAACTTAGTCCGTTTACAGGGATGGCGAAGTTAACGTACAGATCCGCCGACGGCCAGTAGTTAAAGCCAGCGCCCGATGTCGCGATTATTCCATTAGGCGGTGAGCCTCCGTAAGAGGAATCGTACGCGGTTGAAACAGTGCCGCCCGCATAGCTTGAAAAACTTGCCGTCTGATATTGATTTGAAACTGGCGTATTTGTCGCGAGGGTGTCGAAAGTTATGGTGACCGGCCGCGCTGTTGCGTCGGGGGCAACGGAAGAACCATCAGTACCTGCACTTGTGCCAGGCGATTGAATGATCAAACTTGCGGTGTAATCGCCATTATTATCATTGGAAAGGTTCGTTTGGTTAGTGCCGTCAACATTCATGGTCCAGATCTGCGCGGTGGGATCGCAACAGTCGCGCTCACGATCGCTGCGAAAGAGGATCGCCAAGGCATCGGGTGACCATGACGGCGAATCGTCATTCGCCAAGTCATTGGTCAGTCTTTGCCTGACCTGAGCCGTCGGCGTTCATCACATACACTTCTTTATTCAAGTGCAGCTTTGATTTCGTGATGACATTGCCGTCGTCGTCTGTCTCTTGCCATGTCTCAGTCGTGCTGTCACGCGTGCTGACGAAAGCGATCTTGCTGCCGTCTGGCGACCAGACCGGCTGAGTATCTTGCAGTTCGCCGGTTTCAGACGTTAGTGCGTGCTGGTTACTGCCGTCGCTATTCATTACATAAATGCCGTCATAGCCCGAATGATCGCGATCGGTTGCGAATACAATCTGGCTTCCATCAGGCGACCACGAAGGTTCACCGTCGCTCGACGAGTTGTTGCTTAGGTTGATTTGGTTCGATCCATCGGCATTCATCGAGTAAACCTGATAGGACACCCCGTTCCTCATGCTTTGAAAGACTATCCTCGATCCGTCGGGAAACCACGTTGCCATGCTGTCGTCATTCACATCGCTCGTTAGACGTGTGACACCGCTCCCATCGGCGTTCATCACGTAGATATCCATGTAGCCCGTGTCGGGATGATCGCGATCGCTCTGAAACAAAATCTTCGACCCATTTGGCGACCAGCGCGGATAGTCATCGTTCGCGCTTGAGTTAGTCAGCCGCGCGACGCCGCTGCCATCACCATTCATCACATAAATCTGCATCGAACCGTCGCGGTTGCTGGCAAAAACGATCTTTGAATCTCCCGACTGTGGCATCGGCGGGGCGAACAGGCTGAACGCGGCAGCCGGAGCGTTTCGCCTCCGTTCGGACATAGCGGCCAGACGACGGAAGCCGGTGATTGATTCGTGAGACGAAACAGCTCCCGAATGAAGGAACGCAACCGCCCCATAATTCGCGACACGCGTTTGAACCGCCGCTCTCGAACCCGCCAGCGACACAAACGAACGGAGATAGCGAAATCCAATCGCAAAGACGGCGAGTAGCGCAACGGGATAGATGAAAAGTGTAAGAGGCAGACGAACTCTAAGTTGTCGCTGTGGAATTAATTCAGCACGACGAGGGATGAGTCGCACGATGGACCGCCTTTCGAGAAAAACGGTTGATGTGGAAGCTAAGACGACGCGAGTTTGCGGGAGACGCAGGCTCGTGGGATAGCCGTTACTTCAAACAAC
>DNNE01000166.1:17806-66108 GCA_003487805.1 Blastocatellia bacterium | reverse complement strand
GGAGGTAAACTGTACCACTACCACTCTTCAGGTCGTGATCTACTTCGTGTTGAAATTAGATCGTTGCTCCCTTCTTTAGACTCTCACCGATGAATGGCTCGCCTTCTTTGTCGTAACGCTCAAAAGCATCTGCTACATGCGATAACCGCTTTATCTTTTCCCGCACTAAAATGGCCGCATCTCCCCAGCTTTTAAGATTTATCTCTTGTGATAGTATTTCCTCTTGCATTGTGTTATCGCTTGTAGTATAAAATTGATTCATGAGCGACTCCATCCTAGATGCTGACCTTAACGAGCTTCTGGTTAAGGGCTATGCGGAACTGGAAACTGCGCTGCAACATGAGGCAAACGCCGAGAAGCAACTTGCCTTTTGTCAGTCCAAGGTTGCGCGCTTGACGCAGAAGATTATCCAGCTCTCGATTGCCAGCGACGACCAGCGATTCGCTAGCGCCGTGAAGGAAACCGGACTTACTGACGCGATCCGAATGGTCTTGAAAGCTGCGGAAGGAAACCCCTTTACGGCCGTACAAATTCGCCAACGTCTTGAGCAAATCGGTTTTGATATAAGCACGTATCAAAACTTCCTTGCTACGCTTTATCTCACGCTTCACCGCTTGGAAAAGCAGAATGAGGTTATCGAAGTTAAGGCCGCTGACGGGAAGAAGGGCTATTCGTGGCTGGGAGCGCAGATATTCACTAGCGGACTTTCCGATAACGTCCGCAAAGCAATGGCCGAAGGTATTAAGCCTCCCAGTTTCCAAAAACGATTTATGGAAGGGCCTAAGCGCAGTCTTAGGTTTCCAAGTCCTGAGAAGAAAAAGGATTGAGGATGATGTTTGAATTAGCGGCGGGTTGCCAGAGTGGCCTATTGGAGCGGACTGTAAATCCGCAGAGCCTTCCGGTTCCGAGGGTTCGAATCCCTCACCCGCCGCCAACCCATTAATCGACTTGTTGGACTGCTTGTAACAGCCCAACAAGTCATAGCCTGACTCACACTGTAGATGCGAGCCAAGACCGATCAATCTCATGCTAGTGCCTACAGTGAACCGAGTCAAGAAAGATGATCGGTCACTGTGTATTGTCCAACTTGTAACGTCAATTCCCCTCAGCCTCACGGCTATTACGGAAAGAATCGAACGCCACGCTTTAGATGCCGTCAATGCCGCCGCACGTTCTCGGAACGTAGCGTGAAGCCTGTTAAGGCTCTTAACGTCCCTGACGCCACTCTCTATCGCATTCTCGACTGCTTGGCAGAAGGTTGTAGCGTTCGCAGTACCGCAAGGCTCTGTGACGTGCATATCGCTACTGTCCTGAAAGTCTTGAAAATCGCTGGCGAGAAGTGCGAGAAGATTATGCTTGAACACTTCCGCGAAGTACCCGTGAGAGACGTACAAGTTGACGAGCTTTGGGGATTTGTTGGTTGCAAAGAACGGAATAAGCGCAACCCGAACGACGAAAGACAAGGCGATTCTTGGACGTTCCTTGCCGTCGAACGCCACAGCAAAGCAATCTTGACTTGGCATCTTGGCCGTCGCACTCGCATTGATACCGAAGTCTTTATCGAAAAGTTGAACGAGGCGACCGCTGGCCGCTTTCAGTTGACCAGTGACGGCATGGCCGCTTATCCGAACGCTGTTAGCTTGAGTCTCGGAACGCGAGTCGATTATTCGCAGTTGATTAAGGTTTACACTGGAATGACTGAAGGCCCAACGCGATACTCTCCGGCCAAACTGCAAGGCACTATCAAAGAACCGTGGTTCGGCAACCCCGATCCCGATATGATTTGCACGTCGCACGTTGAAAGAACGAACCTGACCGTTAGAACGCGCGTTCGCAGACTCACGAGATTGACGTGCGCCTTTTCGCGCAAATGGGACAATCTGCGCGCAGCCGTCGCGCTGTTTGTTTTCTCTTTTAACTTCCGCGAATTGCATCGCTCGATCCGCTGTACTCCGGCTATGGCCGCTGGCGTCACTGGTACGATCTGGACGTGGCAAGACTTGTTTGCTAACTAGCCGCTTTCCTTAGATAATCATTCCACTATGAATGCTGACGACCAAAAGTATTTTGACGCCGCGTTTAAGCTTATCCAGGCACGGCTAACCAACCTCGAAACTCAAGTAACTCTTCTGTTCAACGCCGAGAAAAAAAGGATAGCAGAAGCGGCGGGCGTTTCTCTGGAAGAAAACGAAAAAATCCTCAAGCCGATCACTGAGAAGGTTTTTCGCGATCTGGATCAAATGGCCGCCGCGTTGAAAGCTCATATAGAGTCCGAATCGTCTCTGTAGAATCCAACCCGTCTAACTCTGGCCTACTTTCTGGCTCTTCGGGATATTCCGTATTCAAATATCATTTGCGCGTCCCTTCCAATGAGCAAATTTCTGCCTCGCCTTGATTTTTGTCCTCAACACGATTTAGATCACGACCACTCTTCACGCTCCGTCGTCAAAGAGAATCGAAAAGCGCATAATCAATCCTAAGGCAAATTTCTTTTTGCTTATTGTCTGCCGCGATGGATTTCGTCCAGCTGCGGTTTGGTTTCGGGGGATCGTGAGATGAAGATTCTTAAATGCATGATGTTTCTTATAGTGCTTTGTGTCCTGTCAGTATCCGCACAGGAGAAGAAGGAACCAAAGAAAAGCGGAGACGACAATGTAATCAAAGTTGATTCCAACCTTGTAAGTCTTGACGTAATCGTCAAAGACAAGAAGGGAAAGGCTGTCACCGATCTCAAACCGGAAGACTTCACGATCTCTGAAAACGGCGTGCCCCAGAGGATTCAATTCTTCGACTCTACCCTTACCGGCGGCAAGAAAGCCGGACAGCCAACCAACGCAACTGATCGTTTGGGTGAGTCTGCGGGGCGCGAAAGTCAGCGTGGTGGTATTGCCCCTGAATCAAAACCCCGCAACACTTACGGCCTTCCCCGGAACATCATTTCCCTGGTGATGGACGGCCAAAGCACCGAGTTATCAAATCTAAAGTACGTGCGCGACGGCATCGTGAAATACATTCACGAGCGCATAACCGACAGCGACTCGGTGGCTGTGTTTTCCATCTCCGGAGATTTGCAGTTATGGCAACCATTCACCCAGGACAAAGCAAAACTACTCGCTGCTGTCGACAAAGCTTACACAAGTTCGATTGTTTCAAAAACGTCAGAGGGACGTAACCTCGCGGAAAATATAAACTCACTTCGCGAAAGGCTTGCCAGAGCTCCTAAACAGATCGGCCCCGACAGCGCCGATGATACACCCACATTCGATATTAGCGGCGGAGCCGCGCTTGCCGGCTCGGCGGAAGCTCAGATCATGATTGACCGGCGCATACTGGAGGAATACCTGATAATGCGCTCGGCGCTCGGCGCGCAGCAGTCCCGGCCGGTGCTGGCGGCGCTCGCGGCTATTTGCGAGGGATTGCGCCCGATACCGGTAAAGAAGACGCTGGTCATGTTCTCCGAAGGATTTATCGCACCTGATTGGCTCGATTGGCAGGTGCAAAGTACGATCGATATCGCCAATCGCGCCAATGTAGCCATCTATATTGTTGATTCAACCGGCCTGACCGGCGGTACGCCGACTACGGGTTCGCCGGTGGTTGCTTCACCGCTGAGCGGAATTTCAGGCGAAAATCCTATGGAGGCCCGGCGCAGATCGGCGGCGGGCGAAAGCGTCTTTGACATCACCCGGTTCGAAGGATTGGACCGGCAACAGGATCTTCTGTATAAACTTTCAAACGATACTGGCGGACGCTTCGTCAAAAATACCAATGACATCGCCTCTGGCCTCGACCGAATAGATGCAGAAATTCGTTCCCGTTATACCCTAGCGTATCGCAGTACCGATCAAAACTTCGACAGCAGTTTTCGCAAAGTGAAAATCGAAGTTCAAAGATCGGATCTCAGTGTAGTTACTCGTCCTGGTTATTACGCGATTCCACCGAGTCAGATTATTCCTTTTTCGCCCGATGACAGGAAATTGCTGGCGAACTTTTCAAACATGGCGGCCCATCCAACGCTGCCGCTGTCGGTGCAGATGAACTCTTTCCGAGTTCGAGGCGGCTATTACATCGTGCCGCTCTCGTTCGAGATACCTCCGGCCGCGGTGCAGTTCGAGCGTAAGGGCGAGACGCAGCGTTTGCACCTGGAAGTTCTGGGCGTGGTCAGAGCTGAAGGCGAAGACAAGATACTGTCTCGCCTGGGAGGAAACTTCGATGTCTCCCTCACCAAAGAGCAATATGACGCAGTTGTGAGTGACAAGATCTTTTACCGTCAGGATGTGGAGTTGGGAGCCGGCAACTATACGGTTGATTTGATCGTAAGGGATCGGGTTTCAGGTAAGAGTGTCGCCAAACGACAACAACTTTCATTGCCCGTTGCCGGCGCGGACTTCTATGCCACTGACGTAGTATTGAGTCGCCACGCAGAGCCCCTCAAGCAGAAGTCCACCGGTATTGACGTGCTCAGTGAAGGTAACGTGCAGATTCGCCCTTCGCCAAGTCGCGAATTTCATACTACGGATGACTTGATCATTTTCTTCAAGCTGTACAACGCCGCCGTTGCTGGCGAAGCGGGAACGCCCCTGGTGAGAGTGACCGTTACCTTAATGAAAGCCGGCTTGAGGGCAAGCCGACCGATAGATTATCAACTCACCGATGCCGCCACCGGCGCGGTGCCTGCTTTGACCTTTGCCAAATTCATAAAGCTCACGGGCTTGGCGCCTGGCAGGTACTCAGCCGTAATTGAAAGCCGGGATATGGCACGACAGCGGGTATTGAGGCAGGAGGCGTGGTTCGTGATCCTACCTTGAGCCGGCACGATTCTATTGCGACACGATGAGGCTTCCTGACTTCTTCTGGATACCGGCGCTTAGCTTAATGATCGCCACCAGGTCGCGGTCGGCGCTGGCTTTGTCTTCCTTCGACTTGGCAATATCCTTCGAGTCCACGGTGGCCGCGTTCTTCAATGCAGGATTTTCGGTGAAGCTATCAATCAACTTGCACAGCTTCACAAGGGCGCCCACCATTTCTTCATTCTTGAGTTCAGCCGAGGTGGGCTTCTCTTCATCCGGAACGCGGGCCTGCATATAAATATTCAGCCGGGTTGAGCGCTTGTTTATTTCAGCCGTCTGCTCTGCGACCAGTTTGTAGTCGAGCGGTTTGCGCGCCACCAGATTTCGCGCGATGTCGTTGCGCAGGATCTGAATGCGCTTGTAATCGTCTCTCATGTTTACGATCGCAGCCTGCAGACGCTTTTGATTCTGCTCCTCTACGCTCACATTCGTTTCCGCGCCGCGTAGTCTGCCTTCGTCGAGCTGCCGAATACGATCGTCAAGGTTTGGATTGTTGTTCGGCGGCGGCCCGGCTCCGGCAGGTTTCTGGGCCATGGTTGTGCCGGCCAGACAGAGCGAGACGATTGCGGCTCCCAAGAGCCACGCGGGGCTTTTGAAACTCATAATTTCCTCCTACTCCTAAGTGAGAATCACACTAGCCGCTTATAGACACGGATATAATCGACCTGCATCTGTTGCGGAAAAACTGTGGTCGCATCGGGGTTTCCTGGCCAGCCACCGCCGACCGCCACATTAAGAATAATAAAGAAGGGATGATCGAAAACCCATGAGGTGCCGGCGGGCAAATCTGCAGGAGTGCGCGTCTTGTACAGCGATCCATCAACATAAAAACGAATGACGTTCGGTTCCCACTCGACAGCGAACGTGTGGAAATCATCAGAGAACTTCTGACTGTTGGGTAATGTGTAAGCCGCGCTCACGCCGCTCCCACCCGAGTAGCCTGGTCCATGAAAAGTGCCATGAACTATCGACGGCTCCCGGCCGATATTTTCCATGATGTCGATCTCGCCGCAGTTGGGCCAGTGCGCAGTATCAATGTTGTCACCCAACAACCAAAATGCGGGCCAGATGCCCTGGCCGTAAGGAATCTTAATTCGCGCCTCAAACCGTCCATAGGCCTGGCTGAACTTGTTCTTAGTTAGCAGTCTGGCCGATGTGTAGTTGCGAGTTATGTTATCAGGACCGGTAAGGGTTTCCTTGATCGCTTTGATTACCAGGGAGCCGTCCTCAAGATGCGCGTTTGCAGTCCGCTTCGTATAGGTTTCGAGTTCGTTGTTACCCCAACCCTTGCCGCCAATATCAAATGACCACTTTGCTGCATCAACCGCTGAACCGCTGGGACCATTGAACTCATCGCTCCACACCAGCTTCCACCCTGCCGGAGTACCGGCCGAAACAATCAAAGACGTGATCGGGGCCGAGCCGCAAACGATCGTAAACAGAAGGACCGTCAGCGTGCCGATGCTCTTCCATGCAGCAAACAGTTTTCTCGCCAGGAGAAAGCTGCTGATGCTTTTTAACTTCAGGTAAGGAATGTTATTAGCCGCCACTTTCGATAACCTATATCCACGCTGAATCAGCTACAATGCGCCTCGATAAGTGTGCGGTGATTATGTCACGATTCCAAGAGGATAGCGCCCCAAAGTTCCGGCACTGGGATGAGTCTTAGGAGTCTTGATCCACAGTCTAAACGCAGGTGATCTTATGAAAGCATATGTCATAACTACTGGCGCTGTCTTTGCCCTGCTGACCCTGGCGCATGTCTTGAGGATAATCATGGAATGGCCGCATCTCGCCAGGGATCCATTTTTCCTTCTCATCACTGTCGCCGCAGGAGGTTTAGGTCTTTGGGCTCTGCGGCTGCTTATGTTGTCGAAACGGCAAAGCCGTTAGGGATCAGCGAAGAGACTCAATGTCCGGGGAGATGAAGGTGAAACACTTGCGCGTAATGAAGAGAGCCAACTACTTATATTCGTTGCTGATCGCAACCTCTTTCCTGAGCCTTCCCCTGCCAACACAAAACCGGGTGATGGCGCAGCAAGCGATGACATCGGATCACCTGGACCTCATGCCTGTGCCCGCCTCGTTGCAAATTCAGACAGGGCGCTTACCATTCACCCGCAGTTTTAATGTCGCAATTAAGAATTACACGGACGATCGTTTGCGCGCCGGCATTGCTCGCATGCTCACGCGGATCGCGGGACGTACAGTCTTAACTTTATCGCCTGAACTTGCGACCGATGAAAGCGCCGCCATACTAGTGGTCCAATGCGAACGGGCCGGAGAGATCATTCCTTCTCTCGGCGAAAACGAAAGTTACAGCCTGGAGATCAATGACAAGCAGGCACGGCTCGTCGCGCCGACAGTCGTGGGCGCGCTACGCGGCCTCGAGACTTTTTTGCAACTGCTTCAGGGCGACCGCGACGGGTACTATCTGCCGGCTATCAAGATTCAGGACCAACCGCGCTTTCCCTGGCGCGGTTTATTAATCGACGTCGCCCGTCACTACGAGCCGATAGAAGTTCTCAAACGAAATCTGGATGCGATGGCCGCGGTGAAGCTTAACGTCTTTCATTGGCACCTGACCGAAGACCAGGGTTTTCGCGTCGAGAGTAAAAAGTTTCCCAGGCTCCACACGCTTGGCTCAGATGGTCTCTTTTACACACAGGACCAGGTGCGCGAGATCATTGCGTATGCTCGCGACCGGGGCATTCGAGTGATGCCCGAGTTTGATATTCCCGGCCACAGCACGAGCTGGTTGGTCGCTTATCCGGAGTTCGGCAGCGCGCCCGGCCCTTACAAAATTGAGCGAGGCGCAGGAATCTTTGAGCCCGCGCTCGACCCCACGCGCGAACAGACATACAAGTTTCTGGACACGTTCCTGGGCGAAATGGCCGGGCTGTTTCCAGACGCATACATGCACATCGGCGGCGATGAAAACGAAGGTAAGCAATGGGATCGCAATCCGCAAATCCAGGCCTTCATGAAAGAGAAAGGTATCAAAGACAATCACGCCTTGCAGGCTTATTTCAATCAACGCATCTTAAAAATCTTACAAAAGCACCATAAGAAGATGATCGGGTGGGACGAAATACTTCACCCTGATCTTCCGCAAGACGCAGTCATTCAGTCCTGGCGTGGACCTGCATCTCTGGCAGAAGCAGCAAAGAAAGGCTACAACGGAATCCTTTCGGCGGGTTATTACATCGATCTGGTTCTGCCCGCCTCGCAACATTATGTGGCCGATCCAATTCCCGCGGATGCGTCGCTTACACCGGAAGAAGCGAAACGCATTCTTGGCGGCGAAGCTACTATGTGGGGCGAATGGGTGAGCCCGGAGACTATCGATTCGCGCATCTGGCCGCGTACGGCGGCCATCGCCGAGAGGCTTTGGTCGCCGCGCAATGTCACCGACATTGAGGACATGTACCGCCGCCTGTCGGTGATTAGTCGACAACTGGAAGAGTTGGGACTGACCCACGAAAAAAATTACGGAATGTTGCTGCGCCGTCTAACGGCGAGCGAGAACACCGGACCATTGCGCACGCTGGCATCTATAGTCGAACCCGTAAAGCAATATCGTCGCTATCAAATGCGGCCGCAGACGATGCTCAGTCCGCTCACCGGCCTGGTCGACGCGGCGCGGCCCGACAGTGAAACAGCTCGCCAGTTTAACTCGAATGTTGACGCTTTCCTGGCTGACGCGCCGCGCTTTACGCTCTTTCGCTCAGACCTCGAACACACTCTGGATGAGTGGCAAGCGGCGAGTCGTCGACTCGGACCAATGATCGATCAATCACCTGCCCTGCAAGAGGCCCGGCCGCTGGCAAATAATCTATCAGCGATTGCGGAGGCCGGATTGGAAGCGCTGTCGTACTTATCTTCAGGCAGCGCGCCGGCGGCGGAGTGGAGTCAGAAACAGCTGGCCAGGCTCGATGAAGCAGCCAAACCAAAAGCAGCGCTCGAGTTTGTCGTTATTACCAGTGTGCGCAGACTTGTGATCGCGGCCAGTGAGTTACCCCAGCTTCGATCGATGACACCGGCGGAATGGAACAAGCGAGTAACGACAATGGCCAGTCCACCAGCGCCGGCTAAGCCTTAGTTAGGTATAGGTTCGCCGGGCTTAACGATCCGGATCCAGTGGTCGGTGAATTTGGCGTGACCGCCGGGCAGTTCGATCTTTGGCATGTGACACGTGGTGCACTGTTGCTTGCTTACCGGGCAAGCAGGAGCCGAGCGCAGCTCAGTCTTCACCTCATTACGAGTCGCGAGGTGACAAGCCAAACATTTTGAATCATAGAAGGCGGCGCCCTCGGCCAGCTTGTCATGCGGATCATGACAAGCAACGCAACTTATTCTCGCATCACCGCTGTGCCCGCGGCTGTTGAAAATTCGATAAGGTTGATAACGCAGGTTATTCATTCCGCCCTGCTTTGGCATGAGCAATGCTTTTTCAAAACCGACATGACAGGCGCCGCAAAATTCCTGAGACAGTTCGTCTGCGTCCAGCTTCGCCGGATTAAATATCTGAAGATTTTTGTTTCCCGCCTTAATGGCCGCGACATGTTTCTCGCCGGGACCATGACAACCTTCGCAAGCAACTCCAGGCATCAGGTGATCGACTTGTAGTTGCCCAGCTTTGACTGCCGCGGTCGAGTGGCAGGCGAAGCAACCCTGCGCCCCTTCCATCGTCATCGGACGGCCCAGACCTTCTTCCAGCGACTCAGGCACTGAGTGTGAATGAAGGATAGTGAAATCGAGAGCCTCGGTCTCCTGGTAGTAACTGACGCGGCTTTCATAGAAGACGCCCCGATGCTGAAACACATAAGTCTGACCCGCCTTCCCCTGCCCAAAGCAGTAGAGGATCGGTTCGGAGATCGAGCTTTGACCATTACTGGTCGTATAGATGCTGCGGTTGCCTTCGCGACTGATTTGGTAGTTATAGGGACCGTTGCGAAAGTTCAATTTGGGATGGGTTTTTAGAATCTCACAACTATCGACCGGCGCTAGAGCGCGACTCATCGGATTTGCCAGACGCTTTGCCGTCAACGGAGCATGGCATTGAGCACATGCAGCACTTCCAACATAGTTAACGTCTGCAAGCTCGTGAGTCGGCCGCCATTTTGAGAACGCATCACGCTGGGCTTGAGCGCGATCGGAGGGTAGTGACCAAAAACCGAAGGCCAAGGCGACAAAGCCCAACAGCAAAGTTTTGAGTCGGGTCGACATGTTACTTCGGCGTCATGACGCTACTCTTGGCGACACCTTCGCCTTCAATCACTTTCAGATAAGTGTTAATCGGCAGATTCGTTAGCTTGTCCACTTTGCCGCTGGGCCAACGAACCTCGACGTAGTCAATCTTCTTAGCGCTGCCCAGGCCCAACACTTCGCGCGGATCATGCGAAGAAAGATAACTGCCGCCTGCAGTTTTCAGTCGGCTTCGTTTCAAGCCTCCAACCTGCCACGTGATGACCGCTCCAACAGCCGCCGGATTACTCCTGGTCGCGATCAATTGCAGACCAAGCCAGTTGTTCTTATTGCCGCCTTCGTTACGCAGCAGCAGCGGAGCCTCGCCGTTGTTTGAGATCAGCACATCGAGATCACCGTCGTTATCAAAATCACCCGTGGACATGCCGCGTCCGGAAAACTCCTGATTGAAGACGGCGCCTGATTGCGCGCTGACATTCTTGAAAGCACGGCCGGTGTTCTCAAACATCAACAAGGGCTCTTTGTATTTCACACGCGTGGTGCGCATCTCGATGAAGTCGTCGGGATGTCCGTTTACAAGAAACAGATCCGGATCGCCATCGTTGTCGTAATCAAAGAACCTCAGCCCCCAGCCGCTCAACATCTGGGTTGCCGTACCGATCTCTCCGGGCTCGTCCGTGAAAATTAAATCTTTCTGGTTGTGATAGAGACTGAAGAATTCTCGATCGATGTTGGCCACGAAAAGATCCTGCCAACCATCGCCATCATAGTCCGCCGCGTCCACTCCCATCCCCGAGCGCGGTTTGCCTGCATCGCTGTACGCCACTCCCGCCGCCAGTCCGACTTCTTCAAATTTTCCGCCGCCCTTATTGATGAAGAGAAAGTTCGGCATGGTGTCGTTGGCCACGAACAGATCCATCAAGCCATCGTTGTTAACATCGGTGGCAACTGCGCCAAACGATTTGCCCGGCGAATCAGCAATACCCGATTCTTTGCTGACATCGGTGAATTTGCCGTTGCCGTCGTTGTGAAAAAGATGGCTGGGCCGGGGTTTGAAAAGACGAGGGACGCAATAGTAACGGCGGCTCATTCCCTCATCGGTGCAAAGAATATTCAGGGCTTTCTCATAAACTACAAAGCTGGAAACGAACAGATCGAGCTTGCCGTCGTTGTCATAATCAAACCAGACGGCACAGGTGGACCAGCCGGGCGCCGCGACTCCGGCTTTATCAGTCACATCAGAAAACGTTCCATTGCCGTTATTGTGATAAAGAATGTTGCGCCCATAACTTGTGACATAAAGATCAGCCCAACCGTCGCCATCGTAGTCGCCGGCGGCGACGCCCATGCCGAACGTGCCGCCGCCCACTCCGGCTTTGTCGGTCACGTTCGTGAACGTGCCATCGTGATTGTTATGGTAAAGGGCATTCCGGAGCGGAGCTTTAGGAGTAAAAAAATCTGACGGGCCGCTATTAACCAGATAGATATCCAGCCAACCATCATTGTCGTAATCAAGGAAAGCACAGCCCGCTCCTACCGTCTCAGGCAAATATCGATCGGCTGAATGAGCGTTGTTATGAGTCCAGGTGATGCCGCTTTTACTTGCAGGAACCTCTTCGAAAGTGACGTTCGGTTTTGATGTCTGTGCTGAAGTGATGAAGCACAGTTTCAGGACCAGCAACAGGACAAGCACGAGATGACGATAGTATGTAGGCATTCCGTTATCGCGGATTGGGTGTGGAAGGCGCAATCACAAACGTGTCGCCTTCTTTTTTTTGTGACTGGTCGAGCGCCTTTAGTTTCTCAACAATTTCCATCTCTGCCCGGGCCCTTTGCGGATCCTTAAGGCGGGCATACAAAACAGCCAACTGATAGTGCGCCTTCGAATCATCCGGATTCAGCTTTGCTCCGAGTTCGAGCTCTTTTTGCGCGCGCGGATAATCTTTCAGCTTTAAATAACTCGCGCCCAGAGCGACATGCGCGTTCGCAAAAGATGGCGACACTAGAATCGCTTTTCCCAACAGCGCGACCGCTTGCTCATCCTCATTCTCTTCCTGAACGATCAAACCCAGGTAATAGAAGGGTTCGGGTATATTCGGATCGGCTTTGATGGTCTTTTCAAGATAAGGTTTAGCGTCGCTGAATTTTTTTTGTTTGTATAAGACGTAGCCGAGATACATTTGCGCCTGGGCATTGTCCGGCTGAAGTTCCAGAACTCGTCGAAAGGCTTGTTCACCCGCAAAGAGATCAGGCTTTTTCAACCACGCGGCGCCAAGCGCAATCAAGTAAGCGGGTTCGTCGGGCTTCAGTTTCACGGCCTGCTCCAAATCCGACATGGCTTCGTCAAAGATTCCGATAGCCAGAGCAGCCACTCCTACTTTGTAGAGAAGGTCGGGAGAGTCGCCGGCAGCTTCCCGCGCTTGAGAAAGATAGGTGAGGGCGTTTTGTGTCTCGCCGCGAGCTTGTGAAACCTTTGCCAGGCCCAGAATGGCGTCTGCATTGTTCTTCTGGGCAGCGCGCGCGAGCAGATATTTTTCTTCAGCTTTGCCGGGGTCGCCCTTTTTGAAATATGCGTCGCCAAGCAAAGTTAGAAAAACTACGGACTGCGTTGATGATTTCACTTTTTCGATAACGGCGATTGATTCGTCTGTCTGACCGCGCGAGAGTAGCAAGCGCGCAAGCCTGTAGTTCGCCTCAATGTTGTCTGGCTCGAGCTTAACGACTTCTTTCAATTCCGAAATCGTTTTCTCGGGAACATTCTTGAGCACATAAAGGAAAGCAAGATTCATGTGCACGGGCACAAACGAGGGGTCAATTTTCGACGCCCGCGTCAAGAGCGTTTCTGCTTCGTTCAGTCTTCCCTGTTGAGCGCGAATGGTCCCCAGTAGATTGAGGGCCGCGGCTTCGTTCGGCGCCGTTCTCAAAATGCTGTTAAGTTGCTGCTCCGCTTCTGCAATTCGATGATCACGAATCAGCGTTGCCGCATTTTCAAGCCGCGCCTGAAGATTATTGGTCTGAGCTGGAGCAAAGGATGGGGTCAGCAAGACAAGCAGCAACATTAATCCCGTAGGGATGAAATGTTTATAGATACCTCGCTGTTCAAGTTTAATAGCTCCGTAGGAGCGCAATTTGTATAGGGCCCTTATTCCGCTCCTACGGAGCTGGGACTGATTTGGAATCGGTGTACCTATAAACATTATGCTCCTACGGAGCTTAGGCAAGTCTAATTGAGGCCGCTCGATCATCACAGCTCTGAATCTTGACAAAGCTTGGTACGACCAGCTGCTGAGATCAAGTGGCCAGCACTCTCAGTTCCGCAATGGTCGAGTCTCTATTTCTTGAAATCCTTTTGCTCAACAATTCCCTGGCCTTCTTTGATTGTAAGGATCTTGTTCGCACTGCCATTCGTAACCTTCTCGACGGCGCCGCCGGGCCAGTGGACCTCGATTAGATCTATCTTCGTTCGCTTCTCGAGTCCGAAACGCAACCGCAGATCGCTCTGCGAAAGGTAACTGCCGCCGCTATAGACTTCGCCGATCTGCGTTAGATCGCCGGAAATGATTTTGACTCGCGCGCCAATGCCGTCGCGATTGCTCTTTACGCCAATCGTCTTAATCAAGACGGAATTGTTTGCATTGCCGCCATCGTTTCTCAGCACCTGCGGAGGGCCGTCCAGATTATTTATCACCACATCGACATCACCGTCGTTATCGATGTCGCCAAAGGCGGCGCCGCGGCCCGTGCGCTTCTCCGCAAACGGCGCACCCAATTGCTCTCCGACTTCGGCGAATGTTCCGTCACGATTGTTGTGATGGACAAAATTGCGCTGCCGGTAGGTGGGCAACTGCGGGTAAACGTGCCCGTTGACGACCAGCAGATCGGGCCAACCGTCGTTGTCATAATCGAAGAACCAGGTGCCCCAGCCAACGTAAGGCAGACTTACCGCCGCCACTTTAGCCGCATAGGAAACATCCGTGAAAGAACCCTTGCCATCGTTGTGATACAGAGTGTTGTAGTCATCGTCGAAATTTGTAATGAACAAGTCGAGTTTGCCGTCGTGATCGTAATCGCCGAGCGTCACCCCCATGCTTCCCTGCTCACTTCCATTTTCGTTGACCGCCGTGCCTGAGGAGAATCCAATATCTTTGAAGGTCCCGTCTCCGTTGTTGTGATAGAGAAAGTTCGGAGTCGAGTCATTGGCTACAAAGATATCCACCAAACCATCGTCGTCAAAGTCGCTCGCAATCACGCCTAGTCCGTAGTAGCCGTCCGAGTCAGCGACCCCGGCCTTCTTCGAAACGTCGGTGAACGTCCCATCCCCATTATTATGATAAAGACTGTCGCCTGCGCCTTTCAGTCCGCGGGGTCCGCACTGCACTGGTACTCCTTTGAACTGGCAGGTACGTCCTTTGCCGAACTCCGGCAGATTATTCACGTCAAAGTCGACATAGTTGGAGACGAAGAGATCCAGCTTGCCGTCGTTATCATAATCAACAAAGGCGGCGCCGGTTGACCAACGCGGATCGCCGACGCCGGCCTTCTGTGTGACGTCGGTGAAAGTGCCGTTGCCATTGTTTCGCAGCAGATGATTCGGCCCCAGGCAAGTGACGTAGATATCGTCCCAGCCATCGTTGTTGTAATCGCCAATCGCCACCCCCATGCCCCATCCGATGTCGCCTACACCTGCCTTGTCCGTGATATCCGTGAATGTTCCGTCGCCGTTATTGTGATAAAGAGTGCTGCGGGTTTTCTGCTTTGATTTCACCATGTCCACGGTCAGCGAGTTAACCAGGTAGATGTCCAGGTACCCATCATTGTCGTAATCAAACAGCGCGACGCCTCCGCTCATTGACTCGACGATGTACTTTTTCTCCGGGGATGACACGTGCTTGAACTTGATGCCCGCCTGATCTGTGATATCGACGAAATGCACGTCGATGGCCGGAGCGCTCATCATCCACGTCGGCGTTGATAAAAGAAGGATTACGAATAGTGCGATGAGAGCCCGAGCGATTTTTGAAGACAAAGATTAACAACCTCTCGCGGAGATTATGGTTTCGTTTGTTGGCGCTCTTTCTCTTTCAGTTGGCGTGAGATTTCCAGATGATTCTCGCCTTCCGTTTTTCTACCGGCGGCGAGGTAAGCTCTGCCCAGCTGATATTGAACATAGGATTTCTCAGGCGTCAGCTTCGCCGCCATCTCCAGATTGACAACGCCATCTTTGATCTCGCCTTGCTGCACCAGTGCTTTGCCAAGTTCGTAATACGCATCTGCGAAGTCCGGTTTGATCTGGATCACGTCACGCATTATTTTGGCGCCGGCGGCGGTTTTTTGCTGAGAGAGCAGAACGAAACCCAGATGGTACCTGGCCTGCACGTTGCCCGGATTCAAGGCGAGCTCACTTTCAAATTCCTTCGCCGCCTCATCGAACTTTCCGGCCTTCAGATAAACCAACCCCAGGTAGTAACGGACCATCGGAAGCTTGCTATCGAGCGAGACGGCAGCCTGCAATTCTTCCAGGGCTTTCGCAGTCTCTCCCTGTTCGCTATAAGCCTGGCCCAAAACGATGTGAAGTTGGGGGCTATCACCACCAACGACAACCATCTGTTTGATGACTTGATCGGCTTCGTCTTTTTTCCCCTCTTTGATAAGAGAGAGTGCCAGTGTGTAGTAGACACCGACATTAGAGGGCCTGGCGACAATTACATCTGAAAGCAATTGCGAAGTCCTCGGGTAGTTCTCCAACATGAAATAGCTCAGCCCCAATAACTGTTTGGCCTGCACGTTGTCGGGATGAGCGCTCAATTCTTTTTCAAGCGGGTTCGTCGCCTCTTTATAAAGCTCGGCCTTAAAAGCAGCCAGCCCCCAGTTGAAATTGAGACCTTCAAGTTGGGAATTCGACTTACCAGCGAGCACGAACTGCTCCGTCGCTGCCTTGAAGTCCGCGCGATCGGCTCGCAGCAGGCCGATCTCGTTATGGGCCGTGGCGATAATCTTTGAATAGTAAGCCTCGCCGTCCTTTAACTCCTGGGCCGTGCGGGCATCAGATGACTTCGATTCCGCAATCACCCCTTGCGCCATTTCGGGGAATTTGCCGTCCTGATCGTGAAGGTTCGCGGTATTGACAAAAAGCTCGTTCTGCTCTTTATCGCGCTGGAGCGATTTTGATTTGAGTTCGGCCGAAAGTTGTAACTCTTTTTGAGCAGCTTCCTTCTGGCCGGCTTTTAACAGAGATTGTCCCAGACGGTAATGCGCCGTGGCCACTTGGTAATCGTTGTGACTCAGCGACGGATTAAGAGCGATTGATTTTCTCAACACCTCAATTGCTTCCGCGTATCGCTCGGTAGCCTGATACGCCTGACCCAAATGAAAATAGGGATCGGAGTTATCAGGTTGGATCTGTGTGGCCCGTTGTAACAAGCTGATAGCCTGGTCCCATTTTCGATTCATCAAATAAACAATACCGAGGTAATAGTTGGCGAAGAATTCATTCGGATTTGAAGCCAACTCAATTTTGAATTCCTGTTCGGCGTCAGGCAGCCTGACCGCGCCGTCCTTTAACAGATAGGTAAGACCCAGATAGTAATGAGCTCGAGGAAAATGACCGTCCAGGGCAACGGCTTTCTTAAACTCATCTATCGCTTCACCCAAAAATCCAGTTTCACGATAAGCGCGGCCAAAGACGATATGCAGTTGTGGACGGTCGCCAAGCTGTGCGCGCATACGTTCGTAGATCTGCTGCGCCGGTGCGAGTTGATGCTGCTTGAGATAGGCAAGTCCTAAGGTGTAAGCGATGTCGTTATCATTCGGGGTTATTCTCAGTGCTGTTTGTAGTTCAGCCGCAGCCTTATCAAAATCCCCAAGCATGAAATAACTTTTGCCGAGCATGTGATGCGCGCTGCCGCCTGGGGGGTTCGCGCTTAACGCTTTGCCCAAAGGCTCAAGCGCCTTTTCATACTGCTCGGCGTCAAAGTAAGCGATTGCCAGGGCTATCAGCACTTCTTCCGAATCGGGACCGTAAAGCCTCGCGGAATCAAGCGCGCTAATCGCCTGCTGATACTTTTTCTCGGCCGCATAAACCTTTCCCAGCTTGGCGTAGCTTGCGGCCAGAGCGACCTTGTATTCTTTTTCAGCTGCGACGGGATTTCCGGCACGCCTTTGCGCTTCCGCGGCTTCGAAGTGTTTTTGAACAGGATCCTGAGGCGATTGAAAAATGAGGAACAGCAGAAACAGAGGAACCAGGCTCGAAGGTAAGTGCCCCACTTGAAAATTCTATGACCTACAAAAAAGTTAACGGAGGGCTGATAGATCAATTAGCCCTCCGTCTTAGTTTCAGCCGTGCGGCACTATATCAGAAGTTGAACTTAATGCCGAACTGGATATTGCGTGGTCCGCGATCACTACTCAGCTGGCCAAAAGTTCCGGTGCCGAGTGTGTTATTAAATGCCGTAAAGTTTGCCCCATCGAAGTTGGCGCCCAGGCCATTATTGAATCCGTTGAATTCCGTGTGGTTGAAAAGATTAAACATTTCCGCGCGGAACTGAATGCCGTATTTTTCTTTAATCTTCCAGTTCTTGGCCAGGGAAAAATCAACGTTGGTAAGCCCGGGCTGCCGCACAGTCCCACGCCGAAGATTGCCGAACTTCCCAGGAGCCGGTAACCTGAACGCGGCTGGATTCAGATATTTCGTCTTGTCGGCGCCATGTAGATAGATCGGTACGCCCGGAACCAGATCAGGACGGAAGCCCGCAAGGGGAGTGGCCGCGAGACCAAAATAAAGTCCACTGACGTTTGAGTTAATGTCGAGAGGTATCCCACTCAAGACGGTAACAATCCCATTGAGCTGCCAATCTCCGAAGACGTGACTGATCAACGAGCCGCGACTCTTGAGAGTTGGCAAAACATAGACCGCGTTGGAAACAAACATATGTCTGCGGTCGAGATCGGAATCGCCCTTATCGAGATCAAAGTTGAAGGGATCGGTATTACCGCTAGTGAACGATGTTAAAGGAACGTTTGAGGTCGCATGCGACAAGGTATACGCAACCTGCCAGGACAGTCCCTTTGTGAAACGCCGGTTGACCCAAACCTGTAGCGCCTTGTAGTCCGATATGCCGTTCGACTGGCTCATCGTAATGCCCCCAAGATTTGGGAAGACCCGATTAGCATTCGCGACGGCTTGGGCATTCGCATTATCGTTGAGGAATGCCTGGACCACTACCGCCCTCTTTGCCAGGGGAACCTCGTTGACGTTCACACCGCGACGCCAGATGTGCGAACCATGGTTTCCGATATAGGAAACTTCGGCTACCGTATTTTTAATAATTTCACGTGAGACCGTTAAGTTCCACTGCCAGCTCTCGGGTGGCCTGAAGTTCTCATCTACAGCGTTAAAGCCGGTGGTATTACTTACTCCAGCGACCGCATTTTTCAGCCCCGGACCAATCGTATCAAGACTACGGAATGTAGGATCGTCGCTCAGCTTCGAGGCTCCGTCGCCTCCCCAGTTAGAGTTTACGACCGTGGTCCACGGAGGGTTACCCGACAACCGCAGCACATCTTCTATCACGTTCGAGCGGCTCATGAAGCGACCGAACCCCGCACGCACCGCAGTTTTGCCATCACCTTTGACGTCCCAGGCCACACCTACTCGTGGTTGGAACCCTTTGTTATATGGATGCCACAGTGAGCGGCCGAATCCAGCCTCACCAGGTTTTACTAAGCCGCTCAGAGGATTCTTCCCGTCGTACAATCGAGGGATGTAATTGCTGATGCGATCGTTGTTTGAGTAAGCAGGTGAGTATCGGGACCAGCGCATGCCTAAAGTGAGCGTAACTCGCGGACGCACTTTGTAAGTATCGTTCCCGTAGAGCTCAAAGTCATGCCAGCGGCCCAGCGATGCTTCGTCATGGTCGATCTCGGTATAGCATCCGAGCGGTATGTCTTTGTACAGAATTTCCGCAATGAAATTACCCGTGTGCGTAGCCGTGCCACAATACTGCGCGATGCCGTTGGCGCCCTGGGCCAGTTCATTCTTAATGTTGTGGCTAACCAACGCTCCGAATTTCAGATCACTCTTTCCAGAGACTTTCGAAAAATCGTCTTTCCAAATGAACAGGTCTTCGTGATTTTGCCACGGTGCCTGGTGCCAAAGTGCAGGATACCCATCCGCACCCCAGTTCGTGGGCAGGCCTACGCCCGCCGCTTTGGGAAACACAGTGGGAAACTTCGAAGCGATGTCGCTGTTGAGAGCCTCGCCGGCTTTATTCGTCGAAATCTTAATGTTGTTTCCGGCCCGCGAGAACTGGAACTCGTTAACCGCAGTCGAACTTAGTGTCGTCGCCAGCTTGACGGCGAAACTATGGCTGGGCTGATCCCAATCCGAGCTGATCGTAGGAAAGCCAGTATCTCCCCAGAAGTTCCCTGCCGCATTCCCGTGCGTCCATGTCTCGTTTGTATACTTGACCAGCAAATTCATCTTCTTGCTGATGTTGATGTCACCCCGTACACTGTCCTGACGGGTTCTGATCGGCTCCAGCAACGACGTGACCCAGTTGGTTGCGCCAGTCGTATTGGGAAGGGGAAAAAACTGTAATATTGCCAAACCGGCCGGACTCAGTTTGGCCGCCGGAATCTTGTTACCAGGGAAAGGCAGCCCGGTAATGGGATCGTGTGGGAGCGGATCGGTCAGCGCTCCGCTGAAATCTCCCACCCTCTCGGCGGCGGTCGGGACCTTCGCCGAAAGCACAACGCCCCGGTCCTCGCGACGCCACTCTTCATTCCAGAAAAAGAAGATCTTATTTTTCTTAATTGGGCCGCTGAAGTTGAAGCCATAGTTATTGTACTTCAACTGAGCCTTCGGCTGACCGGACCTGTTAAGAAAGAAATCAGTAGCATTCAATTTATCACTGCGCAGAAACTCAAAGCCGGCTCCGTGAAACTGATTGCTGCCGCCTTTGGTAATCAAATTGATCACGGCGCCTTGTGCCTGACCGTACTCCGCGCTGAAGCTGTTACGTTCTACACGGAACTCCTGAATCGAATCGATAGACGGAAAGACGAGCAGGGTGGCATTCGATCCGACGTCCATATTGTTGACGCCATCAACGGTCCACATGTTGGCATTTGACTGGTTGCCGTTGACAGACATATCGACGTGAGAATCAAGCCCCGTACCGGCAGTACCAAAAGCACCTCCGGCACCCGCTTGGGTAACCGGTGAAACGCCAGGCACCATCAGCGCGAGCTGCGCGTAGTTGCGCCCGTTCAATGGCAACTCGGTTACCTGTTTCTCCGTGATGAGACTGCTTATCTCTCCGCTTCTGGTTTCGACTGGTGAAGCATCTGATGAGACGGTGACCGTTTCGCTCACCTGCCCTACTTGCAAATCAAGGTTGACGACTTTGTTCTCCGATACGTGCAGATCGACTGCCGACGCTACCGTCTTCTTGAAACCGTTGGGTGAAGTGCTAACGGTGTAGACGCCCGCCGGCAAACTGGACGCCAGATAGAATCCATTATCGTCGGAACTGACCGTACGTGATGTTCCAGTGGCCTGACTCTGAATAGAAACTTCAGCCCGTGGCACAACAGCACCCTTTTCATCACGAACGGTGCCGCTGATGGTTCCCACCGTAGTCGTCTGAGCGTAGGCAGCAAAAAATAGAGCACCCACCAGGACCAGGACGATTTGCACGCCAAGTTTCTTCACCATACCAGCCTCCTGAACATTAGCACTCGCACGACTCCGGTCTGAACGATCGGTGCGAGCGACCTATCGGAAAGTCAAAGCTTGAATGTAACTACATAACCACAGACGATTCTGGGTTACCCACTCACCTCAAACTACTACCCCTTGATCACTGCTTTATGCGAAATCAAAGCTTTATGGATTAAGCTTCTTAAGGCGACGCCCGCTCCTATGTTACGCGCAGCTGTCCACCTATTTTTAGAGTTGCCAAATTGACTCGTACAGGACTTTGTTGCACTACCGCGCAAAAGATTTACTCTTAAAGGTAAAAGTTGTCAAGGATTTTTTGACCGGACTGAAAGAAATATTCGGGTGGCGGTCTCCTGAAAGGACCCGCTCACCTATCTCGGATTCGACAAACTTTTCGGCTAAGCAACCGGAGCCGAGGCAAACTTACTTGCCAGCACAAGACTTAGCGCGCCCATCAATGTCGGTTCAGATCCCAACGTTGAATCCAAAATTGGCGTTGAGGGAAATCCGCGACAGATGCTTGAGTCGACGGACGCTTTGAGATCCTCGACAATCACCGGCCACACTCGAGCGATTGGACCACCAACGATGACCGCTTCGGGTGCCAGGCCCTGGATGAGATTCGCAATGCCTATTCCCAGATAACGAGCTGTCTCTTTCAAGGCCGCTCTCGCATTCCGTTCGCCCTTTAGCGCTAGATCCATCACGGCCGAGAAACTGACATCGTCACCATTGGAACGCGCCAGCTTTTGATAACGCGCAACCGCGGATCGCTCCGAGGCAAATGCTTCCCAACATTCTCTACTGCCTACGGCGCATTCCACTGGTGCGCCCGTTCCTATGGTCATGTGACCAAACTCTCCGGCCGTTCCCCCTTCGCCTCGATAAACCTGCCCGTCGAAAACGATACCCGTACCAACTCCTTGTTCCACCAGGACCAGAATAAAATCGCGAACCTCACGGATTTCGGGGCGCCCAAACCACAACTCCGCAAGCGCGGCCGCGTTGGCATCGTTGTCCATGCTAACGGGAAGCGAGGTGGCCTGAGTCAAGGTTTCGGCTATCGGTGCGTTGCGCCAGTTAAAATGCGGCACGTATAGATTGCCGCTTTCCGGATCAACCACTCCAGGCACGCTGATGCCTATACCCTCAATCGCACCTCGGGTTTTTCCTATCAGGCGTTGCGAGCAATCAACAATCTTCTCCAGGGTTTTTTTAACGTCCGGGTCTGTAGGAAACTCTTCCTGCTCCAGCACTCTACCGGCGAGATCGCTGCTGGCCATCACGGTCTTAACTGTTCCCAGATCCACACCGATCGCCACCGCATCGACAGTACGCAACGAGAGCAGACTGGGCGGACGCCCGCCCGTAGATTCGCCGCTCACTTCCTCTATCAAGCCGACTACCCGAAGCTCGTCAACGATCAGCGAAATAGTTGAGCGCTGCAATGCCGTTTCGCGCGCAATGGCCGCCCGCGAGATCGGTCCCAGTTCGCGGACATAATTCAACACGATCTGACGGTTTATGTCCCGTATGGTGTTTGAGCGGGCAGCATTGGCTTTCTTTAGATCTATTCGTCGCACGAGACTTCCTATCTACGAACTCTGAGAATGGTCGGGTATATGCTACTTATATCTATGAACCCCTTTTGTACACAAGTCATACAAAGTAGTATATCGATTTTCTTCAGTCAACCTTTTATTGAGTTCCGCCTAAAAGAATTGTGTGGGCGTAGGGCCGAAGCCTATACTACTGCCCATCGAGCCAGCGTCTTTTGGAGTGCGCGAATGGAACCGGAAAAAATCAAAAATATTTTTCAGACGTGGAACATCTTGACGATCTCAATCGGCTGCTTGATCGCTTTTGCGGCGCCCACCGCAGCTCAGAGTGCAGGCGACCCGGCGAAGGCCCAAATGCAAGAGATGAACCGGCGTGAGATGCAGCTGAATAACGGCATCGGCGAGAAAGGTCAGCCCAACGATCCAAAACGCGCGCAAGCTTTGATGGACCAGGTAAGCGAGGACTTTCAGCGAATCCTAACCCGCCACAATGAGCTGGTTCGTGCCGTCGCCGCGAATCAGGCTCTCAATTATCAGTTCATTTCCGATGCAATGAGTGAGATCAAGAAACGTTCGACTCGACTGCAATCTTCTTTGAAGTTAGAGAAACCCGAACCTGCGTCGGAGGATAAAAGGACGGATTCGGCTCTCGTCGGCATGGAAACTAAAGACGAGATGATCCTGCTGTGTAAACAGATCGAGAGCTTTGTGAAAAACCCAATCATCGAAAAACCCGGGACCGTCGATGCTCAAGCGTTGGAGAAGGCTCGCAAGGATCTTCAGCGGATCGTGGAACTCAGCGACGCTATCAAGAAACGGGCAGACAAACAGATACATTAATCAGACGAAGTATGCCGCCTGTGTTTCGGCCCTTCGGTTGAAGCAATGCGCATTGTCACATAACCGGCTTCGAGCCTTCTCAATCCTCGATCAACTCCGAGATGTATCTCCGAACCCCTGGCATCGAGACAGGATGTTTGTTTTCAGCTGTGATCAATCGAACCCAGACGCGATGATCGTCGTACCAGCAAAAGACTGATTCAAAGGAGCGACTAGATGTTCTGTCCCCAATGCGGCTCTCAAAACGACGCCCTGAGATTCTGTAAATCATGCGGCGTAAATCTGGAGGCGGTGCGACAGGCGGCCGTACGAGACCCGAATGAGAACTTCGATTGGAACAGAACCTGGGTCACTGAAATTCTCTCTCACAGCGAGCGCAAACGGCGCAAGGAAGAGATCGAGCGCGGCATCAGCCCCGAGACGAAGCGCTACACTGAAATCAAGGCCGGGGTCATCGCTAGTTCCGTCGGCATAGGTGTCATGATCTTCCTTCACGCCCTGATGCTCGGAATCATTTCGAGCGGACACAACCCGCCGGAAAATGCGGCGATTCTTAGCCGAATTTGGCTGGCTGGAATAATTCCCTTTTTCGTGGGTTTGGCTTTAATTATTAACGGCTTATTCGTAAGCAAGCGACAGGTCGAAATTGCGCGACTCGCATCGACCGCTCGAGATCACGCATTGAAGACTGAGGAAGAGACGCCAATGCTCCGCTCTGCCGACACCACCGAATTCATCACACCGCGATTTGGAGTAACAGAGGGAACGACAAAGCATCTCAGCAATCCGGGGCGGAAAGATTAGAAACTCGTACGACTCTTACATACCGAGATTCTTGAGATGGTAGCGGTTCGTATCGTAATCGCGATCGACATCTACCAGGCTAATCCCTCCGAGAGCGATCGAGATATCTACGAGCGAGAGCTCACAGGCCGGCGCAATTCCCCGGGCTGAAACCATCTTTCCAAAGTTATTCTCAGCCACTGCTTCGGCGGCGCGGGCCCCAAACATTAAACCCATTATGCGATCAATTGCGCTGGGTGGACCACCGCGCTGCGGGTGGCCCAATATTACCGCGCGCGATTCGTACGGGGTCTCGCTGGCAATTCTGCTCGCGAGCACATCTCCTATTCCTCCCAGACGCACATGTCCGAAGTTGTCATGACGGTCATCGATGGTAATCATCTCACCGTCCTCGGCACGCGCGCCCTCGGCGACGACCAGCACTGCATAACGGGGGCGTTGCGATGGCTCCCTGCTAAGCCCCGGCTTCCCTAATCGTTCTTTCAAGAGTTGAAAAACGCGCTCGTATCGAAACGGGTGTTCCGGTATGAGAATGATGTGTGCCTGACCCGCAACACCGGACCACAACGCGAGATGTCCCGCGTGTCGCCCCATGACTTCGACAATTTGCACCCAACCATGTGAGCCCGCCGGCGTTCGCGATCGTTCGATGACCTCGGAGATGTTTCGAAGCGCCGTGTCAAACCCCAGAGTATAGTCCGTGCCCGCAATGTCCTTGTCGATCGTCTTCGGAATTCCGATCACCGGGACACCCAATTGAGTGAGTTTCGCAGCCACACCCAGGGTGTCCTCTCCGCCACACGTCACAACTGCATCAAGCCCGAGGCGCTCAATATTTTCGATCACCTCCGGGGAACGATCTTCAAAGTCGCCAGCTTCGGTTATTTGCCTGAATGGATTTGTTCGCGAAGAACCGAGATTCGTTCCGCCATCGCGATCCCACCGGCGCACGATTGCGCGATCCAGGGGCAGAACATCAGGTAGAGGATTCATCAGGCTCCTCCATCCGTCGAATAAGCCAAGAACTTTCAGGTCAAGTTCCGAGCCTCGATAAACCAGGCCTTTGATAGCCGGATTCAAACCCGGCGCATCGCCGCCTCCTGTCAGTACGCCAACTCGCATCGTTGTGATCCCAAATTATATTTTATGAATTAGAGTAAACCACTCAGGCGGCACATATTCTCATTGTCGTATCAGAAGTGTCTATGAGCGAGCGCCGCCGCGTGAGACCTATCTGGGGGAGTTGGTTGCTGCGTCGGGGCAGTAGCCCGCATAGAGTTAAATTGCATCGCCAATCAATCTGGACAATAATTCGGCGCGCATCCCAACGCGAACACCGCTCACAGAAATTTAGCGCCGGCGAAATCTGAAGGAGCTTAACGAATGGAAAATGTCTTAACTCCGACCAACACTAAGAACAGGTCGCGAATCGAGAGCCGATTGATCTGGCCGGCTCTTTTACTCTTGCTTCTGCTCTCAATCGCCTTCGTCGCCATCCCGGTCTTTCTCATTCAGCCGTTTCGTCCGCAAACACAGAGGGCGCTTGAAATTTCGTATTTGCTACGGGCCTGGTCACCGCTGGCTACAGTCATTATTCTGCTGTCCGTACTTGCACTGACGTTCTGGAAATGGAAGCGCGCTCGTCGCTGGTGGCGCAAAGCTCTATTAGTGATCGTTCTCCTCTTGTCAATTGTGCCTGCCTGGTTTGCTCGTCAGAATCACTTCGAATGGATGTTCAATCCTCTTCATAACAGCTCTTACGTCAAAGCTGCCGACGCCGGTTTCGTTCGCGACTCGGACATGGTACTCGCAGTAAAAATCAACAACGAGGCTGTTGCGTACCCGGTGAGACTAATGGCCTATCATCATGTCGTGTCTGACACCGTGGGGGGCACGCCAATCTGTGCAACTTATTGAACGCTCTGTCACACCGGTCTGGTGTGGGAGACAACAGTTGACGGACGCGTACTGCATTTTCATCTTGCCGGCATCAATAATCAGAATTTCATCATGCGAGATGAAGAGACTGGTTCGTGGTGGCAACAGGTTACGGGCGAAGCGATCTTCGGTCCACTTAAGGGCAAACATCTCAAGCCAGTTTTCTGGGACGAGCTTACTTTCGGCACGTGGAAGCATGAACAGCCTCAGGCGCGCGTGCTGCGTCCTGACGAGCAAGTCGCCGCCAGCGGAAAATATGCTCCCGCAGATTGGGAAGAGCGAATGTTGCGTGTGCCGGTGGCGACCCGGACAAGCGCGCCGGCGCTGAATAAGCGCGAACTTGTAGTCGGCATCAACGTCAATGGAGCAGCTTCTGCTTATCCAATCACTGCGCTGCAAAAGCAGAATCCGATAATCGACAAACTCGGCGGCACTCCGGTGATAGTTGTGATGAGTGAAGACGGCCAGTCTGTGAGGGCGTTTGAGAGAAGGGTTGAAGGTCAGGAGCGCGAGTTCTTTCTCAAACCAAACTCGTCACCGCTGAGATTGATAGATGACCGGGGCACTGAGTGGGATTTTGCCGGCACGGCACTGAGCGGAGACATTGCCGGAAGACAGCTGCCGAGAATTGCAGCGCTTAAAGACTATTGGTTTGATTGGAAAACCTACAATCCAAACACGACTGTCTACACTCTGGGTGATAGATAAGTCACCCTGGTCGGCTCAGTAGGAGCGACTAACAGAAGCAACATCGAAGGCATCGAAATCGGTCTCTTATGAACTCCTCCTGTAGTCTAGATGGATTGAAGATTCGGATTGAACGCCAGATAAGCGGCCCCCAGCAGGCCCGCGTCGTCTCCACATTCAGCCGCCACGACTTTGACTTCTTTAGCCGGCACCGGGAAAGCCCTTTCGGCGATCTCGCGGTGCATGTGTTTCTCAAACAGTTCCCACGCGTTCACAACTCCGCCGCCAATCACAATCATTTCGGGATTGAGAATATTGATTAGATTAGCGAGGCCAATACCAAGATAGACACCCATCCGCCGAAAGACTTCCAGCGCGAGTTCATCGCCTTTCATCCCGGCCTGGTAAATGTCTTCCGCGGTAAGACCTTCGCCGCTATGAAGCAACGAGTCCGGATAACGCGGTCTCGCTTCGCGGGCCATGCGAACGATGGCCGTTGCCGAGGCATAGACTTCCAGGCACCCGCGGCTCCCGCACAAACACGCCACTCCGCCAAATGGATCGACACACATGTGTCCGATCTCTGCGGCCGAGTCATTCACTCCGCGCCACAGTTTCCCATCCAAAATTATTCCCCCGCCAACGCCTGTTCCCAGCGTTACACAAACGATGGTGCGCCGGCCGTGTCCTGCCCCCTGCCACATCTCACCCACCGCAGCGGCGTTCGCGTCGTTTTCGAGGACCGCGGGCAGATTCAACTCGCTCGTCAAAGCTGCAGTCAGACGAAATCCATCGAGACATGCCACGTTTGGCGCCTTCACCACAAGGCCCTGCTCGACATTCACTGAACCCGGAACGACAACCGACACTGCGCGAATGACGTCGCCGCTGCTTTTACTCTGCGTTTCACATTGGCGCACAGCTTGCACGAGCGCCCGAACGATCTCTCCCGGATCTGAGGTGTGAGGCGTTTTCTGCTTAAGACGAAAGTGGATCTGTCCATTTTCATCAACGGTGGCAGCGCGCAGATGTGTCCCTCCGAGATCGGCAGCAAATGTTAGTTGGCTGCTCGTTCGCTCAGCGGATGAGTCGAGACTGACCTCAAGGTTTTTGATTCCTGAACCTCCGCACGTAATCGACCAGGTGACGAATTTCACCGCGGGTTAGTTTCTTGCTAAATGCCGGCATACCGCCTTTGCCATGACTCACGATTGAAACCAGACTTCTGGTGGTGGTGATGTCGGAATGTTTTCGCCACCAATCAGAATCGGTGAAATCAGGTGCGTTGTAGGTGTGCCCCAGCGGCGTATCACCGGCGCCGTCAGCGCCATGACAACGCGCACAGTTGTTCCTGAACAGATCACCTACTTGAGTTCCGGAGGATCTCGCTACGGATCGTCTTTGCTGAGGCGTAGCTTTGGTAACTGTTAAATCAAGTAGAAATAGTGCGGATACCGACAGAAATAAACTAATGACAACCAGCCGCGTCACGATTTGTTTCATTCAGGGCGCTCATCGCTCCTTTATTATTCTCCGGGCGTCCGGCTCAGTTCATGAACATGCCAATAGACGCTTTCATTGCTCATCTCGGAATGCTTGCGCAGAAACTGATTTGCCAGCGACAAGGCGCCGGGATCGTCTTTGAGATCGGCGAAGATCTTCGCCTCGCGCTTCGCGTCTTCGGTCCGGCCGAGCTTTCGATAGATCAGCATCAGATTGTAGTGGGCGCCGAGATCCTCCGGATCGATTGCCAGGATTTTGCCAAAGCATTCAAGCGCGCCCTGGTAATCACGCTTGATCTTGCAGAGCTCGCCGAGTTGTTGAAGTGATATGCGATCCCGTGGGAAAGCCGTCAGCACCTGCCGGATATTACTTTCGGCCTGGTCCAACTGACCTCGCTTCATGAAGATCCGCGCCTGCTGAAACAAAGCTCTCATGTTTGTCGGATCGCTCTTCACAACTGCTTCGAGGATCTTTGCCGCCTCGTCATATTGTTCAAGCTCGATGTTCGCCAGCGCGCGATTAACCTGCGCCATTGGACGATATTTTTCGTCGAGTTCGGCGGCATGCGTGAATGCATCGATCGCAAGCGGGTATTGTCTCTGGTCAAAGAGCGCAATGCCGTAGTTGTTCCAGCGCCGCCAATCCGGTGGGGTAGTCTTGTCGTTGGGATTCAGCGGAAGCGCCTGGTTATCGCCGACTCGCAGAACGTACTCAGTCGACGCCATAGTGACAATCGGATAGTCGACCGACTTGCCCAGCGCGTAATCACTGAAAACACGGGTGAAGCGGCGATAGCGTACCCGCGCGGTTAGCCGCAGCGTGCCGGCGGCGTTTTGCGGGACTTGAAACTTGTAGCGCGCAACATCAGAGCGTCCGGAATTGATCTGATTATTTTGCGCGAATACTCGCGTGCGCCAGATGTGATGTTTGTCGTTATAGGTGCCGTCTGCTTTGACCAGGTACGTTTTATAATTGTGCGCGTTTTCATCGAGATAACCGTCCGGCTTGATAAAACCGGACCAGTAAAGCGCCTTGCCCGCGTCATTGCTGACGATGAACTCGACATACGCCTCGTAAAAGTCGCGCAGCTCTGGCGGGAACGAATGGCCAATATTCTTGTTGGTTATAACCACGTCAGCCGTCACCCGATCGCCGCCGGCGATCTTAAAGTTGCTGCGATTGACCGGAGCGATGAGTTCTTCGGCGCTTGCACCCGGGGATTGTCGCCTTAACGCGAAGATATCTACACCCAACGCATCGTTCTCGAGAAACTTATTGACTGCACTTAGTTGGTCCGGCCATTTGTAGAAAGTTGGGATGGCCGTGTTGGCGGTGGCCCAGCGATGAGAGACCAGCGTGCCTTTCTTGGCCGAGACGTCGAAGAGCGGCGCCGGTTCGCGTTTCATGTGGCAGGAATTACAAGTCTCTTTGTCACGCACATAAAAAGGATGCGGCGACTCTTTTGAAAATGACGACTGTTGCAACTCGTCGGCGACCATGAACGCGCGCAGGAATTTGTAGTCGTTCAGTTCGCGCGGCACTTGCGACTTGTGACACGAGCCACAAAACTCTGGCGTCTTCAAAAGGGGGCGCATCATCGCCCGGCGGTGCGAAGGAATATCGTCGAGAATCTGCTGATCCGAAACCCCGGCGAGTAAACGCGTCCCGTCCTCTTTCACTAACAACGCCGGTTCGCCCATCACGTATCCACCGATCCCACGCCCGTTCGCCGATTGAATCGAATGACAGGCTATGCACGAAACGCCGTCGTCGTCGAACGGTCGTTTGACATGCGAATTCTTCGTGAGCGCTCCGCTGAACAGAGCTGCCGGGTTATGACACGATTCGCAATGGCGAGTGAATTCAATTCCCTTCTGCGTTTGCAGATCCTTGACGTTCTTTTGATAGAAAGGTTCGCGAAACGCGTTCCCGTGCGCCGATTGGCGCCACTGAGCGTGCGCGTCTGTATGACAAGCGCCGCAGCGCTTGGAAGATACAAACATCTCTCCCGGAATAAACGTACCGGTTGTGCTGGTAGCGTTGCCGGGCGAGAAAGGATTGGCGCCGAATTTGAAATCGTATGTCCTGGCTATCTCAGCGGCATAGGCATTCTGTTTGTCGTCATCGTCCGGATTCGCCGCAACTTGTCGGCTTTTGGTGAATATTAGCGCGGCCAGTACGAGCAGGATCAGGCATAACAACCTTGCTATCGATTGCTTGTGTTGGAGCCCAAAGGATCGCGCGCCGTCTTTATTGGCCAACAACATCATGATTCCTTTCGGCAGCCCGGGGATTTCCGAGAATCGGATCGCGGAGATTAACAGGACAACTCAAATACCAGAGAGTGGCTACGACAGTCAATACCCCTGGGTTGATTCAGAGCTCAACCTTTAGGTTGAGGGCGGAAGCTGAAGCTTGGAAACTAAACCTTACTTCCCAACGCCTTTTCCCTCAGTAACTGTCAGCTTACGATCTATGCCGGGAACATTTATCGTTTCGACCGCGCCGTCGGGCCACCGAATTTCGATCTTGTCCACACTGGTCGCCGCGCCCAGACCAAAGTGAAGCGTCATATCATTTTGCGACGCATAACTTCCGCCGCTAATCACGTCTCGACGCTGGCGAATCTTGCCCGTCGTGACGTAAGCAGTAGCGCCAATCGCGTCACGCGGAGATTTTTTGGAAACATCTCCGACCAGATGAATCGCCAACCAATGCCCGCCCGATGCGGTGACATTCTTCAACACACTCGGTTTCGCGTCCGCATTGTTGATAACAACATCCAGCCGGCCATCGCCATCCAGATCGGCAACCGCGAGACCACGTCCGCACCAGGCGTAAGCCAGAGCGCTGCCGGGCGCGGCGCCGACGCGCTCGAACTTGCCGCTCTTCAAATTACGGAAAAGTAAAGGTTGTTGAGCATAGCTGGTGCCCCACTGATTATTGTCGACGGCCGGATAAACGTGCCCATTCGCAACGATCAAATCCAACCAGCCGTCATTATCATAATCCAGGAAGCTGGTACCCCAACCAAGAAATGGCAGCGTGACTTCACCGAGCCCGGCAAAATACGTCACGTCCGTGAAATTCGAATCGCCGTCATTGTGATAGAGCACATTCGAATCGTCCGAAAAATTAGTAACCTGAAAACTGAGCCGGCCAGAGTTATCGTAATCACCGATCGCAATTCCCATCCCCGCCTGCTCGCGTCCATTTTCGTTGAGCGCCACACCCGAAGGATAGCCAACTTCTTCAAACGTTCCGTCGCCCTTATTGAGGTACAACTGTTTGGGCGTGGAATCGTTCACAACGATCAGATCCAGCTTGTTGTCCTCATTCGCCTGCACAAACGCTGAAGAAAACCCGTAGTACTTTTGCGGATCATTTACGCCGGCCTTCACACTTACGTCTTCGAAAGCTCCGTCGGGTTTTTGATGATAGAGCGTGTCGCTTTCGCCGGTCAGGCCGCGGGGTCCGCACATGACCGGTGCGCCGCGAAATTGACAGAAGTTTTGTCCTACCCCCGCAGGCTTACTCGCCTCGGCGGGACTGCGCGGCAAATTGTCGAAATCTATTTCGACGTAGCCGGGAACGAAAAGATCCAATCTGCCGTCGCCGTCATAGTCACCCCAGGTCGCTCCGGTGCTCCAGCCCTTGCGCGCCACGCCCAACTTTTCCGCGACGTCGGTAAACGTGCCCTCGCCATTGTTGTGATAGAGACGCGAGACACCAAAATTCGTGACATAGAGATCGGGCCGACCATCGTTGTCGTAATCTCCGACGGCCACACCCATTCCCCAGCGCTCGTTGGCTACGCCCGCTTTGTCAGTAACGTCTTCGAACTTCCAGTTTCCCAAATTGTGATAGAGAGCCGCCCGCGGCGGTTTTTCTTTCCCCTGCAAAGCCGGCAACGTCGAGCCATTGAGTAGATAAATATCCGGCAGGCCGTCTCCGTCATAATCAAAGATCGCAACGCCGCCGGACGGTACTTCGAAAATGTAATTCTTCGCCGGCGTGCCTGAGTGATGTTTGAAGTTCGCCAGGGCTGTCTTGTCCGTGGCGTCTTCGAAAACCACCGGGGCTTTCGGATCGGTAATGCCAGTGGTTCGTCTAGAGGTGTAGTTGACCGGCGTTCCAGTTACGACCCCGCCCTGTGGTTCGGGCTTCGGCGTCGTTTGAGCAAAGAGAGTAAGGCAACTCAGCAGACCGAAAATTACAATTGGACCAACGGCTTTTGAGAAATGATAGGACTTCATGCTATTCGTTTGAATCAACGATGTTCTTGATATGAATGGAGAGACAAATCTCGCCACAAGGTTTGGCTGCCTTTCCTGGCGCATAGACATGCCGAAAATACGCATCCCGTTCGGGTGTGTCAATCGAATTCCTTTGGTGGGGTGCACTAAGCTCGATTTCTCTGCGACCTCTGCGAAGTACTCTCCGTCCTCTGCGGTTAATCCTCACGCCTGAAAAATGAAACCGCAGAGCACGGACCGAGGTCTTCGCAGAGGAACGCAGAGTAGACTTAGTTTGGGACCCTACCTCTTTAGCCGCGACTTCGCTTCGTCAATCAACTGATTGTTTCTTTCATAAGAAGCCTGCGTGTCGTCACCTGCGATTTTCGGTGGGTACTGATGCTGCTGATAAACGGGATAGGCTTCCGTGCGCAAGTGAGACAGCATGTGATGGCCGCGACGCGAAGCGCGCTCATGCCGGAGCGCGGAAATATCGATTGGAGCAACGACGATCCGTTCGCCGGGACCCGGCGAGGCTTCCGCCAAAAGCCGTCCGTCGTAATCAACCACCTGGCTGCCGCCTGGCCACGAGTATGGCGGATAGTGTTTCAGGCTCGCTCCCTGGTTCGCAGCCGCAACGTAAGCGATGTTCTCAATTGCGCGCGCGCGATTGATCACTGTCCACCAGGCCATCGGTTCAGTCGCTCCCCACGGATCCATGTACGCGGAAACGCGCACCATAACTTCCGCGCCGTTGGCGGCTAGTTGGCGCATCGCTTCCGGAAACAACCAGTCGTAACAGATCGCAACCCCGATGCGGCCAATGGGTGTGTCAGCTACCGGAAACAACGGTTGATCGTAGTCCGGCAAATCATGCGGGCTGGTATGCACTTCGTACGGAATCCAAGTGTTTACTTTTCGATACTTGTAAAGAAGACCCTCTGGACCAATCAGGCAGGTCGCATTGAAAACATGCCCCGGCCATTGAGGATCAGTTTCGAGCATTGAGCCGCTTTGAATATAGATGTCATGCTCACGTGCTTTTAGCTGCAAGAGTTCGGTGTGCTCGTTTGGGATTTCGACTGCGAGTTTTTCGAGCAGCTCCTTAGCCGTTTCAAAGACCGGCGCTGAATGCGCGAACTCTGGAAAGACCACCAGTCTCACTGGTAGAAACGGCGCCGCACCCGCGACGGCTGAATCGATCATCGAAAGCATGCGATCGGTATTCGCGCGCATCGCTTTGCGCTCGATCGGATTTGGCATGTCTGTCTGGCAACACGCCACTGAATATCTAATGTGTTCCATAAAAGACTGTTGGCTTTCCACAAATTACGCAGATTTCACAGATTGGAAAATCGGATGCCCGGATCAACGAAGAGCTTATCTCTCTGCTTATGCCTAATCTGCGTAATCTGTGTAATCCGCGGATAAATTATTGACGCATGAGCGCGCCAATCGACGGCACCGGCGAAGTCACTACCCGCGTATTGTATTTCTCAAGATATCTTCGCCGCTCGTCCGTTAATGGATAATGCTCAGTCGGTGGATAAGGATAGCGGCTCATTCCGTGAAAGGGCATCGGCTCAAGCTGGTCAGGACTGGCGGAGTTGATATCCATCTCTTTACTGAAACCGTCAGCGTACAGCAGGAACGTGCGCGTCCAGCCAGCAGGCAAAGGCGGCAACGCCTTCGCGTCGAACGAAAGACTAATCTCATCTCCCGGCCGGCTGACCACAAACATGTCATCGCTTTTCAAAAGCAGTTCGCGCACGTCACCTTCGCGGGTGTAGCGACCGGTCAACACTTTCCACGGAGAAGTAAACGATACTCGGCGATAATCGTAGCCGAATGGTTCGCGGCCATCAGGCGTGACTTCTGCCGAGAAGCCTCGCCAGCGCAAATCGGCGCGAGCAGGATCGAGCCGGCTGATTTGCGCAGGTGATTGTCCGTCCGACGTGTCGACCAGAATCTGGTCCCAATCGATGCGCATGTTCGTCACAATGCGCACTGCCCGATCAGAGCTGAGAAACTTTCCCGTGAGATCGACAGTTACCGTCTGGGGCCGCCCGACCGGAATTCCGATGTCTTCGATGACCGTGCGCCAGCTTCCCTTTGCGTCCTTAACCTGAAGCGACGGGGGCTTCATCTCCTTCTTTGCCTGGGCAGCGGCCACGTTGTCGCTGGACCACGCGTAATCAGTCCAGCCGGTTAGTAACAAGACGACTCGTTCGTTGTCCTTCGCTCCGACAGATTGACGGTTATTTGTGTTTACGGCTTTGCCGCCGCGATGTGCGGAAAGGCTTCGCCTTTCCGGCGCCGTGTTTTCATTTTCTGCGAGGCTCCGCCTCGCGGGAGCGGACTCAGCAAGCTTCATCGTCAACGTGTGCTCATCCGCATAACCACGAATGCGATCGAGCTTGAAATCATCGGGCCACCGGCGATCCATTTTCGAGATTAGATCGAGCACATCATGTCCGTGATCATCAATCGCGCTCAACGGTGGCCGCGCGTTGCGCGTGACGAAAAGTTTGAATGGCTTCGGCGGATCGCTCATGCCTTCATTTGGGTAAACCTCGGAACCTTCAGGATGGGCCACGGCGATCAACTGCAGACGGTCGACAAACATCGACTCCTCAAGTTCGTTGGTAACGCGCAATTCATAGCGGCCGTCTTTTTCTTTCAATTGATCGCTACGGATTCGCACGTACTCATCGGGGTCGGGTTGGTTATAGCGGCCGGGTTCTTCGAGATAACCCATCTCGCCGCCGCCCATAAAATCAGTGATGAATTCAAAGCGCTCTCCATTCCATGTATATAGATAAGGACATGACGACGGCTTGCGATCGAGTTCGGTGATGTTTAATGAAATGAAGTTGGCGATCTCCTTGTGAGCAGGAAACTCAGTTTCCGCCTGCACAATCCCCGCCGGCCACAGCACGCGCACAGCGTCCGGTCTTTCGCGCTTGCCCAAACCAAAGATCAGATCAGCCGGCGCCGGCGCGGGTGATGCTGAGTAAGTTTCCAGCTTCTGATACAGACTGCCGGCGCGCATTTCGATCTTGGCCCCCAGCGCACTTCGGTTACTCACGTGACCGCGCACATTCACGCGGACTGACTTATTCCGATTCCTCGCTTCATTTTTCGCAATGACCATTCTCCCATCGGACGCGCGCATTACCAGATCGATATTTCCGTCCCCATCCAAATCGCCGGCTGCGAATGCCCGTGAGCCCGTCACGCTAACTCTGAAAAGCGGCGCTGCGTTAATTCCAATCTCAGGTTGGTGCGGGCTGGTGATCTTTCGCCACTTATCGCCCTCGTTACGCCAAACGTGAACGCCATCTCCCATGACGCGCACCAGGTCGAGCAAGCCGTCGTTGTCGTAATCTATGAATTGCGCCCCGATGTTCTCGCTTCCGCCAACCTGGAAGTACCACGGCGTCTTGTCTTCAATTTGGAATCCACCTTTGCCGTCACTGGTCACGAAAACACCCGAGAATAATGAGTCGAGAAAGAAAAAGTCTGTGAACCCATCCTTGTTAAAGTCTCCAGCAGTCGCGGCGACAAAATCCCAGTTGCCGGAACGGATTGCTCGCTTACCTTCGGCGGCCAGGCCCGTCTCGTGGGCAACATCGCGAAACGTTCCGTCACGCTGGTTGGAATAAAGCATCGGCGGTGCGCCGAAATTAACTACGAGCAGGTCGATATCGCGATGATTGTCGTAATCCGTAGGCACCACTGCCATCGCGTGACCCAGGCTGCCCCTGACGCCTGCTTGATTCGTGATGTCCGTGAACAATCCATTGCCGTTGTTTCGCAGCAGCAGGTTTGGCGCTCCGGTAAAACTCAACGGGAATGAAATGAAACCCTTCATGTTTGCCAGGTCCGTTCGCACGCGGGGTGCGACCGACATATCAGCCAATCCAGCAACGAAAATGTCGAGATCGCCGTCGTGATCCACATCAGCAAACGCGGCTGACAAGGTCAAATAGGGATACGAGGGGATGCCCGCGCTCTTCGTCACATCGGAAAAGTGCCAACTCCCATCGTTGTGATAAAGGGACAGCGTATGCGGTCCATAACTGACCAACAACACGTCGCGCTTTCCGTCGTTATCGAAGTCGCCAGCTACGGCTCCCACAAGGATTCCATCGTGAGCGGCGCACAGGGCGCCACACGCGGAACTCTCATCGACAAACTTGCCACCGGCATTTCGATAAAGTCTCGGGGCTTCGCCGCCCAAATCGATCAGATCCGTAACGCCATCACCGTCGACATCGATCAGTGTGACGGACGACGCGAGTGCGCGGACTAATTCCTGCTTTTTTTGATCGTTGAACTCGGCTGGTCGCATCAGCGCGAACGGCGCAACGACGGAACGGGGTTTCGGGTGCGGGTAGGTTTGCTGTGACGATAGGAACTGCTCGGTGGCATCGACAAACGAAACTTCAGGAATATGGCGATCTACCAACTCGGGTTCGATGCCGGTTGAAACCACTGCCTCGGCGTAATGTCCTCCTTCCAGATAATTTGTTCCGATTGTCGTGCCGGCGCCGGACGCCTGGAACTGCTGAAATTTCTTGATGAGCTGTTGGCCCTCTTCTCTTTTTCCAGTGCGCGTGAGCAGCAGGCCAAGGTTGTAGAGCGCTGTCTGATTGTACGGCTCAGCAGCGATGGCACGGCGAAAAGCGGCAATGGCCTCGACGTACTTTTTCTGCTGGCTGAATATCTGACCGAGATTGATATTCGAACCCGCGTCGTCCGGATCGATCTTCAGCACTCTCTGAAATTCGGTGATTGCTTCATCAAATTGATTTTGGGCGCGAGCAATCAGACCCAGAATGTAGTGCGGTTGTGGCTTGTTCGGATCCTGATTCAGTGCTTTCTGCGCTTCACGCTTTGCGCCGTCAGCATCCGGCAAATAATAAAGCGCAATGCTGAGGTTTATACGCGCGATTAGCAGATCCGATTTGATTTCCAGCGCGCGAGTGAAAGAGTCCGCTGCTTCCTTAGCCTTGTACTGTTCGAGCAGGGCGACGCCAATGTTATTGGCGCGATAAGCGGCTTCATTTTTTTCAATTGCGGATTGCCCGGATATGGTGTCGGCGTTGGTTGAGGACGTAGCAGCCGATGATTTAATCAGTTCGGCGCTGGCAATGGCGCCCGAAAACAACAGGGCAAAGAGAATCACGAAGGCGGCCGGCGATTTCATATTCGCGCTAGGATGACACGAACCAGGGAAGACAATCTAACGGGGGCGGGTAGCGACGCAACGTTTTGTCGGGTGTCAGAAGCTCGCGCATCAGGGCCACGTCTCCCGGCACCCACATTTCGCGTGGGGCGCCCGTCAAGCGCACGAAGCGTTACTTGCCTTCCCTCACGGTTGGGCCTCTGACCCGATCACTTCGCAACCACAGTCACGTAGTCTTTACCATTGTACAATCGGACGCCATCACCGCTCTTCATCATCATCAATGGCCGTGGTCTTTGAAGTGCGCTGTCCTTCGTGGTTGAGATCGAGAGGATTTGATTTCCTGCCAAATCCAGAATCTGCATCTTCCCGTCGTTGCTAAAACCAAATCCGTAGGCGCCAGTGCCGAGATCGGAGCCGTTGATCGAGACCGGCGAATCCGTGATGAAAAAGCCTTCATACTTTGCGCGCACGTCAGCGGCGTATCCGGAAGTATCAACCAGACCCGCTATGACGAAACGCTTCGTTCCGAAACGTGCGGCCGTAGAATTGCGCATCTGCGTCGGCGCGCTCAGGCCCTGGAAATAGAAGCCCGGCGGCACGACCTGATTAAGTTCCGCGCCCGCGAGTATGGTCACAGAATTTTGTGCGATCACGAATGCCGGCAAGCAACAAACGACGGACAGTACTAGTGAGCTTGTAAACAAAACTCGTCTGAGATTCATCATTACGATTCCTTTCGCAGCAACTCTAACAAGTATCGAAGGCGTCATCATCTTACACTGATGAGAGATGATCAACCTCCATCGGACCAGCGAGGGAAATTTGCTGCCGCCCAGACAATCCGCCAAAAACATTTCGTCTAGAGACCAGAGGTCCATGAAGGGGTTACCAATTCGGGTCGCTCACTTTGTCAAGAGCAACATCGCCGCGAACAAGAGCGCGACACATGAACCCCCGATCAAGGTATAGAGAAGTATTTTCGGAGTCTGCACCAGAAATGACTCGCTTGGATCTTCCGGGTTGTAATGAACGTCGACTTCGTCCGGAAACTTGTTGGCAGTTCTTTGCGCCCAATCTTTGGTGTTGTGCTGAGGCTGCTGAATACGCTTGGGGCGGATGCGATCGCCGACGAATTCTTTTTCGGCAACCCTATAGACGTATTTGACCAGAGGGGAATGGCGAAACGCAGGCGGGCCAAGGGTTGGTATGTCTGGTTGGTAAGTGCTGCGTTCGATCACTTTTCCTTTTGTTGTGGGCCAACGATCGAGAGCCGCGCGATTCTTCAGTTGCCGGAGACCGGTCAACATGAGCACGATGGCGATGAGTAAGGCGAACCCGCCGGCAAAGATTCCTTCCATTGGAATGCTTCCATAAAACTAGCGGTCGATTACCAGCTTGGTTGTGGTCGCGGTTGTCGCGATCGTGATGCGCCTTGAATACGGTGGGTCGGAGTATGCTTGCCACCAACCGCGGAACGTGATTGTGCCGTCCCCGGCAGTCAACGTTGGCGCGGTAATTTTGGCTGCGCTTCCTTTGAGTTCCGAATGCAGGCCGCCGGCATTGAACAGCCACGCGACCCGGTTGAGAGCACCTGCGGCGTCAAGCTCCCTGGTGCTAAGAAATGAATACCAGTCGCTATTCTCAGCCTCAGTCACTGCGTGGCCATCGCGATCGAGCGCGACCCTGTCCCTCAGCGGCGTCCAACTGCCCACCGGCCGGTCGCCGTGATAGAAGAACCCCCAATCGCCAATACGCAGCGAGACGTTCTCATGAGGTCGATCGCTGATCGGCTTACCTCGTTGCTTCATCCACTCGATATATCTCTCCGTATCCTCGGTTGGTGTGGGTTTCGGAGTAGGTGCCTGCGGATTTTGCTCTGAGGTCGTAGGCTTCTGCGCCCGAGACTCATTAGCTTGATACGAAACGCCGAGCGCCGAAAGAACAAACAGTGCGACCAGCCCAATTCGGTTTGCTTTCATGATTAACCACCTAGCGAAGCGTGACGCGGAGCTTAAAGCGCGAGACATCTTGCTCCTCTCGGGTGAAGACTGTAATCCGATAGTCCCCGTTCATCGCCAACGTCCCTGACCAACGTCTGACTCCGCGAGCCTTTTCGACGACTTCATTTTTGGATCCAAACGGAGACGGTTTGATGATGCTGAACATCGCTTGATGATTACTGGAATTAATGTGGATCGTCAGATGTTGTCCGGCCTTCACGCTCAGCGAATACTGTTCAGACCCTTCGTTGGTCATGTAGGACCGACGGTCTTCGGTGTCGAGACCGTGCCCTCACAACAGTAGTTGTCGTACCGGGTTTGAACTCGATCGAATAGATCGGCTTTGTTCCGGCGCTGATTTGCGCCGGGACGAGGTGGGCCATGATGAGTAAAACCGCTACCCACGCGAACCGCGCAAAGGATGTGTTCAGGTTTTTCAAAGCCTTATGCTCCCCTCCAAAAGCAGATCTCTTAGCAGCTAGCCAGGCACGGTGTCATTAAGCTGGCAGAATGCCCTCAAGTAAGGGTAGGACCGAAATTTTACCTGCGTATGCGCGGACGTACCACTGTGGCGCGCTCCGCCCTTGTGCGCGGCGCAGTGGAGTATGGCGACAGAGATTTCTGTCGACGCCGTAAGGCCAACCGTGGACGCGGTAATGGCTGAGGAAGCATTCATCGTGCGAAATTTTATCTGTTCGCGTCCGGCTTCGGGCGCGCTGCATACGCAACACCCGTGAGAAAAATTGAACTGGGCGGGTAGCGGCGAACTGAAAAGTGGTTCCTGGGCGATCCGCGCTGTGTCCGTCTGCCAGAGCATTCCGTCCTTACCTTCCACGTAGTTGTGGCAAGCATCGCACAGAACGCCGATGAGATAGCCGACGGTCGCGCCCCATGAGCGCGTAATCTTTGTCGTTCGTTGTTCCATGATTGCCCTCCTCTTACGTTATCCACCTTAATCGTTGGGGCGAATAAGCACAGGAGCGAAGGGGCCTCACTTTTTCTTTAGGTACACGGCTTCTCCCCCAACGACCATCTTCATCCGTGTATTGCTCTCGAGTGTCGCGGCGTGGGCCCCTCCTTCAGCAATGCTGATCGTTGCTTTGTCGTCACCAGAGACGGTGTAGGTTCCTACTTGCTTACCGGTGCTTACCTCGATTACTTTGCCATCCTCTGTGAACCGCGATCCCTGATCGCTCTTTTGGTCTTCTTCAATCCAGGTTCCAACAAAGCGGTTGGAAGATGTTGGTGATGTGCTGGACGAAGAATTACTGTTCTTTCCCGACGACGAGTTAGCATTCGTAATCGTCGAAGAATCGGTCTTGTTGCAAGCCGTCGCCATCAGTGTCAGCATCGCCAACGCGAGGGCCAGCAGCGCCATGTTTTGAATCTTCACCTTACAATCTCCTCTGTTAGTTTTGAATTCTTGAGTTGTCTGCTCCGCAAAGTCAGCTTGAGTTTGACGACTATTCGTCTCGATAAGAGATTCCCGGAAAAACATTTCACCCAGCCTGGAATATTTTCGCGCAACTCGCTGCGCGGATATGGAAACCCTCCGCGCTTGGCGTCCAGGTTGATCCAATCGCTGTTGGCCACTGCGATTCCCCGCCCTTCGGTGTAATATTTTCGAGGCCCGACTCTTGTAATGGTCTCCACGGCTCATAAACAAAATCGAAACGCTGATTTGCGGGAGCAAACCTTTCGCCGCTTGCTGGCCTGGCTCGACCAGGGAGTGGACACGAACGGTCAGAGCTACCTCGCCATCAGGGAGCGTCTGCTCGGTTACTTTGATCGTAAGAATTGTTTGAATGCGGACGAGCTCGCCGACGAAACGCTGAATCGGGTTGCGCGCAGGCTTGATGAAGAAGGCGGCAAGATTGAAACGGAGACTCCCGCCAAGTACTGCTATATCGTGGCCCGGTTTGTTTTCATGGAATACCTGAGAGCAAACGAGAAAGAGATTGCCGCGCTTGATAGTGTTAGTCGCCAGGCGAATGTAATGTCGAACGAAGATCGTGATCGGAAAGAAAAAATGTTGGAGTGCCTCGATCATTGCGCGGCTAAATTGGAGTCGTCGCAACGCGACCTTATTTTTGGCTACTACGTCGGCGAGCAACGCGTGAAGATCAAAAATCGCCATTCGCTGGCGCAAACTCTGGGGATTACTGTGAATGCGCTGAGTATTCGAGCTTGTCGCATCCGCGATAAACTCGAAGGCTGCGTAAAGGAGTGCGCGAGCCGGGAATGAAATACTTCCGACCGCCAGGCTTATATGGTTGGAGCGGTTTTCTCGAGCGTTAGTCGCGGGATGTGTTTGTGATGAGTAACTCGACCAATCAAGATCAAGTTATCACTCAATACCTGCTGGGCGCTTTGCCTGAGGTAGAGAGAGAGCGCCTGGACGAGTTGGGCGTTACCAGCCAGGAATTTGCCGAAGTATTGAGCGCGAGCGAAAAAGATCTGATCGACGCCTACGTCCAGGGCGAGCTTTCAGGAACCGTGTTGGCCCAATTTGAGTCCTACTATCTGGCCTCACCGGTTAGACGCGAGCGGGTTGAGTTCGCCGAAGCGTTTCAGGTATTCGCAAAGAAGCAAACGGTCTTTGATGGTTCATCAATTCGCGGGCAAGCCGATCTCGACAGAAAGCGAAAAGGTGTCTGGGGTTCAACGCTGAGTATTTTCGGCGGATGGGTTCCCGCACTGCGTTGGGGTCTGGCCGCGGCGGCTATCGTCTTCATCGCCGCCGGGGCATTTCTGCTGGTGCAAAACGCGCGTCTGCGTCAGCAAATGTCACTCGAGCTGGCGCAACGAGATGAACTTCAGCAACGTGAAATGCAATTGCAGAAGGAACTCGACCAGCAGCGAACCAGCAACACAGCGATTGAGCAAGAACTGGCCCAGGTGCGCGAAGAACGAGCGCGCATGGAAGAAGAACTGAAAAAGTCAGGCCAGCTCCCCACCAGCGGAACCGCCGTTGTTTCATTTGTTCTAACACCGCAATTGCGCGGCGCCGGGCAAGCGAAGTCAGTCTCAATTCCGGTTAACACCAGTCGCGTGACAATTCAGTTGAACCTCGAACCCAACGATGATCAGACTTTCGCAGTCGTCTTGCTCGATCAATCCAATCACCAGGAGCTTTGGCGCAGCGGCAAACTCAAAGCCAGTTCGAGAGGCGATAATAGAACCCTCAATGTCAGTTTCCCAGCCGGCTTGCTCAAGCCTCAAATCTACGCCCTGCGAGTCTCCGGCATTTCCGCAAACGGCCAATCTGAAGTTCTCAGTGACTATCCATTCAAGATTGTGAAATAATCTCGCCTCGTTCCCCGACAATCCTTTCCGCAACGCGAGGCGACTTGAGAAACCGAATTCGTCAATCAGGTTGGACCAGACTCCTTCTGCTCTGTGCAGCTGTCTTTGCGATCCAATCTTCCGTCGCCCGTTCCATCGATGCACAATCAACGAACGGCCGTGAAGTTGCCAAACTGAAAATTGGCAAACCGGTTGAACGCGAAATAGGCGCGAACGAGCATCACACTTTTGCAATCTCGCTGCTGGCGAATCAATTCGTGGTAATTGAAGTGGAACAGCGAGGCATCGATGTGCTTGAACAAATCACAGGGCCCGATCAGAAAAGCCTCTCTGAGTTCGACCGCGAATGGCGACCAAACGGAGTCGATCGCATCGAGTTTCTCGCCGACAAGCCGGACGTTTATCAACTGAACCTAAGACCAAGCTTTCTGGGTAGTAGAGGTCATTACGAAGTCAGGTTGATCGAATTGCGTGATGCGACTGAAACGGATCGGCTCGTCGACCAGGCGCATAGACTTAGCACGAAAGCCAAACTTTTAGAGCGTGACGGAAAATTCAGCGAGGCACAGACGTTTGCACTGCAAGCCGTCGCCGCGCAAGAGAAAGCCGGGGGGCCTGAATCGGCTTATCTGTCTTTGTTGCTCTCGCAATTGGGTTGGGTGCAGAAGCAACTCGGGAAATATACAGACGCCGAAAAGAATCTGTTGCGCGCAATTAACATGAGCGAGAAATTGCTCGGACCGGAACATCCGCACACTGCTTATGCGCAGAACGTGCTCGGTCTCGTTTATCGATTAACGAATGATTTTGCAAAATCCAGCCAGCTGCTCGAGCAATCGGCTAATACCGCTGCGAAGCTTTTTGCCGCGGACGACGGCCACCTCTTAACGTACTGGGAAAACGTCTCGCTTATTCGTGGTGACATGGGCGATGCGAAACAAGCGCGAGTCGAACTGGAACGCGCGACTGCAATCGCTGAAAAAACGCTCGCCCCTGACAGCACAAAAATCGCGGCGCTATTGAACAATCTGGGGCTGCTCTATCAGGGGGAGCGTGATTATGACCGCGCCGACAAATTATTTCAGAAATGTTTGGCGATCTATGAGCAGAAGTTTGGTCCTGATCATCCCAGCGTAGCGACTGAACTTCAGAACATGGGAATCGATGCGCGGCAGAAAAAGGATTATGACCGCGCCATCGAGCTGTATCAGCGCGCGCTGGCAATCAGAGAGAAGACTGTCGGACCGGAGCATCCTAACGTTGCGGCGCTCCTGAATAACATCGCGAACATCTATCACGGCAAAGGTGATTACCTAAAGGCACTGGAAACGCAGCAGCGTGCGCTCGCGATTGCCGAAAAATCACTTGGCCCGTATCACGGACTGCGCCTGACTCTGTTAGACAACATCGCGCGCAGTTACATGGCGCTGGGCGACACGGCCCACGCTATTCATTTTCAAAGCGAAGCCGAGGAAGGTGAAGACGCTGCCGCCGAACTGGACTTGATGGTCGGCTCTGAACGGCAGAAGCTGGCGTATCTCGATGATTTTGGAGAATCTTCGTCACGCATTCTTTCCCTGAATCTAAGTTTTGCTCCAGCTGATTCGCAGGCGGCGACCCTGGCAACGCTGGCGCTTCTGCGGCGAAAAGGCCGCGTTCTCGATGCGATGTCCGACGACCTGGCGAATCTGCGTCAGCGTTCGAATGCCGAAGATCGGAAGCTGCTGGATGATTTAAGATCGACGATCGCGTCACTGGCGAAGCTGGCGCTGAATGGTCCCGGCAAACTCACCCGCGACGAATTTCAAAAGCAGCTTGAGACATTGACCGCCGCCAAAGAAAAGCTCGAGGCCACGATCAGCACGCGCAGCGCTGAATTTAGCGCGCGGTCCCGGCCGGTAACCCTTGACGCGGTCCAGTCTTCAGTTCCCGCGAACGCTGCGTTGATCGAATTCGCAATCTATCGACCATTCGATCCAAAAGCGGCCAACAACAATGAAGCCTTCGGAAAACCGCGCTATGCCGCCTACCTCGTGCGGCCGCACGCAAGCGTCGTTGGAAAAGATCTCGGCGATGCTGAAGTAATTGATCGGGCAATCGCGGCCTGGCGCGAAGCGTTGCGGGATCCACAACGCAGTGATGCGCGCGAGTTGGCCAGAGCGGTTGACGATAAAGTGCTGCGCCCAGTCCGCGCTTTGTTCGCCGATGCGACGCAACTGCTTGTCTCGCCTGACGGTGAATTGAATCTGGTTCCGTTTGCGGCTTTGGTCGACGAGCAGGGTCGATACTTGATTCAGCGCTATTCATTTACGTACCTCACGAGCGGTAGGGATCTTCTGCGCATGCCGATTCGCCGTGAAAGCCAGAGCGGCCCGTTGATAGTTGCCAACCCAACATTCGGCGAGCAGGCAAGATTGCAGTCCGTGGCGGCATCTACGAATAGTAAACACCTGCAACGCGATACCAAACGTCGAAGTATTACTTCTACGCGTTCGGTGACCGACACTTATTTTGCGCCGCTCGACGGGACTGAGAGCGAGGCCCGATCAATTCAAACACTTTTTCCTGACGCGAAGCTCCTGACGGGAGTGAACGCGACGGAAACCGCAGTGAAACAAGCTGCCGCGCCGAGTATTCTTCATTTGTCAACGCATGGCTTCTTCCTGTCAGAACCGCCTGCGGTAGCGGGCGGGCCCGTCGCGTCAACCAACAGGCCTGCGAGCGCAAGCACGAAGATCGAGAATCCGCTGCTTCGTTCCGGCCTCGCGTTGGCCGGCGCGAACCTGCGAGACGGCAAAGGCGATGACGGCATTCTCACCGCGCTCGAAGCCTCAGACCTGAATCTGTGGGGCACAAAACTGGTTGTTCTCTCTGCATGTGACACCGGGCTCGGCGAAGTGCGCAACGGCGAAGGTGTCTATGGCTTGCGCCGTGCATTCACACTCGCCGGCGCTGAATCGTTGGTGATGAGCTTATGGCCGATCAGCGATTTCACGACGCGCGAGTTGATGACCAACTACTACAAGAACCTCAAGCAGGGCTTAGGTCGCGGTGAAGCTCTGCGCCAGGTGCAGCTCGACATGCTCAAGAAGAATGCCAGGCTACATCCTTTCTACTGGGCCAACTTTATCCAGGCCGGCGAGTGGGCCAACCTCGACGGCAAACGCTAGACAAATCACCACAAAGGACACGGAGACCGGCCCAGGGAAACTTATCTTCGGTTTCCTTAGCATTCCTCTGTGACCTCTGTGGTTGAATTTTCCCGCCTGAAATGTTTTTTCCCAAACGTCTCATCAGTGTGGACAGATAGATGCCGAAAGCCGCTCGAAAAAGGGGAGACATCATGCTCGCTTTGAATTTGACCAAACGAACAATCATAAATCTTGGCCTGTTCGTCACAGTCCTGCTCTGCACGTCGCAGCAACTTAGTGCCCAAGTCAACATCCGGGGCATCTCAATCCCGAAGAAATCCGACAAGCCAAAAACGAGTCAACCAGAGCAAACCAGGTCCAATTCAACCAACAATGGAACGCCGGACCGAAATTCCGCCGCTCCGCAAGGCGACGTTCAGACCAATCTCACCGCGCCGGCCGATTACAACGCTAACCTCAACATAGGCGATCAAGCGATTGCCGTTGACCGTTTCAGAGATGTCAAGGTAGTCAGGATCGCCGGCAAGTCAGACGGGGCATACAAAGTCGCCGAACTGAAATCGCCGGATTCCGTTCAGTGGTACAGCATCAATTCCGTCTATCCGTATTTCGATTATCAGGCATTCACGGAAATCATGTACAACTACAAACACTTCGTGACGCCTTACCTGCCATGTTTCGGCAAGAAGCATAATTTGGAAGAGAAACTAGTGACTGAAGAAGGTTACAACGCCTTCGGCGCGCGCCATTTCAGTAACGCCGAGGACGCGCAGAAGACGCTGCAAGCAGAGCAGCCGAAGTTGGCGGAACTCGACAGCCAGTTGAAGAGCAAACTCGGCGGCGCGGCGCCGAACACTTTTCTGGAATATCTATCCAACCCGGCCATCGTCTCAGAGATAGTTTCGCAGCGCGCGGAATATCTGAAGTGTGCGGTTGGCGTGGAAGACGAAAAGCCGGATTTTCGTCTTCCCGTTTTCCTTTCCGACATTCGAAAGGCGCAGGGTGAAGCCGAAAGATACGCTCCCGGCGAATATCTATATCTCGTCAGCGCCGGCGATGCGAGCGACGAGTTACTGCGCGCCGTATCGCGGCGGGCCCGCGAAGAGTGGGCAAAGCAGTGGCTGAAAGACGCGGCATCACGCGCCGAGTTCGACGCTGAGTGGGACAAGCTGGCAGACATCGCGGCAAAGAAGATTCCGACTTATAAACCTTCGGCGGCGAGCTATCGCTTTCGTGATCCCGCCGGCGAAAAGCTTTTGATGGGCGCTCTCAAAAACCCTGCGACGCTCAAGATTTTCCGCATCGGCACGGACACAGCCGGATGGGAAATCCAGAAGGATAACGACAACCTGCTGCCGAGCTATCGCTACAAAACCATGAAAGTTTATTTCCGCGACCCGAACGACGATCACCCTTACTGCCGCGTCGTCTCGGCGCGCATCAAGCAGGACTACGCCGGCGGCGGCAGATACAACGCAGAGATTTATCGTTCAAGCGTGAGCGACGAAATCTTCGGCTGTCCGTGATGAGCATCCGCTTATTGAATTCTTGCGGCAGCAAAACGCCAGGCCCGTGAACAGAGGTGAGACAGTATCGGCTTGAAGTCCGATTACGCCCGGCTAGGTAGTTTTCAGATGGAAACAACAACTAGCTCGGAAGAACTTCGAGCACCAACGACAAAACTTTTGGGAGAACAAAATGAAAACAACATTCTTACTGGCGGTAGCTTCTTTCGGAATATTCGCCCTTTCGGGCTGCGGAAATGCTGGCGACAACACAAACACCGCAGCGAATACTGGTCAAAAGACAAACGCAACGGCGACCAAGACGGCTAACATTTTGAAGCCCGGCGATGTCAGTCCCGACAAGGCTATTAAGGTTAGTGACCTTGTTGACAGCGTAGCGTCGGACAAGGACGCCTGGAAGGGCAAGGAAGTTGCCGTTACCGGATACGTTTCAGGAACGTCCGGTTCGGAAAGCCGCCTGCTTCTAACGATGACAGATGAGCAGACGGCAACCAACAAGAGAGACGTTAGCTGTGCTTTGCAAGGAGTTAAGTCCGCTGATGTCTTCACAAAAACCGTCCAAGTCAAGGGAAAAATCAGTTCTTCAAACATGGACAGCGAATTTAAAAGCGTCAATCTCGATCCCTGTGAGCTAAAGAAATAGGCGTCATTAAACTTTGCGCCGCCGACGGCGGCGTCATCAATATTGCCAACAAGGTGAAGCTCGCCCGACGGAAACTATTGTTCGAGGCCTTGCCCAAAAAGTCGGGATCGGCGGGAAGAATCAATCTGGTACGGAAC
>DNNE01000166.1:481-17492 GCA_003487805.1 Blastocatellia bacterium | reverse complement strand
CCGCTTGCGCTAGCAAGCGGGTGATCTCAAAGGAAGCTACCCGGTTGGCGCGACCGGTTCCGTACCGTGTTCGTCTCCTCTACTTTTTGGGCAAAGCTATTGTTCGATGAAGGTAAGCAAGATTGAAAAACCATAGGTCCGCTACAGAGGAGTGACAAAGATGCCGGAAGAGATCAAGAACCAGAAGCAAGCGAAACATCGGAGCGAATCATGGATCAATTTAGCTGTCGGTTTGATGTTGCTCGTCGGGTTAGTGGCGTTGGACGGTTGCAGTAAGAACGGCGCGAACAGCAGTGCTGCAAAAGTTGTGAAGAACAGCATCGGAATGGAGTTCGCCGCTGTCCCGGCTGGTAATTTTAAGATGGGATTGGACAGCTACTCGGACGAAAGTCCCGTTCATCAAGTGACGTTCGCCAGCGGCTTTTATCTGGGACGTTACGAAGTGACCCAGGCGCAGTGGCAGAAAGTTATGAGCAACAACCCTTCATCTAATAAAAGCTGCGGTGAGAACTGCCCTGTCGAGAAGGTTTCATGGGATGACACTCAGGAGTTCATCAAGAAGTTGAACGCGACGAATGACGGCTACACGTATCGGCTGCCAAGCGAAGCAGAGTGGGAGTATGCGTGTCGCGCGGGGACAACGGGAAATGATGCAGGCGATCTTGATTCGATGGCCTGGTATGGCAAAAACTCCGACGACAAGATGCATCCGGTAGGACAGAAGCAGGCGAACGCCTGGGGCTTGTACGACATGCAGGGAAATGTTCTGGAGTGGATAATGGACGACTACCATGGCAACTATAATGGTGCGCCAACGGATGGCTCAGCATGGTTGGGTGGTGGAGAGTCAAATAAGCGAATGTATCGCAACGGTTCGTGGTTCAGCGATGCTGTCAGCGTCCGCATCACTCGCCGCGACAGGTATTCACCCGACAGTCACTTCGACAACCTCGGTTTTCGCTTAGTGGCGGTTGCGCGGTCGTAGCGCAAATCCTCGACCCCGGTTCGACCGCTCTGAAAGGCGAGCGAGCCTAAATCGCTTGCCTCGCCTACGTCCGGGATGAGGGGAAGATGAGGGACGACGATGCGATACCTACCGCATCGTCGAAACGGGCTTAAGATCCGTTGACCGTAAGGTCGATGTACTCTTCGAAACCGGCGCGGCTGTTCCATTCTATTAACGGCCGCGCCGTGCCGGTCTCAGCTTACTGATCGAGCCTTGCCTCAAACTTCCGCAAGCGTACCTCTTGTGCTTCTATCCTCTGCTTCAAAGCCTCGTTCTCCCGCCTCAGAGAATCATTGCCTGCCTTCAGCTCTTTGAGACCCCGGAGCATCAACAGTGGCAGATCGTGACCAACGTTCCAGGCACGATGTCTTAAATGCGCGTTCTTTGGATGTGGTTAGCTCTTAAATCAGTCCGTGTTTCTGTCCGGCAACAGTCGGAACAAATAAGTCAAGGGCAGGTTACTAGTGCCGTACTGAGAGTGCCCGCGTTGTTCACCGTCACGCGGTAACAGTTTGCCCCATCTGTAGCTCTCAGAATTACGCCGTTGCTCTGCGTCGTTATCGCAACGTCGCCTCCCGCGACGTGCAGTTTCGCGTTTGGTCCAGTCGTTCCGATGCCCACGTTGCCGGTGGTATTGAAAGTCATTCTCACCGCGCCGACTGTGGTATCCCGAACCAGCAGCTTGCCTGCGCCTTCTCCATTTGTGCTTGCTGATGAGATCAGACTCCAGGTTCTTGCACCTGTGTCAGTGTTTGCGAGGTTAAACCATGCGCCGCCGGTCCAGGACGTCGAGGCGGTGATGAGCTGCTCGGCCTGACTCACTATGTGAAAAACACTGGAAGGCGCGGTGGTGCCGATGCCGACGTTCGTGTTTGAGGTTGCGCCGTTCACAGTATTGATACTGCCAAGCACGAGAGAGTTGCTCTGTGTGACACTGGCGTTAGAGCCGATGGCAGTCGCATTCGTAATACCAGCCGCACCGTTTGCAGAAGTGCCGATAAAGGTGTTGTTGCTTTCGACAGTGTTCGTTATTCCGCTATTGGTTCCGATGAAGATATTGCTGCTGCCGATAGAGTTGTTCTGGCCAGCACCAAAACCAAAAAAGGCGTTGCTGCCACCGGCCGTGTTGGCAAAGCCAGCCGACACCCCGAAGAAGGCGTTGTTGTCGGCAGTCGCGTTCTTACCGGCCGACGCCCCGAAGAAGGCGTTGTTGTTGCCCGACGTGTTGTTAAGGCCAGCACTCCAACCGAAGAAGGAGTTGTTGAACCCATTCGCGTTGCTCCCTCCAGCAGTCACCCCGAAGAAGGAGTTGCGAGGGCCCGAGTTGTTCGCACCAGCACCGGCACCGGCGAAAATATTCTGCACGCCTGGCACACTCAACACTCGGTTGCCGCCGATATTGTACTGTGTGGTCGTATTCACATCACCCGTGAAGTTTGCGCTCGCGCCGCTGACCACGCCCGTCGCGCTGAGCGTTCCCGACGCCGAGACATTGCCGGTCACGGTCTGATTGCCCGTGAAGGTATTGGCCCCGAGCGTCGCCCCGGCAGTTGTCATCGTCGTATTGTCCGCGAAGATGAAGCCGTTGCCGTCGCCACTCACCTTCACGTTGCCAACTACTTCGAGCGGCTGCGCGGGCGCGGTGGTGCCGATGCCTACCTTCGTGTTTGAGGTTGCGGAGTTGACACCATTGATACTGCCAAGCACGAGAGAGTTGCTCTGGGTGACACGGGCATTGGAACCGAGGGCAGTCGCATTGGTAATACCTTCCGCGCCGTTTGTAGAATTGCCGATAAAGGTGTTGTTATTCTCGTTCCCACTGCTAAAGCCAGCAGACGCCCCGAAGAAGGCGTTGCCGCTGCCCCCCGTGTTCGTGCCAGCACCCGCCCCGAAGTAGGCGTTGCTGTTTCCCGCCGAGTTGCCCTCACCAGCATTGTACCCGAAGAAGGAGTTGCTGAGGCCCGTCGTGTTGCTGGCGCCAGCACCGACACCGGCGAAAGTATTATTCGTGCCTGCCACGCTCAACACTCTGGCGCCGCCAATCTTGTAGGACGTGGTCGTGTCCACATCGCCCGTGAAGCTCGCACTCGCGCCGCTGACCGCGCCCGTCGTGCTGAGCGTTCCCGTCGCCGACACGTTGCCGGTCACGGTCTGATTGCCCGTGAAGGTGTTGGCCCCAAGCGTCGCCCCGGCAGTTGTCATACTGGTCCCGTCCGCGAAGAAGAAACCGTTGCCGTTGCCGGTCACCTTGACGTTGCCAGCTACTTCGAGGCGCGACGCGGGCGTGGTCGTGCCGATGCCAACGTTGCCGCTGCTGGTGATTCTCATTTTTTCCGTCGTGTCCGTGTAGAAAGTACGGAACCCTCCCCAGCCCACAGCTGGGCCAACTGAATCCCTGAGTTCGCCAGTGCTGGCATTGGCTGTTAGTTTGGTCCCGAAGTCACTGCCATCGTCTAAGAACGTCAAGCCTCTAAATGAATTTGAGGCGGTGCCGTTGATTGATAGGACCGGAACCGCCCCCTTGATTTCGAATAGGCTATTCGGCGCCGTCGTCCCGAGGCCGAATTTGCCGGCTGTGGTCAGCGTTGCGTACTGGGTGTTATTGGCAAAAAGTCCCAGGTTATTGCCCGCATACCCTCCGATAATTGCCAAATTCGTATCCCAATTCAAAAGCCCCTGAGCACCGCTGGCTCCCCATTTACCAGTTCCGTCATTGTTTATTTTGAATTTCCCGTAAATATCCAGGGCAACTGTAGCCGTCGTCCCGATGCCGACGTTGCCACCGACCGTTTCGGTGATCGCTGAATCACCCAGCATGCCTGCATTGTCGGTCCACTTGGCGATATGGTTCTGCGTGCCTGAGCCCGAGGTCAGTGGCTGAACTGAATCCGTTGCGCCGGTCGCCGGCGCTGAGTTGCTGGCCTGCGTCTGGCTGGCACTGCCGGGCTTTGGTCTGGCGACCAGGAAGCGTTCAGCGCGAACCGTGCCGGCCACGTCCAGCTTCGCCTGTGGTTGTGAAGTGCCAATACCAAGGTTGCCTTCTTCAGTCAGGCGCATCTGCTCCGTGTCTATGCCGGAGAAGAAATTGCCGATGCGAAAGGTGAGTGCGCCGCGCCCTCTAATCATCTGGCCGTCGGTGCCGTTGTTGGCAATGACCGTGGCCGTCTGGTTATCGCCCTCAGTCACGATCGTCCAGGACGAGTCTGCTTCCACGGGTCCAATGGCCTGCGCTTGTGGTGGGGATAGCAGTTGTGATTCCCCCGGTCCCACACTCGCTGAGTTCTCATCGACCGTCACCGCGCCAATCTTCCGAATCAGCTTGCCGGAGACGCTCCTGGCGGTGACGACGCAGACATACGCGCCTGCGGCGAGCCGCTGGGCCTGACCATCCTTGATATGCCAATCAAAGACATTTCCGCCTCTGATCTCCTGGTCGAAGAGTTTCTCTCCGCCAGCGGCATAGACTTCCACGTGCATCTGCACGACGGAAGACGGCGCAGTGATGCGTACCCGCTCGCCGGCAGCCGCCGCTGTGATCGTCAGAGTTGATTTCTGAAGCGCGGCACTGTCCTGGGCTGCTGCCGTCGAGAGCAGAGCCAACACAAGCACGGAAGCACAAATGATCTCTTTCAAAGTACGCATGGAACTCTCTCCTTCGGATAGATGTTGTTGGTCAATGAGTCGCTAGTTACCGCTAGCTGCGCAGACAAACAACCAATCGCGCAAGAGTCGGCAACGCAGCACGTTTGCGATCAGTTATCAGCCGCGCGGCTATTGGCCCAATCGCTACCAATTTCCAGGAGTCAAATTCGCGGCTCTGCTCTTGAATGGCGCGTGTGAGCTATGCTCACCAACGCGCGTTTCTTGCTCCTACCTATTACGCCGGAAAAGAACGCAATCTCCCTCACGCCTGGCGAAATTTCTTTCGCCTTTTCCTGGAACCCAAGTAATAATGGCTGGCCGGATCTGTTGAGGGGCACGCGGTGGCATGGGCGACGTAACGCAGATGTTGATTTCGTACGGCGAGGGAGACCGTGCGGCCCTGGACGCCCTTTTGCCGCTGGTCTATGACGAGCTTCGCATCATTGCCAGAGGTTACTTGAGACAGGAACGCTCGGACCACACTCTGCAGCCAACGGGTCTGGTCCACGAAGCTTATCTAAGGTTGATAAACCAGCAGCGTGTTGACTGGCACAATCGGGCCCAGTTCTTCGGAATTGCAGCCAGCATGATGCGCCGCATTTTGGTCAACCACGCCGAATCAAAGCGGGCCCAAAAACGCGGCGGCGGAGTTGAAAAAACACCGCTCGATGAAGTGGCTGTCGTCTTCGATAACGACGTCGTGGATCTGATCGCTCTCGACGAGGCGTTGGTCCGCCTGGAGAAAGTCGACAAACTCAAGACTGAGGTCGTCGAGCTCAAATTTTTTGGCGGGTTGACGATTGATGAAATCGCGGCGGTAATGAAGACCTCAACCGCCACCGTCGAACGCGAATGGGCATTTGCGCGAGGCTGGCTTTACAAGGCTCTAACTGACAAACCACAAACTAATGAGTGAAAGATCGGACAGCCTGCAACCGGGCCAATGGCAACGACTGAATGAAGTTTTCGCCGCCGCACTCGAGGTTGCGCCGGAAAAACAAGGCGAGCTTTTGCAGCACGCCTGTAACGGCGACGAGCGGTTGCAGCGAGAGGCAGAGGCAATGTTGCGCGCGGCCCGGCAAGCCGACAGCCGGGGCTTTCTCAGGTCAGATGTTTTCGCCGATGGAGCCCGGGTCCTGGTGGCCAACGAAATCCCTCCGGGAACGGTGATTGGACCCTATCGAGTTGTGCGCGAAGTTGGTCGCGGGGGAATGGGCGCGGTCTACCTCGCCAGGCGTGAAGGTTTTCATCAACAGGTCGCGCTCAAGATTGTTAAGCGCGGTATGGACACAGACGCAATCGTCCGCCGCTTCGTTCTGGAGCGAGATGTCCTGGCCTCGCTGAACCATCCGAACATCGCCCGGCTACTTGATGGCGGCACGACCGATGGCTTGCCGTTTATCGTGATGGAGTATGTTGAAGGCGAAACCATCACAGAGTTTTGCGATCAGAAACGACTGACAATTAATGAGCGCCTCGGGCTCTTTCGCAAAGTATGCGCCGCGGTCGTCTATGCGCACCAGAACCTCGTCGTCCACCGCGATATCAAACCCTCGAATATCTTGATCGCATCGGACGGCGAGCCGAAACTGCTCGACTTTGGCATCGCCAAATTACTTTCTCCCGATGCATTCGGAGACACGATCGAGGCGACTGCGACCGGAGCGAACCTGCTGACGCCGGAGTACGCTGCGCCCGAACAAATTCGTGGCGAACGAATCACGACAGCCAGCGATGTCTATTCGCTCGGCGTGCTGCTTTACGAATTGCTGTGCGGTCATCGCCCGTTTAGTTTTAAGAACAGTCAGGCCAACGAGGTTCTGCAGATCATCTCGGAACGACAACCTGCCGCCCCGTCAACAGCCGCTTTGGCCCGCGAGGAAATCGAACTATCGAAGAACGGAACCAAATGGATTGTGGCCGACACGGTTGCCGAATTGCGCTCGGACAAACCCGCGCGCTTGCAACGGAAACTCTCCGGCGATTTGGATAACATCGTGCTCACCGCGCTGCGCAAAGAACCGGGGCGTCGCTACAGTTCGGTGCTGCAGTTTTCTGAAGACGTGCGACGGCATCTTGAAGGGCTACCGGTGGTGGCGCGTCGCGCAACCCTTTCTTATCGCGCTTCAAAATTCATCGAGCGCAATCGAGTGGCGACCGTATTTGCGACTCTCGCCCTGGCGGCAATTTTAGCCGGACTCTCAATCGCTGTCTGGCAAGCCGTCGTCGCCCGGCAACAATCGACCCGAGCCGAGCAGCGATCCGCCGAAATTCGCCGGCTGACCAATACCCTGTTGAAAGACCTGGCGACCCAGGTTGGAGTTCTTCCCGGTTCGGATCCGGCCCACGAAAACCTCTACAAAGTTTCCATTGAATATCTCAACGGGTTGGCGCAAGAAACGAATGACCCGGCGGTTTTGAAGCAGTTGTCCGAAGGCTACATTCTGCTGGGCAAGCAGTTCGGATATGAGAACGGCAAACCCGAAGAGGTTCGAGCCAACCTCCTCCGGGGACTGGAAATCTCTCGCCGCCTGGTGGCCGACTCACCGAAAGATATGGGGGCAAAAAGATTGCTCGCGATGAACCTGGTCGAGTACGACTTTTTTTGCGCAAAGGAGCCTGCCGAAAAGTTGAACCTTAACCAGGAGAGAACGCGTCTGTGGGAAGAACTCGTCGCGGCTGCGCCGAACGATGGCGACAATTACGCTGAATTGGCGAGCTCTTATTCCACGCTCGTGTATCTTTTCAATTTATATGAACGACCTGAGGAAGCGGCGAATTACAGTTGGCTCGTCCAACAGACTCGGGCGAGAGAGATTCAATTACTCGACAAGAGTCCCGCGACAAATCATGAACGCGATTTATTGTCCCTCGCGTATATGAATTATGCTCAGGATCTTAAGGACCCGCAAACAGCCGAAGACTACTATCAGCGCGCCTTAGCAGTCGCTGAAGCGCTCGTGGCCGAACATCCTGACTACCGTTTGGGATGGGTTCGTCTGGCCGCAGCCAACCGCGAGACTGCCGAAGTTCGATATGATCAAGGTGATTACCAGACAGCGTTGGACCACTTTCGCACTTGCCTGCGCGTCGTCCGGGAAGGAACCGCAAAACTTATGGACGCGCAGCTTCGCGGCGCTGAGCCGGTCTATATGCTGCGCGTGGCGGACACGCTGCACCGCACCGGTCACATCGAAGAGGCGCTGCGAATGATGCATGACGCTGCCACGGTTAACAATCAGATAAACGATTTTGGCGGCAGCGCACTTTCGATTGCGTCTCGCAATGCCAAATTTCTCAGTTCAACCGGAGATGTTTATGCGGTCTTCGGACAAAGAGATAAAGCCCTGGCCTCGTATCGCGAAGCGGAACGCCTCTGGAAAAAAGTTGCCGCGAGTGAACCACAACAACAGGTCAACTCCGAAGCGCAAATCGCCAGACTCTGTCTTCTGCAAGGGAACCTCTATGCCGCTATTCCGCGGGGACAGCCTGAAGCTCGCAATCAATATCAAGAGACCGTTGAGATTCTTTCCAAACTTAAAGCCGCTAATGAAATCGCCCTGGGTGGGCTGAAAGATTTGCGCGAGGCCCAACAAAAGCTCCAGGCGTTGGCAAGTTAGTGCATTGCTTTGTGAGTTAAGAACTCACGAGAGCCCCGTGCAAGTTCGTGCACAAGCCAGCGCTGCCCGAGCTGGCTTGCATCAGTAGTGGTGCGGTTTGACGTGGCATATTGCGCGTGACACGTTCGCTAAGCGCCGTTAGGCGCGCAATGTTTATAGAAACCGACAGCTTCAAACCGCTTTAGCTCCTTTAGGAGCGTAATGTTGAATCGCCGCACATTGCGCTCCTAAAGGAGCTTGGTTTCATTTCAGGCGGATTTCCCATAAACATTTCGCTCCTGACGGAGCGAGGTACACGCCACAAATCAAGCATTACGCAACATTGGCATTAAGCGAGTGGTAGAGTTTGCCCAAGTTGCGCGCGCGTCTCGCCTTTGCCACCTCGCTAAACTGCACCGCTCCGCTCGCATCCAGTGGTTGGCAGCGGATCACTTGTTCTTGACCGGATAAGGCGGTCGCCCTGGCTCTTTCGTCGGGTTCTTTTTCAACTCATCCATGACGAGTTGAATCGCTTTTTCGAGCTGCGGGTCATGTCCATTGATGACGTCGGCCGGCGTTTGTTCAATTTCGATGTCGGGCGGCACACCGACATTTTCCACCACCCAACCTTCTTCGGGTGTCCAGATCGCAAAGTTCGGCGCCGTAATTGTGCCGCCATCCATCAGAACCGGGAAGCCAAGAATTCCCACCAGTCCGCCCCACGTCCGTTTGCCGACCAACTTGCCCATGCCGAATTTTCGCCACATCCATGGCAGAAGATCGCCACCTGACCCGGCCGTCTCATCTATGATCATGACCTTGGGTCCCTGGATCGAGGCAGCCGGAGTTTTCAAGTCGGCGCCATATCGCATCGCCCAGTAAGCGCCCAGCGGCCGCCGCAACAGATCGATGTAATAATCGGCATACTGTCCGCCACCGTTGAAACGTTCGTCAACAATGATCGCGTCCTTGTAAGCCTGCGGGAAGAAGTAACGTTTGAAATAATCATGGCCCGCGCCGGCAGTGTTGGGAACATAGACGTAAGCAACACGGCCGCCGGTCGCGGCGTCAACCTTCTTCAGGTTCCCTTCGACCCAATCGCGATTGCGTAGCGCGGCTTCGTTAGCTACGGGTACGACCTGCACAGTTCGCGAGCCAGTGCCATCCGGCTTCGGGCCGACAGTGATCTCAATGATCTTGCCGGAGGTATTTTCGAAAAGGCTATAGACGTTGGTTGGCGGCTTCAGGTCCTGACCGCGCACGGCGAGCAAGTACTCTCCCTGCTTTACGTTCACGCCGGGTTCGGTCAAGGGTGAACGCAACTCCGGGTTCCAATTCAAACCGCCATAGACTTTCTTGAAACGATAACGCCCGTTTTCGACTGAATAATCAGCGCCCAGCAATCCGCCGGGGACTGTTTTCGCCGTGTACAGTGTGTCGCCACCACCGCCGCGGTGATGACCGACCGCCAACTCGCTGCACATCCACTGGATCACTCGATTCAAGTCACCGCGAGTCGTAAGGTACGGCAGAAACGCAGCGTACTTCTCTCGCGCCGCAGTCCAATTCACGCCATGCATGTTAGGCGCATAAAAGAAGTCACGGTTGATGCGCCATGCTTCGTTGAAGATCTGGGCCCACTCTGCGCGGGGATCTATGCGCACTTCAATGTCATCAACATTGATTCGGCCGGTTCCCGGTTGCGGCTTTGGCGTAACCGCTACGATGGACCATGCGGTGTTGCTACGAAACATGATCTTTTTCTTGTCGGCTGAGACAAGGTAGTCGCTTACAGCTGGAATGAAGGAATCATCTTTCCGCTTATTCAGATCGTACTGATGCAGCACTGATCGTTCCGGCGCTCCCGGCGTGGGATTGTCGTCTTCCGGAGACTGGACGTAATAAAACTGTCCGGCCGTTCCCGCCTGCAAACGGCTGTAGTTTCCGGACGGAAGCGGTATTGCGAGGATGCGATTATTCAGCCCATCAAAATCGATTGAGAAGGGTTCCGGCGTCTTCGGTGACTCTTTCGGCTTCTCTTCCCTGGTCACGCCTTTCTCTTCATCGCTCTCTTTTGCCAGCGGATTCGGCAGATTGCTGCGCAGTACGGCAAGGTAAATCGAACTGGTAAAGCGCATGTCTGCGTTTGATTGCGCAAACCACTCCTTAACCGGACCGGCATTCGTTGAACCGAGAAAATAAAGATACTTGCCGCTTTCATCAAAGATTGGCTCGGTCACCTCGGTCAAACCATCCGTGATCCCGAAGGACTTGTCCTTTTCGATTGAGTAGGCATAGACGGTTTGGATGTTTGCCCTGGTGCTCAACGTATACGCGAGCCATTTCGAGTCCGGCGACCACGAGTGATAAATCGTGCGGGTTCGCGACGGGCCGTAGAGATATTCCGAGCCGATCTTTTTTGAGACACCACTCTTCACATCGAGCCAGTACACACTCCAGGAATTGTCCGTGTAGCTAATCTTCTGACTGTCCGGCGACCAGACTGGATCATCATAGAAACCAGCGCCGGAGAGTTTGATCTTACGTACCTCGCCTTTGCCGTCCTGACTGCGGATGTGCATTGCGTACTCGCCCGATTCGTCGGAAAAGTATGCGATGGATTTACCGTCGGGCGACCAGGTCGGCGAACGCTCGTTCACGGCGACGGTGTTGGTCAAATCGCGGGTATCGCCTTTTTCGGCCGGCACGGTCACGATCTCGCCACGAAATTCGAAAACCGCGCGAGCGCCGGTTGGTGAAAGCTCGGCGTTGCGAATGTAGCGTGCACCCTTAACAAAGCGCGGCCGCGTCTCAGGCAAATCAGCTGAGACGCCTACGGTCAGTTTTGTGCTGCGTCCGGATTTCGGATCGAGAATGTGAAGATAGCCCGCTTGTTCGTAAATGACCTGGCCCGCGCCCGCCGAAGCGCTCAGCACTGGAAAGTCTTTGTGATCCGTAACCTGTTTGATCGTTTTCGATTTGAAATTATAAGAGAAGATATTGAACTCACCGTTGCGGTCCGATCGAAAATAGATCGTGTCACCCACCCACATCGGATCAACGTCGTTCGCCCGGCCTTCGGGCTGTGGCAGTTTCTCAGTGGCGTTGTCGCCAAAATTGTAGAGCCAGATGGTCGAGGCCATTCCGCCGCGATAATGTTTCCACTCGAGAAACGCCGGCCCGATCGGGTTGTACGCCAGCCGTGAGCCATCAGGCGAATACGTTGCTTCGAACGCGTTCGGGAGCTTGAGTGGCTCTTCAATTCCGCCTTTCACCGGCACGGTGAAGAGTTGCGTGTAGCGGCCGGTGAAAACTGCTCGCGCCGAGGTGAATAGGACCGCCGATCCGTCAGGCGTAAATCCCTGCACGACGTCCGCGCCCGGATGCCAGGTCAACCTGGTCGGGACCCCGCCCGCAACCGGGACGACATACACGTCAAGATTACCGTCGTACTGGGCCGTGAATGCGATCAGCGAGCCATCCGGGGAAAACTGCGGACTTGCTTCCAGGCCTTCATCAGCAGTCAAGCGCCGCACATTTCTTCCATCGAGATCGGCGGCCCAGAGATCTCCCGCATAAATAAAAGCAATATGCGTCTTGCTGATTGCCGGTTGCGCCAGCAACCTGGTGTCGTTGATATCCACGCCCTGCGCGGCGGCGAAAGACTGAGCCAGGAAAACCAGGACGACGATAGATACCAAACAAATCGAGTGGCGTAAGAAGGGGATCGAGCGCATTGCTTCCTCCAGGGTTACAAGACAGGCGTTACTGCGTTAGCTGATTGCTTAGGACTAAGGACCGAGCCGGACTCAAAATCAGGCGCATCTTAGCCGAGACGTAAGCGGATCGCCAACAGATGAGAATCAAACCACGAAACCACACGAAACAGGAATCACGAAAAGGCACGAAGGTTCGTTTTGACGAGTCGAATATGTTATTACCCTTGCGAGACGGATTTTCAAGACCGACAACGATATGTCGATTTCAGTAGTTTCATTATTGGCCCTGGGTTTCGTGTTGGGATTGAAGCACGCGCTCGACGCCGATCATTTGGCCGCCGTCTCAACGATGGTGACTGCGCGACGCAGTCTGCTTAGCTCGTCTCTGGTCGGTGCATTTTGGGGACTGGGCCATACGATTTCATTAATGATTGCCGGAGTGCTAATAATCCTGCTGCATGTTGAGATCGGAGAGCGCACCAGCAAGGGCCTGGAATTCTGCGTTGCGCTGATGCTGATCGGGTTGGGAATCAATGCCCTGGTTAAGCTGTTTCGCGGCGGACGCATTCACGTCCACCCGCATGAGCATGATGGACACTGGCACGCACACCCGCATGTGCATGAAGGTAAACGCAAAGACGAACCGCACACACATCACGGTTTGAAGGCAGGCGCGCGGCCGTTATTGATCGGCATGGTCCACGGAATGGCGGGCAGCGCCGTGCTGACGCTCTTCGTTCTCACTACGATCCCGTCGACGATGGTCGGCTTTCTTTACATCGCGATTTTTGGCATCGGTTCAATTGGCGGCATGATGATCATGAGCACGCTCTTCGCGTTGCCAACCAGGTTCACAGCGCTGCGCTTCGCGCGCGCAAACCTTGCCATGCGAGGGCTCGCAGGCATCTTTAGTCTGTGTTTTGGGATTTTCATGGTTTACGAAATTGCCTTCGTCGATCACCTGTTGAGGTGATGATAATTGACAAGTCGATATCTCTTGGTCTGACGACCGCGGCTATTGAATGACGGATCTTTGGACCTCACGCCCTGTCTTGCATTTCGTCCTACTCGACCCGCTCCTGCGTACCTGGTTTGAAGTGAAAAAGCGCGACTGAGACAACCAGTTTCTTCTGCTCGTCAAAGTTCATGAACATTGGAAGCACCCGGCCGTTGTATGCGGAGATGCCGGTGTAGTCGCCAAAGAAGACTTTGTCGTCACACTTAAACGCCGGCTGGTCGATCGCGTGATTCACAAATGTTTTTCCGCCATCGACGCTGCGCGCCATGACCAGTTTGGTCATGGCTCCATTAGTGTCACGCCGATCATAAAAGACAATGTTCACAGAGCCATCCGTCGGATCTACGGACATCCAGGTGAAGAACTGTTCTTTTCCGTTCTTTAGCGGATCGTCGTTGACGCGCACTGGTGACGACCAGGTTTCGCCGCCGTCTTTTGATGACATCACAAAAACATCCGGGTCGCCGTTGCGCGCGTCAATCCAGTTAACGTAGAGCGTTCCCTTTTGTGGACCGTTGCTCAAGTCAACGCCGGTGGCCGGCATACCGTTCGCGCGTTCGAGTCCTGCGACCGGGAAATCCCAGCCGCCGGGCATCTGACTAATAACTTTCTCTTTGCCGAACGTCAGCCCCGCGTCAGTTGACTTCTTGAACACGAGCCCGAGCGGCCCGGCCCAAACAATGTATACATCTCCGTTTGGAGCAACTGCCGGCACGGCGCCCTCGACTGTGTTATCGCTGTCGCGGCAATCACCGGCGCCGTCAGAGATGCGCACCGGCATCGCGAATGACTTGCCGCCGTCGGTCGAACGCGTGAAGTAAATGTGCGAGTGACAATCGGGATCGTTGCTGCCGTAAATATCAAAGCGCGTCCAGGCAAGATAAACGTTGCCCTTATGTCTCGACTGCGACGCGTTATCAACCACGATGCCCGGCTTATCTTCGAAGGGTATGACGGTGTTCACGTGATTGATCGCGGGGACTGCTTCGGCCCAGGTCAGACCGCCATCTGCAGATGATTCGACCAGCATCCCACTTTCCGCGCGCGGCGGACGCGCGACGCGAATGCCCTCGAACGAAAGATGAATGTGATAAGCAGTGCCGTTATTGCCGAAATAGACTACGTCATCCCCCTGGGTGAGACCCGCTGGATCTGCCACGGGAATCGTCTTCCAGGTGTGGCCGCCGTCCATCGAAGCATAGTTATAACTTCCATAACGCGCGCGTGGCGGCCGCCCCACCGCGAACGATGCGGCCACAACATTGTCCGGATTTTTTGGGTTGATGGCGATAGAAACTTCCGCTGGACTGATTGCGTCGGGGTCGCTGACGCGAACGACCTTCTGCGCGAAAGTGACAGCAAAAGAAGCGCAGGTTAAGACAACGAGCGCAATCAGAGAATTGAATAGTCTCATGGTTTTATTGTGCGCAATAGAGTCTCACGGCCAAAGATGCTGCTGCAAGGGATTTATGAAACAGATAGGGTAAGTCACTTCAGCTTACTCTGCGTTCCTCTGCGAAGACCTCGCTCCTTCCTCTGCGGTTTCATTTCGAACGGCCAAAGAATTAACCGCAGAGGTAATGCTGAGGATTCCGCAGAGGGCGCAGAGAAATCGGAATCAAGCCGCGACTACAAGGCGCGCACTTCGCGCAGCCGTCGATCAAGAAAGCGCCTTTCGCTCTCGTTAGTAACTAGTGCGAGTGCGCGTTCATAACTTTCAGCCGCGTCGCTCGCCGCGCCTTGCCGGCGCAAGAGGTCCGCGCGCGCGGCATGAAGCAGATGATACTCTTCCAGGTCGGCGTTCAATGAATCAATCAACCGGAGCGCCACGCCGGTTTCTCCCGTCATCGCAATCGCCACGGCTCGATTCAACGAAACGATCGGAGAAGGCTGCACGCGTTCAAGTAGATCGTAAAGTCGGACTATGCGCGACCAATCTGTATCTTCGGCGCGCACCGATTTGCAGTGCTCAGCGGCGATGGCCGCTTGCACCGCATAAGGCCCGGGCTCGAGGCGCAGAGACTCTTCCACCAAAGGCAAAGCTTCAGCGATCTGTCTCTGGTTCCAACGACTGCGATCCTGTTCTTCAAGAGTAACTAGATCACCTGCCTCGTCAACACGCGCATCGCGGCGCGAATCGTGAAGCAACATCAGCGCCAGCAACCCGGTCGCTTCTTCAGGCGGATAAGGGGCCATCAGCATACGGATTATTCGCGCCAGGCGAATCGCTTCAGCACAGAGATCGCCTCGCACCAGCGGCTCACCGCGCGTCGCGGTGTAGCCTTCATTGAAGACGAGATAGACCACCTTCAATGCTGCATCGATGCGCGCCGGCATCTCGGTCGTGTCCGGCACGCGGAAAGGAATGCGCGCGTCGCGAATCTTTCGTTTCGCGCGCACCAGCCGCTGGGCCATGGTCGTAGACGGGACCAGAAAGGCGCGTGCGATCTCATCGGTCTCCAGACCGCAAAGCGTCCGCAGCGTCAGCGCGACCTGCCCTTCTTCGGCGAGCGCGGGATGGCAACAAGTAAAGATCAGCCGCAGGCGGTCGTCACGAATCTCGCCCGTTTCAATCTCTGGCTGCTCGGTTGTGGTGGGAAGTTCGTATGCGTAAGATTCAACTTTTTCCTGGAACCGTGTTCGCCGGCGCAAACGATCAATCGCTTTGTGTCGCGCTGTCTGGATGATCCACGCCGCTGGCGAATCAGGAATGCCGGTTGTACGCCATTGATTTACGGCCGCGGCAAAGGCTTCCTGGGCCGCTTCTTCGGCGAGATCAAAATCGCCGAACGTACCAATCAACGTGGCGACGATGCGTCCCCAGTCGCTGCGATAGACTTCATCAACAGTCGTATTTGCTCTTGAATCCATGCTTTTTCAGTCTGCAAGTTTGATAATAAAAAGTTCTCGATAGTCTGTCGATCTGGAAGCTTGCCGTTCGACTTACTAATAGAAACAATGATTTACCACAGAGGCCACAGAGAAGAATCAGAAAAGTAAGAAGGACTTAACTGATCCACAGTTCTTCTCCGTGTCCTCTGTGGTTAAAATGATCTCGCGAAAGAGATCAAATATGAAATACATGTTACTCGTCTACATGGACGAACAAGCGATGACCGATGAAGAGCGCGAGCACTGTTATGTCGAGTCCGCGAAACTCACGCAAGACCTGAATGCGAGCGGTCAATACCTGGGCGCCGGCCCACTGCATTCCGTCTCAACCGCTACCAGTGTGCGCGTCCGAGAAGGCAAACGGCTGATCACCGATGGACCGTTCGCCGAAACGCGGGAGCAACTCGGCGGCTACTATGTAGTTGAAGCAGCGGATCTGGACGAGGCGATTAGCATCGCCGAACGCATTCCACCCGCGCGCTTTGGCACAATCGAAATACGGCCGGTGATGGAGATTCAAGGACTGCCGGCGTCAGAAGCCCGCGCCTAAGCAAGGGCGAGACTCAGACATAATTTACAAGATGAACATGATTTGGAAAAGACTAACTGTGACCATCCATCTGTCTTCTTTCCTGTAAATCTTGTAAATCCTGTCAAACTGATTAAAGGAAATTGGAGGAGAAAATGCCAAATCCATTCATACACGTTGAGCTAAATACAACCGACGTCGACAAAGCGAAGACGTTCTACTCGCAATTGTTCGATTGGGAACTCGAAGATATGCAGATGGGTCCCAGCGACACTTACACCGTGATCAAAGTTGGTGATGGGACCGGTGGCGGCCTTTTGAAAAACCCGATGCCCGGCGTGCCGTCGTTCTGGCTGGCTTACGTCCTGGTTGATGACATCGGCGCCGCGACAAAGAAAGCCGAGTCGCTGGGTGCAAAGATCGTGAAGGACTCGATCGAAGTGCCCGACATGGGTTGGCTGAGCATCATTCAGGATCCGACCGGCGCCGCGTTGGGACTCTGGCAGACTAAACAATCCTGAGCCTGTCGATCTGGCACGCGCTCATTCGAATAACTAATGAAGGTCTTGTAACGCAAACTGTTAGTTTGCGCGCAAGCTAACAGCT
>DNNE01000166.1:0-181 GCA_003487805.1 Blastocatellia bacterium | reverse complement strand
AGTTTGCGCGCAAGCTAACAGCTGCACTACGAAAACAGGAGGAGATTCAAATGCGATTCATGGTCATAGTAAAAGCGGATAAGAATTCCGAAGCCGGCACAATGCCAAGCGAGCAACTGCTAACGGACATGGGCAAGTTCAATGAAGAGTTGGCAAACGCCGGCGTCATGCTGGCGGGCGA
>DNNE01000192.1 GCA_003487805.1 Blastocatellia bacterium | reverse complement strand
CAGTCAGCCTTCAAACAAGGCGTGGAAGCATTTGAAAAGGGAGATTACAAAACGGCCTTGCAGCGTCTCAGCCGCGCCATTGAACTCAATAAAGAATTTAGTCAAGCATATTATTATCGCGGGCGTGTCTATGATGAAGTCCCTTGGTTAGGGAGTGCCACGTCCCCAGTTCCAGCAATCGAAGAATACGATTCAGCAATCAAATATAACCCCAAATATGCTGAAGCATATTTCCGCCGGGGCACCGCGTCCTGGTCCGATCAGGACAAAATCGAGTGTCTCAACATGGCCATTCAGCTTAAGCCAGACTTTACAGAGGCCTACTATGCGCGCGGCCTGGCCCGCTCAGAGATGGGTGTCGCGGAGAAGGCCTCTTCTTACGTGCAGAGCGTTCTGGGCGGCGTGATCAAAGAGGGTAGCCCGCTCTATGTCAACCTTGAAACGGCGGGAGATAAATATCTGACTGTGTATATGAGTGCTATGTTTCGATTTTCAATAACGGATTTCACGAGTGTCATCAAGCTTGAACCGAATCATGCTCAGGCTTACTACGAGTTGGGGGTGGCGCGCTTTAAGTTGGAAGAATATCGGGAGGCGGTAGAGGCCTTCAGTCAGGCCATTCGTATTTCTCCGGATAATGGTGAAGCGCACTATCTTCGGGGACTTGCCCACGTCAATTTAAAAGATTATCCAAAAGCGGCTGAAGACTTCACTGAGACGATGCGATTAAAGCCAAACGATTCCGCCGCCTACGACCAGCGGGCGGTGGTTCGATTCGTGCTCGAAGACTACGACGGAGCGTTGGAAGATTACGTTAAGGGTTTGCGCGTAGAGCCCGAACAATCGCCCAAACCGCAAGTACTTTATACCGCGGGCGGCCGGACGTTCATTAAAGCCGATTTCACTATCAATCCCGCGCTGCATTTCGAGGCGGTCTTGTCTGAACTCAAAAAATATACCCCCAATACGATTAAAGTCGCTGACGCCTTCTATCAGAGAGGTCTGGCAAAACAATACGTTCGGTACAGCGGTAGGGATGAGCGTGAGAAAGCGGTGGCGGACTTTACTCAAGCCATACTGCTAAACCCAGCCCTCACCGATGCCTATTACCAACGAGGCTTGGATCGCATCCAGTCGGGAGCACACGCCGACGCAATCCGGGATTTCACTGTAGTCATTCGCCTCAATCCGCAGAATGTTGAAGCGTACTTCAATCGTGGCCAGGCCTATTATCAAGCGGGAGATAAACCGGCGGCCATCGCTGATTTTTCTCAGGCGATTAAGCTTAAGCCGGACTTTACCAACACTTATTATCAACGAGGGCGTGCTTACTACTACTCGGGCAACGCTGAACAAGCGCTCCTGGATCTGGAACAAGCGATAAAAAATTACCCCGATCTCCCTGAGGCCTATTACTATCGCGGGTTGGCTTATGAATTAGCGGGACGCCAGGAGAAAGCCATCGCTGATTATATCCAGGTCGCGCATCTGACTTCTCCCGACGAAGACGTAAAGAGAATCAACCAGGACCGGCTGAACCTTGGTGTCGCAACCACCTACTATCGTGGAGTAGCGCGCCTGCATCTGGCGTTGAAAGTGGACGTTTCAGACTTTGACAATCTTAATAAAACTCAGGTGCTTGATTACATAGATTATCTGAAGGCCTTCAAGGATTTTACTGAAGTCATAGTTGCTAATCCCAAATTAGCCGAAGCTTACTACCAGCGCGGTCGCGCGTTCCAACTCGCCGGGCTGATTACGAGCGAAGGAGGAGAAGTTGTAGGCCGCGTTGGAGGAGACATCAGAGGGGCTTTGAGCGATTTTGCCGAAGCGATCCGGCTGAATCCTGGCTTCGTTGAAGTCTACCTTGCCGGGGCAAAACTCTACGCCTCAAATCGACAACCACAGCCGGCGATTGCGGAACTCACCACGGTAATTGCCTTAAGGCCCAAAGAAGCACAATCTTATTACCGTCGAGGTCTATTGCATGCCGGACAACGATCTAGGGTAGACGAGCACCCGGAATTATCAGAGAACCCTGCGGCCGCGCTGGCTGACTATACTGCTGCCACAACGTACGACCCCAAGTTTATTCAAGCTTATCTGAACCGCGCTGTCTTACTTCAAAAATACAAAAAGGATTTATCAGGAGCGCTGAATGATTACACGACTGTCATTGGCCTCGATCCTGAAAATGTTCCTGCTTATCGCGGACGCGGTGATATTCGGATGGCTCTAAAGGATTATCCCGGAGCCCTGCAAGACTACACGCGCGCCATTGAGCTCAATCCATCCGAGCCAGGCTCTTATGATTTTGATTCGGCTATAACCTATGTTCATCGTGGCATGGCCCTATACGAGCTGGGCGATGGAAAAAGAGCGCGGCAAGATTTTAGTCAGGCACTTCTGATTAGACCCTGCTTGACCTGTGCCGGGGGCTCCGTTACCGCGAGTCAAGCGAATAAGGCTGAAGGTTTTTTGCGGAAAGGCCTCGCTTTACTTCGACGTGGAGACAAGACAGGCTCAAAAGAAAATCTCGAGAAGGCGGCGACGCTGTTTTATGCGGATGGCGACATGCCGAAGTATCAGAACGTGAAATACCAATTGAGTAGGTTCTAAGAATCAACGCGAGTGACGGTTCTCGTCGGCCTGGCGCCCGAACTCGCTTGCAATCGTAGGTTCCGGCGCGCGTACTTGAAAAACCGAATGCCCTCAACTTTCTCCCTTCGACTCAGTCAGAGATCCAGCTGTCGGATTGTTCGCACAGCACTGGTGCTGATTCTGCTGCCAACTATCACTGCGTCGCAAGCACTTCAGAGTCCTTTGAATAAACAAGCCGCTGAACTTTTGTACAGGCAGGGAATAGCCAGTGCTGAGAAGGGCGACTATAAGGCGGCCATCAGAGCTTTTGCCCAAGCCATTCGCCTAAACCCTCACTACGCTGAAGCCTACTATCATCGCGGAGTCATTGGCAGCTACGGGCTCTGCGTGGATGGAATAAAAGACCCAGTCAAAGATTTCGAAGCGGCAATTAAATGGAATCCAGGATTCGCCGAAGCGCAATGGGAAGTGGGGCGTGCGCAGGAAAAGATTGACAATTTGGACCTTGCGATACAAATCAACCCTAAATATGCGGAGGCCTACTACTGGCGAGGGAAGCTAAAGGCCGAGAACGCGATTGAGTACCTCAACGAAATCCGATCTGGACGTTGGCCTGACATAGGTGACAGCGATTTCACCCTGCTCAAGGTTCCAAGTACTAAACCGAATCAAGCTATTGCCTTCCTCTCAAGCCTGATTCGACTAGCAATAACGGACTATACCGAGAGCATCAGGCTGAGGGGAGACTACAGTGAGGCTTATTTTGCCAGAGGGACGGCCAACTTCGGACTAAAGGAGTATCAAGCCGCCGTAAATGATTTTACGCGCGTCGTTGAGCTACGACCTCGAAACGGTGCAGCTTACGAAAGACGCGGACTCGCGCGGCTGGAAATGGGAGACCAGGACGGAGCTTTGAAGGATTTCATTCAATCCATCAAATTCGCACCGAGCGCGAAAGCACGGGGCTTAGGTCTTTTCGGGTTCGGTGTCCAAGCGGAGGATTCTTACACGAGCCATCTCGACAAAATCGATAAGAGTTCCAACCTCGCCGAGGCTTACTACGACGAAGGTAAAGCATCTGCGCTTGTTTGGAACGACACCGAAATGGCGCTTGAGTCTTTTACGCGGGCGATGCAATTAGGGCTGAAGAAGGCGGACGTTTTTTACCAGAGGGGTCTGCTGATTTCCGAAGAATCTCTGGACTTACGGAAAGAGTGGAAAGGGCAGGCTGCCAGAGATTTCACGCAGGCTATTCTCTTGGATCCTGGAAACCCTGATTATTATTACAGCCGCGGCATGGAACGGTTCAAATCGGCGGATTATCGAGCGGCGATCGCCGATTTCACTGAGGCGATCCGACTCTCGTCTTCAGTCACCGACATCCATTTATGGAGAGGTCGTGGTTATTACAGTCTTGGAGATCATCAGAATGCTATTGCCGATCTAGCACTGGCCATTCAGTTAAATCCCCAGTCGCCGGCGGCCTATTATTATCGCGGCCGAGCTTACGACGACGACGATAAGAAAGCGCTGGCTGTTGCCGACTATCTCGCAGCTGTTCGCTACGGTCCACCGGACAAGGAGCATGAGATTGAGGGTGGCCCCATGGAGGCTGATGTTGCTTTGCTTTATGACCGAGGCTTAGCTCGTCTGACTATGAGTCGCGTTAAGGATAATGATGAGTTTTCCTCTGACCTTACTCAGCAGGAGGATTATGTTCGCGAGGCCGGCGAAGACTTTTCAGCGCTGATCAAAGTGAAACCCAATTGGGGAGAAGTTTACTATCAGCGCTGGCGAACAAACCATGTCACGGCCGATCTTGATCAGGCGATCCGCATAAAGCCGGATTTTGTTGAAGCCTACACTGCACGCGCCTGGGAAGGGACAACTGCTGACTCGCGCGCTGATGTGGAAATGGCGATTCGCCTCAAACCTGATTGGCCGAGACCCTACTATCTGCGTGGCCGTATCGAGCTGCTGAATGATCATTTTCAAAGGAACCTTAACCAAGGGGCTGCGAAACCAGCATTGGCAGATTTCACCCATGCGATTGATCTCGACCCGGATTTCGTTGAAGCGTATGAGGAACGAGGCAACCTTCGCTGGGGCCTTGAGAATTCACAGGGCGCTCTGGCAGATTTCACTCAGGTGATCCGGCTAAAACCGAATGATGTGGTTTCTTATCAGGCGAGAGCAAGGTTGCGTCTCGAACTCAAAGATTACCAGGGTGCAATCGACGATCTCACCCGAATTATCGAACTTGCATCCGCGAATTCAACTCTGGTACCAATTTACGGAAATCGCGCACGGGCGCGTTATGAAGTTGGCGATGGCCGCGGAAGTGTCGAGGATTGTGAGGAGAAGAAGCGACGGACCTTCTACTGCCCAATATGCTCGATATCAGCTCAGATTGCCAATGCGAAGAAGGCCGATTCCTTTTTCGAGAAGGGTCTCAATCTGTCGCGCAGAGGTGATAATGGTGGAGCTGCCGAGAATTTCCAACAGGCAGCCCGGCTCTATCATGCGGCAGGAAAGATGACGCAATATCAGAAGACAGAGTATGAACTCAGTAAGTTATAGCAAGCCCTCAACTGGACTCTTCCTCATCACTTGGCTGTAAAGGGAGTAGGTCTAAAACTAACGGACACAGGTACCAGCCAAGTTTGGGCTCGCCATTCTCGGTTTCGTGAACGCGAAGTGGTTACTGCTTTGCACTGCAAGGCAGGTCTTTCAGGGCACAACATCTCGATAGTAAAAACCGCCCTCAGCCGGGATCCGCTTATTTGGATACTGGATTCTTACGATCTTTTTGCGCATTACGCTGACAGCTACTCAGAATTGCCTCGCGAAGTTGTGGAAGGATTGAAGCAGCAGGCTAAGAAACAATAGAGTCTGTCTGCACGCAACTCCAGGCCGGTAATTAACGATGCACATGATCCTACGCGTTAGTTACTAAACGTTCCTCATATTTCCGATCCCATGACTGCCACAGGTTGAAAGTATGACAACAACTTGGTAGCCGACGTCTAGTTGAAGTTCCGTAACGTTTTGTGTTGGCGCTACATACTTCTAGTATCTCACGCTTAACACGCTTATTTTAGGTCTTTGCCGCCCGTATCCCTGTTCTGATCCACGCACTATCGCATGTTTTCGGGCGTGGAAACCTTCGGGTTGTGATTGGCAGTGCTATAATGCGACTAAATCAAGGAGGTTTTGCTTATCCTCGAAGAGGTCGCTCCGGGTTTCTCCCGCGCCTTCGATTCTTGAATGGCTGAATTACCTTCCAACGTTGCCGACGCAAAAGACAAAATAGACTTCGGCATCATCACTATTCGAGAGGATGAATTTGAAGCGGTCCTCGCACGCTTGTCTGTCGAACAACTCGTCGTGGGCCGACAACGGTACGCGCTTTCGAAAGTGAAGACGGTAGCCGACGATGAATATTTGGTTGCGTCTGTTCGCTGTTTGGAACCTGGAACGGGGCAAGCGCAAGACGTTGCGCGTACGATGATCGATGAGTTGAATCCTCAATGGATATTGCTTGTCGGAATCGCCGGCTCCATGCCTCACGACGAGTACACCCTGGGAGATGTCATCCTCGCCTCGCGAGTTCATGATTTTAGTGTGTCTGCAGCGATAGAGAGTGCTGATGGAAGAGTACAAGAGTTTGCCCTTGGCGGCGGTCCGATGCATCCCGAGATCCAAACGCTGTTAGCGAATTTGCCGGCCTTAAATATGTTTTTAGCTGATTGGTCTAGTCCCTCGGCGCTGGGGGTTGCGCGGCCCTCAGTGAAGTTTGCGGCCAGCAACTTCTACGGTAATGAGAATTGGAAGAAAAGAGTTAGAGGGTCGCTTCGGCGGTATTTTGGCAATGAGGGTGTACGTGATAATCCGAAGGCACTAGCTGGCCCCATGGCTTCAAGCGGGACATTAGTTAAAGACACTCAGCTTGCAGGCCAATGGCTGAAGTCATCTCGTGACATTAAAGCAATTGAGATGGAGCTTGCCGGGGTCTATCAGGCGGCGTGGGGTTATAACAAGCCGGTATTAGCGATTCGCGGTATTAGTGACGTTGTGGGTTTTCGGCGGTCTCCAGAGTGGACCGCTTATGCATGTCAAGCTGCCGCCTCCTTTACTCTCGCTTTGCTGCGTTCTCGCCCGTTGCCTTCGCGTGAATCAAGGTCACTCGAGGCCGTATCGGTTGAAGGCGTATACAACCAGCGGGTTGGGGTTTTCAAGCAAAAACCTCCAAGTCCAGCGCCGCTGCGCAAGCACGAACGACTTTATTCGAATCTCCTGGAAGTGATCGATATCCCGAAAACGATTTATGCGGTCGCCACAGAATGCAAGGACGACAAGGCTGTATGGGCGATACTTAATGAACAGACTTCTGATCCGCCTTCTGACTGGATCATCCGGGCAAAGACTTTGTACGCTTTCCACCATTTCCAGGACCGAGTCTGGGAGAAAATATGTAATAAAACCGAGGTGGAGGCTCACGAGACGGTTCATTGGTCAGGGTCCGACAATACTGATAGGAAAAATGAATTCATAGACCTACTAACGAACTGCTTCAAGGAGTTTGGTAAGGGTAAGGATTTGCGGTTTATTAATAAAGCGTGGGCGAATGGAAAGAAGAGAAAGTTCAGATACTTCTATTATGAGGCGACTGACGAATATGCTGGGCGCCCTTACTTTAAGATGGAAGATGTTTTGGATGTGGGTGCCACTATAAAAAGCCTAACCGACGGATCAGTGGTTTCGAAATATTTGTTTGGCAAATTTCCACGGAAGATTCAGGACCGGCTAAGGAAATACGATGTTACGGCTACCGTGGACTGGAATCGCTTGTTAGTCGAGGGATTGAATAAGCTTCTTACGATATCTTTTTTTAAACGGGAGAAATTTAAGGACATCTTTTTCCGCCGTGACGTCAAGGTGCTAAGTGAAGGTGGTGTTTTGAAAGGTCATGAACTTGCACATTTCAATAGAATGATTGTCGAGGACATCTATCGAAAAACAATCCTGCGCCGTGAATTGGCGCCACGAAGAGTGGTGATTACGAGTTTGGTACGTCAAGCGCCGACCCGTGTCTTTGGTGCTTATAGATCGCGCTCAGGCCAACTGTCGTTTTATCGTCATCATGCTTTTCGACCTCAGTTTGTATCAATTGGCAGCAAGTGGTATTTGGAAATAACTCCAACCTATCACTATACACATGACGGTTATAGAGTCTGTTTCTTCTACGAAGATTTAATCAAGGGGATAAAAAGGACTGAGGGTAGTGGCGCTGTATTTCGCCAGGTGATGTTCTGGGCCAGAATACTTCAGGATCGTAAAGGTTCATTCCTTCGACCAGATCCATATCCGTTTTTAGGTTTCGGACAGCTTGTTGAATTTGATTTCGACTACGGAGTCGCCGTACCACGATCAGAAGCGAGGAGAGCAAAGAGCGCTACAGTCTCGGGGCAACTCTTTCAAATGAATGAAAATTGAATTGCTTCAACCAGAGCCTGAGCTTGAGTTCGGCGATAGTTGTCGGTGTCAAGACATGAGATTTGGCATCGGCCATTATGGCACGTTCGATTTCCAAGATTCGTCAGGACCACGTACTATTAAGTTAGGTATTGTTGGGACAGCAGCGACTATTGACGCGCTGACAGAATGGCTAATTACCTGCAAGCTAGAAATTCCGGGCAAGCGGGACAGTAAACAACCACGGTTGTATCCGCCGTTTCCAGGCTTCACGCAAACTCAAAGTTTCCACGCGTCGTTGTCATGGGATGAAAGGGACCTCATTCCGATTTCGCTTTCTGATGAGGCCTGTACTGGATCTTTCAACGAAGTCGTTGAGAAGGTAGTGAATATCTACGTCTCTGAAATCGATAGTTTACTGGAACGATCGAAGCTGGATGTGGTTCTTTGTGCACCATCGCTTGAGCATTTGAAAATCGTGACGCGTACGCTCGAGCCGATCAGCAGAGACGCCGCAGCAATTGTCACGACTAGTGAAGAGGTTCAACCAGCAGGTGTCCGGCCTAGTGAAAATGCGGATTCTGCGGCTGCGAGCGATGACGATGGCAACGATCCTCAAAAGGAGACAGTCTGGTATGAGTTTCATGACTTATTAAAGGCAAAGAGTCTCCACCTTCGAACGCCGCTTCAGCATATATTGCCGGCCACTTATGATGAATCCAGAGCAGCTGAGCAGAAGAAACTAAAGAATCGCGACCAGCAGGATGAAGCGACGCGCGCTTGGAATCTTCTAACAGCCATCTATTACAAGGCTCAAGGAATTCCGTGGCGAATGACTAGGGATGATGCGGACCTGCGAACTTGTTATGTTGGTGTGAGTTTTTTTCGGACCCTGGATACGAATCGCATTTACGCAAGCTCGGCGCAGGTGTTTAATCGACGGGGCGAGGGAATTATCGTTCGAGGCCGACTAGCTTATGAAGATACCAATAAGCAGATACACCTTGATGAGCCTGGCGCGTACCATTTAATCGAAAAAGCGATCGAGGCTTTTAAGGGTGAACATCATCACTATCCGGCGCGAGTGGTAATTCACAAGACGTCTTCTTTTTCAAATGAAGAGTTAGATGGATTTAAGAAGTTCTTGAAAGAGAAGGGGATTGAGTTCTTCGACATGGTGTATTTACGGCAATCGTTTATTCGACTATTTCGAGCCGATACGGATCCGCCACTTCGTGGAACACTGTGGCAGCTAGATGAGCGCCATGCAATTCTTTACACGAGAGGTAGCGTTCCTTTCTATGAAGCGTATCCTGGAAAATATCCACCCAGGTCGCTCTATATGGATTGTGAGAACGCGCAACGGTCAGTTCGGGAATTAGCGCGCGAGTGTCTCGCCTTAACGAAGATGAACTGGAATAACACAAGGTTTGACGGTCAATTACCAATTACACTGAGAGCAGCGAAGCAGGTTGGATTGATTCTGAAATACCTTGAGGATGCAGACACTTCGAAGTTGTCTCAGTCATATCGTTTTTACATGTAGTCCATCATCTCGTCTGTGGTCGGTTCTGTGCTGGTGTCTTGATGGTTACATCGAACGTGACGGGGTTAGATTCAACCCAGTCGCCGTCTTGGGTGAATTGTCTTGTGATGGTGAGGTGGTAATGACTCGTTCTCGCTTCGCAACGGAAGAGTCTCACCGCTGATGGAAATTCCAAGCAGAATCGCGAATTGTTTGTTCAAGCCATCGCTCTTTGTTCTTCGAAAAAAGCACCTTTCTGATCAGCGTCCTCTGACTATATTAGCTATGTCCTCTACTCGTGAAAAGTCCCCAATAAGTCCCCAACGACACTAGCGGTAATGGCATAAACAATCGAATGAAAGGAGTTGGGGGACGGGCCACTATTGCCTGACCATCGGGGTAGAGTTTGTCGAAGTTTCTGAGGTTTTCACTAAACTATTGTCTTTTCAGCGAGATGAAACACCGCGAACGCTGTCCCTTGGAGTCCCTATGTTCCTCCGGTTCCCCTAAAAAAGCGCAACAAGAGCGCAGCGGAATCTACTCGACGTGCACCATAATCTTTGAACAGCAAAATTAGACATCAAGCAACATGGCAAGGCAAATTCAAGTCCTGCTTCAAACGACCATCCAACCATCGAAGACGATTAGCACATCGGGCGGTTCTCCTTGCTGCGGGCCAACTCGCCTCAATCAACGAGGAGCAGGGGACTTCCAGCGTGCAAAGTGACCACACGGGATCGAGAAACAAACGGCAACGGTCATGATCCAGTTTTGAGCCGCCTCGACATGTCGGACTTTGACGAGCACCGCAACGCTTGGAATAAGCGTTGGGGAGCTGACTCTCTGCGCCGCATGTTGAGCAATACATCTTTCAGTCTGCGCATTGTACCTCAGCACTCTTGTTGAGGGACATTACTTCACTTTGAATTAACCTTCAGTTCATACAGCGATAACGTGTCTGGTTTAGACTTCGATTTCAAATTCATGTCCCCAAGGGTCTGCGGATCGTTTACCGCAGGCTCAGAAGGGACTGATATGGCCAGACCGATTCTAATCATTGAGGACGATCCGGACATCGCGGAAGTTCTTCGCTACAGTCTCGAAGCGCGGAAATTCGAGACACGCGTGGCTCTCACGGGGAGGGAAGGACTTTCGGCATCGCTCGATAAGAATCGGCCACCACTCCTCATTCTTCTCGATCAGTTATTGCCGGAGATGAACGGCCTGGAAATTTGCCGTCGGGTGCGGAGAGAGCCGTCAACCGCGCGCATTCCCATCATAATGGTGACGGCGAAAGCTTCCGAAGCCGACGCGGCCAGGGCAAAAGCAGCTGGAGTCGACGATTACGTGACGAAGCCGTTCTCAGTTCGCAGAGTGATGGAGCGCATCAGCGCACTACTTCATCCAATCGACGCCGGCCGCGCGCTGAAAATCCTCTGAGGAGCAGAGCGACCTTCACGCATATTTGCATTGCGTGCTTGCGGTCCCTCATCGCTTCGGTGGGCATGAGATCACGATTGAGTCCGGCTGAGTCCATTTACTAACTCCGTCCTTCATCTCAAGGCGGTTCATTGTTGCTCTGAGTTTGCCGCGCTGCACTTCCACCAGAATGTAGTGATAGTTGATCTCCTGGCTTTGAAATGAATCGTCCGCAGCGCGGGAGATGGGATAGGCATGAGCACCGCCGCCGCCAGTCACGAAGTAAGTTACGCCACCACGCTCATGACGCTCGTAGTTGTGAACATGGCTGGCGAACACCACGATACGCGCGCGCATAGTCTTCTGCTGCTGTTCGAGAAACGCAGCCAACTGCTGTTCGGCCGGCCGCGCGCTGCTGCCTCCGCGGCCATTTGTCTTGTCGCCGGCACTGGTCACGGGTGGATGGTGCAAGCTCAGGAACACAAAGTCGACATCCGGCGGGATGTTCTTGAATTGAGCAGATAACCACTCCCCCTGCGCGCCCGTTGTCTCGTCGAGCGAGCTGTCTAACGCCAACAATAACGTGTTAGCCGCGCGAACTGAGTAGAAGCGATTTTCCTGAAGCACTGGAAAGCGCGCGAAATAATTTATGAGGGCCACACTCATGTCGCCTTTGAGTTCGTGATTGCCTAAAGCGGGAAAGACGGTGATCTTGCGCTGCCTCCAAATCGCGGTCTCGCGATCGTAGACCTTCCAATCATCTATGCTGAACCCGTTGAATGGAATATCACCACCAAATGAAATAAAGGCCGGACGCAGACCGGCAATAGCTCGCACTAACTCCTGACGAACCTCGGGATTCGTATCTGTCGTGTTCGCGGGATCGGTGAATCGAGTGTCGCCGTAAGCGACAAAACGAAAAGGAGCACGCACCGGAAAACTGATCTGAAGTGGTGGGCTCTGGGCGGTCGCTGCGATTGATGGAAGGACGGCGAGTAGCACCGCGAGACCTGCGGTCAGCCAAATCCTGTATATAAAGGAGACGATGGCTAGCACTTCATCAAAACCTACCGAGTTCGGCGGCGGCCAGATACTAGATTGCAAAGAAACAGGCGGGTTGCCCCGCCCGTTCCTCGACCCACGCTGACAACGGACACTCATTGTTTCTGCGCGTAACCGAAAATAATCGTCAGAGTAAAGCTGCGTCCCGGCAGCAGACCCAAAGTATCTCCCGGGCCGGGCGTGAAGACATCAGACTGCGCTCTTCTTCGTCCGCATCGGCGATCATAATGAGCGGCAGTTTTCGTTTACGCATTGTACTCACAAGTATCTTCCTTTTCCGCCCTCAGGCCGTGGCGGCCTGAGGGCCATCTTAAAGCTGGTCGGCTTTGACGTAGTTGAAGCCTGGGACAGTCGGCAGGTCGTCAAACTTGCCAAAGAGCAAGCGCCCGATCTTCTGATAATCGATCTGGCGCTGTCGTGCATGAGCAGTAACGACGAGGTCGAAAGAATCAGAAGGGAATCGGCGCTTCCAAATCTGCCTATCGTTGCGGTTTCAATCGAGCAGATAAGCCCTCGCCGTCAAAAATCAAAATCGCCAACCGCTTTCTTACCCAAACCGATCGAGTATGAGCGATTCTACGCGGTGATCGATCGTTTCTTGCCCGGCCAAATGACAGCCAAGGCGCGGTCTGAATGCCTGCCTCTTTAGTGAAGCGTTTATTGGCTACTGATCACGATTCCACTGATGATTGGTTGGGTGGAGGACGCTAAGGCTCGGGCGACGTCACTCGACTGGCGGTTTATCAATCCGAATTAGTGGGTGCTGGATTTCATACTTTGGTCGACAAAACTCGCGGGCGTCACCTTAATCGTTCCATACATAATCGGCCGACGCTCCATATTGATTCCGTACGGAAGTGGTTCCTTACACGCGGTACACCAGGAGTACGCGTGGCTTGCGAGAATCTCTGTTTGGCATTTTTGGCATTTGCCAATTGGCGGCGGGGTCGCCTTCCAAAACTCCACAACGACCTGTTCCTGATTCATTTCTGTACCCCTTAAGAGACGCCGGCCGTGATTATACGCAGGCGTTGGTAGTGTCTTAATCTGCCGTTGACGTGATGGAGTCAGTACCGGGAGCGATAGCGACTGGGTCGCGACTGATAGCAAGAATCGAGTTTGCCTGGATGTTACCCGGTCGCTATCGCTCCCGGTACTGACCTCATCCTCAAATTAAGACACTGCCGAATCTGTGCTGCCGCCTTGACTGTACCCGACGCCCGATACACCATTCAAAAACTCTTTGAACGGAAATCGATCTGGGGAAAGCGCAAAACGTCTTGAATACCGCAGCCACCAAAGCAAAGCAGAAAGAACGCCGGACAAACGGTAAGGCAAGCACGGTTCCGCGTAATCTGAGGAAACAACGTGAGTTACTGATTAACCGCGAACTAAGTTGGCTCGAGTTTAATCGTCGCGTGCTGGAAGAGGCCCTCGATCATCGGCATCCCTTGCTGGAACGCCTTAAGTTCCTGGCCATCTTTTCGTCGAATCTTGACGAGTTCTTTATGATCCGGGTTTCTGGTCTGCAAGAGACAGTCGCGGCCGGCGTTACCGAACTCTCGCCTGATGGAATGACTGCGGCGCAACAGTTGACGGAAATCAGCGTCCGTCTAAGACCGATGCTTGATGCGCAGATGCGCTGTCTCAACCTTGATATCTTACCGAAGTTAGCGGACGAAGGTGTTGTGATTCGAGCGTATGACGAATTGAGCAAGCGCGAGAAAAAAGCGGCCAACGACTATTTTCTGGAAAATGTCTTTCCGATACTCACGCCGCAGGCAGTTGATCCCAGTCATCCGTTTCCTTATGTCTCAAACCTCAGTTTGAATCTAGGCTTGATGGTTGCAAGCCCACGAAAGAAAACAGCCGACGCGCCGGGTTTGGTCAAAGGGTCACGATTTGCGCGCGTCAAGTTGCCCCCGATAGTGCCCAAACTAATTCCGATTGATGATAAGGGAACAAGCTTTACGTTTCTCGGAAGTTTGATTGCCGCGAACATCGGCGCGTTGTTCCCGCATATGAAAACCAGTCACTGTTACTTGTTCCGTGTGACGCGGGATGCGGATCACGATATCAAGGAAGACGAAGCCAGTGATTTGCTGCGGACGATGCAACAGCATGTGCGTCAATTGCGGTTTGGTGATGCGGTGCGATTGGAAGTTGCGGCGGGGATGCCTGCGGAAATGGTTTCGTATCTGACCCAGGCGCTGGAACTGGGGAAGGAAGATGTTTACACCGTTGACGGTCCATTCAACATTCCGGATCTAATGCAGTTGTATGATCTCGATCGGCCGGACCTCAAAGATCGTCCGCTGCAACTAACGACGCCGGCGGTGTTACGCGACAATAAGAACTTTTTTGACGCAATCAAGAGCCAGGACATCGTGCTGCATCATCCCTACACCTCTTACAATGCAGTCACGAGTTTTATTAGCGGCGCCGCCACCGATCCTGATGTGGTCGCCATAAAGATTTGTTTGTACCGCACGGGTAGGAATTCTCCGATTGTTAAAGCGCTGATTGATGCCGCGGAAAAGGGCAAGCAGGTCGCTGCCCTGGTCGAGCTGAAAGCCAGGTTCGACGAAGAGAGCAATATCGAATGGGCCCGCCGTCTGGAACAGGCCGGTGTCCACGTCGTTTACGGAATTGTAGGATTGAAAACTCACTGCAAACTGGCTCTGGTCGTGCGGCGCGAAGGCAAGACCCTGCAACAATACGTCCATCTGGCGACGGGAAACTACAATCCCACCACCTCGCGAATCTATACGGACATTGGCATCTTCACGACGGATGAGGCGATCGCCCAGGATGCTACGAACCTATTCAACTCGCTCACGGGTTTTTCTGAGTTCAGTGAATACGATTGCTTGATGGTCGCGCCGCTCAATCTGCGAAAGCGAATCATCAGGCTAATCAAGCGCGAAACCGCACAAGCCCAAGCGGGGCGGCCGGCGAAGATCATCGCTAAGATAAACAGCTTGACTGATGTGGCGATCGTGCGGGCGCTCTACAACGCGTCTCAAGCCGGCGTTTCGATCGATCTGATTGTCCGGGGCATTTGCACCCTCAGGCCGGGTCTCGCTGATGTCTCGATCAACATTCGGGTGCGAAGTATTGTCGGCCGCTTTCTTGAACACAGCCGCATTTTCTATTTCAGCAACAATGGCAAGGAAGAAGTCTACCTCGGCAGCGCTGACTGGATGTACCGCAATCTCAGTCGAAGAGTTGAATTGGTTTTTCCCGTCAAAGAACCGAGACTGAGGGATCACTTGAAAGCCGTTTTGGATGCCTATCTTGATGACAACGTCAACGCCCGAGAGCTGCGCGCCGATGGCACTTACGTGCGCGTTAAGTGCGGCGAGAATGAAAAGAGACGGGACGCGCAGGCCGAATTCGAATCAGCAGTGCTTGCTTAATAAATCGAACCCGGTCTGATTCCCCATCACCCCTTTTCTTAGACTATCCCCTAATTGATGGAAGTAGGCTTATGAGCTATCGATTCGAAGCGAACGAGTCCGCAGCAGAAGCTGTCGAGAGAGTCGCTCTTGAACAGCTCGATAAAGCGCTCGAACACACCAAGGCAAAGACAAAGCTCGACGACGCGGTCCATGACGTTCGCGTATGTTTTAAGAAATTACGCGGTCTGATTCGGCTGGTGCGGGATGAACCAGGTGACAAACAATACCAGCGTGAGAACATTTTGTATCGCGACTTGAATCGTGACTTGTCCAAAGTTCGGGATACGGCCGCGCTCACGGAGATCCTTAGCTGCAGACAGAAGCGCGGTTTCTCGGCGAACGTGTCTACGCGGAAAAAGCTGACGCTTTCGAGAGCAGATTTCACGAATACTGGAAGGCCTGGCGTTCTGAGCAAAAAACTAATGTCATAGGCGCTTGATTTGTCTAGCTGGACACAGTGCAACTAAGCATGGCATCGCGCCGGCGCGAATGCCTTGACATGGTTCGATTTGCGAAATATCTTCGCGAAGTCCAGAAAAATTAATAGCTGCCTCGCGAAAGAGGTTTCCTTCGGGTCACTGCGTGTCACATTTCGAGGGCACGGATCGCGAACAGTGTCTCCAAAAATAGTTAAAGCGAAAGTGCATTGGTAGATTTCATGGCCAAGGAAAAGAAGAAGAAGAAAAAGAAAACGGCGCTCGTAGTGTGCCGCGATCGAAAAGAATTTTGGACCACGCAAAAGCAGTTCTGGCAGTGGGTGCGCGAAGGCGTGGTCGAAAAAACTGACGACCAACCACTTACAGGTACGTTTCGGCGTGATCATGAAGAGCTGATGGTGATGGTCAGCAACACTGTGCTTAACCTTGCGCATCCGAACCATATGCGCGAAGCGTTGTTGTCCCGCCGCCTTGGTTTGGGTGGAAAATAATTATGCCGGTGCGACCGTTCCTAAGAATCGCCATTGTCGCTCTGATCGCGATCGGAGCCGTATACGTCGCAACCGCGCAGGAAACGAAGCCTGCGGCAGCGGCGAGCGCGCAATCCAGTGAACGCTATCGCATTGGATCGGGCGATGTCCTGGAAGTGCGTGTCTATAATCGGCCGCAACTATCGCGCGATGCTGTCCGCGTCGAAGGCAACGGAATGATCCGCATGCCGTTGATTGACGGCGACATCCAGGCGGCGTGCAAGACCGAAGGCGAATTAGCTAAAGAGATTTCGACGCGCTATGCGCGCTACTATCGCAATCTTCCCGTGGACGTCTTTATCAAGGAGTATCACGCGCGCGAAGTTGCGCTTATCGGTGCGGTCAACGAACAGGGACGCTATCAGATGCAGCGTCATATTCGTCTGTTGGAATTGCTGACGTTTGCGAAAGGGCCGTCCGAAAAAGCCGGGCAGACGATCAACATAGTGCGCGCGCCGCGTACTGATGTTTGTGAGCAGGACTCGTCGTCAAAGGGCGAAGGCCTGATCAGCTTGCGATTGAACGACACGCTGCGCGGCGATGAAGGGGCGAATCCTTACGTCGAAGCGGGGGACATAGTTACAATTCCCGAGGCCGAACAAGTGTATGTCGTCGGCAACGTTTACTCGCCCAAGTCTGTGCCGTTGAAAGAGTCGCTGACTGTCTCACGCGCGATCGCGATGGCGGGTGGGCCGCTCAGGGATTCGAAAACTGATCGCGTGCACGTCGTGCGACACTCTTTGGTTGCCGGGGGCCAATCAGAAATCTATGTGAACTTGACGGCGATTGCGCGGAAGAAGGAAGACGATCTATTGCTGCAAGCGAACGATATTATTGAAGTCCAGGAATCAACCGGCAAGAGTCTGATTCGCAGCCTGATGGGCGCCGTTGCGCCATCAGTCGCGCAGTTCCCGGTGCGGGTGATTCCTTGAGACAGGGCTTAGCGCTTAGAATTTAGAGCTTAGACCAACACAAAAACTAAAACCTAAGCCCTAAAAAACTAAGCTCGAATGTTTTTATGAACGAAGCCACCAAACTAGTTAAGCAAGATGAATCGCGGCCGGTTGAACGTCGATCCGACGAGTCGCAGCCATATCGCGGATACGGCTACGGCGCGGATGCGGGTGACGGCGAGGTTCATCTGCTTGATTACTGGCGAGCGATCCGCAAGCGGCTCTGGCTCGTCATTGGGGTGGCGGTATTGATGACGACGTTGGCGATCATCTATGTCGCGCGCAAGCCCGACATTTATGAATCGTCGTCGCGAGTCCAGGTCGATCTTGAAAATAATCCGATGTATGCCGAGAAGGCTGCGCCGATGATCGTCAATCCCATAAACGATCCGGCGTACTTCAATACTCAATTGCAGATACTCACCAGCCCGGGTCTTTTGCGACGCGTCGTGAAGACACTCGACCTCGAGCACAATCAGGCCTTTCTGCGGCCCACTGCGGCGCAGCCTCATTCAACCTGGAAGACAATCGTAAAGATGTTGGGGGCGGGTGCTGAAAAGAAGGACACGGTCCCGGCGCCAAACGTGTTGCCGTTGACATCCGCAATGGCACCCGCTGTTTCGAGCGACGATCTGGTGGAAGCGAAGCGGCTGGCGCCCTATGTCTCAGCGCTGGCGGCCGGACTTCGCGTTGAACCAGTGCGGGAAAATCGCGCAGGCTACAACAAAGAGACGCGCCTCATCGATATCGATTACCAGCACGGCGATCCTGAAGTTGCCGCCAGGGTAGTCAACGCCGTCGCGCAAACGTTTGTGCGCTCGAATCTCGAAAAGAAAAACGAAACCAACACCACCACGAGCGAATTTCTTTCCAAGCGAGTCGAAGAATTGCAGGCACAGATTCGCGCTGCCGAAGAGAAACTGATGGCGTATGCGAAGAGCAACCAGATGCTTTCGCTGGACGCGAACCAGAACACGGTCGTCGAAAGACTCGCCGGTCTTAACAAGCAATTGCTGGAAGCTGAAAACGACCGAAAGATGGCTGAGGCAGAATTCAACGCGGCGAAAGCCCCGGGCGCGGCCAGCGCGCTCGCTGAGGCCGGCGCCAAAGAGATCGAGGCGACAGATTCTGAGCTGACAAAGCTGAGACAAAAGCGCGCGCAGCTATTGATCGAAGCGACCGAAGAAGCGCCGGAAGTCAAGGAGATCGATCAGCAGATCGATGTCCTGCAAAAGCACCTGGCCGATACGCGCGCGCGCGGCACGGCGACACTGCTCAAGAATCTGGAAACAAAATACCGGCAGGCGGCCGATCGCGAAGAGGCTTTGCGCAAGTCGTTCAATCAGCAAAAAGGCGAGACGGTCACGCAAAACGAAGCGGCCATCAACTACCGAATTCTTCAGCAGGAGATCGAGACGAATAAAGGCTTGCTCGATAATCTGTTGCAGCGATCCAAAGAGAACGATGTCGTGCTCGCCGGACGCCCCAATAACATTTCAGTCGTCGATTATGCGATTGTTCCGGACTTCCCGGTTGGGCCGGCGCGCCTGCGCACCGTGATGTTGGCGTTTCTGTTGGCGCTGGGGTTCGGCGCTGCGCTCGCACTCTTTCTCGAATATCTGGACGACACCGTGCATTCGACTGACGACGTCGAAAGGTTTCTGCGCTTGCCGGCGCTGGCCGTCATCCCGGCGATGAGTTCCGCTTCAGCACCACGGCGTTTGCTGTCATCGGCAGCGTCGCTGCAAAAGCGCAATGGTAGTAATGGCAGTAACCCGGAGTTACTCCTGAACATCAACGGCCGTTCGGCGCTGGCCGAGGCGTATCGTCAATTGAGGACTTCGGTCCTGCTGTCAACTGCCGGCCGCGCGCCGAAGACTTTGCTGGTGACCTCGAGTCTGCCTGGCGAAGGCAAGACAACAACCGCTGTTAACACGGCAATCAGCCTCGCCCAAACCGGCGCGAGCGTGGTCATCATCGATGGCGACATGCGCCGTCCGCGTTTGAGATCGATTTTTGATTTGCCGGAACGCGATGGCTTGAGCTCGATCCTCACCAGCGAAGCAACCCCTGAAGACATGTTGCGGTCAGTTGCTCGCGATGAATCTTCAGGGTTGTTCGTCATGTCTTCCGGTCCCGTCCCGCCCAACCCCGCGGAGCTGCTGGGTTCTGATCAAATGCGGAAGCTGCTCGCGACCTTGAGCGAGAAGTTCACGCACGTTGTCATCGATTCTCCGCCGGTGAACTCTTTCACGGATGGAGTCTTGCTCGGGTCGATGGTTGATGGCGTACTTCTGGTAGTTCACGGTGGCAAGAGTTCGCGCGACGTCGTCCGCCGCTCGCGGCAACTGTTGCTCGACGTCGGAGCCAAGCTGGTCGGCGTAGTTTTGAACAACGTCAGTGTACGCTCACACGAGTACTACTATTACTACCAGCGTTACTATCATCAGAGTTACTACACTCAGGAAACCGCGGAAGAAGTAGCCGCCACCCGATCCTGACCTCCCGAAGCGTCGCCAAAACATGCGAGCTACCACCTGGGCCAGGCTGCTCAGAAATACGTTTGGCCAATACCTGGTCACCGGCGTATCCGTGTTGACCGGGTTGGCGTTGGTTCCGTTCACGGTCAGGCATATTGGCCTGGCAAACTTTGGTTTGTGGGCCTTAGTCAATGGTCTTTTTGGCACGATGGGACTGCTCGACGCGGGGTTGTCCCCGACGTTAACCAAAAAGTCTGCCGAGCTGTTGGCAAAAAATGACGAAGCAACGCTCAAGGAAACGGCCAGCAGAATTTTGACGCTTTACTTTGTGGCGGGCGGCGTCGCGCTCATCATTCTTTGTGCGCTGGCCCTCTTCGCCCGAGAGGTTTTTCATGTTCCTTCCGATTCAATCCACACATTTCGAACGGTGATGCTGATCGTCGCCCTGCAACTCGCGGTTAGCTTTCCGTTTTCAACCTGGACTGGAATCACGGCAGGTCTTCAGGACTATCACGTGAGCAGTGCGATTGCTATTGTGATTAATCTCGCCAAGTTCATTCTCACGGTGTTCCTGTTAAAGCTTGGCTTCGGTCTGATAAGCCTGATTTGGTTGGGACTGGCAGCGACTTGCGCTGGGGGATTGGCGTACATCATTTGGGTCAGTCATCGCTTGCCGGCGCTGCGGCTGAAACCGTCGCTGCGTTATCTCAATCAAATCAGCGAATTGACTCGCTTCAGCGGCAGCATGTTCATCTGGGGAATCGCCGGCCGCGTCGTCATGGAATCCGACCGGATAATTATTGGGTTGTTCTTGCCGATGACTTCAGTGGGCGTGTACGAGATTGGATTACGAATCTGTAATTACTCACGAAGTGTTCTTTACCCGGTGTTCACATTTCTGCCCGCCGCTTCCGACTTGAGCGCTCGGGATGAGACCGAACGACTGCAAAAGCTCTACCTGGTCGGCACGAAATACTTTGGCCTCTTCTATGCGTTTGTCGCTTGTGGGCTGTTTCTTTTTGGCCGCCAGTTCATTCAGTTGTGGATGGGACCAGGCTTTGACACTTCGATTGTGATCCTGTTCGTGCTGCTGATCGGCAATGTCTATCAGAGTCAGAATGTTGTTGCGCACGTTTTGCTGCCAGGCATGGGCCGATTGCGAGTGTTTACCTGGATCATGGTTGCCTATCCCATTCTGAACCTGGCGTTGAGCCTGATTTTTATTAAGGTTTGGGGACTGGTCGGCGTGGCGCTGGCAACGACCGCCACATATTTTCTGGCTGAGACCGTTTTTCTTTACTTCATCACACGGATTTTCGAAGTGAAGATTTCGAGGATTCTGATCTCGTGCCACCTGCCCGTGCTCGCGATCCTGGCGCCGGCAGTCGTCGTGAGTTTGTACTTCAGAGCAATGATGGTCGAGCAATCATGGTTTGTGCTGATTGCCGGCGTTGCTGTTTTCTCTGCGTGCTCCGCCGGAGCGTTATTCACTTACGGACTGTCCGGAGCGGAACGAGATCGAATCCGCGCAGCTGCCGCGAGATTGATACCAAGGCCCGCGTGACTGAAACAGCACGGTCCAATCCCATCAGAGCTGAAAGGTTTCTCCGCGAGCTCAAGGCAAGCCTGGCACCGGCAAAGGGCACCTACATTTACGATGCGTGCATCCGTGACTCTCTCGAGAAGACCAGTCCCGAGGACCCCTCCGGTTATGTTGAATGGCTGCGACGACTGCTTACCGCCCTCGCCCCGGAAAAGAACGGATCGGGCCGCAAGACACTTGACGTAGGATGCGGGACCGGCGCGCTGACGGTGCTGATGAGGTTGTTGGGTTTCGACGCGACCGGCATCGATGTTCACGAACAGCATGTTCAATTAGCAAAAGGCCTGGCGGATGAAAACGGTTTGTCGAAGGACATGTTCGTTTGCGATCGGGGTGAAAAGCTCCCTTTTCCCGATCAATCGTTCGACATTGTGACGATGATTTCAGTGCTTGAACATTTGGACGATGCGGCGTTGGCAGCGCTGGTTCCGGAGTTAGCACGCGTTTGCAGAGGAGTGCTCTTCGTGCAGGCCCCCAATAGCGCCAGCCTGCGGGACGATCACACCGGTTTGTTATTTGTTCCCTGGATGCCGCGCTGGTTGGCGCGGGCGTACGTTGCGGGCCGCGGCAAGAGGTATCGATACTACATTTCCTCATCAGGCGACTGGGATGTTCATTATCGGAATTTCGATCAGGTCACATCCGTCTTTGGATCCTACTTCGACTTTTCGCCCTCGCCGCGTGAGTGTTGCTATCCGCAAACACCGGAAGAATATTCGCCCACGAGGATCGGTAAGCGTCTACGATTGTCGGACCGCGAGCTGTTTGTCGGAGTGCCGCTGCCATGGAGGCAATTCAGAATCAGCCGGGGCTATCCCAGGGAAGCGTACGATCCATACTTAAATCTGATCTTAAAACCGAAGAGAGTTCGCGACGATGAGAATTAACTTCATCCTGCCATTCTATTCCGTGCGCCCGATTGGCGGATTGAAAGTCGTGTACGAGTACGCAAATCAACTCGCCGCGCGCGGACACGATGTGTCAGTGATTCATCCTCGCTCAATGCGCAACATCGAGCCGGTTCGCCGCCCGCTTCACAAGCTGCATAACGCCGCCCTTGATACGCGAAACTGGTTTGCGCCGCGGGCGGGCCTTAATTGGCAACCGTTGGATCGAAGGGTGCGAATCGTGATTGTCCCGGAGCCGACAGCGGAACACGTTCCCGACGCGGACGCGGTGTTCGCGACTGCGTGGCAGACCGCCGGCTATGTTCGCGAGTACCCGGCGCGCAAAGGAAACAAGTTCTATCTCGTGATGGATTTCGATCCCTGGATCGCCTCGCAGGAGGTCCTCGAAAAAACATGGAAATGGCCGTTTCTAAAAATAACGATCTCGAGTTGGCTTTACGAAAAAGTTAGAGCAGCCGGTTGTGCGGGTCCTGAGGTGATGAACATTCCGATTGGCGTAAGTTTTGAGCAGTTCCACCTAACTAACGACATCGGCAATCGCGCAAAGAGGATCCTAATGCTCTATTCAAGTTCACCGAGCAAGGGATCTGAAATTGGATTAAAGGCGATCGCGAAGAGCAGGGAAGCACATCCCGATCTTGAAGTCACTCTGTTCGGGCCGACGATGCGAAGACGCCCCGCAACTCTTCCTGACTGGGCCAGGTACGGCGGAAATATCACTAACGAGCGACTCAGGACACTCTACAACGAGTCTCGAATTTATGTGTGTAGCAGCTTCGCGGAAGGATTTGCGCTCCCGCCGGCAGAAGCAATGGCTTGCGGCTGCGCTGTGGCGGCGACCGACTGCGGCGGTATCAGAGAGTTTGCGGTTGATGGCATCAATGCGCTCTTGTCGCCGTCCGGTGACGCCGACGCACTCGCGCGTAACATCATTTCTTTGCTTGACGACGGTCAATTGCGAGTCAGATTGGCAACTGCCGGGCATCAATCAATAAGCGAATTCACCTGGGAGACCGCCGCTAGTAAGCTCGAAGAATTAATAGGCGCCAGAATCAGTGACTCGCGAACTCTCGCAATTTCGCAAGCGGCTCACGGGTAAATTGAAGCAGTTAACACGATATGACTAAAACCAGCCCGCTCGTCTACATCGTAGTGCTCCACTGGAGAAACTACGCGCACACCCGTGGCGCGCTCAAGTCACTGGCGAAGATTTCGTATCCCAACTATCGGGTGCTCATCGCCGATAATTTTTCAAACGACGGATCTGTTGAGCAGTTACAGACTGAGTTTCCCGCGCACACGTTTTTGCGCAACGAATCCAATCTCGGTTTTAGCCGGGGTTGCAATCCCGGGATTCGCGCCGCGTATTCAGCGGGCGCTGATTACATCCTGCTGCTCAACAACGATATGGAAGTCGAAGCCGGCTTCCTGGAGCCGGCGGTCGCTGTGGCCGACGAAGATCGTCAAATTGGATTGGTAACGGGAAAGATTCTGTTTGGCGATCGAAATACCATTTGGCAGGCCGGCGGAAAGATCGACGGCTTTCGGATTCAGGGCACGGCGCGTGGTTGGAACGAACAGGATCGAGGGCAATTCGACAGCGAGTGCGAAACGCATTGGGCTTCCGGCGCCATGTTATTAATTCCGCGGCGAACCGTCGAGACTGTTGGAGTCTTACCAGAAGAATATTTTTTTGGAGTCGAGGAATGGGATTACTCGACGGCAGTGAAAAATGCCGGGCTCCGGATTCGGTACGTTCCCACCTTCAAGGGCTATCACCACGCGGGCGGAAGCTACAAAGCAGGTCATCCGATTTTGATCGTCTATAACGGCGTGCGGAACAAACTTGTCTACGCCCAAAAATATCTTTCAACTCCGGCGTGGTTGTTGTGGAAGGCCGTGTTCCGCTGTTACCTCAAGTTTGTTTGGCCGAAGAAGGCCTGGTGGGGGTGTGAAAACGAAACTGATTATCGGGCGCGTTTGCAGGCAGCGCGGATGGGTTTTGCCGATCATCATGGAATTGCGCGAATTGAGTTAAGCGATTTGGAGAGGGCCGGCAGACGAATTGGCCCAACTCCAACCTGGGGTAACGGCTGGGGACCGGCGGATTCGAAGATTCAATGATTCATTTGGTCACCAGGCTGCCGCTCTCTTATCACCGCACGCTTTGCCGGGCGCTGGATGATTCTTATGACGGCGCTTTCATGGCGTGGTTTGCCGAACGATCAAGCGAAGATTTTCCGTTGCGATCATCAAGCGAAGATCACTTCAAGCATCACTTTCTGTCTGAAGTTGGTTACCGGAAATTCTTTCAGAGCCTGATGTCAGATTCCGAAGCAGTCGTCGTTCTTGGTGGTTGGTCTTCGCCGATGACGAATCGGACGTTGCTGATGACGACCTTGCTTCGCATACCGGTTTTCATTTGGGCCGATCATCCACACCCTCGGCGCCGGGCGTGGATGAAAGATCGCGCGCGCAGACTTTATTTGCGGTTCCTTTCAAGATTCGTCGCCGGCTTTCTTTGTTGTGGCCGGCCGACGGTTGAGCATTTACGCAGCCTGGGGTTAGACGGCACAAAGCTGACAGAATTTCCTTATTGGGTTGACGTGCCGGAACGTTGGTCGTTACCCCATGTTGCCGCGGAGCACAAACCGCTGCGGCTGATTGCAATTGGCAGATTTGTCGACATAAAGCAGTTTGAAGTTGCGATCAAAGCCGTCGCTTTAACTAACGCCAGGACTACTCAACGAGCGGTCGAATTGGTTTTCGTCGGCGATGGACCAGAGCGGGCGACGCTTGAGAGCACAGCAAAGTCTTTGCCTTGTGCAGACGCCATACATTTTTGCGGCTGGCTGGAAGGCGAAGAGTTGTTCCGCGAGATCGAGTTGGCGGATGCTCTGGTCTTAACCAGTAGTTTTGACGCTTATGGTGTAGTCGTTCTTGAAGCTATGGCGCGCGGTCGTCCGGTCTTTGCATCCGACGGAGTTGTCGCGGCTTTAGACCGGGATGATGGCAGCGGCGCGATCATTACCCATCCGGCAGGCGATGCCGAATTGCTGGCGCAACAAATCGAATTGTTTGCGAATGATCGCGAGCGTCTGCTCCGCGCTTCGCTCGCTGCACGCGCAATCGCTGAGAAGTGGAAACCGCAGCTGGCGGCTTCGATTCTCGATGGTGTTCTGGTCAATTCAAAGCGCGGAGCAACGTTGGTCAAGAATCGTCGTGGTCAGGTTGCTGCAAGTTTAGAGCCCGCGGGCATACCAGGCGAGGCAAGCCTCGTCGCCGGCCAATGAACTTTAACCCGTTCAGAAAGCGACAAAGCGATCCGGCGCGAATGCCGCCGCGGGTAACTCTGATTCAGTTGTCTCTAGCGAGCGTGCCAGTTTTGCTGTCGGCAATCACAACTGAAGTCAACAGTTACAAGACGCTCGCCGTAATTACGCAGATCTGTGCGGCGGTGAGCGTGGTGCTTTTGATCTCTGTGACGCGCGAGGCGATACGCGCGCGCGTCGTGGGGAAATGCTGTCTGGTAGCTGGGGTCTTTGTGTTCTATTGGATAGATGCAGTGGCGCTTACGCTCCAACCGACGGCGTTCGCAATTCCTGACGGCTTTCCCATCAACGCGACGCTCTTTAATCAGGATCTGATCAGGCAGGCTTTAATCTATGTTTCGCTCTTCCAGCTGATGGTTTTGATTGGTTATTCGATTCGGCCCAGGTTTGACAAGCCCCTGACTTTTCTGGCGTCGCGGATCGATTCGCTTTCTTTCGACAGGTCGATCCTGGGTCTAATGCTGATTCTCTGTGCGGTGTTGCCGCTCGTGACCTACTACAGTTTCGATTTCGACAAGATCATTGCCGCGTTGGTGGCAAGCCGCAGCCCAACTGAATTCGATGGCCCGGAGCCCGGACTGGCACAACACCTGGCGATGTTCGGAATGTACGGCGCCGCGCTCTTTTTCGTTTATGCGCTGAAGACCAGCACCTGGCGGCGATTATGGTGGTTGTTTCTCGGTGCCATCGCTGCCGTGCCGTTCGTCTCGGCCGGCACGCGACATATCTGGCTGTACATCTCGCTGCCGTCCTTCCTGATCGTTTTGCGCGGGTTCAAAGGGCGCTCAAATAACTACGGAATAATCGGCTTGGCCGCTGCCGCGGTAGTCGTTCTTTTGGTCGCGCAATTCCAGTTCGCTTATCGAAGCGTCGGCTGGGGCGAAGTCGGGAAGGCTCCGGCGGCGGATCTGTCTCACTTAAACAGTAACGGTCAGTTCACCGCCTTATTGTTTGCTGAACACTTGGTGCCGAACGAGCACGCTTACTTTGCTGAGCCGAGCGAATTCTATTTTCTGATTCATTGGGTCCCGCGCCAGCTATGGCCTGAGAAACCGATTATGGAGTCCTGGACCTACTACAACGACAGTTATGTCCAGGGCGCAGCGTTTAATGTGACTCCTTCGGTCATCGGACAGTTTCATATGAGTTGGGGGCTGCCGGGAGTACTTTTTATCGGAGCGTGGCTTGGTTTTCTCGCAATGCTGGCAGATCGACAGTTGATGCTGCTGGATTCAAACCGGCAAAGAGCGATGTTCGTAGTCGTCGGAATGTTCTACGCGTTCATCATTTCGTCGTTTCGATTCTATTCACCGATTTACTTTTCGTATTTTCTGTTTGGCCTGGTAGCCATGTTCCTGCTGACCCGTCGTCGCAGGTTGCAATCATCATTTGCGCTGATGCCTGAGCGATTGCCGGCTTAAGTTGACGACAGTGCTATGAAGGTCCTGTTTATTTCGCCATCGTTTTATCCTGCGACTTATTATGGAGGCCCGCTCTCCCTCAATCATGCGATGTGTGAATCGCTGTCTCGGAATGATGATATTCAATTACAGGTCCTCACTACCGACGCCGACGGGCCACAGCGGCGAATCGATTTGAGTTCAATCGAGCCTGACAAAAAACGAAACTTCGCAATTCACTACTGCCGGCGGACCATCCATCCGGATATTTCACTCAAGCTGTTGGCGCGGTTGCCGGCGATGATTCGGGGCGCTGATGTCGTGCACCTGAACGGAGTGTATTCGTTTACAACTATTCCGACGCTGGCTCTGTGCCGGCTAATGCGAAAGCCGGTAGTGTGGTCTACGTTGGGAGCGCTGCAACGATGGCGTGGCACCAGGCGTGAAAGGATGAAACACATTTTTGAGCGAGCCTGCGACGCATTTTGCGAAGGCGAGCGAGTTGTACTGCACACCGCCAGTGATGAAGAAGAATTTGAGAGTCGCCGCCGAATTAATAATGTTTCGTCAATCGTCATCCCGTATGGGACCTGCGTCCCGAACCTGGATCACGAACGAGTAACGCATAAGGGACCGCTGCGACTTCTCTTCATCGGCCGTCTGGATCCAATTAAGGGGATCGAAAATCTCTTGCGCGCGATGACGCTGGCAAAAGCTGGCGTGACTCTGTCAGTTTGTGGTGAAGGCGACGCTGCCTATGAAGGACTGCTTAGACTTCGCGTTAGTGAATTTGGTTTGGAGAGTCGTGTTCGATTCCACGGAGCTGTCGTAGGTGACGCGAAAGATCAACATTTCCGCGAAGCGGACATTTGCGTTGTGCCTTCGTTCAAAGAAAGCTTTGGCGCGGTGGTTACTGAGGCGTTAGCGCGCGCTGTTCCCGTCATCGCGAGTCGCGGAACACCCTGGCAGAAGCTTGAGGAACTTGGTTGCGGTCTATGGATTGGCACTGAAGCAGAAGATCTCGCGCAAGCGATCAATCGAGCCGCGACGATGCCGCTCACGGAAATGGGAAGGCGTGGCAGAGAGTGGATGAAGCGCGATTTTTCGTGGGACCGCACGGCCGCAAAATTGATTCAAACATATCGCAACCTAATCGACGGGCGGCAACATGAAGATCTAAAAGTCATTGCTGATCCGAAAGCTGCCTAGCGGGCTGCTGATAAACCCCCATTTGATGTTCCGAGCTACAAATTTGGAGTGCGCCGACAACGGCGGCGCTTTGGATTTCTTAGCACTTTCGTGTTGGCGAATCCAAAGCGGCGTCTCCCGATAAATCGGGATTGCCGCCGCACTCCAAATTAGTTTTTCAGCACCCTGCCAGAGTTCGAGATCGAATGCTCGACCAAATTACCCCAGTCGTTCTTACGTACAACGAAGCGCCGAATGTTGGGCGGACGCTTGAACGACTCGCCTGGGCGCGTGACATCGTCGTCGTCGACAGCTTTAGCGATGATGAGACGCTCGGGATTGTGTCGTCGTTTTCGCAAACCCGGGTTTACCAACGTCCATTCGATAATTTTGCTGCACAGTGGAGCTTTGCGCTGAAGCAAACCGGGATTGAGACCGAATGGGTCCTCGGATTGGACGCGGATCTCGTGCTGACTCCGCAATCAATTGACGAGCTTAAGTCCTTGCAACCGCCTCAAGATACGCACGGCTATCGAGCTCCGATTACCTATTGCGTGCATGGCAAGGCTCTACGTTATTCGCTCTTGCCGCCGCTCCTGGTGCTCTATCGCCGGAACGTCGCGAGCTATTCCGCGGACGCCCATACTTATCGCGTCGAGCTGGGGGGCGATGTCGGCATGTTGCGCGCGCCCATTCTGCATGACGATCGCAAACCGCTCCGCCGTTGGTTCCAATCACAACAGCAATACATGGAGTTGGAAGCTTCCAAGATCCTGACTGCGACGCCCGACAAACTGAATTTCGCGGATCGAATTAGAAGACTACGGATAGTCGCGCCGCTCGCAGTTTTCGTCTATTGCCTCATTAAGGGCGGCGCGCTGGACGGCCGGGCCGGTCTTTACTATGTAATGCAGCGCAGCGTCGCCGAGCTTTTGCTGTCGCTCTATTTATTGGAACACGATCTGCGGCTTAAGAAGACGCGTCCAATGGAATCACTGAACGAGGATCTTGCAAGCTACCTCGTTGGCAGTCGCCACGAAGGTGGCACGGGCGTCCGGCCCGTCAAACACGCGCAGGATGCGCGTGCCACGGAACTCGAGTCAGCAACACCTTCTTAAATAGTCATGTACATCCTCGGCATCAACGCATATCACGGCGATGCGGCCGCCGCGCTCGTCAAAGACGGCGAGCTGATTGGCGCCGCCGAAGAAGAGCGCTTCAATCGCATCAAGCATTGCGCCGGATTTCCCACTCAATCGATTCAATATTGCCTGCGCACGGCGGGAATCGGGATTGAGGAGGTCGATCACGTCGGCATTTCGCGCAACCCCGGAGCGCATTTGCACAAGAAGATTTTGGCTGGTGCCAGGCGCATGATCAATCGTCAACACGCTCCCGCTCCCACTCCCGCAAGATCTGAGGGGAGTCTCAGGCTGGCAGACGGGGCACTAGCCCGACCGTTAGGGAGGGC
>DNNE01000221.1 GCA_003487805.1 Blastocatellia bacterium | reverse complement strand
CCGCTCGCGGTTCTGTAACGCTGCCGCCTGCTCCGCAGGCTGTTGAATCTTTCTCTTCACAAGAATAAACTCGGCGTCGAAATGATAACTTCGGAAATTGAGGTCACCCAGATTTCCAAGCACGGAATCTGGCTGTTGCTTCATGAGAAGGAACACTTTCTTTCGTTCGAAAACTTCCCGTGGTTCAGGGATGCTTCTGTTTCAGCGATTCATAATGTTGAGCTTCTGAATGAACACCATCTTTATTGGCGTGATCTTGATGTAGACCTCGCGGTTGAGTCTATTCTTCAGCCTGACAGGTTCCCTTTGGTCGCCCTAATGGAATGAGACTACTAACAAAGATGATTTTCGGTGCCTGGCTCATCGCGGCCTCGGCTCACGTTCTCATGGGCGCGAGCTACCGCGGGATCACACCTCTGAAATCAACCAGAGAAGATGTAGGCCGGTTGATAGGAACTACGATCAAACCAGACGCCAGGGGCGCGGTTCACGACTTCGGAACCGAAACTGCTTATTTCACCTTTTCGGGGGCATCTCCTTTTCCGGACGGCTGTCCCTTGCAGGTCAGTCCCGGAACCGTTTTGCAAATCGATATTGATCCTAAAACTGAAATGACCGTCGGCGACCTGCACCTACAGCAGGACCGGCTAATGATATTCGATGCGACGGTCCCTCCTGAGCCGGGTAATAAGGGATACGTCGACGAAACAGAAGGTATCGTCGTTAATTCACTAAACGGAAAGGTGCTTAGGATTGTCTATTTTGCGGCACCAAAGGATCAAGCGATCTGCCCGGCCTATTACTCGGATCCGAGACGATTCATCCTTCGCATCAGTTGCATCTTGTGCCCTACCATTGCCGTTGACGCACCTGATCAGGTCGAAGCCGGAAGTCAGGCGGTGTTTACCACACACATTGCCACAGGCAGCCCGCCTCCGAAGCTTACATTCAGATGGACAGTAAGCGACGGTAGAATTATCGACGGTCAGGACACAGCCTCAATCGTCGTTGATACTAAGAATTTGGAAGGTAAGACAATCCGCGCGACGGTGGAAGTGGGCGGCATAGACTCCGCATGCGCGAGCAAAGCGTCTGCTGACGCCAAGGTCGTCAAACATCCAGAGAATTAAGCAGACGTTCCTGGAGTTTCATCAAATCAACCTTCTCCTCAACATATCCAACGCCGCCTGTGACGCGCGCCAACGAACCAGCTCGCGATCGCCGGGAATTGTTAGCTTTTTATGCTCAGTGTGCGCCGAGTCAGCGAGCGCGATGTAAACCAATCCGACGGGCTTATCCTCAGTGCCGCCGCCTGGCCCGGCTACTCCTGTCACTGCCAATCCAAAATCGGTCTTTGCGCGATGACGAACGCCGCGCGCCATGTCGCGGGCGACCTGTTGACTCACCGCGCCGAATTCCTTGATCAACTTCTTGTCGACACCGAGCAGCCGCGTCTTTGATTCGTTTGAATAAGTGACGACGCCTTCGATGAAATATTTCGAAGAGCCGGGCACGCTCGTCAGACGCTGCGCAATCAGTCCGCCGGTGCAGCTTTCCGCGACCGCGAGCGTGAACTCAGTCATTGCCAATCTGCGGCCGACAACCTCTTCCATGGTTTCACCGCGAAAGGAAAACGCCGAGTTGCCTAGTTCCTTTTCGATCTTCAAAGACAAATCGTCAATCAAGGCTTCGGCATCAGCTTCAGTGCGGCCATGAGCCTTCAAATGAATTTCGATCTCGCTGCTGTTAAAAAGAATCGTCGTCTGCGGATTCTCATACTTCGTATAGATCGGAGCGATCTTTTCATCGACTGCCGATTCACCAAGACCGGAGACGCGCAACACTCGAGTCGCAAACCGCGTATCGCCTGCCAGTTTTTCCAGCCGCGCGCGCACGTGATTCTCGAACATCGGTTTCATCTCACGCGGCGGGCCCGGCATGAGCGCAACCGCACAACCTTCGTGCTCGAGATAGAGACCGGGCGCCGAACCATTTGGATTTGACAGCACTTCCGCGCCGGCGATCACCATGGCCTGCCGCGAATTTCTTTCCGGCATGTTCGCGATGCCAAAGCTGCGAAACCGTTCGCGAATCTCTTCCAGAACTTTTTCATCGAGTGACAGACGCTTTCCCAGCGCGCGCGCGACGACTTTGCGAGTGATGTCGTCTTCAGTTGGCCCCAGCCCGCCGGTCGTCATCACCACGCGCGAACGCTTCACCGCGTCCTTAACAACTTCTTCAAGTCGCGCGTCGTCATCGCCGACGATCGTCTTGAGCTTCACGTCGATGCCGATGCGATTAAGTTGGTCGGTGAGCCAGAGACTGTTCGTGTCAGTGCGCGATGAGCCGAGAAGTTCCGAACCGATGGCGATGATTTCGGCAGTGAGCATGAGAGACGATTATTACCACAGAGGACACAGAGGAAGAAACCGACATCAATTAGTTTAGAGTCGGGCTACTGCCCGACCGAGCGGGCGGTAGCCCGCTCCTAAACGAGGAAATACGCTGACGCTGTTCTTGTTGATTCTTTCCCGCGCGCTTATATTCATCGTTCGCCAAAAATAACCAATGAAACAATCCTATTACATCGTAGCGCTGCCCGGTGACGGTATCGGGCCTGAAGTTTTGTCGGCCGCTCTGCGGGTTTTGAATCTCGCGAGCGAGCTCTTTCAGATCGATTTCCGCGTGGAAGAAATTGAATGCGGCGGTCACTATTATGCTGAGCACGAGATCGAATGGCCCGAAGGCTCTTTTGAAAAATGCGAAGCCGCTGACGCAATCCTTCTCGGCGCGGTCGGTCATGAAGTGGACGGCAAGACCGTTTTCACGAAACCCGGCAAGCCTTATCCCGAGCCGCAACTCGCCGGATTCGCGCAGGTGATCGCCAACCGGCAGAAGCTCGATCTGTATGCGAACGTGCGCCCAGTCAAACTATATCCGGGTGTGAAGCACAAGATTCACGGCGAATTGAAACAAGTCTGGGAGCCGGGCAAGGTCGATTACGTGGTCATCCGCGAGAACACCGAAGATGCTTACACAGGCGAGACGAATGAGATCCCAGACGGCCGCGTAACGCCGATTCGCATCACGCGCCGCGCGACTGAGCGCGTCGTGCGCTATGCTTTCAACCTGGCGCGGCGGCGTAACAGGCAACTCAAAGTTACTTGCGTCGACAAATCAAACATCATCGGTGCGCATCGCTTTTTCCGCGACGTCTTTCGCGAAGTTGGTCAACGAGAGTTCCCCGATCTGAAACTCGACTACGCATACGTCGATGCTTTCTGCCAGTGGCAGATACGCAATCCGGAGTGGTACGACGTCGCTGTTGGTCCCAATCTCGTCGGCGACATCGTCAGTGACAATGGCGCGACGACCGCGGGTGGGCTCGGCCTCGCAGTCGGCGGCAACATCGGTGATGAGCATGCGATGTTCGAGCCGATTCACGGCAGCGCACCGAAACACGCCGGCAAAGACAAGGCGAACCCGCTGGCAGCGATTCTGTCAGTACAGATGATGCTGGATTGGCTGGGGACGCGACACGATGATGAGCGTCTGCTGCGCGCCGCGCAAAAAGTGGAAGCTGCGGTAGCGGAACTTCTCAGCGAAGGTAAGACGTTGACCTACGACTTGATTGGCGAAGAGAAAGCGTCACGATGCAGTGAAGTTGGCAGGGCGGTGGAAGAAAAGCTGCGGATGCTGGCGTGAAGCCACAACATCACTTCAACACCGTTTAGAGGCGGGCTACTG
>DNNE01000077.1:104543-121408 GCA_003487805.1 Blastocatellia bacterium | reverse complement strand
AGAGTCGGGCTACTGCCCGACTGTCTTTCTTTTGAACCTGGCGGGCGTTAGCTCGCCACTAAACGATACTGCAAATTGCTAATTTGTGAGCCTTCGCAAGATAAGATCTTGCGTTACGCAACAACTATCCAAAAATGTCTCGAACCTTGTCGACAAGTTTCTTGTCTTCAAGATCGCTGGTTTCGATCTTTGCCAACTGCTCCAGCAGTTTCCGTTGCTCGCGCGTCAAAGTCGTCGGCGTAATGACGGAAACAGAAACAAAGAGATCGCCTTTGCCACGCCCGCCGAGCACCGGCATGCCCTGACCACGAACACGAAAGACTGTGCCCGTCTGCGTGCCTGCGGGAATCTTTAACGATTCGTCGCCGCCCAGCGTCAGCACTTTGACATCAGCGCCCAGCGCCGCCTGTGCGAACGTGATCGGAACGGACGCATAAAGATTATTTCCCTGCCGCTCGAACTGTTCGTGCTCGGCCACATGAATCACGACGTAAAGATCTCCGGCTGGGCCGCCAAGAGTTCCCGATTCGCCTTCAGCCTGCAGGCGCAGTCTCGATCCGGTTTCGACGCCCGCGGGAATCTTTACTTCGATCGAATTTTCGTGCTCGATCCGACCAGTGCCACGGCAGGTTTCACAGGGCGAGCTGATCACCTGACCCATGCCTCGACACGTGCTACATGTTCGAGAAACCGAAAAGAACCCTTGCTGAAAACGGACCTGGCCGGCGCCCTGACAGGTCCGGCAAGTCTCAGGTTTCGTGCCTGGCTTTGCGCCAGAGCCGTTACAGGTTTCGCAACTCTCCAGCTTGGGAATGCGCAGCTGCGCGGTCATTCCCGTGGCCGCTTGCTCCAGCGTTATTTCCAGATCGTAGCGAAGATCGGCGCCACGTTGTGACGCCGAGCGACGCGACCCACCGCGACCGCCGGCGGCGAACACATCACCGAAGCCAAACAAATCGCCGAGGATGTCTTCGATGCCGCCAAAGCCCGGCGCGCCCCAGGCAGCGCTCGCGGCGCCGCTCGACACACCTGCATGGCCGAAGCGATCGTAGCGTTGTCGTTGTTCGGTAACAGAAAGCACAGCGTAAGCCTCGGCTGCTTCTTTAAATCTCTCTTCCGCGGTTGGATCCGTTTGGTTTTTGTCAGGATGGAATTGGTGCGCGAGCCGGCGATACGCCGTCTTTAATTCCTGATCGGAAGCGCCGCGGGCTACACCCAGCACTTCGTAATAATCTCGTTTGTTGGCGGCCATAATCTAACTACTATTAGCGAACGGCCAGCAGTTCCGACCGGATAACCGGCAAAGCTACTGACCGCTTTTTTATTTTAGCTTAACGAGGGCTTTCCCTCAATTTGACTTTGTCTCGGCTTCTTCCGCTGATTCCCTCATCATCGCGGTTGTCAGTTGACGCGCCAGACGCTCAATACCATCCAGCGCCATTCGGATTTCCCCGATCTCGGTTGCACCAAGCGCCTGTTCGCCTTGCTTCAGGAGCTGCTGCGCACTCTCCTGACCCTCCTGGGAAAGAAGTCCGCCGAATTCTATGAATGCTCGTTGGGTGTTTTTCACCAAACCGCTGAGCTTGTTGCTGAGGTCGACGCGATCCCGCATATTGCGATCTTCTTCAGCAGAATTCTCGGCCTCAGCGATGATTCTTTCAATTTCGTCCTGCGACAATCCGGAGGTCGGCGTAATGCGCATTTGCTGTTCGCGCCCGGTCGCTTTGTCCATAGCCGACACGGAAACGATGCCGTTCGCGTCAACTTCAAAGGTGACGTCGATCTGGGGAACTCCGCGAGGCGCCGAAGGGATCCCGACTAACTCAAATTTTCCGAGGCTGCGGTTGCCTCCGGAGATTTCGCGCTCACCCTGAAGAATGTGAATTTCGACCGACGATTGATTGTCAACGACGGTTGTAAACGTCAGGCTGTTGCGCAACGGAATTGTCGAGTTGCGTTCGATGATTTTGGTGAACAGCCCGCCTCGAGTTTCGAGTCCCAGGCTCAACGGCAACACATCGAGCAGGACGATGTCTTTCACGTCACCACTCAATACGCCGCCCTGAATTGCCGCTCCCATCGCCACAACTTCGTCAGGGTTAATCTCGGCGGATGCTTTCTTACCAAATATCTCGGTCACCGTGCGCTCAACAATCGGCGATCGGGTCTGACCTCCGACCAAAATCACTTTGTCGATGTCGGCCGGCTCCAACTTGGCATCCGCTAAAGCTCGCTGACAGGGCTCGACCGTTTCTTTGACGAGATCGGCGACGAGGCTTTCGAACTTGTCTCGGGTGAGACTCTTGTTCAGGTGCTTTGGCCCCGAAGCGTCTGCGGCAATGAAGGGCAGATTGAAAGAAGTTTCAGTTGCTGACGAAAGCTCGCACTTGGCGCGCTCGGCAGCTTCCTTCAAGCGCTGAAGCGCGAGGCGATCCTTCCGCAGGTCAATTCCCGTGTCATCGAGAAACTGATCTGCCATCCAATTCATGATTCGTTCGTCGAAGTCCTCACCACCCAGATAAGTGTTGCCGGAAGTCGAAAGCACTTCGAAGACGCCGTCATTCATTTCGAGAATTGAAATATCGAACGTGCCGCCACCCAGGTCGTACACGGCGATCTTTTCGGCTTCAGACTTTCCGAGACCGTACGCCAGCGCCGCGGCGGTCGGCTCGTTGATAATCCGCTCGACGTTTAGCCCGGCAATCTTGCCGGCATCTTTAGTCGCCTGACGTTGGATGTCGTCGAAATACGCGGGGACCGTGACGATCGCGTCGGCCACTGACTCGCCAAGAAAATCTTCGGCCGCAGCCTTCAAGCGTTGCAAAACGATTCCTGACAATTCAGGCGGGCTGTAAACGCGGCCCTGTACGCGAATACGCGCGTCCCCGTTTTGCGAATCAACGATCTCGAAGGGAGCCGTTTCGCTCATCCGGTGCGCTTCGGTTGAGTCATATTTGCGGCCAATAAGTCGCTTCACGGCATAAACCGTGTTCGATGCGTTCGTGACCGCCTGGCGCTTGGCAATCTGTCCGACCAGACGCTCGCCTTTGTCGGTAAAACCGACCACGCTGGGCGTCGTGCGCCCGCCCTCTTTGTTCGGCACGATTTGCACTGTGCCGCCTTCGAGAACTGCCACGCAGCAGTTAGTCGTTCCTAAATCGATTCCGATAATCTTTCCCATTGGCGTTGCGGGGCGGGCTATCTATTCATTGTCGCGCGCGGCTACCTTTACCATCGACGGGCGCAGCAAACGATCGCCCATTCGATAGCCGCGAGCAATCTCTTCAGACACGGTATCAGGTTCGTATTTATCAGAGGGTTCAGTCACGACAGCTTCATGAATGTGGGGATCAAACGGCTCGCCGACGGCCACGATCGGCTGAACACCCAGCGATTCCAGCACGTCGTTAAGCTGCTTATTGATTAACTCGACTCCGTGCAGGAAGTGACGGAACTCGTTTGATTCCTGAGTTTCGATGCTTCGTTCGGCCTCCAGGGCGCGCGCCAGATTGTCCACCACCGGCAACAGTTTTCGCGCAACGTCGGCGACGATCCGATTATGAGTTTCGCCGCGGTCACGTTCAGTACGCTTACGGTAATTCTCGAAATCGGCTTGTCTTCTCGCAACCGCATCACGCGCCTCGGCAAGCGCGGTTTGCAATCGCTTCAGTTCCGCACGGCTCGCGATCAGTTCTGCCAGGTCCGGCCCTCCGACGGGCACGCCTTCGCCGCGGTTGTCAGCGTTCGATTCAGAAATTTCGGGGGTAGAATCGCCGGGGTTTGATTGCGTATCGTTCAAGTCGATCACGTCCGCTTCTGCATTATAGCCTTCAGCCTGGTATTCGGCATCCGATTCGTTGTCGTCCACAAAGCGAATGGGGATGTGCGACGACGGCTTCTTCTCTGATGTCATCTTGGATTCGATTTATCGAGTCAGAGGCTCCCGACACCACTTATTGAAGAGACACTTCATTCAGAAATGCGCGTTCCATGAAACGCCCCAGGTAGTTTACCACAGCCATCATGCGCCCATATGCAATGCGAGTGGGACCCACCACACCCAAGGTTCCGCACACATCCGTTCCGACGCGATAAGAGGTGGTAATGACCGAGCAGTGCTGCATGGAAGAAGCAAGATTCTCTCTGCCAATGAGAACCTGAACTTTACCGGCGGAGTCACCGGCCACACACTCGTTGAGAATCTTGACCAGCCGTGATTTTTCTTCAAACGTCTGGAACAACTCACGGATTCTTTCAGTGTTCGAGAACTCAGGCTTGCCAAAGATATTGGAAGCTCCATCTAGAAATACTTCGGCCACCGCAGAATCCTCATCTTGCAGACTACGCTCGCACAAGAGAATCGCATTTCGCACAACTGAATCGTAGAGCGCCCTCTCTTTTTTCATTAGGGCAATGATCTCCGATCGAATCGCGAATAAGCTCTTGCCGGCGAACTCTGTATTCAAGAAATGCGCGGTTCGATTCAATTCTTCCTGGCTAAAGTCTTCGTCGAGGGTAATAACCTTGTCGTGCACTATGTTGGAAGTCGAAACCAAAACCACCAATATTCGACTGTCGGGCAGTTTCACAAAACGAATTTGCCGCAGGCCGTTGTCAGCAAGCGACGGCCACACGATAATTCCGACATTCTCTGACAGTTCGGACAGCACGTGTGAAGCGCGTTCCATCAGACGGTCAGGACGTGCGCGCGCTTCATTCCCCAATCCGATCGTCTCGATCGCAGCGACATCCTCCTTCGACAATTTCGTCGAATCGAGCATGTTGTCGACATAGTGCCGATATCCTCGATCAGTCGGAATTCGTCCCGCTGATGTATGCGGCTGTTCGAGAAAGCCAAGCTCTTCCAATTCCGCCATTACGTTTCGAATTGTCGCCGAGCTCCAGCCCGGCCCGCGCGCGAACTTAGCAGAAACAGCATGCGAGCCAACGGGCTCTCCGGTGATCAGATACTCGTCAATGATCGTCGAGAGAACGGCCTGGCGGCGGGAATCCGCCTTAGGCCGGCCGGCATTATTTTTTGGAATTGCTTCAACCATTATTCAAGGAAATCTCTTAATACCCTTGTCAGTATAACGAATTCCGCAAATTCCTAGCAATTAATCGACTTGACGCGGACTTGGAGGCGGTCGGAATTCCTCGTCGAGATTCGCTTTCCGCCAGAAATATCAGCATAAGTATTGAAATAATAGGGGTTGTGGCTTGCGTTCGGTTGCCGGCAAGCGACCGGAGCCCTGGCCTCACCAGCAAAATGTATTCAGTAAAGGATTTAACTCCACGCTCATGCTGGGGTTTGACTGCCTATTCGGTGGGCCATAAGATGTGTCGTCTCGGTCCTTCGCGATGTCGCATTCGGATCTTCATCTCAGACGAGTTTTTCACGACGCCTTTCGCCAGATGGGCGGCGTTCGCAAGCGCTTTCAACCTGAGATGGCCGCCATCGAGGTGCGCTTTTATCCTTACGCGGGCTTACACCATACGATTCGCGTGCGGTCCGGCCGCGTGTTCGTGCGGATTTCGGATCTGTTTCGCTCTGCTCCTCCGGAAGTGATCCGCGCGCTCGCCTTCCTGCTCGTCGCCCGACTGCTTTCGCGCAAGCCGCCGCGCGCTTACGATCGTCTCTATCGTTCCTACGCATTCAGCCCCGAAATTCTCAGGGCGTCGGATATCGCGCGGCGCCAACGCGGCCGCAAAGTAGTCTCTTCCGCAATCGGAAAGGTCTACGATCTCGAACGGATTTTCTTGCGTGTGAATCGGCGCCACTTTGACGGCGCGATCAAAAAACCGGTTTTGACCTGGTCTCAAAGAAAGGCGCGCAGCATCCTGGGACATCACGATGCCGCCCATGACACGATCACAATTAGCAAGACCCTGGATTCTCACGACGTGCCGGAGTGGTTCGTGGAATACATTATGTTTCACGAGATGCTTCACATTAAGTATCCGGCGCGGATCATGAACGGCCGGCGCTACTATCACACGCCGGCATTTCGCGCCGAAGAGAAGAGTTATCCCCGCTACACGCAGGCCCAGGAGTGGCTCGACCGCGTAATCCGGAAACGACAGGAAGTGCGGGCACGCGCCGCGTAAATAAATTCGAGTGGCACGGGCGTCCCGCCCGTGAAAACCACGCCCAAGAGGCGCGTGCCACTTCAAAACTGACTCAATCTCAAAATTTGGAACTCTCCATAGTCTCCGACGTTAATTGAAATAGGTAGGTGGGCTCCTCCTGAGGGCGAGCAAGCACCGTGGATGATCTTTGCGGATCGGAAGCGTTGCTTGCTCGTTCTGTTTTCTGGCAATCGATTGGCTGGACAATGGCGCGTGCGTGCCGCTAGACTACGTTTTTTGCAGGTCCCGCGCGTTTGCCGCCAGTGCGCGCCCATATCACCAGAAAGTCGAATAAATAATGGCAATTGCAGCAACCCAAATCAGAAGAGGGATGGTCATCGTTTTCGAAGGCGAGCCATGTCGCGTCGTGGAATTTCGTCACCACACGCCGGGAAATCTCCGCGCGATGATCCAGACCAAGTTGCGCGGTTTGCGCAGCGGATCGTCCTTCGAACATCGCTTTCGCTCAGTCGATACGGTCGAGCGGGCAGCATTGGAACAGCATGACATGGAATATCTGTATTCAGACGGTTCTCATCACCACTTTATGAACACTGAGAATTATGAACAGGTTGCCCTCAGTGACGAAGAGCTGGGCGATTCGGCGCAATGGCTTGCGCCTGGATTGAAAATTCAGGTGGAGTTCTACGAAGGCGCGCCGATCGGAATCGACATGCCACCTTCGCTTGAGCTGACCGTGACCCAAACTGAGCCCTCGTTAAAGGGCGCTACGGTTTCGAATGTTAATAAGCCTGCCACCTTGGAAAACGGTGTCATCATCCAGGTACCGCCTTTCGTCAATGAAGGTGATCGCATCCGCGTGGACCCGATCGAGGGCCGTTATATTGAACGAGCGAAATAGAACGCCTTCCGTTCGATCATCGCGTGTCTTCGCAAACGGCCTGCGAGGACTTGAAGTCTAAGCTGTGTATCTGATCTACAGCCTGCTGCTGACCATCGGCTTCCTCGTACTGTTACCGCGCTTTGCCATCGACGCGTTGCTAACGCGCAAGTACGTGACGGGTCTTCACCAGCGACTAGGTAGTATCCCGAATTTAGCTGCTTCCGATCGACGAGTAATCTGGCTACATTGTGTTTCGGTTGGCGAAACTGAAGCCGCCCGGCCGTTGGTGCGCGCACTGCGCGAACGATTCCCTTCGCATCGTCTGGTCGTATCAACCACGACCGTGACCGGCCAAAAAGTCGCCCGCAATGCATTCGCGCAGGATGCCACGGCAATCTTTTATTTTCCGATTGATTGGGCCTGGACGGTTCGACGCGTCCTGCGCGCGCTAAATCCGTCAGTCGTGCTCATCATGGAAACTGAGCTGTGGCCCAATTTACTCCGGGAGTGCCGGCGTCGATCGATCCCCGTCGCTTTGATCAACGGCCGCATTTCACAAAAATCATATCGTCGCTACCAACGGATTCGAAGGTTCATGCAACAAGTTCTTCGCGATCTGCCGCTCGCGTTCATGCAGTCCGACGATGACGCCGCACGCATTTCGGCATTGGGTCTAGCAAAAGATCGGATAAGCATCTTTGGCAATGTGAAATTTGACAGTTCAGTCTCGACAAAGCTCGCTTTGACTCAGGAGATTCAGAGACGCTTCGCCCTCAACCCGGCCGATCCTCTGGTTATTGCCGCCAGCACTCACTCGCCGGAAGAAAGTATTATTCTCGATGCCTTCAAGACAATAAAAGCATCCGCGCCTGGCCAGCGCGCTCGCCTTTTGATCGCTCCCCGCCATCCCGAGCGATTTGCCGAAGTGGCCAAACTAATTGCAGACTCCGGGATGAGCTGGACGCGCCGTTCGGAATTGGTCACTGACCAGGACGAAACTTGCAACGTCATCTTGTTTGATTCAATTGGTGAATTGCGGGCGGTATTTCCGCTCGCCGATATCGCCTTCATCGGCGGCAGCATTGTTTCACACGGCGGCCAGAATGTGCTCGAGCCGGCGGCGCAAGGCGTTTGCGTGATCACTGGAGCACACACTCATAACTTCGCCGCCATCACCAAAGCACTGCTAGCCGAAGATGCGCTGATTCAATTACCGGAAGTCTCGTTTGCGAATGCCGCCGCTGAATTGGCATCTTCTATCATTCAACTCCTGGCAAACGACGATCGCCGGCAAGCTGTCGGCGCCAGAGCATTGGCTGTTTGCGATCGTAATCGCGGCGCGACTCAACGCACTGTCGATGAGATCGCTAACCTCTTTGACTCGCAGGCAACCACGACTGAGGGAGTTCCCCTCCCGGCAATCCACGTCACCGCGGCAAAATGAACGGCGCAACGAAACTCGCGTTAACTCCGCTGAGCGTCATGTACGGGCTCGGTGTCCGGATGCGCAATGCGTTGTACCGGCGTGGCATTCTGCGCACTCTTGCGGTTGATGCGCCTGTAATTAGCGTTGGCAATCTAACCGTGGGAGGTACCGGCAAGACGCCGCTGGTCGAATGGATCGCGGGTCGTTTGACGCAGGGCGGTTTGCGCGTGACTGTGCTGACGCGAGGATATGGACGCAAGTCATCAGGACGCGTGGTCGTTTCTGATGGCAGCATGATTCGCTCGAATGTAGATGAAGCGGGCGATGAGCCGTTTTTGCTGGCACAAAATCTGAACGGGCGCGCTGCCGTTATTTGTGACGCGGACCGGGTGGCGGCCGCGCTATGGGCAATCCAGCACCTCGGGAGCGACGTGTTCGTCCTCGATGATGCCTTTCAGCATCAACGCATCAAACGAGATCTGAATGTCCTGACTATCGACGCAACCGACCCCTGGGGCGACCGAAGTCTATTCCCGAAGGGAAAGCTCCGGGAACCGGTTGATGAATTATCGCGGGCCGATTGTGTGGTGATTACTCGCGCGGTCGATTCCAGTGTCAATGAATTGCGAAGTGAAATAGAAAGCAAATGGCCGGGACTGCCCACGTTTGTCTCCAGCATTGAATTCGTCGGGCTGCAAAAACTGGGCGAGATGAACTCATCGCCCGAAACTCACGCCATTGGAGAGAAGCCAGTCGTGGCCTTCTGTGGTATTGGCAATCCAGAGTCTTTCTTTTCGTTAGTGCGCGGCGCGGGCTATCAACTGAAAGATACTTCGGCGTTCCGAGATCATTACGACTACAAGCAAGCCGACATGGATCGCGTGGTGAATCAGGCGGCGCGCAAAGGCGCAGAGGCGATCCTCACAACTGCCAAGGACGCGGTGAAACTAAACTCGCTTAGCTTCGCTCTTCCCTGCTACGTAATAAACATTGCCATGAAAATCGAGGATGAAGAGAGGTTTCTCGAATACATCATCCGCGCAGTCGAGACGCGCCGCTTCCAAAAATCTTCTTGAGTTCAGTTTGCAGAAGTGGCTCGTGAATTCACGCGCAAGGCGCAACATTAACTGACTCAGCCACCGATGCTAGCGCATACGTGGTTGAACTGCGCCGAAGGCGCTGGATGTAATAGCCCGGCCCAGCGGGCCGGGTGGGCAGGCCGAGACGAACCGAGCGCTAAAAGCGCGAAATGTTATGGTCTTCGAGAGTATGTTCGCCGAATAGTTCGAGCCTTAATCCTGCATGCCGCGCTTTCAGCGCTCCCAACAATTTATGCACCGTACCCGGGCCGTTGGCCCGGGCTATTACATTTGGCGCCTTCGGCGCTTCAAAACAGAAGATCGAAAATCGATTGAAATTCGAGTGAGTCTCATCTGTTATTACCCTGCAACCTGCGCGCGCCGCCTCAAACTGAACAACTTGCGACCAGACTAGCGCTCGATTGGCGACGCGGTGGGCTTGGCTACCGCTTTGACAGTCGGCGTGGCCTTAGGCGGCGGTGGTGTCTCTTCCGGTTTGGTCCTGGGTAAAGGTTTCGGCGTAGGCGCTTCACCTTGATTGGCATTGCGATTGTTGTTCGAGCCGAAATTTCCGATCACAGTTGCGGGCGTGGACTGCTGTTCCGCGTTACTGTTTGTGTTGGTGTTCGCACTCGCAAGCCTGGGCGTGGGTGACAACAACGGCTGAGGCTGGATGTTTCTTTCATTTTCGCCGGTTGGCGTTCCCGTCGTTTGCACTGGCTGGCTATTCGGATTCGGCAACAAACCCGATTGGGATACATTCGCGTTCGGGCCCGGAGTTTGTCCGCTCCCGCGCGTGAGAAAGAAGACCACCGCAAAAACAGCGACGAGCACGACGGCCGCAGGCACCAGGATTCGCCACGGCCGCACGTTCGCCAAAGGGGCTTCGGCAACCGCGGGTTCGAATGGCGCCGCCTCGTGCGTTCGCACGACCGTGGCCTCGTCCGCCTGCCTTGGTTGAACGAGCGTTACTTCATCAAGGTCGTCCGCGGCGGGGACGGGGACACTGGCAACAGTTGGCGGCGCAGCGGTAAGCTCTGACGACTCACTTGCCTTGGCCGCGTCCGCCACTGCCTCGGACAATTCCCCCGCGGTTTGAAATCTATCCGCCGGCTGCTTGGCGAGAGCCTTCGAAATCACTTGCGCGAGGCCAGTGCCAACCTCAGGGCGAATCTCCAGGATCGACGGCGGAGGATCCTGCACCTGCTTCATCATGATCATGGTCGGCGATTCACCCGTGAACGGCACCCGCCCGGCCAGCATCTCGTAAATAATTATTCCAAATGAATAGATGTCTGAGCGCGCATCAATCGGGCCTGATTGCGAACACTGCTCAGGGGACATGTATTGCGGAGTTCCGATTACTAAATTCGCCGCCGTGATATCGACATCCCGTGCTCCTTCGGCTTGCTGGATTTTCGCGATTCCGAAATCGAGAACCTTGGCCCAGTCACCGCCGTTGGTCTGCGACAGCATGATGTTGTCGCTCTTCAAGTCACGATGGACCACACCCTGCTGATGCGCCACGTCTAAAGCGCCGGCAACCTGCCTCACGATCTCGACAACGCGATCAAGTGCCATCGGGCCGTCCGCTTTGATTACATCCTTCAAAGTCTGGCCATCCAGGTATTCCATGACCAGGAACACGACCCCGTTTTCGGACTCGCCGAAATCGGTCACGCTCACCGCGTGCGGATGCGAGATGCGCGACGCAGCTTTCGCTTCTCGGGAAAACCTGGCCACGACATCATCATCCAGCGCCAGCGACGGATGCAGCACTTTGATCGCCACGGTCTTGTCCATCAGGACATGCTTACCGACATAAACCGCGCCCATGCCACCGCGTTTAATTAGTTTTTCGATTGAGTACTTGCCGGCGAGAGTTTGCCCGACGAGCGGATCACTCGTCCTTTGCAGGACTGCGGCATCGATCGGGCATAACGTGCTGGTGTCCGAGTATTCTTTACCGCAGACTGGACAGGTTTTCATATGACTTATTTCCGTGCGCTTTCAGCGCAAGCGTAACAGAGAAATTTTGGCGTGCAAAGTCGATGCCAAAAAAAATAGTGCCCTAATTCATCAAGCTGTAATCTGCGTTCTCTGCGTAGACCTCTGATTCTTCTCTGCGGTTAATTTTCCAAAGACTAAATTAACCGCAGAGGTCACGGAGGATTCCACAGAGGGCCGCAGAGGAAATCGAAATTAGGGCGCAACCAAAAAAAAGAGCGCGACTGTGAAGCCGCGCTCGCTTTTACCAGGCATTGAGAAAACTAGGTCTTGATGAACACAATCACGAGTGCGAAAAGCACCAGTGACTCAATCAGGGCCAGCCCAAGAATCATCATTGTTTGAATCTTGGCGGCTGCGCCAGGGTTACGAGCAGCGCCTTCGCAAGCTGCCGCGCCAATGCGCGACTGGCCGAGCGCTCCACCGAACACCGCAATTGCGAATCCGATACCGGCAGCGATCGCCTTTGTGCCGACAGCGCTGGCTGCGGCTGCGGCCGCATCGCCCTGGGCCAGAGCGGGCACTGCGGCGATCAAGACGCCCAGCACCGCCATCAACAGCAGAGTAATTTTCTTCATCTTCTATTCTCCTTCAAATTAGCGAGCGTTGGAGAAGTTGGCCGTCCTGGTATGATTTCGCCCGCATTCGGTATCCACCGCCCCTCTTACAACGGCGCTCCAGCAATACAGACAGTAACAAGTATTGGTGATCGGCCTCTTCCCTTCCGTTCGCGACAATGTTTGCGCTTCAACGTGTGCGAGCGCGTCTGCTCGACCGCTCAAAGACGCATCAATAAGCCAAATTAAGTTAATACCGGCGCCACGAACTGGAGTTCTTCATCGTCCATTTGCCCGTCGTGCGCGTGACTGTCATGCGGCGGATGCGACACTTCACTGAGATATAATTGCGACAACAAGATAAAGACGAAGGTTTGAATAAAAGCCACGAATACACTCAAAGGCATCAGCACGACCGGCACCAGCCAGTAAGTCTTTCCGGGAGCCAGATGCGAAACAGTGTCCATCACCTTTTCATCCGCAAACATGTTTCCGAAGAGACGAATACCGAGCGAGAACGGGCGAATCAAATTACTGATCAGCTCAATCGGGAAGATCAGCGGCGCGATCCACCAGATGGGACCAGCGAAATGCTTCAAGTGTCCAAACAAACCATTTTCTTTGATACCGATCGCGTTGTAATACAGGAACGAAGATATGCCCAAAGCAAAGGTCACGCTGGTGGCGGACGTCGGCGACATGAAGAGCGGAAACAATCCCATCAGGTTCGAGATCAGAATCAGCACCGCGAAAGTCATGACTACCGGAAAGAACTGCAAACCGTGCGGCCCAACAATGTCCTCCAACATGCTGCGCACGGCAAGCACGCCGACCTCGAGAGTTTGCTGCCCCGGGCTCGGATCGTCTTCAGAAATTTTGCCTTTGAAGATCCAGATCAGGGCCAAAGTAAGAATGCACGCCATCACAAACATGATGGTGTACCAGGGGATGGCGTTTTCAGGTGTGTAGGCGCCGAAGGCCGCTTCCGGAGTCGAGCCAAACCTGGCGAAAAGTTTTTTCCAGAAGGGATACGTGTACTTCATTTCAAAGTTGTACGCGTATTCGCCAAAGTACTGATTGACGAGCCGCACCAGAATCGGTGCTTGCTCGACAGCTTCCTGGGCCTTTCCGGTTTCTTCCGCAAGAAAAGCGAACATCAAAAAGATTCCTCTCGATGAATGATTGAGAAATAGAATTGTCTGGCCGCTTCAACGAACAGCGCCGGCACCAGCGAACACAAGCCCGCCAGCATTGCCGCCAGCGCGACCAGGTGCAACTTGTAAGCGGCTAACACCACCAGGCCGACCACAAAATATCGCAAGAGATAACGCCAGCTTCTGGCGCGCGGCCGTTGCACGGAAAGATCGATGTTAAAGACTACCGCAACTGAAGAATGCAGCCAGTGATAATTCAACAGCGACAGGCCCCCGCTTAAGAAGAGACCGGAAGTTACTCGCCAGGGCGCAACAACCGCACTAACGATGACGGCTATCACCGTCGCGATCGCCATCGAACGCAACAGCCGCCCTTCCAAGTTATCGTCGCCATCGCGTAATTCAACGGCGTCGTTCACACTGTCAACAATCTGATTCATGAATTAAGCGGACGATTTTACATGCCGCGGTTTTGTATGTCGAGTTAGGGAACGAAAAAACGACTACGAAAAAAGCAGCGGCTTTGCCGCCGCACACTGCGGAAAGGCTCTGCCTTTCCGTGAGACCACTCCCCAAGCCAACTCATCCTGAGGCTGAGCCTCAGGATGAGAAAGAAAGATATAAGTTCTGGCCGTTAAGCCGGAGGCTTACCGCACTGTGCTGCGGCGAAGCCGCAACCCCCGCGCTGATTCGGTTGTTATCGCAACTGCCTCGGCGGAGGTGGTTTGTTCGGATCGTCAGGGCTCTTCGCACTTGAGTCAGAAAACATTTCCTTAATCGCGCCGACGCTCGAAAGCATGCTCGCCGTTTCGACCGGCATGAAGATCACTTTTGCGTTGTTGCCGTGGGTCATGTCACGCAGACTCTCAATGTAGCGTGTGGTGATCAGGTATTCCGCAGGATTCCCGTGCTCGTGCATCGCTTCCGCGACCAGCGCGATTGCCTGAGCTTCACCCTGGGCGTTTCGCTGTCGCGCTTCAGCAGCGCCTTCGGCTGCCAGTATCGCTGATTGTTTCTCGCCTTCCGCGCGGGTGACGGCGGCCTGCTTCTCGCCTTCTGCACGCGTAATCGCCGCTTGCCGGTCGCCTTCGGCTTGCAGTACCAGGGCACGCCGGTTCCGCTCAGCGGTCATCTGTTTTTCCATCGTGATGCGCACGTCTTCCGGAGGGTTGATGTTCTTCACGTCAACGCGGGTGACCTTCACTCCCCACTTGTCCGTCGCTTCATCGAGAATTATTCGCAGCTTCGCGTTGATCTGATCGCGTTGAGAGAGCGTGTGATCGAGATCCATGTCGCCCATCACGGCGCGCATTCCGGTTATGGTTAATTGCACAATGCCGCCAACCAGATCGTTCATCTCATACACTGCTTTCACTGGATCAGTGATTTGCCAATAGACGACTGAGTCCACATGGATAGTCACATTGTCGCGAGTGATCACTGGTTGCGGCGGCAGATCGATGTACTGCTCGCGCAAATCGATCGAGGTCATTGCACCACGCGTGTTGGTCCAAAAGACGGCCCGCGGCTTGTCGAGAAACGGCATCAGAATATTCAGGCCGCTGGCCGCGACTTTGCTGAAGCGGCCCAGCCGCTCAATCAACATCACCGATGCCTGAGGCACGATCTTGATTGTCTTCGCCGCGATGACCAACAGGGCAATGCCGAGGAAGAAGAGGACGACAATAAGAACAAACGCCGGCAGCACCCCGTCACTTTGCAGCAATACGAAATTTAAGAATGTCATTCCTTCCCTCCCAGTCGCTCATAACCCGATGATCGGCGTGCAAACTATAACGAAAGGACCCGGTTTCGACAATCACCGGCTTTGCACAAAAAAACACGTGGTGGTTACGCGTTACAGAACCGCGAGCAGTAGCGAGCGGGATCAGGGCTCAAGCCAGGCGATTCGCTGTATCCTCAGAAACTCTGAGGCGATTGAGAACGTTGAGTCTTTATCCCGCTCGCTACCGCTCGCGGTTCTGTAACGTCATCTCCACTTCACAATGAAAGAACCGGACGACTTTTGTGCAAAGTCACAATCACCGGAATCCGGCGGATTGTTCAATGATCGCCGCCGCGGCCAGCACGGCGCGCTCGCTGTTCGGCCGGCCAATCACCTGGACTCCGATCGGCAAGCCATCAGCTGTTCGCGCGACCGGAACAACCGCTGCCGGCAGCCCGAACACGTTGAAGGTCTGCGAATAGCTGCATGAGCGAAAGACGCTGATGGACTCGCCCTTAACATCGACCCGCCTTGCCCTATGAGTAAACGCGGGTGTCGAGCTTACCGGCGCGACAATCAAGGGCGTCTGACTCATCCAGCGCAGAAGCTCTTCGCGCAATCGTTCACGTTGTAAGACTGCGTTCGCCAGAGTCTCAGCGGCGTTTGCTTTTTCTTCGAATGTCACTTCGTGAAGCGGTTGCAGCAAAGCTGAAACCAACGGGCCGGCCTCTTGCTCGCGCCCACGATAAAACGATTGAATCTGCTCATTCGCTACGCGTGAAAATAATTCGACCCACAAACCCGGGGCCTTTGAGATCGATGGCGGTCGCTGTTCGACTATGTTTAGACCGGCCTCGCTCAAAATACTCGCGGCGTGTCGCACTGCGTTCGCGACTTCTTCAGTCACGGGCGCAACCTCGTCGTCCGTGTACCACGCAACGCGCGCACTGCCTAACTCATTCACAGCTTCATCAAGGAATCTGGCTTCTGGTTTATCCGCGATCACGCTAAAGAGCAAAGCGAGATCCGCAACGCGGCGAGCCATCGGACCAATAGAAGCACCGAATGAAAGTGTTCCCGTCGCAAGGGGCAGATGACCTTCCATCGGCACAGACCCGCTCGTAGGTTTCAACCCTGCGATGCCGCAGAAGTGCGCGGGCACGCGAATCGAACCCGCGAGGTCGCTGCCGATCCCAGCCGGTGAGAGTCCGGCTGCAATGGCGGCCGCTTCCCCACCGCTGGATCCGCCTGGCGTTCGGCTTAAGTCATGAGGATTGTTGGTTCGTCCAAATACCGGATTGTCGGTTTCGTACGGAATCGCCATCTCAGGCACGTTGGTCTTGCCGAGAATTATTGCGCCGGCGGCTTTCAATCTGGCTACGACTTGGGCGTCCTCCTGGGGTATATCATCAGCACACAGACGCGATCCACTGGTGGTGCGTATCCCCTTAGTCGCGATCGTGTCTTTAATTGTTAGCGGGATGCCATGGAGCGGACCAATGATTTTGCCACGATCTAACTCTGAGTCGCAGCGCCGCGCGCTTTCGAGAACGTCAGGCACAATCGTTACGATCGCATTCAAAGCAGGATTAACTTCTTCAATCCGGCTCAGATAGGTTTCAACTAAGTCGGCCGAGGAGATGGCGCGCGAGGTGATGAGGAACGCAACTTCAGGCAGGGATTTTGATAATAAGTCTTCGACCATTTCGATCGGCTACGATCACGCCGGGTCGCGCTGGGTCAATGCCACTGGCTGGCCGGAAGCTGCTGACTGTCGGGCGGCAAAAATCACTTTCATCCCAGCGACTAACTCCCCAAACGAAATTGGCGCGGCGCCCGTTGTCCGAAAGCTCCTGATCGTTTCTTCGACTTCACGTTTTTGGCCCTTGTCCTGATTTGCCGCTTTGATTCGAATCGGCTTTCCACGCTTTTTGATTTCCAAA
>DNNE01000077.1:101533-104240 GCA_003487805.1 Blastocatellia bacterium | reverse complement strand
GGCTTGCCACGCTTTATGATTTCCAAAGATCGAAAATCATCTATCACGCCCACGTTCCCGCCACCGTACACTTCCACACGCTCTTTGGGAAAGGCGTTATTGCCAACTGTGTTGTAGCAGAGCGTGCCGATGGAACCCCCATCAAACGAAACTACAATTGTCAGATTGTCGCGGTCAGAAAATTTCTGATTGTTAAGAGTTAGCGATTGCGCGTACACGCTCGCGGGCTGCTGACCACAAATAAACTGCATCAGATCGACGAAGTGACACATCTCGCCGATCAGCATGCCACCGCCTTCGTCAGATTCATGCAACCATGTGGAAGTAGGAATGCCTCCGCTGTTGACGCGATAGATCATTTGCAAAGCATCGCCGGCGTTAAAGACTTCTTTCAACCTCGTTACCATTGGAGCAAAGCGCCGGTTTAGTCCGACCATCAAACCAGTTGGCTGCTTTGCGTTAGCTCTGTCATAGGCGTCGATCACCGCGTCCAGTTGTTCTTCGCTGACAACCATCGGCTTCTCGACAAAGACATGTTTGCCGGCATCCAGTGCTTGAATCGTGAAATCAGCGTGAGTGCTGTGACGCGTGCCGATAAAGATAGCGGCGACGGCCGCGTCATCGAGGAGTGGCTTGATGTCGGTCGAGCAATAACTGAATCCAAACTTCTCGGCTTTTTGCTTAGCATTCAAGCCGGTTGCTGAGACCACACCAAGCAGTTGCACATCGCTACTGCTTTTCAGATGCGGGATCAGATGGACAGATGAGTAGTTTCCAGCGCCCACAAAACCAACTCCCAGGCGCTCAGTACTTTTGTGTGCGATCGATGGAGCGATTCTGACAACTTTTTCCTGTGGCCGATTCAGATCATATTGCAGGACGATTCCCACATACGATTCGTTGCCCTTCTGGATCATGTCATAGGCGGCGGCCGCATTGGCGATCGGAAAGTGGTGCGTGGTAAGAGAGCGAACGTCCAACTGTTCGCGCCGCATGAGATCCAAAACCGATTCGAGGTTCCGCTGTTCTGTCCAACGAACATAGTCGTATGGATAATCAAGCCCGCCTTCTTCGTAAGACCTGTCGTACCGTCCCGGACCATAAGACATTGAGATCCTTAGTTCCAACTCCTTTCGATAATAGATATCTCGTGGAATGTTCATGCCCACGGCGCCGACGACGACGATGCGTCCCTTGCGTCGAGTGATCTCTCCGGCAAGTTCAATTGGCTGATTGCTCGAGGTAGCCGCGGTAATCAAAGTCAGATCAGCGCCTCGTCCGTTACTGAATCGATCGACTGCTTGGCGCGGATCGTCTACGTCCAGGACAACTCCTTCATCCAATCCCAAACGCATTCCCTGCTCGACTTTATCTTTATTAAAATCGATGCCAAGCACCCGGCAGCCATTCGCTTTCAGAAGTTGCACCGTTATCAAGCCGATTAGACCGAGCCCGCTTACCACCACAATCTCGCTTAACTCAGGGCGCGCCAGACGCACGCCCTGCATAGCAATCGCGGCCACCGTCGAGTACGCCGCCTCTTCAAACGAAACGGCATCCGGTATCAGGGCGGTCAAGTTGCGCGGGACAAAATTCACCTCCGCGTGACTCGCGTATCCCGCGCCCGCAATCGCCACCCGATCTCCGATTTTGAGATCGACGACGCCCGGGCCAATATCCTGCACCACGCCGGCGGCGCTGTAGCCTAATTGCAACGCCTGGTCCATCTTGGACATTACGCTTTGGACGGTTCTTACAATGCCATGCTCACGCGCCCGGCTGATGACTTGCCGGACCAGATCAGGTCGCTCTCTGGCCTTTCCGATTAAGCTTTTCTTTCCCAGTTCGAGGACCATTTTTTCCGTGCCGGGACTGATAATCGAAGCTGCGGTCCTCACCAGCAAACCACCCGGGAGCAAAGCCGGTGGCGGCACGTCTCTTAATTCGAGTTGTCCATTCTTTACGTTTTGAACGACCTGTAACATGCGTTTTCTAAGAGTCTGTGCTGAGTTGATTTAGACTGTCGAACGTTTCAAACGACGCCGATAATGGCTCTGTTCATGCTTCCAATTTGAAGATAGCGGCGTGGGCCATGATGCGTGATCTGCATCACATGAACCTCGCTTGACACTCTGCATACGCGCAATTAGACTCGCCTTCTTTCAGGCAATGATTATGCACTTTGTGCTTGCGCGGCCATTTCACACTAAGTCACGCAACTTATCAACTAACTCTGCAAATAGGAAGCAATCATGGGAGCACGGAAGAAAATCACAGTAGTCGGCGCCGGTAACGTCGGCGCGACGGCGGCGCACTGGCTGGCCGCAAAGGAATTAGGTGACGTCGTTCTCGTCGATATCGTCGAGGGTGTACCGCAAGGCAAATCTTTGGACCTGGCGGAAACTGCCCCGATCGAAGGATTCGACGTGCGTCTGACGGGAACCAACGGCTACGAAGAAACGGCGAATTCCGACGTCGTGATCATAACGGCCGGACTGGCGCGCAAACCGGGCATGAGCCGTGACGATCTTCTCAAAACGAATGCGGACATTGTCGGAAAGGTTGTGGATGAAATTGTAAAGCGTTCGCCGGAAACAATTCTCATCATCGTTTCGAACCCTCTGGACGCCATGTGCCAGGTCGCGTTGCGCCGCTCGGGCTTTCCCAAACATCGAGTCATCGGGATGGCCGGCGTGCTCGACTCGGC
>DNNE01000077.1:101013-101141 GCA_003487805.1 Blastocatellia bacterium | reverse complement strand
GACACGATGGTGCCGCTGCCGCGTTATTCGACCTGTGCGGGAATCCCAATTACTGAACTTCTGTCAAAAGAACAGATCGACGCGATCGTCAAACGCACAGCGGGAGGCGGCGCCGAAATCGTCGCGCT
>DNNE01000077.1:99838-100635 GCA_003487805.1 Blastocatellia bacterium | reverse complement strand
TGAAAGACAAGAAAAAGATTCTGCCTTGCGCTGCCTATCTTGAAGGCGAGTACGGCGTCAACGGTTTGTATGTTGGCGTGCCGTGCAAACTCGGTGCGAGGGGACTCGAACAGGTAATTGAGATCACCTTGACGGCCGAAGAACGAATCGCCCTGCAGAAGAGCGCGGCGTCGGTTCAGGAACTGGTGGACGTTCTCGGCATCTAGCTACTCAAACAAATCGGCTGCCGCAAGTGTCATCCCCGCTGCGTCCTTCGCTGATAGAATCGGCAGTGTTGAAGAGAGCGGCCACTTGACGCCGACAGTGGCGTCATTCCAAAGCAAGGTCCGCTCGTTTTGCGGGGCGTAAAAATCCGTCACCTTGTAAACCACCTCCGCCACCTCGCTAAGCACGTAGAAGCCGTGAGCGAAACCCTTTGGGATCCAGAGTTGTAATCGGTTCTCAGCCGATAGATTGGCCCCCACCCATTTTCCAAACGTCGGAGAGCTGCGGCGCAAATCAACCGCCACGTCAAATACTTCGCCGCGAACTACCCAAATAAGTTTGCCCTGGGCTTGTTGGATCTGATAGTGCAGACCTCGAAGCGCGCCGCGACACGATCGCGAGTAATTGTCTTGCACAAACTTGTCGGAGATACCGATCTCAGCAAATCGGTCGGCTTGATAGGTTTCTACGAACAGCCCGCGGTCGTCGGCAAACACCTTCGGCTGGAGCACCAGGATGTCAGGAATGTCCAGAGGCGAGAATTCAATCATTGAAGGAAAACTCCCAACTGGCTCGAGATAACTGATCCGCGG
>DNNE01000077.1:97684-99536 GCA_003487805.1 Blastocatellia bacterium | reverse complement strand
TAACTGATCCGCGGCCTCGCAGTGCAGATCCTCAAGGTATGGCCGCAAACAACCTGGGCACCGTGGGACACTCATTCTGGATCCGCTGGTCCCCGCCAAAATGGCACTTGCGGCTCATCCAAAAGGGCTGAGAGATATTTCGCGTAGCTGGTATCGCCCAACCCGTGTGCGAGGATTCGCAACTCGTCCCGGGTAATATAGCCCGCACGAAAAGCAATCTCTTCGGGAGATGAAATCATAAGCCCCTGCCGTTCCTCAATAGTCTGCACAAAGTTTGAAGCTTGCAACAATGATTCGTGAGTGCCGGCGTCCAGCCATGCGACGCCTCGTCCGATTACCTCGACACGCAACTCGCGACTTTCCAGATATGATTTATTCAGATCAGTTATTTCCAGTTCTCCACGTGATGATGGCTCAAGATTCCGAGCACGTTCGACAACGCTGCCGTCATAAAAATAAAGACCGGGGACGGCATAATTCGAACTCGGCTTAATTGGCTTTTCCTCGATGCTCAGCGCAACGCCGCGCTCATCGAAATCCACCACACCGTACCGCTCCGGGTCGCGCACGGCATACGCGAATATAAGAGCTCCGCTATTAAGTTGTGCCGCGGCCTCTAATTGTTCGGACAAGCCGTGCCCAAAGAAAATATTGTCGCCGAGTATGAGGCAAACGGGTTCATTACCGACAAAGTTGCTTCCAACCAGGAACGCATCGGCCAAACCTCTCGGATGTTCTTGTTCTGCATAAGAGAACCTCATGCCCCAGCTCTTTCCGTCACTTAATAGTTTTTGATAAGAGGGAGCATCTTCCGGCATGGTAATAATCAATACTTCTCTAATACCGGCCAACATCAAGAGCGAAAGCGGGTAATAGATCATCGGCTTGTTATAAACCGGCAGAAGCTGTTTGCTCGTGGTGATGGTTAGCGGAAAAAGACGAGAACCCCTTCCACCCGCCAGTATAATTCCCTTCAAGCCATTCTCCTTTTCCGTTGAGGTTCTGCGTTCAGCAAAGATGTTTCGAGTGTGGTATGCGCGAAGGTTTGACGCGTGTTTGAATTTACCCGGCCCGACTTACTTTTTGAGCCAACCGAGCAAACCATAAAGCACCGTTTCGCGGTTTTCTTCATAGATTGCTTTCGTCAGCGGGATGTTCATGGGACAGACCTTAACGCAGTTCTGCGCATTGCCGCAGTTGGTAATTCCATCTTCGCCCATGATCCCCTGCAAACGCTCTTCACGATCCATCGCACCGCTGGGGTGCATGTTGAAGAGGCGCACCTGCGCGATCGCCTGCGGGCCGATGTAATTGTCTTCGTCGTACTGCGGGCAAGCTTCGAGACAGCAACCGCAAGTCATGCAACGTGAGTAAGCATAACGCTCCATTACATCATCCTGATCCATGCGCGGGCCGGGACCGAGATCGTGAGAACCGTCAAGTTCGACCCAGGCATGAACCTGTTTCAGGTGATTGAACATCTGTGAACGATCAACCTTCAGATCGCGAATGTTCGGAAACTTGCTCATCGGCTCAAGCTTGATTGGCTTATCGAGATTATCAACCAGGGCGGAACATGACTGGCGCACGCGTCCGTTGATGACCATCGTACAGATGCCGCACACCTGCTCCAGACAATTCATGTCCCACGACGGTGGCGTAGTCTGTTGACCGGACTTCGTGACCGGATTCTTGCGAATTTCCATCAGACAGGAGATCACGTTGAGATTCGGCCGGTAAGGAATCTCGAACTCTTCCCAGTGCTGGGGGGCGTCCTGGTTCGGGCGGCGCTTGATATGTATCTCGACAGTATTGGACATTTCGCTTTTTTTAGAGGCGGGCTACTGCCCGC
>DNNE01000077.1:59959-97370 GCA_003487805.1 Blastocatellia bacterium | reverse complement strand
AGAGGCGGGCTACTGCCCGCCTGCATTTGGCCCTGAAATTGGCGGGCGGTAGCCCGCCTCTAACATCCTCACGCTTTCGCCTTTTCTTTCTTCTCGTGCGAATAGTCACGCTTGCGCGGCGGAATCAAAGAGATGTCCACCGGATCATACGAGAACACCGGTCCTTCTCCTGAATGCTCAGCAATCGTAGTCTTCAACCAGTTTGCGTCATCGCGATCGGGAAAGTCAGGTTTGTAATGGGCGCCGCGTGATTCGTTCCGGTTCAGTGCGCCCAGAGTGATTACCCGCGCCAGATCAAGCATGTTCCTCAGTTGGCGCGCATGTGGCAAAGCCATGGTGGCCCATAGATTCGAATCGTTAATCGAGATCTGATCGTAGCGGTCGGTGAGTTCACGCAACTTGTCATCGGTTTGCTTCAGACGATCGTTGTAGCGAATCACGGTGACATTGTCGGTCATGGTCCGGCCCATCTCTTCGTGCAGCTTGTATTGATTCTCGGCGCCGCTCTGGGCAATCAGTCTGTCGTTAATCTCCTGCTGGCGCTTTGTTTCCTGCTCGTACATCCGTGAACCGTTCGAGCCGTTTCGCTCAATATTCTTCGCCCACTCAATCGCCGCGGGCGCGGTAATGAAGCCGCCGTAGACACAACTAACCAGTGAATTTGCGCCGAGGCGGTTCGCTCCATGAATCGAATAATCACACTCTCCTGCTGCCAACAAGCCGGAAATATTCGTGCGCTGATCGAAATCAACCCACAGCCCACCCATCGAATAGTGCACACCCGGAAAGATGCGCATTGGCACATGACGCGGATCGTCGCCGACAAACATTTCGTAGATTTCGAGGATCGCGCCGAGTTTTTTATCCAGGGTCTCTGCGGGGATATGGGTCAGATCGAGATAGACCTGGTTGTCGCCGTTGGCGCCCATGCCGGCGAGACAAACCTGGAATATCTCTCGGGTCGCGATATCGCGCGGAACCAGGTTGCCGTACGCCGGATATTTCTCTTCCAGGAAATACCACCGCTCGTTCTCAGGAATAGACGACGGTGATCGATTGTCGCCTTTGCCCTTCGGCACCCAGACGCGGCCACCCTCCCCGCGAGCCGACTCGCTCATCAAGCGGAGTTTGTCTTCTCCGGGAATTGAGGTGGGGTGAACTTGAATGAACTCGCCGTTTGCGTATTTCGCGCCCTGTTGATAGCAAGCTGCGACCGCGCTGCCGGTACAAACCATCGAGTTCGTTGACTTACCGAAAATTAGTCCTGGCCCACCGCTCGCGACAATTACCGCGTCCGCGGCAAAAGCTTTGAGCTCCAACGACCGAAGGTTCATCGCGACGATGCCGCGACAGACCTGATGATCGTCGAGCACGAGCGACATCATTTCCCAGCCTTCGTACTTCTTCACCTTGCCGGCAACTTCAAAACGCCGCACCTGCTCATCGAGCGCATACAAAAGTTGTTGACCCGTTGACGCTCCGGCAAACGCGGTGCGGTGATGCTTCGTTCCTCCGAAGCGGCGAAAGTCGAGTAGTCCTTCGTTGGTGCGCGAGAACGGCACGCCCATGCGATCAAACAGGTAAATGATCGCGGGCGCCATCTCGCACATGGCTTTGGCCGGCGGTTGATTCGCCAGGAAGTCGCCGCCATAAACTGTGTCGTCGAAATGTTCCCAGACCGAGTCGCCTTCGCCCTTCGTGTTCACCGCGCCGTTGATTCCGCCTTGCGCACAAACCGAGTGCGAACGCTTTACCGGCACTACCGAAAACAGATCGACTTCATAACCTGCTTCAGCGATCTTCATCGCCGCCGCCAGACCGGCCAGCCCTCCACCGACAATTGCGATTTTGAGTCCTGTTGCCATTTCGATTTACATGAATCCTGCCAGTAAGCCGCCGGGATGAATGAAAGCAACTGCGGCGTTGATGCCGACCGCAAGCAGAAAAATACCAAAGGCGATGCACGCATAACCGGTTAGACGCTGCGAGCGCTCGCCAATAACGATCCCCCAATCAACCAGGAACAACCAGATTCCGTTGGCCAGATGCCACACTGTCGCTGTGATGCCTATGACGTAAACGATAAAAATCCAGGCGTTGTGAAATTCCCGGGACACGATTTCGAAGCTCTGACCGGGATTACGCGCAACTGAAAGGGTGTTCAAACCCGGTATCAAACCAAACCTGAAATTCAAAACGTGAAAGGTGATAAAGAAAAACAGAATGATGCCGGTCACACGCTGAATCGTGTAGAACCAATTTCGCGCATAGGGGTAATGCAAATTGTTTGGACGCGCCTCGACCGTTATCACGAGTCCATAGACTGCGTGATAGATTAGCGGAATGAAGATACCGCCGATCTCGACGAACAGGATGTAGGGTATCGACTGAAGATCTTTGACGGCGTTATTGAAGTCGGCCGGTCCCGCCAAGGCCTTCGAGTTAGTATAAAAATGTTCGAGAAGAAAAATGCCTAGTGGCATAATGCCTGACAACTGATGCAGCTTCCGCAGAATGAAGGTTCTGCTCAGACGAATCGCCAAGGCGCCACTCCTTTGCGGGATGAATCAAGCAAGGTTTGCAAAATTCTCGGGACCGGATTAGTGGATTGCAACAGCACGGAAAATTATAGAGCCAAGATAGAGAAATGCAAAACGACGGTTACGATAATACGCCCTTCGATGAACCTGTCGTGATCGAAATCACAGACGTGTTCGATCTGCATACCATCCCCCCGCGCCAGGTGAAGGCCGTGGTGGAAGAATATCTGAGATTGGCCCACGAGAAAGGTTTTCGCGCAGTACGAATCATTCACGGCAAAGGTGTGGGGGTCCAGCGCGAACTTGTTCGCAGCGTCCTCAGCCGAACATCGTTTGTCTTAGGTTGGGTTGACGCCCCGCCGGAGGCTGGCGGATTAGGCGCGACGGTCGTAAGGCTGTCCAGTTATTGCCTACCGGAAGACACGTGAATCTTTGTTTCCATCCGAAGCGACCTTTCGCAGCGGATGGAGATCACGAGTTGAACATTTCTTGCTCCACGATCATGCAAATAGAGTGCTCAATCGATAACAGGCATTCCTGAACTTGCTGCGTGTCGCGACTCGGCACGACGATAGCCTGATCGACCAGAGAGATCAGCGCGCCCCCTTCGCCCAGCAAACCAATCGTAGTCAGCCCCTTGTGGCGGGCTGCTGCGACCGACTTTATCAAGTTCGCTGAGTTACCACTGGTGCTGATCGTTATAAGGGTATCCCCAGCGTTGCCAAGAGCAAGAACTTGTCTTTCGAAGACTCCTTCGTATCCGTAGTCGTTGGCATATGAGGTTAGAATTGAGGTATCTGTGGTGAGCGCGATTGCTGGTAAGCCAGGCCGTTCGATCTCCTTACTCAACCTATTAACGAATTCAGCCGCCATATGTTGAGCGTCTGCGGCGCTGCCTCCGTTGCCACAAATCAAGAGTTTTTTGCCGTCCCGGAAAGACTCAACGATCACGGCAGCAGCACCGAGAATCAGATCCACGCATTCATCTGCGGCTTTTCTGTGGAGTTCCGCGCTGTGAATCAGGTGTTGATACGCTGCGCTATGAGCGGCTTTGGAATTCTTGAGTTTCGCCTTCGAAGCCATGGGACGGCGGGTTATCGATTTACGGTAGATTTCGTACCGAGCTACGTCTCAATCACCGATACTTTGCCTTCTTGAAACGCTGCCGGTATTAGGTCGAATCAGGAGGGAATGAGCCTTCGCTTTCCGAATCGTCATACCAAAAGAGGGACATGCCGCGACCAGCGTGGCATGTCCCTCTTCATAGTCTATGGAGCTTGCAGGGCGAACTTTAGAAGCTCGTGCAAACCCTGACCGGGCTCGCCGTTTGACCTGCCAAACAGGTGCGAAGAGCCGCAAGTTGAGCCGCTAAGGCAGCATTGGCAGCAGCTGCAGCAGCCGCAGCATCCCTTGCATTGTTCGCTCGGTTCCAACCGATAATTGCCCAAATAAAGGCGGCACTACCGACTGCAACACCAGCGATACCCCAATTCTTAGCAGTATTGCCACCGGCTGGCGCCGACGGGTTAGCTGTTCTAGGCGCACCACTCGCATTAAGGACTTTGCCAACAACACCGTCAGCTGTCGTAATGGTGGCATCGCCGGAACTGACCGTAACGGTCACGGCTTTCGCGTCGAAGTTAAGCGCGACATTGGAACTCGGCGCAATGTTTATAGTCGCCACATTCGGCAACTCAACAGTCGCGATACTGGCGGCAGAGGTGGCCAATTGAGCGCCTGATACGATTACGGTTCCCGTAATAGCTTCGCCGCCGTTGACCAGGATTGGCCGATTGCTCGTAGTGATAAGCCGGCCTGTGAGCACCTTACTCGATGAAGTAATCGCGCCATTCGCGAAAACATAAACATTAACAACGGCAATCAGCATTAGAGCTGACAAAACTTTTGCGGGACGTATTTGAACTCGCATGGTTCTCATCCTTCCATCCAATTTGAGGTTAAAAGAGTGTCTAAACTACTCCCCAATCTTTACGGACGTTCTGTGGGGAAGGCAGACTCTAACCCGACTATCAAGACAAAGTCAAGGACTTTTTTTAAATTTATCAACAAAATTGCCGTACAGCCTGCCAAAAAACCCGGAGACGAACGAAAGCCGAAATTCAAATCGGACGTAGAGCGAACTTGGCGAGCCATAACTTCCCAAAAATAGGGCACGGCGTTTCATTGCATCCTAGTCGCACCAGACGCACGCTAACGGCACGGGTATTCGCCTCCGTGGAAAACTCCACGGAGTAACTGGTCCAGCCGTTCGTATCCGGCGGCAGCGGACTCGACTGCCCAAGAATTTTCGACACTTCGCCACCGACATCGGCTATGACTATTACCGGCGGCCCACCACTGACGAGCCGATCCGTCCGCGCTGAAAACCTGACTTCATAGCGCTTGTTCGACTGAAGCAAAAGGAGTTCAGTGATCACGGGGTCCCCGGGTGAGCTATTTCCGGAATATTCGATGCGCAGGCTTCGACTGTCCGGCCCCGGACCCACAGGATCGATTGCAGCGGAAATATTAGGCGCCGACGTTAATTGCCACCCAAATCCCGGGTCGTTATTGATTATTTCATCGGCGAAGTCTCCGTTAACAAAACCTTGCGTATTCGTTGAAGAAGATTTCGGGCTTCCGTGGGTAGCTAACCAGGCGGCATGAGCCGCCTCAAACTGGCGATTAAACAAGAGTTTGTCAATCGTCACACGCGATAGATCAATATCTTTCTTATCAACGAGGGCTCCTGCCTTTAGTACATAGCGCGCCGCTTCTTCTCCCATGTTCTGCATGGCGAGGAAGTTGGCCAGTTCTAGATCGGTGCGTGAGCTATGAGGATCCACCATCCATTCGAGTGTCGAAACCTTCCCATCCGAGGCGGTCCAGGCCAATTCAATCAGCGTCTGGATGAGCTGCGGATTACTTGCAGATCCTAATCGCAGCTGTTCAAACGCATCGGGGAATTTTTCCTGCCTATATAGCAGACTGCCGAGCTGCCAGCGCGGCTGCGCGAAGGAGGGTGCCAGGCGAATCGATTCGCGGAGTGAACTTTCGGCACCTGCTTGATCACCCATACGGTCAAGCGTTACCCCAAGATCAAGCCACTCGTAGTAATGATGCGGACGCAGTAGAATGGCTTCTCGCAGTTCAGCGACGGCGTCACCGATTCGTTCCAAATTTACCAGCGTAAGCGCCCGAGTGTAATGCGCTTCCGGATCACCTGGCTTTAGTCTAACGGCAATGTCCGCCGGCTCTACTCTCGACTCAATAATGGCGCTGGTCTGGTAGAGCCGAGAGAGTCCGGCGGTTGCCGCATCTACTATTAGGCGGTAGCAACAAAACAAGACTAAGAGCGCCAAAACAACCCTTAGAACACGCCGCCATACCGTTCCCTTTGATCGTGAATCGACTGCGTCAGACATCGATTAGCGCTTCCGTTCTACTTGCCGCTCTACCCTGCTATCGGCAACTAAGATCACAACCAGCGCCGCAAAAACCACCGCAATGCCGGTTAACTGGAGCCCGAAATCGACCCGGCTATGTACGCCAACACCCACAATGGCGGCGGCTGCGCCGAGACCCGCCGCGCGGCGGTAAGTGTCACGCGATCGCAATGAGTATCTTGCGCGCCACGCTATCATGGCAAGGAACCAGCCGGCCAGGCCAACGGCTACAACGCCTCCATTGGCAGCCAAATCCAGATAGTCGTTGTGAGCTTGCTCAAGCTTGACCCTGCCAGTACTGATCTCGTACTCCGGAATCGCCAGGAAGTAAGCGCCAAAGCCCACGCCTGTCCAGGGGTTTTGTTTGATCAGCTTCCAACTGGATCGCCAAATCTCCTCGCGGGTTGTCGAATCAGGAAAAGTATCCTGATTAGAAACGGAAGCCCGCTGGGCGAGTTTGACGCTTAACTTGTCCCCACCCATCCACAAAACGGCCGCCATAAGTGTTCCAACGATCAATATCACGAGCAGTACTCGGACCGGCAGCGAAGCGTGGAGGCGGTTAAGCCACTTATGCTTCCCGCCACCTTCGCGGGAAACAACTCGGGCTGAATACCAGTTGAGTGAAACGAACAGCAAGAAAACAGCCTGTACCGTGAGACTGACAATACCTCCCCGTGAGTTTGACAAAACGAGCGCCGTCCAGACAAACATAGCAATCGCGACATAAATAGGCACGCGCTCTCGTCGAAGTCCTCCCCCGAGTACCAGACCCAACAAAATACCAAAAGGCATCTCCATCATGTACGCGAAAGCGTTCGGAGAGATGAACTGCCCGTAGCCCATGCCATAAAACAGAAAAGGCAACACGAATCCGCCTGGAGAATCGGGAGACTGCAGCCATTGGCGCAGCACTCCAAACAACGCACTCGCCAGCCCCAATCCAATAACCACTCGTACGAGCCAACGAAGACGCTTTGGTGAGGACGTGTGCAGCAGCAATAGCCCAAGGAATAAGGTTAGAGCCAGGATCTTTCGCGCCGTAAGATAGGTTTGGTACCGATCAATACTAAGCGTATGTTGGGCCGTCAACCGCCCGATTCCGGCCGGTAACAGGGTTACCGGCCACTCAACCGTCTGCAAGAACGCAAAGGCCGTTATCAGTATCAATGGCAATAGGACAGAGAGCCTTTTAACTTGCCAATTGCCCACGAGGACAACTTCAAAAACCCAGACTGCGGTAAGTGCAAACACGATGCACTCAAATAGCGCTTCCCACCAGGCGTCGACTGTTCCATAGGGGATCGCGGTTAGGACGATCACCGCAAGCAAACAAACAAACAGCACCCTATCGATTATCCTGGCGCTCCGCGATGCCAGACTCGGTTTGAAGGACATCTCAGTAACTATGCTGGTGTTGTATGGTCTCATTCCCATCGGTAGGAATTGGTGCTCACTTTATGTCAATCATCAGCGATTATGAACACTCAGGATTTCGGCACTAAGAAGATCCGTACGTCGCCACGAAGGCCTCACTTTCTTTCTCTGATCCGTTCTCGCCAGCGGTCACCGCAGTAGTGGCTAGCTTAGCCTCAGGAATGAATTTGTTAAGGAACCTTCGCAATTCTTCTCCGTTCCTCTCCTGAACCAACTGAGTCAGTCGTTCCAAGGCCACTTGAATATGCTCACTTTCAAGGCCGGCAATCCTGCTGATGAATATTTTCGGATGTGAAGTGGCAACTGCGACTTCGCTATCAAATGTCAGTTCTTCGTAAAGTTTCTCGCCTGGACGCATTCCGGTTTCAATGATCTTGATATCCTGGTGCGGCTTTAGGCCCGAGAGCAAGATTAGCGCTTCGGCCAATTCCAAAATGCTCACCGGCTCACCCATATGTAGAATCAACACCTCACCACTTTTGCCAATAGTGCTGGCCTGCAAAACCAGTTGTGCGGCCTCCGGGATAGTCATGAAGTAACGCTGCATGCGTTTATCCGTTATTCTCAGGGGTCCGCCCTTGCGAATTTGTTCCTGGAAGATAGGAATAGCAGATCCGTTCGAGCCGATGACATTGCCAAAGCGCACTGCGACAAACCGGGTGTCGGTTAACCGGCCTGCATCCTGAGTTACCAACTCCGCGATTCGTTTGGAGGCGCCCATGATCGAAGTGGGCCGCACAGCTTTGTCAGTGGATATCAGCACAAAAACCTCTGCCTTAAACTCAGCCGCCAATTCACTCAACAGTCTGGTGTTGAGTACATTATTCTTGATGGCTTCGGTCGGATTACTCTCCATCAACGGCACATGTTTATGAGCAGCAGCGTGAATTACTACTTGCGGCCGATAGCTCTCGAAAATAGAACGCATCCGGGAGAGGTCACCAATATCCGCAACCAAAGGCACAATCGACCCGGCAGAATCAAACTCGCTCAGCGCGCGATCAATATTAAAGAGCGCAAACTCGGCGCGCTCCACCAGGAGAAGCTTGGCGGGTGAAAAGCGAACTACCTGTCGGGCCAATTCCGATCCGATGGAACCACCCGCTCCGGTAACCATAACTGTCTTGCCGGCTAATTCTTTTTTGATCGATTCGATGTCTAACTGCACTGGCTCCCGGCCAAGCAGATCTTCAATCTGAACATCGCGAATGCGACTGATTTCAACCCGTCCGTCCAGTATTTCATAAAGCCCCGGAATGATTCTTACCTTGATGGGAATCTCTTCACATATTTTCACAACCCGCTGGATGTCTTGCCGCGAAGCCTGCGCTATTGTGATCACGACATGATCTATCCCCAATGAACGAACCAAACCCGGCAAATCTTTGGTAGCCCCAAGTACCTTAAGACTCTTCACCACTCCCCTGCCCAGCTTCATCCGGTCATCATCGACAAATCCCTTTATCTCCAGTTCCATGTCCCCGCGGCCTTCGATCTCGTTGGCTGCCAGCACGCCGGCCTGGCCGGCGCCAATTAGTAGTACCGGTCGTCTTCTGCCGTTGGCCTGGCCTCGCACCTTGAGTTGTCCTCGTCGCCTCAGGTATTCGTACGTCGCGCGACGCCACATGCGCAGAGCAAACGTGCCGACGAACGCCAGAACCCCGTCAACGAGATTTATTGAAAGCGGAACCCTCCAACCCTGATGCGCCTCTGGCAGCAGTATGCGCATCAGACCTACCACCGCCATTGAGCCCAGAGCCGCATATACAAACGGCTTAACGTGCGCAATGCCGGTGTAGCGCCACATGAAGCTGCGCCCCCCTGCTACAGTCAGGGCCACAAACTGAAGCAGCACGACGAACGACACCTGCACGGTCAGGTTGTGCAGATGATCCCTGGGTATATCGAAATCAAATCGGAGCAGATAGGCGACAACAAATGCAGTTGACAAGACAGAGAGATCGAGGATTGTTTGCGTTCCCGCAGACAGCCAATAGCGTCTTAGGTGTGGGAAACTCGCCGACGGGGGAACGTCGGTGTTCTCGTTCACTAGTGTGTTTCGCGGCTTCACAGCGAAGAGTCCTCGCACTTAACCCAAGGGCTTCACCATAGGTGGGAAGCTTTAGGAAACCAACTGCGGAGTCCAACCGGTGACGAAGATTATATCGGGGACGCCCGCCTTAACCGGTTTCTGAATCAAGTAATAAATCGTCGGCCAGTTGTAAGCCGAGAGAAAACGCTGAATTGTCGAAGAACTGCGTCACTACCCATTACGACTCACCCGCATGTTTCTTCGAAACGGACAATGCCAATGTGCTTTGTATGTTGGCCAGGATCCCGACTGCATCCAAACCATATTGCGCTCGAAGATAGTCCTGATCACCGACAATTGAGGAGAAGGTTCCATTTAGCCCAATGCGCTTGAATTTGATCCGGGGCCCTCCGGCTTCCAGGAGCAATTCAGCGACGGCACCGCCCAGCCCCCCAACTACACTGTGCTCCTCGATAGTAAAAATGGCAGATGTCTCGCTAGCCGCGGCAAGCACAGCCTCGTTATCAAGGGGGCTGACTGTATGCATACTCAAAACCCGAGCACTTATACCACTCTCACTCAAAATGTCGGCAGCGCCGATCGCATGCTGCAAGAGCCCGCCCGTCACAATAAGCGTGAGGTCACTGCCGTCGCGCACCTGAATTGATTTGCCCAATTGGAAGTCGATATTGGAAGTGTGAACGGTCTGCTCACCACCGCGCCCCAGTCGTAAATAGCACGGACCATCATGGGCCACGACGGCTCTGGTGGCTAGACTGGCTTCGACTGGATCGTTCGGTGCGACCAACGTCATGTTCGGTAGTGCGCGCATGATTGCCAGATCTTCGGTCGCATGATGCGTAATTCCAAGTGAGCCGTAAGCCATGCCGCTGCCGATAGAAACGATCTTTACATTAGCGTCGTGGTAACAAATATCGTTGCGAATTTGTTCCAAACAACGAAGCACCGGGAAATTAGCAATCGAATAAGTGAAAACAATCTTGCCGCTGAGAGCCATTCCTGCTGCCAGCCCGGTCATGTTCTGTTCAGCTACTCCGGCATTGACGAATTGCTTCGGCAGCTCCTGCATAAAGGTTGTGACCACACCAAACCCAAGATCGCCCACCACGAGCGTAATGCGCTCGTCCAGCCGCGCCAGTTCAAGCAAAGTCTCGATAAAGGCAGTTCTCATGAGTGCGCCTCCAGTTCAGCCAGGGCGTCAGCGAACTCCTCTCCTTGTGGCGTGCGATAGTGCCAAAGGAGTTTGTCTTCCATGAAGCTGACTCCTTTGCCTTTAACAGTATGGGCGATCACACAGTTCGGGCGTCCTGCCTCAAAGGGTAAGGTTGAAAGCGTCGACTCAATCTCAGTTACGTTGTGTCCGTCGATCTCACGGACACCCCAACCAAAGGCGCGCCATTTATCAGCAAATGGCTCGAGGTCCATCACCTCTTTCACCGTGCCCAGACTTTGAATCTTGTTGTAGTCAACGATGGCGATCAGATTATCCAGTTGGTGGTGAGGCGCAAACAGAATCGGTTCCCAGACCGAACCCTCATCACATTCACCATCACTCAGTAAAGCCACAACTCTATGTGTTTCGCCATCGCGTTTTGCCGCCAACGCCATCCCAGCCGCGATCGAGAGACCGTGACCGAGCGATCCGGTAGAAACTTCAACCCCCGGGAGATAGTGATGGGTGACGTGGCCGGCCAGGCGCGAACCATTCTGATAGAAGGTCTCCAGCCAATCGAGCGGAAAGAAACCTCGTTCAGCCAGCACCGCATACAGGGCGGCGGCTCCGTGACCCTTACTGAGAATGAAACGGTCGCGTTGTGGCCATTCGGGGTTCTGAGGATCGACGCGGAGGATACTGCCGTAGAGGACAGACAACAGCTCAGCCATTGAGAAGCACGTACCAACGTGCGAACTCTTGGCCTTATTCACCATCATCAAAGTCTGATAGCGAATCCGCGCAGCAAGTTCATTAAGGAGCGCGCTATTGTCTGCTCCTCCATTTGATTTCATAAGTTATTCAAGAACGGCAAAGCTGATGTAAGGATCCCAATCGAAGCGCTGAAGCCTTAGTCTGTTGATACCGATGGATTCCAGCAGCGCCAGAGTCTCTCCGGGCCACATAGGGTTGTCTAGTTCATCGAAAGCTATCACCGCTCCCTTGGGCATACGCGGCAAAAAAGATTCGATGGCCACCTTAGTGGGTTCATAAAGATCAAGGTCCAAAAAGAGCAGGCTCACAACTACATGAGGCTCATCAACGATAAACTTAGGAATAGTTTGAGTCACATCACCTTTGATCAGATGGACCTTTGGAATGTGTCCCAGGAACCGATCACGATCGTACTCGTCAACCAGAGCCAGCAGTTCGTCATAAGAATCCGCGCGCAGACCACCAGGCGTGGGGGCCGCGACCGGATTGTCATCCTTCTCACTCGCGCTCGGGAATCCGGCAAAGCTATCGAAGCCATAGATTCGACGGGTAAGGTCTTCTGGTTCAAGCATGGTGCTCAGTTTGGCCCAGCCCATCAGACCAAAGCCTCTGAAGACACCACATTCGACTATCGACCCTTTCACCGGAAGGATCAGTTTGAAAATCTCGTACAGGGCCAGGAATCGTTTGAGATGTTGCCGGCGAACGTATTTGGTAAAGTTCTCAAGCTTGATCTCAACCGAATCCGGACACGTAGTGAAGATGCGCTCAATGTTTCGGCCCACTTCTTGTTCATCAGCAGTGCGAAATTTCTTCATGTCGTGCTATCAGGACCTGTCGCTGGCAGATTGGCCGCGCTCAGGAATTCTCTGTCATATCGCGACAGGTTCCAACCCACAGCTCCCGCGTTTTCTTCAATCTGAAATGGCGTTTTGATTCCTACTATGGCGCTGGTCACGTATTCGTTTTCGAGGAGCCATCGGATAGCAACCTGGGCCGGAGTCCGGCCATTGAGACTTGCTACTTTTTTTAGTTTCTCCACCAGCGCCAGATTGCTGGCCAGACTATCACCCTGGAACAGACTGCTCCGCGATCGGAGATCCGTACCATGAAACTTCGTATCGCGTCCGTACTTCCCGGTGAATAGTCCTTGTGCCAACGGATTATAGCAAAGCGTTGCCATCTTGTAGTTGCGATGGCCCTCATCAATCACCGGTTCGGAACCGCGCTCGGCTAAACTATAGGGCAACTGTAACGACTCCAACCTGCCATACTTCTGCGCTTCTTCGGTCAGGCTCAAAGAAAAATTACAACATCCAATGAAGCGGATCTTTCCGCTCTCCTGGCACTTGTTGAGAGCTTCCATCGTCTCGGCAATTGGCGTTCGCCCGTCATACCAATGAATCTGATAAAGCGTAATACAATCGAGCCTCAGCCGTCGCAGGCTTTCGTCCAGCGCCTCCAGGACTCTGCGAGCGCTGAGGTTGCGCTTCGTGTTTCCCTGCTCGTCCCATTCTATTCCAAACTTGGTCGCAACTATGACGTCGTGACGACGGCTACCGAGGGCTTGACCCAACAGCTCTTCCGCGTGTCCGAGGCCGTAGACATCGGCCGTATCGAAGAGATTGACACCCAGATCGAGGGCTTTATGAACTGCCGCAATGCTGTCCTGATCGTTCACCTTACCATAATCATGTCCGCCAATCGCCGCACAGCCGAAACCAACGCGCGAGATCTGCAAGTCGGTCAGACCCAGTCTAACGTACTCCATTCATTCCGGCTCCACCCGGCCAGCAGCTGAGCGTATTAAGGCAATCAGAGTCAGCGCCAGGATCTTCAAATCCTCGGTGAAGGACCGATTTCGCACATACTCCAACCTCAGGAGGTTTTTCTCCGATCGGTACTTGGTGACGAAGAGCTCATGCGGATTTTCAGAGCCAAGGATTTCATTGAGCTTCACAAAACGTATTGAAGAATAGTCTGTGATGCCGGGGATGACCGTCAGAATCAATTTCTCTTCGTCGTTGTAAGCGCTCGTATGTTCTTCGACTTCAGGTCTGGGTCCGACCAGACTCATCTCACCCCGAATCACATTGATGAGCTGCGGCAGTTCATCCAATTTGTACTTCCTGATGAATCGACCTACCCGGGTAATTCGAGTGTCGCCGGCGGCCGTGGTCGTGCCGTGTATTTCGGCTCCCACGCACATCGTCCTGAACTTGCAGATTCGGAATCTATTTCCGTGCAAGCCCACTCTCTCACCCAAATAAAGAACGGGACCAACAGAATCCAGCTTGACGACGATAGCGATAGCCACCAGCAACGGAGCTAAGAAGATGAATCCGAGTAGCGCCGCAACCAGATCGAAAATCCGTTTCAGCCCTTCATACATTTTCGCTAAGGTGTCACCTGGAGTTTCCTCGACCCGAGTCAGGCGAAGCGACTCAGACACGTCACGCCAGCTTTCGTGGCTTGGCCATCGTGAAGACCATGATCCACGCGTACTTCCCAATCCAGGGACGTTTTAGGATCGATTCGTCGATCCGGTCGAGCACACCCCGTAGCGGTTTGAAGATACTGGTTTTTCTGAATGGCACTGCCGCCAGCGATGCCAGGTGGAAGAACTTGGTATTGACCTCTTCAAAGTACTCGCGAGACTGGTCCAGGTGCTGCACCGTCAGGATATGTTCAACCTCCCAAGCGGTGCGGAGGTCCGGCGTCATTCTCCGGTAGAGATGGATCAGTGGATTGTGGCGCAGGGCCTCAACACAAATGATCTCACCAGTTGGCTTGATGATTCGGTGCAATTCAGTCATCGCCTTGGGGTAGTCGAGATGATGAAGGGCGCCATATTCCACGATGACATCGAACGAATCGTCGGGGAACTGGGTCGCCTCTGCATCCATCACCTCAAACCGGCAGTTCTTATCCACTCCCTCGCGAACGGCATTCAATCGGCAGTTCTCGATCCCCTGAGGGGAGATGTCGATCCCGATAACGTCAGCGCCGAATTGGGCGCTGTAAATCCCGTTCTCCCCGTTGCCACAACAATAGTCGAGGACCTTCTTGCCAGGAGTGCATCGTTGACGCAACCAATCCTGATAATACTTTTCGCTGCCGGTGGCGACTGAATAATACTTGACGTTGGAGAAGTGCTGTTCAAAGGCCTCATTGTCCCGTATCAGACTCGGGACTCCTCCCACTTGTTCATCCAAAGTCGTGTCGATGTGACGTTCGTATCCCTGGAGAATAGTTCGTCGGCGCTCGGAATGCTCGATTTCTTTGAGCTTCCGTTCTTCAAGGTTTTCTAGCGGCTTCACATTACTGGTTTCCATAATTCGTTTTCACATCCTACTCTTCGCCCCACCCAAAGCTAAAATCAGGTTAATCATCTCGTTGACTAACCCAGGGTAGTTAAGATTGTCCAGTCATTCTAACCCGAGTGAGATAAGGCCCCGAACGCAGGGCGCCTCGCATTGTCTTGTAAAACTACTTCGGAGACACTTCGCTGGGCAGTCCGGGCCCGACTGAATTCGCCGGTTCTTGTTGAGCGGCCGCAGCGCGAAAGATCTCATCTATCTGCTTCCCCGCGCTATCAAGCGAGAGATTGTTCAGATAGTATGACCTGCCTCGGGCGCCCATTTCTTCCAACTCATCTTTCGATAGTTGGAACAACTCAACCATGGCCCTCGCCATGTCTTCTGGATTCTCAGGTTCACAAATAACCCCTGCGCCGGCCTGGCGTACAATTTCGGCCGCGTCACCTCGAACAGCCATCAGCACCGGACGACCTGTTGCCAGCGACACCTGCGTCTTGCCTGGGACTGTGGCGTGCAGAAAGGCAATGTCTTTCAGGTGGATGAGCAACACGTCAGCCAGGTTATTAATCTTCGGCATCTCCGCATAGGGCCGGCCGCCGAGGAACAAGACATTATCGACTTTGAGTTCGGCCGCCAGACGCTTCAACTCATCCTGTTTCGGCCCCATCCCAACTATGACGACCTGGATTTTCGGATGATCCTTGACCAGGGCGGCGGCCTTGATCACTGTATCGAGAGCCTGATAGACGCCCAGGTTTCCGGCATAGACGATATTGAAACGGCCCTCAAAGCCCAACTCCCTTGCCAACTCCGGATCAGGTTCAAGGGGATGGAAAGTCGTTTCATCTGCCCAATTGTAGACAACCTTGACCTTGTCCGCGGGGACCCCGCGCTCAATCAACAACCGCTTAAAGCCGTCCGAAAGAACTGTAACCACATCTGCCTGACGATAAAGAAAACGGCACCACGCGCCCAGGATCGAACTCACAATCTTCTTGGTCCGTTCGCCTCGAACCATACCTGACTCGATGACCGTCTCGGGCCACATGTCGGCGATATCATGGACGATGGGCGTGCCTCTGAATAACTTCAGGATCAATGATGCAAGTCCATTCGTTGGCGGCGGGTCATACAGGTAGACGAGATCTGCCGAACCTATGAGCGCGACCCCAATGGTTGACGCAAAGAAGGCAAAACTCAGGTAAGTAAGAATTCGTCTAATTGCCGAGGTGTCATGACTGGGATAGATGGGCACCCGCAGGATAGAAATCCCGTCAACGGTTTCCCGCTGCCACGGCCGCATCCGATATCCCGGATATATTCGCCCCATCGGATACTGGGGGAAGGCGGTCAAGACCTTGATATCAAAGCCTCTCGCGGCAAGGGCCTTAGCCAACGGTAAACCGTGAATCGCATTGGGCTCCGGATAAAACGTAATAGTCAAAAAGATTACGCGCATACCTAATGTTCCTATTACTTCTTGACCACCACGCCCTGGACTGCCGACGAACCGCCGGGCGCGAACTCAGCGTCACGCTGGATGCTTTCCCAGTTGTCGCGAAACCATTGAATCGTGGTCAGCAGACCCTCCTCAAAAGCCATCTTCGGTTCATAACCAATTACTTCTTTAGCCCGGTCGATACATCCAAGCAAACGCTTTTTAGTGTCCCATACGCGCGGCGCAGCCCGCACAATGCCTGCTGTGTTGCCGGTTAACTCGTTGATACGCTCCGCCATCTCCAGGATATTCACCTCGGATCCCGAGGCAATATTCATCTCTTGTCCGACCGCTTTCTCAAAATAGCCGGCTCGCAATAGAGCGTCAACGATGTCCATTACATAAGTGAAATCTCGTGTCTCTTCGCCGCTTCCGGTAAATGGCAAAGGCAATCCTGAAAGCGCCCAAAAGATGAAGTTGGGAATCACGTTTCGGTATTGTCCCGGCACTTCGCCGGGGCCATACGAGTTGAAGAAACGCGTCTTGACCACCGGTAGCCCATAGTGATGATAGAAGAAGTTCGCGTACAACTCTCCCAGCATCTTGGTGATCTGATAAGGCGTTGTCAGATGCATCGACATGAAATCTTCTTTGAGCGGCAACGGTGCCGCGCTTCCATAAATCGAGCAGCCGGAAGAGGCATAAACCACCCGCTCGGTCCCACACATCTGAGCGTACTGATAGACGAGCAATGTTCCTAACCCGTTCGTCATCAAATCGCGCTGGGGATAGTCCACTGAATTCTGATTGGCAAAGAAAGCAGCCAGGTGATAGACGATGTTTGGCTTGACGGCAAAGACGCGCTTAAGTGCGACTTCATCCGTGACTGAACCCTTCACGAACAGGACATTGGAAAGGGGTGGAATGTTCCACTCGTAAGCTGCCGACAAGTCGTCGAGCACGACAACCAGCCGAGCTTTTAAGTTCGCGATCGCCCGCGTCAGATTAGATCCAATCGCGCCGGAGCCGCCGGTAATCAGAACCGTTTTACCTTCATAGTAATTCTCGTAAGCATCCATTCAACTCTAACCCTCCCTGGTTTTCAAACGCTATACACTTTGCGACTCCAGTCGACATACCGGCGGACGCCCTCGCGAACGTCAATCTTCGGGTCATGCTTCAAGTCGCGCCGGGCCTTTGAGAAGTCGACGATTTTCACGCGAGTGGTAAAGCCTTCTTCACCTTTAAACTCTGCCAATTCCGGATCGGCGCCAGTCTCATGGAGAACAATCTCGGCCAATTCTTCGATGTCGATGACCCAGTCCTCCCTGCCTCCGACATTGTATACTTCGCCCGGGATGAAGTTCTCCGCGATATTCGCAAAAGTTCGGCAGGTATCTTCCACGTAATCGAAGATACGTTTGTGACCCCGGTGAACAGTAAACTTCTTCCCCTTCAACGCGCTATAAACCAATATCGGGATCACTCCCCGGTATGGGCTGTAGTATTCATGCGGGCCGTAACATCCCACGGGCCGAACTCGCACCACCTCGTTCCCAAACATCGCCGCATGATTCAGGCACTGCAATTCGCCACCCCACTTTGAGATCGCGTAGTCATTCATTTGTTTGATCGGCACGCGCTCCATGACATCTTCCGACATCAGTTCGTCATAGTCGCCGTACACTTCAGCGCTTGAGAAAAAGATCATCCGGAATTTGTGCTGCTCCTGCAGCCTGAGAACGTTCTTGGTACCAATGACGTTCGTGCGCCAAAGATTTTCGTAGTGGTCCTCGCCGTTCCAGCGCCCGTATTCGGCTGCCAGGTGATAAACATAGTCAAATTTTTGCCGCCGGAAAATGACATCCATCTGTTGGTAAACGCCTACGTCCGCCTTCAAATGTTGCGGATCTTCTCCCTGCAGGATGTCGCAAGTCCAGACGTCATTCCCGCGCGAGCGCAATTCATTAGTCAGGTTAGTGCCTATAAAACCTCTGCCACCAGTAACCAGGATGTTAGCCATACTTACCTTTCAGTTTTTATGATTTGCCTTTGATTCCAATCCGCGCCACGCCTCAGCCAGAATATCAATAATCCTCACGGATGCCTGGCCGTCGCCATAAGGGTTTCTGGCTTGAGCCATCGCTGCCCTTTGTTTGGGATCGCGCAGTAACTGTGCCAACTCCGCCACAATTCGCTCCTGTTGGGTCCCAACCAACCGCGCGTTGCCGGCGGTAATCCCTTCAGGTCGTTCGGTTGTTTCGCGCATCACAAGGACTGGCTTCCCCAGTGAAGGCGCTTCTTCCTGGACGCCACCTGAGTCAGTCAGAATGATCGCAGCATGATCCATCAACCATACAAATGGTTCATATGCGAGAGGTTCAATCAGGTGAATCCGTTCGTGCCCGCCCAGGATACGGCTGACCGGCTCACGCACATTCGGATTAAGATGCACCGGGTATACAAACACAACATCCGGGAAGGCATCAGCTATCTCACGAATAGCCCGACAGATATTCTCGAAGCCGTCTCCAAAACTTTCTCTGCGATGGCCCGTAACCAGCACCAGCTGCCGGCCATCAATTGCTTGTGGCAGTTTGTCAGGCAACGATGGACGGACTTCACGAACCCGCGCACTCACCCATAGCAGTGCATCAATACCGGTATTGCCTGTCACAAAGATTGTGGACGCGGCAACACCTTCACTCAATAACGCTGAACTGGCATGTTCAGTGGGCGCAAATTGATAGTCGGCCAGACGAGAAATAAGACAGCGGTTGAGCTCCTCGGGAAAAGGAGCATATTTGTTACCGGTGCGTAGTCCCGCCTCTACATGCCCAACCTTGACCTGTCGATAATACGCGGCCAGTGCGCCGCAAAAAGCCGTGGTGGTATCGCCCTGCACCAACACCACATCCGGATCTTCCTCGACGATTACGCGATCCAATCCCTCAATTGCGCTTGATGTCACCTGCGCCAGGCTTTGACCTGGCACCATAATGTTCAGATCGTGATCGGGCTTTATCGCGAAAGGCGCCAGAGCCTGATCGAGCATCTGCCTGTGTTGTGCGGTCGCACAAACTTTGGAGACAAACCGATCTGGCTGGCGCTCGAGTTGGTGGATCACCGGGGCCAGCTTAATTGCCTCTGGCCTGGTACCAATGATTGTTAGAACCTTGCACTTGTCCAACGAGACGGTCATCCTTGCCCGATCGCGCTACTTGCGGCCGGTCGTTGTGATTCCTCATACTTCCGGACGACCATGTCTAACACTTCAGTGGTCAATTTCCCTTTTTCTCCACTCGCCCTGAACTGCGCATTTTTTTCCACATAGTCGAGAAATCTGGTGATCCCGATGTAATGGCCGTCCAGAGTTTTCCATACCCGATGGACCACTCCATTGACTGCAAAGGCGGTGCCCGTTTGGTAGAGCCCGCTGACCACTGAAGTAATTATTGCTTTCGGCGTGAGCAACTCGGTGCCTACCTGACGGTTGTGGTGCACCAGGATGCGGCTCTGCAAATCCAGCTTCAGCATTCCCTCTGTTCCAACTATTTCAATTTCCGCCCCTGACTGATTGCTTCCATACATCAGCGTGACGGAATTGATCCCATTGTCTGCGATTACGTCGAATCTGATGTCCTCGGCGGCGGACCAGGGATACTCCGGAAGCTGCTTCTTCCAACACACCTGGACATCAGTTACGTTGTCCAGGAGAGCAAGCGACAAATAGATGGCATGCGGACCAGTCTCACCCAGTACTCCTCCGGGGAGTCGATGGGCCCAGTGCTTCGGATTTGAGGTCATGTCATCCACTGGAGTCATTAAGAATGTTCGCATACCCAGGAACTTGCCGATTTCGCCCTTAGCGACCAAATCACACGCCTCTTCAAAGGCAGGATTGAAAACCTGGTTGTGCATCACCCCCAGTTTTCTTCCGTGCTGATTGGAAGCGTCTACCATCTTCTGGCAGTCGACTGACGTCAAGGCCATCGGCTTCTCAACCAGAACGTGCGCACCTTTTTCCAATGCCTCAATTACAACCTTTGTATGTGCCGCGGGTGGGGTGCAGACCACGACGACCTCCGGATGCTGCTCCTCAAGCATCCGCGAAAAATCGGTGTAAGCTTCCGGAATTCCAAACTTGGTGGACACCTGTTTTAGAATCTCTTCATTCAGATCACAGATACCGACGATGGTCACTCTCTTCTTGAGTCTCTTCAATATGGGAATGTATTTCCTGGTTGATATAACCCCGCATCCTACAATAGCAACTCTTAACATCCGACCCTCCTAAATGATTTTTGTAACACCGTCACTACCAATCAACTTCCGTGAAAGCCAGCCATGATAGTTGATGGAAGCGCAAATCTCGAATAGACCAGACAGAGCGTTATGCAAAAACCTGCTGGAACAGTGCGTCCTTCTCAGCCCGGCTTGGATAGTTGATTAGCACGGCGCGGTAGATACCCTTAAATACGAACAGGCTACCCGCGGCGGCCCCGATGATCCCGAAAGACGCAATCAGTTTCTCAATATCCTTTAGACTGCCGGCTCCTCCGAGTACCGTCATAGGCAAACTAGTGGCGTTTCGGACCAGCGAAACGAGTTCAGCGGGGTATCCCTTCATGACTCCGTCGCAGTCGATGCTATTAACCACCACCTCGCCCGCTCCCAAGCTCTCCATTCTGGTCGCGAATTCCGCCGGGGCATGGCTCGTGATTCTGGTTGCATTATGCGTACACAGTCTGAAATCGCCGCGGCCTCCCGTCTGCTTCACATCCATCACTACTACTACACTCTGGCTGCCGACCTTATAAGCAGCCTCTGATATCAACTCGGGATTATCAATCGCCGCCGAGCTGATCGCGACTTTCTCTACGCCGAGGCTCACCAATTGTTGAAATTGATCCACGGTCTTAATTCCCCCGCCGTAGCAGAGCGGCATCCGACACTCAGCCGCCAGACTCCTAATCAACTCATAGTTGGGCTCTCGATTCTGAGCGCTCGCGTCAATATCGAGCACAATTAATTCATCGACTTCCTTCTCGTTAAAAATTCGAACCGCGTTCAGCGGATCACCGACATACTTTGGGCTGCCAAAACTAACGGTTTTGACCAGTCCGCCGTTGTGAACCAACAAACAAACGATAATTCTGGGCCTTAGCATGGTTGGAGTTCTGCGAAGTTTTTGAGAAGCCTGATACCCCACTGGTGGCTTTTTTCAGGGTGAAACTGCACGCCAAAAATGTTGTCGGATCGCACCGCGGAAGCAAAAGGCCCGTTGTAGTCCGTCACAGCCAGAACGTCCTGTGCGCGCTTGGCTGAAAAATAATAGGAATGAAGGAAATAGAATCGCGCCTCGGATTCCATCCCCTGGAATAGACACTCAGCCTGTTTTGGAACTACATCGTTCCAGCCCATCTGCGGGAGGCGGATTTTGTCGGTGAGTGACGTCTCCTGGAATCGATTAACATCTCCGTCGATCCATCCCAGACCATCGAGCACGCCCTCTTCGCTGCGGTTACCCATCATCTGCATTCCGACACAGATTCCCAATACCGGCTTCCGTTTAGTAATTACCAATTCATCGAGAGCCTCACGCATGCCGGATTGATTGAGACCGGTCATCGCCCAATCGAAGGCGCCGACGCCAGGTAAAATAATCTTGTCGGCGCCCGCTAATTCATCCGCCGATGCAGCGAGACTAACCTCGATATTCAGGCGCTTGTAGATGTTGGCAATAGCCTGAACGTTTCCAATACCATAGTTGACAATCGTGATCATCGCTTGCCTCCGATCTCCAGGCCCAGCGTTCTCATGACTGCCGCCCCTAATGAGAAGAGAAGCTGTTGCGACTTGTAGTCCTGGGGACTTTTATTTGGTTGATTGAAATAGCCCTGAAGCTCATCGACAGATATTCTTAGTTTCGTGGCCACGTACTCAAAGTCCCGAGCGATCGTTTCTTCGTCGTAGGCAGGCCGCTCCAGTTTTTCCAGAGCTTCCTCGCGGGTCATCTGATGGGTGACGATCAAACTGGAATACTGCACTCGGCGAGTGTCAAACCCGAATTTCCTTGGCAACCAATATCCTTCTGCGAACCGGGTGAAGCGCGACTCAAAGTGTTTTTGAGGATACGGCTGCCAACCAAACTTCTCGATCAGCAACTTCATCGCATCCGCCTTGACGTAAGGCATATAGTTCAATGGCCGGAGGACGCGAATTCCCTTTACGTAAGGAAGATATAGCTTGTGCCAAAGAATATGGTGCGACACCGGAAAAGTGACCAATGGTTTGGCGCCGAACTTAGACTGAATATCATGGAATTGAACGGTATCTCCGTAGTAGATCCACTCGACTGGATTCCGGATACATTCGGTTGACAAGTTGGCTCCGGTGAGGATGTGCTTCACCTTATACTTGTCCGCAAATCTATACATGGTGCCAAAGAAAGCAAAATCCTGCGGCGCATCGATGTGGGGTATTCCCGCTTTGAAATATGCCAACTGAAGGTCACGCATTTCCTCCCAATCGATGACCTCTGTAAACAAATCCAGGCCCAGTCCATCCACCAGCTTTTCAATATTATTTACTGCTTCCTGTGAATTCCATCCGGCGTCGACGTGAAATATCAAGGGCCGCAACCCCAGCTCCTCCTTTGCGAGGTAGGTCAGATATGAGCTGTCTATGCCGCCGCTTACGCCCAGTATGCAATCGAAGTCTCTTCCTTTTGCCGACCGCTTTATTTCAACGACCATTTTCTCGAGCTGCTGGCGTCCCGTCTCATCGGTGTGCCAGTTGGGCAGTGTCTTGTCGTAAAACGTCCGGCAGTGGTCGCAGACACCGTTTGAGTCAAACGTGATCTTTGTGTCAGTCGTATCCATGACACAGTTGGAGCATACCTGATACATTCGCTTCTTATTGGAACCGTTAGCCAGCGTTTTTAGTCCTCCTAACTCAACTCAATGTGGTGGGCTGGTTACGTTTCATTCTTGCCCTTGTCGAAGTCGGAATATCTCTACGCCTCGCTTACAAGCACTATTGAAAGCAGTTGGCGGCTGAACCTCTTTGGAAACTGTCACGCTTTTGCTTCTGGAGGGCCTTTCATTCGGTCCCATTCATTCCTACCAGCGGACTATGATTTGTCAGGATGCTTCGGTGGGACCCAAAGAAGAGGAGACGCCACGGTGAGGATCCGTTTTCAGTCTCAGCCAACGAAAGCCTTCGATCTCGGAATACAACCGGTACAAGCCTTGCCGTGCTGAATCATTGGCTCACGCATCGAAATGTCCCAAGTTGTTCAGCGGAATTTTCACCCATCCAATCATACAATCCTCGCCCCTCAATCCATTCGTTTCCGAGCGCCTGGCATCTGTTTCAAACGCATTCTTCAAACGACTTTCGGAACATCCTAACTGGGCCTTGAGTTGAACACTTTCAGATGTTTCTTGTAGATCCGGTGGGCCTCCCGCGATCGACTCCACACTTCCTTCGCTGGAACCTTCTTCACACTAGCGTGGAAGTGGTGTGTCACCCTAATCGAAGGCTCGTAGTAGAGATGGAGTCCTGCATCTGCGAGCTGCTTACTTAAAAAATACTCCTCCGCCATCAGAAAGGACGGCGCCCAAAGCTCGGTAAAGTGCTCAAAAAACAAGGGCCCCAGAATATAACATGCGCCATGCCCCTGGTAAATTCGCTGCCCGATTTGCCAGTGCGCCTCGTCGTCGCGATCAGTCCAACTTCGGGTTAAGCTCGCTACTTTTCGCAAAGCCACCGCCAGATAATAGTTAAGGTGATACAGGTCATACGCCATTTCGCGCAGCCTACTGATTGACTTAATCACGTGAGGGTTTTGATGGACGCCGTCGCTCGTAACGACGTCGGGAGAAATTACAGCCTCAACTTGAAATTGCTGGGCATTTTTTTCAATAGAATCGATAAAGTCGGCCGGAAAAACCACGTCGTTATTGCCGACGATCATATAAAGGAGATCAGGCTCTTGTGCCCTCAGATACTTGATGCCGCAGTTAAGACCCTTGAAGTAGCCGACGTTTTCGGAATTCAGAATCAGATGAACATTCTCATACTCCGCTTCAATTTGTTCAAGGTTCTTCCGATCGCTTGCGATCGAGCAATTGTCTACGATAACAATCGTAGAGCTGTGGCCCTTATTTCCAAGGAGCGACCGCACCGCCTCACGAGTGTAGTGAGAATTGTTATAGTTCGTGCAAACGAAACCAATCTTCATTCAGATGTCCGTGTCCCGTTTTGCCGGCAATAGACGGCCCGCCCGGCATTAACGACGAAAACTCTCGACTCGTCGATACGGGTAGGGTAGCCGCGCCAAACGCGGTAGCTTGACCTTTTGCAACTCGGCGGTGGGCGAACCACGCTTGAAGCTGTTGACGAAAAGAATTATCCACAACAATCCGAAGCACGCATACGAGTTGTTGTAAACGAAAAGGCTGCCAAGATACGACTGCCAGAAATATGCCACCATGACTATGAATAGTGACGCACCCAAAACCGGTCGCTTGTTAATAAGCATGGTGTAGTAGGCGAGATGGAAAACAAAACTAGTAACTGCCATGTACGCGATACAACCAACCAGCCCGAAATCAGTAACGAGCGAGCGAAATATTGTATATATGTTCGACGCCACTAGATCGCCATGTTCAAAGACTTCATCAAAAACACCGGTTGGCAGCATTCTGGTCGATCCGAAGAAGTTGAATGCCGCCGAGAACGTAAAAAAGCCATACGTATCCCCGGGATTTGAATAAACGAACTTGGAGACGCCGCCGGTCCAATAAGAAAACCAATCGGAATAAGCAAACAAGCTGCCAAATAGATACGAACTGGAAACCCTCATCAATCCACTGCCGATTTGATTCGCATCCGATACGCCAAATAACCCTCTGGTCAGAAATGAAATAGTGGCCAGAACCAGAAGGATACTTCCGTAGGTGATCATCGGCCTGACCGCTTTTTTGGAGAAGAGGGTCATGTTCGCCGCTTGAATTCGACTGACGAGCACTCCTCCGTAAAAGTACCCCAACGACAGATGTAGTGCTCCCCTTGCCGACTGGGTCAGCATGATCGCTATCGAAGGGAGCAATGAGAAAACGATTACTAAGCGTCGTTGCATGCCGGGGCGCGCATCGGCAATCATAAGTCCGCCAAGGATCGCGCCGATATAAGTGAAACCCAGACTTAATTGTCCGAAAATATTGCTGCTGATTTGCCCCGTACTCCTCAGAATGGAGTATTGGTTTGCCATTCCCTGAATGTCACTCACGACCGCGTTAAGACTAAAACCCTGTTCCAGCAAATCAAAGGCAACAAACAAAATGGCTAAGCCAGAGACGACAAAAAAAGTGGTTCTTAGAAATCCATTGTCGTATACCTTGTCTCCTGAGTGACTCTTCTCACTATTGCGCAGAAATGCGGACTTCCACCCGAACAATAACCCGACTCCTGAGACCGCAAGACAACAGAGCAGAATATAACCAATAGCCAAAGGGTTCACTGGCGCGGCAATCAACACCACCATCGGAATAAATGTGAAGGCAAACCATAACAGTCCGAAAATACATGCCGGAAATAACCAGGTACCGACCCTCCGGCGGACAAGAAATGCCTGTCCCAGGATCAGCAGACTGAAAGTTATTCCAAGCAGCTTCGCGTAAACATCAGGCATAGGATTGTAGAGAAAAGTTCTCTTAAGAATGAGAATCAAACAACTGACTGTCTTTTGGTTCCGCCGTATCCAGGAAGAACTTTGTGATAGACCCTGATCGACAAGACGGAATCCAGGGCAAATAAGAAGGCGATTTGGTTTGGTGGCTGCATGTCAAAAGCTGGACGGTGTCTTTTGCGCACCTTCCACCAGACCACGGACTCCTTTGAAATGAATGTATTTTCTGACGACGAGCACTGTAAGAAATCCCTCAGCAGCTACGAAGGTGATCGCAGCACCGACTTGGCCATATAAAGAAACCAACAACAGACAGAGGAGCACACTAAACACGCCGGCCGCAAATATGGATTTGAAATAGTAGAACCTCTCATTGAGGTGATTTAGTCCGGCGGTACCAAGCATGAAATTTGTAATGCCAAAGAACACGGACACTATCATCAACGACACGAGCACTCCGATCGACCAGATATTCGGAACATTGCGGAACGCAGGAATCCGCTCCCAGAACACGATAAAGGAAAAGCCCAGGAATATCGCAATTGCCGCAAGCGATAACAGCTGCGGCCAAGTCAATCTGAATATTATTTTTAATGCTTGTCGATTCGGAGAAGACATATTCCGGGTAGCTTTAATAGCTCGCGGAAAGTAGAGCTGGTTTAGCGGCCGCATCACTGCTTGTATGCTCTTCACAACCTTTTCAGCTATTGAGTAGCTCGCAATCTCAATGCCTGTTCCTCCAACTAACTTGATCAGGATGACATTCATGTCCCGGTAAAGGACGACTGAAGCATTACCGAAAAATATTTCCTTGCCGGAAGCGAGCAACTCCGTTACTCGCCGGGCAGGCACCCAGGACATTCTCAGACCAAGTACCCATAGGCAGTAACAAAACGAAGCTATGCCGCCGGTGAGGTACAGACCCCCAATGATGAGCGGCATCCGCTGGTAATCCGATGGCGACCTGACCAGAGCGATTATCAAAGGAACTGCCGGGAGCCTGCTGGCCACGGTGCAGATAGCTAGCGGAACATTCGTTTCCAACCCCTGGAAAAGCCACGTTGGTTGAAAAACGAAACTTAACGGAATCAGCATCCAGCCCAGAAGTATTGTCGGCGGTTGGCTGCTTAGTAAGACAGTGGCCGTTAGCAATGGCAGTATAAGACAGAAAAACAAAACAGCTCGAGACACAAAGATTTCGCTGAACACCCGCGAAATAAACGTTCGATCATTTTCGACGTCAAGTCCCGCTACACGTGTTACTCCTTCCACGTCGAAACCATACAATACTATGGTGCCGGCGATTGTCGACATCGTCGCTTCCGCAAGTGCTATCTCCGCATAGTGCTTCGCGCCGACCACATGCAAAACGTAAGGATAGACGAGCAGCGGCAGACCAGCATTTGATGCCTGGATGCATACGAGTGCCAGCAAATTACCCGCATCTTTCTTGCGTAACGCTATGCGGCGCCTTCGCTCCTCCATCGTCATAGAGTGCGGCCAGCTCCGCAGTTAACTGCTTTCATCTTGAGTTATGAGGTTGTGACAGGTCACTTAAGAGCTTGCTGCCACCTTACTGCTGATCCGCGGTGGTTTCCGCTCCATAGTGATAATGCTGATAGTAGCCACTGTAGTAGTAGGAGTTCGATCCGGTCGACGGTACCTTATTTAGTACTACTCCGATTATCCTGGCGCCTACATCTTGTAACAGCTTTCGCGCACGGCCCACGATCTTTCGCGAGCTCTTACCGCTATGAACCACTAATAAGACAGCATCCACTATGGCTGCGATCAGGACACCATCGGTGAACGCCGCTATCGGAGGAGAATCGACCACTATATGTGCGAAGTTGTCTGCGACCACAGACAGGAGTTTTAGCATCTGCTCGGAACCGACCAACTCGGCCGGGTTGGGTGGTACGGGACCGGCAGTAAGCACCGACAAACCAGAAGCTTCATCGTGTTGAATCGCCGAAATTATCTCAGCTTCAGATGCTTCGCGCGACAATAGGGCACTCAGCCCCGAATCATTACTAAGATTAAAAATGGAATGAAGGCGCGGCCTGCGCATATCTGCATCAATGATGAGAACCTTGGCTCCGGTCTGAGCCAGACTGATGGCAGTGTTTACGGCGGTGGTAGTCTTTCCTTCCGAGGGGACGCTCGAAGTAATAAGGAGCGTCCGCGGTGGTCTGCCGGCTGTCGATAACAGGATCGACGTGCGCAAGTGCCGGTAAGCTTCCGCCACGGGAGAACGCTTTTCAATATTTGTCAGGAGTACTTCACCAGAGCCGCTGCCGTTGCTGGACACGAGGGCGCCCTTCTTTCCAGAAGCAGCCAGGTTGCGCTTCGGTTTCACGGTACCAACCTGAGGAATAAGCGCGATTGCAGGCAAGCGAAGAAGATTCTCGACGTCTTCCATTGAGCGCACACTGTCGTCGAGATATTCAATTATGAATGCGAGCCCAATGCCGCACCCGATCGAGAACAAAAAGGCGAGTGCCACGGTCAAAACTCGCCGAGGCGCAACGGGCTTCTTCCCGGCAATGGCGTAGTCCACAACCCGAATATTGTTGGGGGTTCCGGCCATTACTACATCATTCTCTTTGGTACGTTGCAGTAGTCCATCCAAAAGGGTCTTGTTGGTTTCGATCTCCTGCTGAATTATCCGGTAGCTCACCGCCGCTTCATTCTGAGTCAGAGTCTCAGCACGCTGCTGGTCGTAGGCCTTGCGCAATAACTCCTCAGTCGCCAGTGCTTGACGGTACCGAGTGGCAAGGTTTGTAGTAACGACACCAGTGGCGCGGCGGCGCGCGTCACCCATCACCTTTTCGATCGCCGCGATCTGCTTGTCTATTTCTCTGACCGCCGGCCATTTCTCGGTGTTCTCCACCAGTAGTTCTGCCCGCTTCTGTTTCAGTTCAGCGAGTTTCAACTCGGAATCGGTAGTAATTCTAGTAGCCGAAGGAACATCCTTTTCGTTGATGCCGCCTTCCGCAAGCGCTTCGGCCGCCCCTGGTTGAAGGCTCGCCTTATACGCGGATTCCGCCATCTTTCTTTCGTTTTCAGCAATCAGCAACTGTTTGCTGAGGCCCTCGAGTCTTTCCACTACGGTGTTTTGATTTGCATCCAATGAGAGGATTTGATGGTTCTTCCCGTAATTTATCAACTCCTCCTCTTTGCCTCGGATATTGGACTGCAACTCGGCAATGCGTTTCAGCAGATAGGTACCTGTGCTACCACTTGTCTCAGTTTTTTTCTCGCGATTTTGATCTATGAAGATTTGCGCTACCGTGTTGACAATCTTCGCCGCGAGATGAGGATCGGAATGTCGATAGCTAATATCGATCAGCCGCGTCTCGCGAACGGTAAGGCGCGTTTCCTTAACCGGCTCAACCTTCAAAGTCTCCTGAAGATCATCAACATAGTCCGAAAGGCGCTCGGCCTCCGCCTGCTCTTGCGCCGCGGTCGAGGAAGAACTTGAAGAAGACTGTGGCAGCACATCTGGGGTCGAGCTTTGGGGTGGCGTCTTTGCTTTCAGCCCCAGCATGCCCCGAATATCCAACCACGTTGACTTGTTCTTTGAGGAGGTCTCGCGAAGAAAATCCGGATTGTGTTCAAGATCGAGAGTCTTCGCCACACTACGCAACAATCCCGGACCGGTTAAAATCTGAAGCTGAGTATTGAAATAAGCAGGATCGTTGGTCTCACTATTCAGAATCACGTTGCTGTTCTTGGACATACCGCCAAGCAGCGGGTTAGCGTTTTCAAGGTCGACCTGAATACGGGCTTGAGATTCGTAAATATCAGGCTTGCGAACCACATAGATCGCTACCAGCGTCGGGATGAGCACGGAAATACCCAGGATTAGCCAAAGATGCTTGCTGACAATTCGCCAGTAGTCCAGGAGGCGCGAGCCACGCTCTTCTCTCTCGTACGAATAGGCGCCCTGCATTACCCCCGGGAGCACATGACCGCCATTCGTTCTTTCTAACCCGATGTGTTCGTCACCAATCGGGACGGTATTTGTTCTGGATAAGTTTGTCGATTGATTCATTTGGGTTCGGTATGCTTAAGCCCTTATGAAGGCTGGGAAGTTCTATCAACAGGAACCTCTTGGGTTCCTTCAATTGACACTTAGGGAATTACTCTAACTGCACCTTGCATGATCGCCGACGGGATCGCGCCCTGCAGGAGACCGAGAATCGCCTTGCCGGGTGACGATCCTACTTCCACGATGTCGTTGGGAACGAGGGCGATGTCAACCCCTTGCCGCTTTTGGATTGCTTTCAAGTCCACAACCAGCTCTTGTTTGCCACCACCCGCAGTTTCCCTGAGGATACGAACGTTACTTGACTTACCATCGCGCGCTATTCCACCGGCCATTGCGATCGCCCATGAAACCGTAATCGGCTTATCCTTCAGGGCGATTACCCGGGGTTGAACAACGTGGCCAATCACAAATATCTGATCTGCGTCCGGCAGTTGAACGATGTCGCCAGGTTGGACAAACGGATTAGTACCCTCTTTGCCGTTGATCGTATCGTTTAGCGTGAAAACTCCGAGGCCCTCAACAGGAGGAGTAGCCTTGCTTTCTGAAGCATCTTTCTGGCAAATGATGGCACTGCCGGTATGAATAAGATTAATCACCCGGCCCGCGTTCGGCGAAGGACCACCGGCAAAGCTTATAAGCTCGTTAAGACGAACCTGTCTTTGCAGGCGGAACTGTCCAGGCGCGTTAACCGCGCCAATCACAGCTACCGGCCGTGACTGGAACTCAGTAACAAAAACTTCGACACTCGGATTAGTCTTGTACTCCAAATACAAAGTTCTGATTTCAGCCGCGAGCTCGCCCTCAGTGCGACAGGCTGCGGTCACCTCTCCGTCGATCATCGGAAGGTGAATCATACCTCGCTGATCCACGCGGACGGGGCCTGAAAGCTCTGGCGCTTTTCTGACGACAATCGTAAGCACATCCCCTGGACCAATTCTATATCGCGCATCATCGGTTGGGGTCTTTAGAACAGGCGCGTCTGAATTGATAGTGGGCGCAGAGTTCGATTGGGCAGCCACCTTCATTCCCATAGCCGACGACAGGAAAAGAAGTGATCCAGGCAGAAGAAGCAAAAACAACTTGCCGACAAAACCTTCAGATCTCGAGATCGCATGAACCGAAGGGCGATCCGTTGCTAAAATAGGGAACGTAAATCTCATAATATCTCCGGAAGTCAGGTCAACAGAAACCGGGCGCGACTGTGATGAGCAGACTATCACAATGCTGGCGATGCACGTTAATTGTGGCGCACCTTTCGCAGTGTCGTGCCGTGGATTATTCGGGTCTAAAGCAAACGGCTGGCTCAATTATCCAGCATTATCCATGAGGCAGTTGCCAAGCCTAACGCCTTGAGCGGCGTCATGCATGACCCGATATGGGAAACCTCTCTCGCGAGGCAGCATTCAGTTTTTCTTCGGCCTCTCGGCCAATATTCGACGGCTGTCGTCACGGTACCGGTCATCGAAAGAACAAAACCAGGGCTCCAGCTCATCAGTAATCGAGCGGAGTCGTTAACTCTTCCTCTTAACACGCCGACGTTGATACGGGTTTTCAAATAGAGACCGCGCGCGGACGTTTGATCGTCAGATCAAATCGGGGAGCACCACAATTTGCGGGATACCTAACCTCGCCTCGCTGCTATTAACTCAACGCGAGATCGACCGCAACTCCGTAGGATCAATTGTAGGAGGCGCGTGTGAAAGAGCGACTATTCCCTCGTGAAGGTCTCGATGGTAACTCTTCGATAAAAATCCCCCGATGTAATGACAAACTAATCCGAAATTGTAACAGCTCTCGATAACCGCGATACTCTACTCCAAGGCGAACTTCACTGTCAACCGGATAGGCCCATCACCATCAGCAGCTTTAATCCAGTTGCAAAGGGCGATACGGATCCGCAAACAAAGGGCAGGAACGCCCCGCTTTTCTATTTGGTCCAGGGGTATTTGCGAGCCTGTCGATGGTCTAATTATGTTGTGCAGCTCGAATGCTTCAGTTCAAAAACTTCAGGCTCCTCAGTCAGCCGGCGAGATCGGCTCCTGTAACCGTTACTCGCCGGTTAAAAGATAAGCGTTGCCAACAATATTGAAGGCGGCCGAGGCTTATGTACTAACTGGAGTCAATGTTTCATCAACTCCGGATGAGGCACTTGAACAGCCAACCGGAGTTACGTCATACTCACGCGGTTTTTCCGCTCCTGGACTGAATTCGAAAAGGTCTTAGCTCAAAAGGGTATTCCCACCGACATGAGAAAACTAAAGACAGCATTGAAAATTGTGTTCATCAACCTGGCGATTCTGGTGCTGCTGATTGAAGGGGTCTCCGTAGCTACATACTTCAAAACAACCGGCAAGTTCTTTTACGCGCAGTCTGGTAGTCGGCCGATAATTGGGTTTTCAACGCTTCCCACCGAACAGAGGCGCGAGAAGGAGATAACCCAACAACAGCTGCACCCTTATTTTGGATTTGCCGACAGGGTTGGATTGAGTCACCGTTTATCTGACTCGCAAACAGACCACGTCTCAAACAATTTTGGGTTTGCTTCAGTGCATCCTTACCCTTTCAAGAGACAGAATCCGAATCAGTTCATTGTCGGAATATTGGGTGGTTCAGTTGCAACCTACTACTCATACTTCGAATTGGAAAACAATATTCTAAGCGCGCAGCTTAAGAAATTACCGGGGCTGGCAAATAAGGAAATTATTGTGCTACCTCTGGCGATGGGCGGGTTCAAAGAACCGCAGCAACTAATTGTGTTGAATTATTTCCTCTCGTTAGGCCAGGACCTCGATTTGGTGATTAATATCGATGGTTTTAACGAGATCGTACTATCGTACATCAATTACAAGGATGGCCTCGATACGTCAATGCCTGGCGACTTTGCTTTCATGCCGCTGGTAAACCTTGCCACAGGTAACACCTCGGCCGAGGAACTTCAGCTGACGCTCCAGGTCCTAAAGGATAGAAAGACATTAAAGGATTCGATCACCTCCGCTGAGACTTCTCGGACGGCTACAGGTTATTTGATCGCATGTCTTCGAGGCCGGATGGCACAACGGCGGTATCGCCAGGGCGTCTTCGACCTTAATGAACTGCGCATCTCGTCGACGCGTTCCGGAGAGTCGCTCGTGCAAACTCCGATTCGAGCGATAGCTAACGAAGATCAGGCGCTCGAGCAAATAGTGGCTAGCTGGGCCAGTGCATCCCTGATGATGAAGCAACTCCTGGATCAAAGACACATCCCATACTTTGAGTTTGTTCAGCCCAACCAATATCACCCCACCGGCAGAGTCTTCAGCAAGGATGAGGCCACCATAGCTATCAACCCTGCAAGTAATTTTCGGGTGCCGGTCACTAAAGGTTACCCACTACTGCTTGCTGAGATCGGACGTATGCAGCAAAACGGAATAGCGGTGCAGAGTGCCGTCAATGTGTTCGATCGTGTCAGCGAGGATGTTTATGTGGACGACTGCTGCCACTTTAACGCGCGCGGCAACAGAGTTTTTGGCGAGTACGTCGCCAACGCCATCCAGCAAGCCTTGAGCAGGGAGGATCGCTATACCTTGCCTGGCGGCCGGTGAAACGGTGGCGGGCATTCGCTTATTTCACGGACCAGCGCGCGTCGTCTTGGTCGTGATGTTGGCCCGACTTTCATCAAAATCACTGGTTGCGATGTTCTGATAAGAATTCCCAAAGACATTCACGGCGGTAATTCGCCCAATCAGGAAAACCCCATAGACAGCGATATTGAACTGATTGCCCGTAACACTCACGCTGTCGAGCGCGCCCGCCCGAACATTTACTACCACACCCATCGCAGTCGACCCTCCTGCCGTTGCGAGATCATTAAACTCATTATCTTGTACGGTAACCCGACCCACTCCCACAGCCGCATCACTGACAATTGCCACTCCGGTCACAAATCCCTTTGCCCGATTCCTGGAAATCATAATCTGGTCAGATTTCGATCCACTGCCAGTATCCGCGGAAACCACGACAAAGGAACTATTGACTTTCGTCCCCACCTTCGAGCCAACGTTATCCGCGACTAAAACATTCGTCACCGCGTATTTGACATTCAGATTCACAAACGCTTTCTGCGATGTATTCTGCTGGTCAGTGAGAGCGATGGAATTCTTAGAGATGACCACAGTATCTATTGCTGTGTCCGCCGCCACCTGGCGGTAAAAGTCCACGCCATAGTCGACGATGTTGGTGAAGGTGTTGTTTTCAATGAGCGTATTTTTCACGGCCGAAGTGAAATTGGCTGCTACATACACTCCGCGCCTGGCATTGTTGACGCGGTTATTGACGAATCGATGGTTCGATCCGTGGACCTCGAAAGCGGTGATGAGGCCGTTGCCCGTGACTGGAGGATTATCATTGGTAAAGGTATTTTCATCTGCCAGAACATTGTCCGTCCAGGCAGAAACTGCCGAAAAGTCGGTAACGTTAGTGCCCCCGTTCTTGAACAGGTTTTTCCGCAAAAGCCAGCCTGAGCCAAGTGTGACGCCTGGTCTATTGCTCTGTCCGGCCACCACAAAGTTTGTCCCGGCTGTGTTCTGGAACGTGTTGTTTTCCAGCACCATTTTATCGACTCGTGCACGATCGCCACTTACCGATACGCAGGCCTGGTTGCGGCCGTTATCCCAGGGCCCGCCGTCCGGGTTGATTCGATTATTCGCCCCGTTCATGTCACAGATCAGACCCACGATGCTCACGTTCGTTAGCGCAGTATTCGTGTGAAACATCGCCATGCGGACCGGAGATCGTGAAGTCGAGATGTTGTCAGCAATTTTGAACATGACTGTGCCGTCAGCGACGATGTGCATGCCCGACCGCATCACCAGGGCAGTCAACATTGTGCCGCCCGCATCCGCGGTGGACGTGGCCGGCACGAGTCGATAGGTTCCCGCCGGCACATGCACCTCTATCGCAACTGCTGAGGCGGCATCTAGTGCCGCGTTTATTGCCGGCGCACTGTCGCTGGTCCCGTCGCCTTTGGCGCCCCACCATTGCGGCATAACCTGTGGCAGCGATGAATTACCTGCAAACGATACGGTGCCCTGCCCTGAGAGACCGTTGTAGAAAATTTGCTTACCAGCAGGATTAACGATCGGCCCGTCGTCAATGAGAGTCTGGCCGGTGTTTATCTTGATGCCCGCACCTGCGGTATTGTCCAACGTGACATTCGTTGGGATCTTCAGATTATTAACAGCACACCGGGAACCGCTCTCAGCAGGAAGGCGAATCGTGCCTTTGTTTGATCCAATCCTGGAGATGATGGTGGCAAGCTCTTCGGTATCATTCGATCCTGCGCAGCGCGGCACAAGTGTCGCTTGCTGTGCTCGTGCCACACCCGAACACAAAAGCACGAAGAGCAGGCCCATCATTTGTCGCTTCATTCAAAAACCTCCGCCCATAAGAACTCTCCTGGCGGCTCCGAAGAATTGAGAGTGGTAGCTGCTTCGCGAGCGTCTGGTTTAGTTTAGCGCAGACCTCTCAGTTTGCGACCTTCAGATGTGCGAGAGCAGTGGTGAATTCGAATCTTTGTAGTGTCTTAATTTGAGGATGAGGTCAGTATCGGGAGCGGTAGCGACCGGGTAACCTTCTGGCAAACTCGATCTGGCTATCAGGTGCGACCCGGTCGCTATCGCTCGCGGTACTGACTCCATCACGTCGACGACAAATCAAGACGCTGCCCGAATTTTCAGGTGGTGGCAAAAAGGAAGTCGCGATCGATTCCGGCCGGGTCTTCGGCTTACCAGGAACGAACAACTCTACCTGGTTGAATCCAATTCAACCCCAGCACTCGTGGCGCACAACACATCGGTCGGTTCGCAACTTAGTACAAAAAAAGCCCCTGCCGAGACACCTCGCCAAGATCACGAGTTGCTCGCCAGGGGCAAATGTTCTAACTCTTCTGGTTTACGGCTGTTCTATTGCTGGACGGTAGCAGCGCTTGGGAACCCGCCGCCACCAGTCTGATTGTTGCCGTACGATGACACCGCGCCGGCACCAGCGGTGATGGCTAAGTTATTATTGCCTAACGCCGTAGTGTTCGAGACACGGATGATCGAATTAGTCGTGTTTGCCTGGAAGCCGGTGATGTTATTCGACACTACACAGTGATCAACTTCAGCGTTAGTGTTGCCTCCGGCGGTTTGCTGGACAAAGACTCCGGCCTGATTGTTCTGCGTAATGACGGTGTCATAGATAAAGCCCTGCACAGCGCTTCCTAAAAACACACCGCTGGCGCCGTTACCACTCACGCGGCAGTGTTGCATGTGAAGGTGAATTGAGTTGTTGTTACTGGATGGATTCATGGAGATGCCGTTCCCACTGTTATTGATAATCGTGGTGTTATAGACCTCCAGAGTGCCTCCATTAATGCGGACATCCGTAATTCCGCTCCCGGGACTTCCGTTGTTACCTGCAATGAAGCAGTTCTCAACAATGACTCTCGAGCCGGAGACGTTTCCACCTACTATATTGATGCCTTGCGTGCCGGAACCTGCGCCCTGAAACGATATCGCGCGGAGCACCACCGTATGTAGATTGTGGGGCGCCGTTTCAGCGGTGATATTGACGATGACACCGGTGGTGGTGGCGTTCAGGATGCCGGCCACGCCGGTCGCCGAACCATCGATGGTAATTGACTTGGTCACCGTCACCGCGCCAAAACCGCCCGGATCGAGTGCGTCTATCTCGCCGTCAACGGCGGTTTTTGAAATCGCCCCGGCGAATGTCTTGCAGGGTGCCGTGCGGCTGCACGGATTGGCGTCATCGCCGACGCCGGACACCCAGGTGCGCGTTGCCTGCGCCTGGGCCATGGAAGCAAAAGCGAACGTGAAGCTCGCGATTACGAGTAACTTGATAGTGAGCCGAAACTTGTTCATTTGGAGTCTCCTTTTTCTTTCTGTTGAAGTTTTGGGATGGCCGCCAGTAGAACTCGGATCCGTTCCGGCCACTGTTGCGCCGAGTCTTCCCATGGTTAACGAGAAATATTTTTTCGCCAAGAGTATTGCTCCCGTCGAATTCAGCCTTGCGAAAACTTAATAGCCGCAGTCTCTGGCGGTGTCATTGGTGATCGTCCAAGTGGCGCTGTCGCCGCAATTCACCACCGTCGAGAGAAAACATCCGTCGGCATCTTCGCCAATAACCTTGACTTGCTGTGAATCGCACGCGACGTTGCTGAGATTATAGGACTGCCCAGCTCCAATCGTCGCGCCGTTGCTCAACTGATCATTGCCCCAATCATCAAGATCCACGTGCGAGAGATACACATTGCGAATCTCTCGGCTTGAGTTATTCACAATGTTGACCGAGGTTGCCGTCGTGGCCCGGGTTGCCGTGCTCGCACTTGTCAGGAACGCCAGAGCGCACAATGCAACACCAAGAATGGCTACGCGAGAAAAATTGCGATTGATGTATGAGTTTTTCATCTTGCCTCCATCTCAAAAACGAGAACTAAATGAGACTGGCGGGGGGGGGGGGGG
>DNNE01000077.1:58497-59647 GCA_003487805.1 Blastocatellia bacterium | reverse complement strand
GCCGAGAACGCCCGCCGCGATAAGTCCAAACTTTCGTTATGGACAACTGCTCATGACTGTGTAGTGCGTCCCACTGTCCACCGCGGTCTCGCCCGGGTTGTGCTGCACGACGACCTTAGCGGTAGCTGTGCCGACGTTCCCGGAGCTGTCGATAACCTTGAAGTAGATCGTGTAGACGCGACCGTTGCCGGTGCCTTCGCGTTCCGAACGCAACTGGATCGACTTGCAATTGGCGGCGATGATGATGTCGTTCATCGTATTCCCGTCGCCGTTGCCGTTCTCGATCTCGTCGCTGGTCACCTTGGTGATAAAGACACTGCTGACGCTGACGCTGTCACAGTTGTCGGTTACCGAAGTCACAAAGTTCGTTACCGTGAAGGTTTGATATTTGTGATTCGGCGGCCACATCGAAGGCGTCTGACCATTCAACACGATCACCGGCGGCTCGTTATCCACCACTGTAATTGTCTGCTGACAACTCGAGTGATTGCCGGACGCGTCGGTTGCGGTCCAGGTAATCGTGGTCGTGCCCTTCGGATAGGTGTCGGTTAGCGGTCGTCCGTCACTCCGCGAAGCCGTGATCGTCGGATTGCTGTCGCAATTATCAGTTGCGGTAGCTGTTCCGGGATTTACGTGCGCCGCACAGGTGCCCGGCTCGGTAGGAATGTTCGACCGATTGGACGGACAAGTAATCACCGGCGGCGTCGTGTCATTAACCGTGAAGGTGACGTCCTTGGTCGTCGTGTTACCGGCGCCGTCGTTGTTGCTGGAGCCGTCATTCGCGGTGATGTGAACTGTGTGCGGTCCAAGTCCCACCATCGTGCCCGCAGCCGGGCTCTGCGTCGTGGTGATGCGATGCTGGCCCGCGCAATCCTGCGAATTATCATTCGCAGCGCATGAGCAATTGTCCGTAACCTGATTGCTGTAATCCGGTATTGGAGCCTGACAGTTCGCATCGGCCGACGCCGATGAGTTGGTCGCCGTGATCACCGGCGGCGTGGTGTCATTGACCGTTATGGTTTGGTTGCATGACGCCGTGCCCGTCCGGTGCGCTATTTCGTCCTCCGGAGTTGTGTAAGGCCCGGGCGTGTCGTGCGATATCGCCTGCCAGGTAATGGTAGTTACACCAGAGGCAAACGGAAGGTCAGGA
>DNNE01000077.1:54295-58191 GCA_003487805.1 Blastocatellia bacterium | reverse complement strand
AGAGGCAAACGGAAGGTCAGGATTCTTGCGGCTGCACCCGCCGTAAATATTGCAGGAATCGTCCGCTTGATTTGGTGAATTTGGGAAACAATCGCAGTTGTACAGGGGCTTGCCGTCGCTGCGGACCCCAACAACGGTTACGTTGGTACCCGTCGCGGTTGGCGTGCCAATAGTCACTGTAGCCTGACAGTCTCCGTCAGCGTTGGCCGTTATGTTGGCCGGACAACTAATCGTCGGCGGATTTGTGCCGGTATCGTCAACCGTAACGGTAAAGGTACAAGCGCCGTTACCAGTCTCAGAGCTTACGTTGACCACAGTCGTCCCGACCGGGAAGAACGAGCCTGAACCCGGCGTAGCCGTAACAACTCCGCAATCACCCGCTGTGACTGCATCATCAAAGCTCACGTGTGCTCCGCGTTGTCCGCCCTCCGTCGTATTGGCAACGGCGTTGACGTTGTCCGGGCAGATGAGTTGGCAAGACGTCCCGCCGGTACCGGTCGTGACCGTGAATGGGGAGGATGAGTTGTTATTGTCGTTATTCTGGTCTTGTGCCGAACTGGTAACCCTCGCCGTGGCCTCGTAGTCACCCGGAGCCATGCTGCCCGTGTTGTAAATCACTGTGAACTCTGCTCGGTCGCCGTTTTGCATACTCGCGATCGTGCAGTCGACGGAATCTGCTGGCAAGCAGGGCGAGCCTGAGTTTTGCGTAATCTGTACCAGCGTCGCACCAGCCGGGACAGTGTCGACGAGATGGACGAGCAACGCCGTGTCTGGGCCCGCATTGCCGAGTACTATGGTAAAAGCAATGTTGTCTCCCGATGCAACCATCGTGCTGTCGCCATGGATAACCTTCTGGATGAACACGTCCGAAATGGGATTAGCCGCTTCATGCACCACAAAGGTAGCAGTTTGACGTACGGCCCCGTTCGAACGAGCCAGCTTCACACTCCAGTTCCCCCGATTGTCGATGGTCTCGTTGTTCACGGTTGACGTTGGGGTTGAAGGCAAGGTGTACATATAGGTAGTCGTATCATCAGTCGATGCGACGTCCGATTGCCGAACCAATCCGGCAGTGTCCACCCACAGCACATGCCACGGAAACACGCTGACGGGTACACCCGACGCTTTGGCGCATACTACGTCGCCGAGGAAAAAGTCTGTCTGCGGCGTAACGCAGTCGCTATTAAAGGTCGCAACGCCTTCGGCGAACGGGAGAGGCTGGAATACCGAGGTTGCCAGATCCGCGGGTTTCGAGGCCGCGAGCAAACGCGTACCATTCTGAGCCGGCTTTACATCGGCAACAACTGAGTCCGAGCCAGGGTGCGTGTGCAAAGGACTCGAAAGCACTGAGCGGAGCGGCACGGCCATAACGGCAGCGAGGATCGCGAAAACCCCAACGAGAATAATTGCCCTAAGTCGCTTTAGGAAAAAGTTTGAGGTGTTGACGGTTTTCATTGGCTTTTCTCCTGGCATCGAATAGAAATCTGCGATAAGTACCCTTGGAACTATCAATTATTCGTCCATGTCGGAATCTTGGACGTTGTGAAAGATGAATTCCTTTCGAAATGGATGGGCATCCGAAAATGGATCGGCCTTCCAAAAGAGGGAGGACTAATACCCCATTTCGATTGTCGGTGTCAACTAAATTTGTTGTGAACAATCACTTTCTCTCGAATTGTATTTATTTTTCTCACGTAAGGGTGGGCGGTGACTCCAAGTGTGTCGGAACCCATCCAGAGTCCTTCCCGGCTCATCAATTGGAAGTGGCTCTTTACCAGCTGTGAGGTCGCGCCATCTTTATTATAGGAGCCAGCAAACGAAGCAATACCAATGACTTCTCCGACACACCAACCGGTGATAAAAGGGAGCCGAACTACGCGCAAAACCGACCTACAGATTCTTGCCTTCTATTCAATCTGGACCCACAGCACAGGTCACTAAGGATTTAGGTGGTTAGGGGTCAAGGTAAAAAGGCCAGTTAACATTGAGGCCGACGCAGAACGGACACGTTTTTTTCAGTTGGAGGGGACGATTCACCTGCCGACCTTCAGTAACCGGTCTATATTATTGGTGCCCCCGGCGCGATTCCAACGCGCGACCTCTCGCTTAGGAGGCGAGCGCTCTATGCAACTGAGCTACGGGAGCACATCGAAGTGAATAGTAAATCCTGAATCGTGAATAGTAAATGCGATGATTACGCGTCTCTGAGGGTGACGGTCAGTTTTCACACTCTTATATATGAGCAGTCAACGACCTCCATACCACTCGAGTGAATGAAATCGTTTGCCGTAACTGACCAGTAACTACTGACCACTAAGCAGTCTTTGTGATAGGCTGCGCACCGTTTTTCAAACTCTCAACTATCAACTTCGTGTGCGAATGATGATTCGAAGCCTCTTGGATAACGGCGAGCGCAAGCATCCCGCCGTTGATACGTTGAACGGAACGATGACTTATCAGGAGCTCGCTGATCAGGTTGATAAGCTCGCCGCATATCTCACGGAAATTGGCCTGGACAGGGGCGATCGCATTGCGATGGCGCTGCCGAATGGCCTGGAAGTAATTGCGTCGTTTCTGGCCGCGTCAACTGTTGGCACCGCCGCGCCGCTCAACCCTTCCTATACCCGAGACGAATTCAAATTCTATTTGGAAGACACAAGCGCGCGCGCGCTGATTCTGCCGAAAGATACTTCCGAGGAAGCAAGAGCCGCCGCAACCGACGGCAAGATTTTGATCATCGACGCATCTATTGACGGCGATGGTCGCGTCCGATTCAATTCGTCCGGGCGACTGAATGGCGCGGCCGCCATCGCGGCAACGTCAAACGACGACATCGCGCTCATTCTTCATACCAGCGGCACGACCAGCCGGCCAAAACGCGTACCGCTCTCTCACGCAAACGTGCTGACGTCCGCTCGCAATGTCGCCAACACTTATCAATTGACCGGCCAGGACATTTCGCTCTGCGTCATGCCACTCTTTCATGTTCATGGTTTGGTGGCTTCGACGCTGGCAACATTTGCGACCGGAGGCACAGTCGTCGTCCCGCCGAAATTCAATCCGCTTTCGTTCTGGTCCACAGTCAGAGAACAACGCGCATCGTGGTATTCAGCCGTTCCCACGATTCATCAGGTGCTTCTCTCAAGAGCGAAAGGCACGCGGCCCGCCGGCGCCGAACAACTGCGCTTCATTCGATCGTGCAGCGCTGCACTCGCGCCCCAGGTGATGAGCGATCTCGAATCAACTTTTGGCGCTCCGGTGCTCGAGGCTTATGGAATGACCGAGGCCGCTCATCAAATGGCTTCGAATCCCCTGCCCCCATTAGAGCGCAAACCGGGATCTGTTGGGCCAGGGACGGCTGTCGAAATCGCGATCCTTGATGAGAAAGGAAACTTGTTGCCTCCGGGCACTGTGGGTGAAGTCTCAATCAAAGGCGCCAACGTGTTTAGTGGTTACGAAGGAAACGCGGAAGCCAACGCGGAATCATTTTCAAACGGCTGGTTTCGCACCGGCGATCAGGGAACGCTGGACGACAAAGGTTATCTAACTCTGGTTGGCCGCCTCAAAGAATTAATCAATCGCGGCGGCGAAAAAATTTCACCACGCGAAATCGACGAAGCTCTGTTGCGACATCCATCAGTTGCCGAAGCCTGCTGCTTTGGCATTCCTGATCGCGTCTATGGCGAAGGCGTCGCGGCGGCGGTTGTCCTTAAAGAGGAAGCGACTGAGAAGGAGTTGATCGCGCATTGTCGCGCGTCGCTCTCAGACTTCAAATGTCCGACGAGGATTTACATTCTGGAATCAATTCCCCGAACGGCGACGGGCAAGATTCAAAGGCGTAACGTCGCGGCGGCAATTGCCGGCGCAAACAAATGATCGTTTAGAGGCGGGGTACC
>DNNE01000077.1:40661-53948 GCA_003487805.1 Blastocatellia bacterium | reverse complement strand
GTCGGGCAGTAGCCCGACTCTAAACGAAATCACTCACTTTATGAGATTCGCAATCGTCGGCGCAGGCGCAATCGGGGCTTTTCTTGGTGCAATGCTGGCGCGCGCCGGCGAAGACGTTACGCTCGTCGCGCGCGGCGCACATCTCCGCGCAATGCAGGAACATGGCGTGCGCGTGCGTGGAGAGATCGGAGACTTTCAAGTTCCGGTAACCGCGACGGACGACGCGGCCACCGTCGGCGAAGTTGATGTCGTCGTCATCACGCTCAAGGCACACAGTGTGCCGGCAATCGCGGCCAGCCTGCGTCCAATGATTGGCGCGCACACTTCCGTCCTCTCTGCCCAGAATGGTTTTCCGTGGTGGTACTTCTACGCCCAGGGCGGCGAATGGGCAGGCACGCGACTGGAAAGCGTCGATCCCGGCGGCTTGATTAGTGCGAACATCGAGGCATCGCGAGTGATCGGCTGTGTCGTCTATCCGTCAACCTCGATTGTCGAGCCAGGCATCGTTTGGCATTTAGAAGGAACTCGATTCGCGATTGGCGAGCCCGACGGATCTAAAAGCGAAAGATGTCGTCGCCTCGCTGACTCGTTCATCAAAGCTGGCCTGCGATCTCCTATCCGCACAAACATTCGACACGACATCTGGGTCAAGCTGATGGGCAACGTCGCATACAACCCGATTAGCGCGCTGACTCGCGCAACGCTGATCGACATTGTTCAGTGCGCGGAAACGCGCGCGCTGGCCGTTGCCATCATGGGCGAAGCCGAATCGGTCGCGAAGAAACTGGGCATCGAAATCGGTGTCTCAATCGAACAGCGATTAAAAGGCGCAGAGGAAGTCGGGCATCACAAGACTTCCATGCTTCAGGATATCGAAGCTGGGAAGCCGACCGAGTTGGAAGCGATCGTCGGCGCCGTGATCGAACTTGGCGAGAAGCTCGGGGTCGCTTTACCAAACACGAAATCAGTTTATGCGTGCGTGAAGTTGCTGGAACAGCAGGCGCGGCATCATGAATTAGGTCCACAAAATACAACCCGGGCAACCTCCCGGTTATAACGGAATATTTCTGATGCTTCTTCGCTCCGCCAGGAGCGAAATATTTATAGCAACGCAGCTCTTAACTAAGTTCTTCGCTCCTTTAGGAGCCACATAAGAGGAACATTAGCTGCCACATTCCGCTCCTAAAGGAGCTTCGCCAATGAGGATTTCGGTAGAGCTATAAACATTCGGCTCCTACGGAGCTAAGCGACCTTTGGCACATAGGGCGGCCCGAGCCATGTTGAGATTTAAAGCATAAGAAATGGCTACATCTTCAGAAGACCAAGCGGTTGCACGTTGGCCAATCCTTTTGCCATGCATCCTGGCAATGTTGGCGATCGCGAATCTTCAATACGCGTGGACTTTCTTCACCACCGACATCACCAGGTCTATGCATGCGGCGCTGGACGCGGTGCAGTGGACCCTGACTTTTTTCATCATCGCGCAAACCGTCCTGTTCCCGATTAACGCGTATCTGATCGATCGGCTCGGGCCGCGTCTGATCGTTACACTCGCGAGCATACTCGTCGCTGTCGGTTGGATTGGAGCCGGGCGCGTCAATTCCCTGCCGGCGCTTTACCTTGTCTACGCGATTGCTGGTGTCGGCGCCGGCGCTGTTTACGGCGGCTGCGTGGGGGTCGCGATGAAGTGGTTCCCTGATCGAAGAGGTCTCTGTGTCGGAGTCGTCGCAGGTTCTTATGGATTCGGCACGGCGCTAACTATCCGTCCTATCGCTTATTTGATCGAGCACAACGGCTATCGCACCGCATTCATCGTCTTTGGCATTCTGCAAGGATTGGTCGTGCTCTTAGCTGCGCAGTTCCTGCGCATGCCTCCAACGGGTTGGTTGCCTGCGGGATGGGAAGCAATCAAAGCGAAAGTTAAGACAAAGGTACAACAGTCAACGCGCGACTACACACCGGGCGAGATGGTGCGCAGCAAATCGTTTCACTTGCTTTATTTGATGATGACTTTGGTCACGGCCAGCGGGTTAATGCTGACCGCGCAACTGAAACCGATCGGCGTGACCTACGGCTATGACAAGTACGCGCTCTTCGGCGGCTACACGGTGCTGACTCTGACGTCGTCTCTGAATCAGGTTTTGAATGGCTCAGCGCGGCCGTTCTTTGGTTGGGTGTCGGATCGTATAGGACGCTACGACACGATGGCCATCGTGTTTGTAATGGAAGCGATCACGATTACGATCCTGACGCTCGTGGTTGGACATCCATTCTGGTTCATCGCCATTTCGGGTTTGATGTTCTTTGCGTGGGGCGACATCTACTCGTTGTTTCCCGCCGCGATCGCCGACATCTTTGGCAGCAAGCACGCGACCACCAATTACGGAATTCAATATACGGCGAAAGGTGTCGGCTCAATTCTCGGAGGCCCCGCCGCGGCATGGCTGATGGTTAAGGCCGGCTCGTGGACTCCGGTATTCTGGAGCGCGGTACTCTGCAACGTAATTGCTGCCGGGCTCGCGTTGCTCTGGCTTAAACCACGTGTGGCCCGCGTCCTGCGCGAGGAGACGGAGCCTCCTCCATCAAAGATGCCCGCGTCAATTGGCGGGCAAATCGAAATCGCGAAAACGTCTGATTAGTTGTATTGACTCTCAGCGGCTTCGACAGATGACTCACAGCCGGTGAGGGTGGAACTGTCGGATGCTTGACGTTATGTTTTCGTGTGAATTGGTTTTGTGTTCGTGTTTTTTCGTGGTGTGCTTTTTGCTGACGAATCAACGAACACCAGACCACGAAATCACACGAACCAAGAATCACGAAAAGACACGAAAGTTGGGTTGCTGAGTCAGGTGTTATTACCGGTATTCCTGCTCTCTTTTCTCATCTCGCTGGTAAAGGCCATCGATTTGTGTGGCGACCTCGGCAAACCGTTTATCCACCTCGTTCCGGAAAGGCCGAATCTCAGCCTGCAGTTCCTCCCGAAGAAGCAACCGCAAAGCCTTCAGCTCGTCGTCCGTGAAGGTCATGCACGCTGTGTATCACACTAGTAGCCTTCGTACAATAAAGTAGTGCTGATAGAAAAGATTACAAAGTCGCGCATCTTCTTACGACTCGGCTGAGACCCCAAATTAATTTTCATAGACCGCTTCAGCGGCTTCGACGCCGGTCGGACATTCGAACCCTTCGGCATTCAATGCTCGATGCAACGCGTCGAGCACGAGCCGGACGTTCTCACGCGTGCTGCCGGAACCCATCAAGCCAATTCGCCAGATGCGTCCTTTCAAAGGGCCTAAGCCGCCTCCAATTTCGATGTTCTCTTCAAGCAGTCGTCCTCGGACTTTCGCATCATCTACGCCTTCGGGGACACTGACGGCATTCAAACTCCAGAGTCTCTGTTCCGGCGCAACTGCCATGCTCATTCCCATCGCTTCGACTCCGGCAACCAGCGCGCGATGGTTCAATTCGTGTCGCGCCCAACGTGCTTCCAATCCTTCTTCATGAATCAGCCGCAAAGCTTCGCGCAGGGCATAATTCATCGAGATGGGCGCCGTGTGATGATAAGTACGATCGTCGCCCCAATAGCGCTCGACCATCGTGATGTCGAGATACCAGCTCTGCACTTTTGATTTGCGCGAGCGAATTCGATCCAGCGCGCGTTCATTGAAAGTAATTGGCGAGAGTCCGGGCGGCGCCCCGATGCATTTCTGCGTTCCCGAATAACAGATATCGATGCCGTTGCGATCGACTCCGACAGGATGACCGGCGAGCGAAGTGACCGCGTCGACAATCAACAACGCGCCACATTCGTGAGCCATTTCGCCGAGCCCCGATAAGTCTTGCAGCACTCCGGTGGAAGTCTCAGCATGAACTAAAGACAGGGCGCGCGGTTTTGATGATTTGAGCGCTGATTCAATTTTGCGTGGATCGATCGCCTCGCCCCATTTCGCTTCGACAACTATCGGCGTTCCACCGGCGCGTTCGATGATGTCGCGCATGCGTTCGCCAAACACACCGTTGATGCAAACCACGACTTCATCGCCGGGTTCGATGATGTTAACCAGCGCAGCCTCCATCCCAGCGCTGCCGGTTGCGGATATGGGAACCGTCACGCGGTTCTCAGTCTCAAAAACGTAACGCAACAGCGCCTGCACGTCGTCCATGCATTGCAGGAAGAGCGGATCCAGGTGGCCCAGCACTGGCGCCGCCATGGCGCTCAAGACCCGATCGTCAACCGGACTAGGTCCCGGCCCCAAGAGGACCCGTTTGGGTGGTTGAAATCTCTCGTATGATTTATTCATTGATTCATTGGTTCATTGGTTCATTTGATCATTTGATCATTGTTCCATTGAATCAATGATCCAATGAACCAATGATCAAATTCTTCACGATTGATACTTGATTAGAGATCGAACGTCGTAGCCTTCCAACTTCTTTCGGCCCGGCAGGAATTCCAATTCCACCACGAACACCAGGCCTTCGACTTTTCCGCCAAGTCCTTCGACGAGATCTACAACCGCGCGCGCAGTTCCGCCGGTCGCCAGCAGATCATCAGCGATGATCACTCGATGACCATCGCCAATTGCGTCGCGATGGATTTGCAGAGTGTCCTGTCCATATTCCAGGTCATAAGAGATCGAAACAGTTTCGGCGGGCAATTTCTTCGGCTTGCGCACGGGAACAAATCCCGCGTTCAGGTGATAAGCCAGGGCGGGTGCAAAGATAAATCCGCGCGCTTCGATCCCCACGACGGTATCGATCTTCATTCCTTCAAATTCAGCTGCCAGCGCATCGACCGTCTTCCGCAGTCCTTCCGGTTGTTTCAGCAGCGTCGTGATGTCGTAAAAGTTTATGCCCGGCTTTGGAAAGTCCGGCACTTCGCGAATTAGTTTTTTGAGTTCGTCCATCGTCCTTATGTGCGGCCATTCGTATGACGTTATCAGAGCCGCTCATGATATCATCTCCGGCGATCTTTCCGTTTCCCCAAACGTTCACCAAAGCGAAAGCGTGCTTGCCATGCGAACCGCCCGTTTCGTTAAGCGCATCATCACCTTCATTGCCGTTTGTACCGCGGCTGCGTTCCCCACCGGTGCGCAGCAAAAGCCGGATGAAGTACTGCGCGTTAATACCGATCTGGTGCAGTCGGATTTCATGGTTTTTGATAAGCAGGGGAACTTCGTCGACAACCTTAAGCGCGATCAGTTCGTTTTGAAAGTCGAAGGCAAGCAGCGCGATATCTCATTTTTTGATCGTCTCGCGGCCGGCAGCCGCAGCGAAGAAGCGCAGCTGGCCGCGGCTCGCGGAAGTGGAGTGAATGGTCCAGGCGTGCCCGTGCCGCTCGATCGCGGACGCACGGTGATGTTCTTTATCGATGACCTGCATCTTTCGCCGGGCAGCGCTACTTACACGCGCCGGATGTTGAAGCAGTTTATCGATCAGCAGATGAAGCAGAACGATCAGGCAGAGATCGCATCTGCTTCCGGACAACTTGGATTTCTGCAACAGCTCACCGATAACAAGACCGTTTTGAACTCCGCGGCCGATCGTCTGCGATCACTGCGGGCGACACTACAGAGTGCTGAGTATCCCCCGATGACGGATTACCAGGCTTTGGTCATTGAGCAACACGACACTGACCTGCTGAAGTTCTTTGCTGAAGAACTCCTCAAATATGAGGGCCAACCAATAACAGAAGCCGGAATTATCGGAGCAGCCGAAATAATCAGAGCGCGGGCCTCAGCGCTGCTCACCGACGGAGAATCGATTACCACGCGAACGTTCAGCACTTTAAAAGGATTCATCAATCTGGCGTCGGCGCTGCCAGGACGCAAGATTGTCTTCTTTGTCTCTGATGGTTTCCTGCTCGACGCAAAGAGGTCCGAGAATCTTACTCGCTTGCAGCAGATCACTCATGCAGCTTCGCGGTCGGGCGTGGTCATCTACTCGCTGGACGCTCGGGGTTTGGGCGCCGGTCTTCCTGATGCTGCTAATCCGGTGATGGCCGATCCGATGGGTGTAGTTACGCGGGCGAACATGGGTGACGTCAGAGCGACGCAGGATGGGATGAACGCGTTGGCCAGTGACACTGGCGGGCGCGCTTTCTTTAATACCAATTCAATGCCGACGGCCGTCACGACGGCTCTGAAGGAAACCTCGACCTATTACCTGTTGGCGTGGCGTCCCGAGACTGAAGAGCAACGCAACCCAAAGTTTCGCCGCATTGAAGTCAGCGTTGTCGGCCGTCCGGATCTCGTGGTTCGTTTCCGGCGCGGCTTTGGCGAGCTACCTGAGGAAACAGCAAAGAAGAAAGAAAATGAGCCGCTGCCGGTTCGCAAGACACCGACAGACGAAATCAACGCGGTGCTGAGCAAGCAGTATCCAGTAAGTGCGATGCCGGTGGCCATCTCGCTGAACTTTCGCGACACGGCCCAATACGGCGGGACGCTGACCACGTCGATCAAGGTCAGCACCGATTCGCTGAAGCTGGAACCGCAGGGCGATACACCAACGGCGATTTTGGATATGGCAGGTCTCGTCTTAAACGCGCAGGGTAAATCTGTCAGCAACTTCAATAAGCGGTTCACGATCAAGGCGTCCGCAAATAATCCCAACGGCAAGCCGCCGGAGATGATTTTTTATAATCACTTCGCGCTCGTTAAGCCCGGGCTTTATCAAGTTCGCGTCGCCGCGGTGGATGTGAAGACAGGCAAGCACGGCAGCGCCTATCAATGGATTGAAATTCCAAATGTCGCCAACAAAGAATTGACGTTGAGCAGCTTAATTATTGGAGAGAAGAAACCTGAGAACCAAATCGAGCCCGTCGATCCGAATTCGAAGGAGCCGCAGCAACCGCCGGCGGTCCGTCAAGTAATCGTGAATGTGGACCATCATTTTGCGAGCTCATCTTCTCTGCGGTTTCTCACCTTTATTTATAATGCGGCCACCAATGCTGCGGCCTCTCCCTTATCCGACCCGGCGGGTGGTAACCGAATTCCCGCGAGCGCCACGACTGTGGCGGCGCCGGATCTCGCGGTGCAGGTTCAGGTGTTTCGCGACAATGAACCCGTAATCACCACGCCTTTGCATAAGATTCAAAGCGAAGGCGCGCCGGATATGCAGCGCGTTCCTTATGCCGCGGATGTCTCGTTAAGCGGACTGCAACCTGGCGCTTACCTCTTGCAAGTGACCGTCATCGATCGGCTGGCGAAGGCCAGCGCCACACAAAAATTGAGTTTTCAGATTGATTGATGTGGTGGGATTTTAACCACAGAGGTCACAGAGGGAGCCAAAAGAATCAGCCACGAAAATGCACAAAAGGCACAAACGAGAAAGGGGAAACCACAGTCGCTGTTGATAACCCTTTTGTGCTTTTTGTGCCTTTTCGTGGCTGATTAGATTTTCTCTGTGTCCTCTGTGGTTAATTAATCCGAAACTACTCTTCCACTTCCAAAACGATCTGCTTCTTCTCCCGATCCCGAACAATTGAAACCGTATGTTTCTTCTGGCGCGTGAAAGCGGGGGCCATCGTCCAGGCGCCGGCCCCAATCGTGCGCCCATCGATTGATTCGATCACGTCGCCTTCGCGGATGCCGCCGCGGGCCGCAGCGCTCTCAGGCCTTACCGCGACTACGATCAGCCCATTAATCGGCGCTCCGTTTCGATCGACGCGTTTTTGCGCGCCGAATACCAACGCTGCTTTTGTGGTGAGTCCAATCGTGTGAAGGCCCAATCTCTGCAAGCCGAGGAACGGCGTGGCTGCATCAGAAACATCCACCGTCCACTCAAACGTCGGAACCAGAGAACCGCCAAGTGTCACTGGTACTTCGAAGGGCGCCGCAGCATTAGGTCGCTTCACGGTAAATTCAACCTGCTCGCCGCTGCCGGCCCGCCCTAGCAAGTTGGAAAATTCTTCCGAACTCTTCACATCTTTCTGATTGACGCGCATGATGACGTCGCCGGCTTGCAGCTTTGCGAGCGAGGCCGGCGTCCTCGGCGCGACCGACATCAGCAGAATTCCAATGTCATTTTTGATCAAATCGCTGGCCTGATCTTCGCGCCAGCCATTTGCCAACAAACCGGCACGGGCCGCAAGTCCGATCGGCTCGCCGCGCACGCCCAACAACGGCCGCGGGACGCTCGACTGTCGCGCGAGGACGCGTTGGGTTGCTGCCCGGACTGTGAGGGCGGACAGGATGCTTGCCCTGTCTCCATCGATTGATTCGACAATGCCCAGAGTGTTGCCCAATCGATCGCACGCAATGCCACCGATTACCTGCGGCGAAAACCTGGCACCATTCACGGTCAGCTTGTATGGAGGTTCGGAACTGGCCTGGGCGAGCGTCGCGATAGTCGCATCGATCGCTCCGAGCTTTACATACGTATTGCGTGACAACGTTTCAGGTTCCCGTGGTAACGGTTCCGGCGCAAAGATTTGAATGCTCTGGCCGGTCGTCAACTCGTTCGCCTTGATTGGCGCCGACGGCGGCAGGATGCCAATGACTTGCAGCACCGACAATCCGGTCTCGCCGTCGAGACCGATCAAGTGCGCGCGGAATTTTTGTCCATTGCCGGTGATTACCGTCAGGTCAGGTTCAATTCGCGGTGGCGCGAACATGAGCGGCAACGGTGTCGCGGCCCGCAGCTGCCCCTGCGCGCGGGTCTCAGCGAATTGCGTGATCTCGATTTCCGCAAACACCTGCGGCAGTCGCGCGGCGATCGTTTTGCCATCATCGAGTGCCCAGCCGGCAATGATGCTGGCATGAGCATCCGTCCTCAAAGACTCTGGATCGACTGTTTCGATGATGCTGTTCTCGCCAACCTGCGTCTGCAACAAGCGGAGCAGCTTCACACCGGTCAATCGATGCACCACGGTTACTACCTGGGGAGCAACCGGTGTCTGATTCGGGACGACCGTCACGCGCGCGGGCGGCGCCGGAACCGGACGAGTTGGTCTGCGCTGCGGTCGCTCAGGCGAAAGTGTTTGTACGGCCGCCGCCGGTGTAGCCGGGGTGGTGGACGCGGGCGTTTGTGACATCGCCGTCACCGCGGACGCTACCGCGATCATCGTGAAGGTTGAAATGCGAAATGAAATCGTCTTGCTCATGATTTCTCGTAATGCCTTTACCAATCTCGGGTATTCGTCATGCTCACCGGCGTGCGATTGTCCGTCAGCCGTTGCGAACCAAAGCTGATCGGCGGCAACTGAATTTTGCGCGAGCCGCCGCGCTCGTCGTACATGGTCACGACCATAGGCTTGACCGGCGCAGTCAGAGATACTTCGCCGGCGCGATCGGGAGCCAACTGAAACGATTGAGCAGCTCTAACAATACTGTCAGACACTTCCGGTATGGAGTTCGTCGCTGGTCCACTCTTTGTATTGCTCCTCGCAGCTACATTGATGCGTCGCGGAGCCTCAGGCGCATTTACGCTCGGGTCTTCGGTTCCATTAACTGGCGAGACGCCGGTCTTCACGGCGAACTCCGGAACAATAGTGACCGGAACTGTGCCTTTGTTTTCGTTAGTCGATGCAATCGCCGGAGTCTGCGTCCGGTTTCTCTGATTCATAAACACAATAGTTCCTACAACCAACACCAACACCGCCGCCACCACGATCGCGGGCGTGCTCATAACGAGACGAAAAATGAAAGGTTGTTGATGGGTGTCGCGTTCCCGGGCGATACGCGCGCGCAGGCGCACGTCGAAATCAGCCGGAGCAACCACCGGTTCCAGCGCGCCAATCAACTCGCGCAGTCTGAAACGCTCATCACGAAATGCCGCGCAGGCAGCACACTCAGCGAGGTGCGCTTCCGCCTCCGCGCTCAAGGTCTGCCGCAACTCGGACTGATCGATCTCTCGCCGCATCTCGCGGCAAACTTTCCCACTCATGCTTTCACCACCTAAACGTAATGGCGCATCTTGTCGCGCAAGAAATTTCGCGCGCGGTTGATGCGCGACTTAACCGTCCCCTCGCTCGTTTGCAAAATCGCGGCGATCTCGTCATAGCTCTTCCCTTCGACATCGCGGAGCACTAACGGCGCGCGATACTTTTCCGGCAAGGTGCTGATCGCCTTCTTCACAACTCGCCGCTGCTCTGTATCGACGAGGTTCGCGTCCGCCAAAGGCCTTTCATCAGGCGCATCAAAATCTCGAACTTCGTCTCCCTGGCCCGACGTGAGCAATCCCGTCAACGACACCAACCGGCGACGCTTTCGCTTGCGCAGCTCGCTAATCGCCAGGTTCGTCGCAATCCGGTAGATATAAGTCGAAAACGCATGCGTCGTCTGATACCGACTTGCCGCGCGGTAAACTCGCAGGAACGTTTCCTGGGCCAGATCAACCGCGCCGTCATAGTCGTTCGTCATGCGATAGATATAACTCGTGATCTGATTTCGATAACGCCTCACCAGTTCGGCAAACGCGTCCTCGTCGCCCGCCAGCGTCTCTTCCAGCAGAGCGTGGTCTGACGCTTTCTGAACTACGACCGGCGCCGGCATGGCCGCGGCGAAATTCAAGTCCTCAATCGAACTTAACGTTCTCATCGGGCAGGAAGGGCTCTCGTTGTGGCGCAAATTGTTAATTTGCGCCGTTTGTTATCCGCTTCGCAAGTTAGCGACTTGCGCTACAACGCTACTGGCAAATTATACCTCGGCCCGCGACGGCCTCGGCAATTGACACGCGGTTTTTGGGAAGAAGTTCCGGAAAGTTAGCTTGTCGGCGGTTCGCCAGGCATCCTGCTGACCGTTATTTGACATTTATCATTGGACATTTGTCATTTGCTGATTTGCGCGCTGGAAGTATTCGCTGGAAGCTGGGGCAGGAATAACGGACGCGGGCGCAATTAAGGTTGCACGATGGGCCACAGCCGATCCAGATGACCAAATGGCAGATGTCCAATGACAAATGCTAAATAGTTGTTTACAACATCGTGCTACGGATTACCGGATGACGCAGCTGCTTCCGGATTCTGAAACAGCGAGTCTTCCATCTTAACGCCGTACTGGACTGTCAAAATGTGGGTCTCGACAGTTAGCTTACCGTCTTCGAGGAGCACTGTGCGGTAAGGGACCCAGGTGCCCTGCGCAAATCGATAATCATAAAAGCGCTTCGTGTATTTAACCGGGGTAGCAGAACCAGGTCGCGTCTCTTCGTATTCAAGCGAAAGAACGCGAAACGACCTGGCGCTGACGAAGTAGCGCGTCTTGCGACCAGCCTTATCAACTAAATCGATCACGTAGAGATCTATTCCCTGCTGTTTGTCTTTTCCGGCTGACGTCACCTTCGATTCGTACTCTTTATAGCGAAGTAAAGCGTCGATGCTGTGGGCCTGCTGCGCGATAAAGTCAGCCGCGGTGTCCGCTCGTGGCGTAAAGGTAGCGCCATTTATGATTCCGAACAGCCGGCCTTCTCCATAGACAAGAGAATACTCAGCCTGAGGGGTTTTGCTGTCGAGGCGCACTTTGTCTTTGTCCGGCTTCTCGCCATGAACAAAGCGCAGCTCGTACCGAATTTCTTCGGCGCGTCCATCCGCACTCGTGTGCGTCTCGCGTCCGCGCTCGAGACCGTTTTTCCTGATCTGGGTAAGCATCGCCCGCCCGGCGCCATTGCCGGCGATGATAATTACGCTCTCGGCAACTTGCTCCGCCGTGACTTCTTTCGGTTGATCGCCGCGTTTGGGTAGATCGGCGCGTTTGGGTTGCTCAGCCGGTTTGGTTTGGTCAGCCGGTTTGGCTTGCTCAGCCTTTTTGGGTTCCTGCGCGCGCGACGATGACGTGAAAGCGAAACCGCTGCACAGAGCGACGACGACACAAGGCATCAATATTGAATATCGCAAAGGGGCTCTCTCAAAACTCATGATTGCTTCTGACTTCTAAACCTGAATTCAACTCCGCTTGGTCGCGATTGTAGCACAAGGCCTTTGCAAACAAAGTTCGTGGTATCAGGGATGCAATGACCGCGCATCGGGATGCTTTACCGGGACGATCCGAATTCGGTTTTTGCAATGCGAACGGTAAGGTTGCGCGCAGGCCGACAGCTTGCGTTACCCTGGTTTGACAAACCAGTTGGCGACCGCGTTAACTAAGAGTCCAAACAAAAACAAGCTGATTGAGGCAATGTCGACGCAGCTCATTTTTCGTCAACGAGCAGCGCCGAAGAACGATAACGATACGAGAGGAATGTATGGCAATGAAGAAGGTTGGCATTCTGGTAGGTCGCGAAAAAACTTTTCCCGAAGCTCTGATTAAAAATATTAATGAACGCAGCGAAGGCTCGGTGGTGGCCGAATACATCAAGCTGGGTGGCGTTCGTTTCGATGCGCCGCCGCAATACGATCTGGCGATCGATCGCATCTCGCACGAGGTGCCATTCTATCGCGCAACGCTGAAGCGCATGGCACTCGAAGGAACGCTTGTCATCAACAACCCTTTCTGGTGGTCGGCCGACGACAAGTTTTTTAATTACTCGCTGGCGCGCAAGCTGGGTGTCGCGGTCCCCAAAACCGTTTTGCTCCCGCAGAAGGATTACATTCAGGGAATCGTCAGCGAAAGCTTGCGCAACCTCGAGTTCCCGCTCGACTGGCAAGCCATTGTCGATTACGTCGGCTTTCCGGCCTTCATGAAACCATTCGACGGCGGGGGCTGGAAGAATGTTTCTAAGGTGAACTCGATCGAAGAATTGATCGCCGAGTACGATAAGACCGGAACCTTGTGCATGACACTGCAAGAATCTGTCGAGTTCGATCAATTCGTTCGCTGCTACTGCATCGGGCAGGAAGAAGTAATGATCATGGCTTATGATCCGCGTAAGCCTTACCTTTCCGGCGAACAGTACGTCTATGATCCGAATTATCTCTCGCCGGAGCTGACAGCGCGCGTGGTCCATGACGTGCGCACGCTTTGTTCAGCACTTGGTTACGACATCAACACTGTCGAGTTCGCGATCAAGGACGGCGTGCCTTACGCGATTGATTTCATGAATCCTGCGCCGGACGCGGAGCTGCAATCAGTCGGCCCGTTCTATCACGAGTGGGTAACCGAAGCCGTCACGAGTTTGGTTTTCAAGCGATTGAATGAACGGGTTGAGCAGGCACGCTATCGCTGGGATGCGTTTTTGAATCCGCCACCGGCGAGAACCGAAGCGGTGGCCTCAGCCGCCGAACAAAAGTCACGGACGGTGACGCCGAAGCCTACGAGCCAAAAGCGCGGCACTACAAAATCGCGGACTTCGAAGAAAGATCAGGCAAAGGAAGCGACGACGTAATTTCCGTAGCATCGTTTAGAGGCGGGCTACCGC
>DNNE01000077.1:2367-40307 GCA_003487805.1 Blastocatellia bacterium | reverse complement strand
CAGTAGCCCGCCTCTAAACGTAAATTGGATAAAGGTAAACCGGAATTCGGCTGAGCCAGGTCACGCGTCGCTCGGGACCCGCCCGCGAGTTGTTAGAAACTTTCTGAATATCAGAGAGCCTGACCAGGCGATGACGGAAGACGAAGCGAGCGCCCACGCTAAACTTGCGACGACTTGATCGACCGAAGAACCGATCAAGGCAATTAGCAAGGCGGCGAAGCTCAAACGCGCAGTCACGCGCTGAATTCTACCGGCGCCTTCCAACCAATTCATGCGGCGCAATTCAGCAGCCAAATAGTCTTCATCATTATTCAGACGTGAATAATAATCTGCCTCGCGTCGCGCGAGCCGCGCTACAGCCTTGTCGGGCGCAATCCTCACGGCGTCATTGTAATGATGAATCACATGCGCGAGTTTCCCCTCGCTCAGGGCAACTTCGGCCAGGCCAACCTGCGCGCGATAAGAGTTTTCATCCACCTCCAGGGCGCGGCGAAATATCTTCGAGGCGCGTGCGGGATCACAATACTCGAGAAAACTCTCGCCAATTCTTTCCAACAATCGCGCCTCATTCGGTGCGCGCATAGACGCCAGCTTCAAAGCTGCGCACGCGCGGCCCAACAAACGCGCGTTGCCAAAGGCCGACGCCTGAGATTTCAGCAGACGCCCATATTCGTAAATCATCCGTCCGTCTTGCGGCGCAATCAGTAACGATCGCCGGAAGGCTTCGGCAGACTGTTTGAGGCAACCGGCCATTCGTAGATCATTCGCGCATCTGCGCAGCAGCGCCGCTCGCTCCGGATCTTTTTCGGACGAATCCGAAGACCCGTCACGCCGGTGTTTCTCGATCCTTCGCTCGGCTTCTTTCGTGTTGTCCAAAACCGAGGCTGAGGCAATTCCGAGTCGCGCTGCTTCTGCGCGGACTACCTTCAACTCCACAAGATGGTCGCGCAACTCGCAAGCACGGGCGTCAAGTTTGTGTTCGGCGATTCGCGGCAGGAGCTCGTGAACCATTCGGCGGAAGTTTCGACCAGACGAAAATGTGATGGAAGCGTCGCCCGCCCCAATATCAACGCGGTACCGATACCGAACGTTGCCGCCGCGGCGCAGCGTGCGCATGCTGGTGACTTCAACGCTTTCGATGTCTGCTACCGCAACGTCCAGCGATCGATTGAAAAGTACGCGCGGCCCGAAACGGCTCAAGCCGGTCCGTCTAAGCCGTGAGCCGTCGAACGTCAATCGGTCCGTTAGCATGAGCGCCGGCATGATGGTCCAGGTGGCGAAGGCGATAATCAGCGCCGCCAGATCTCGATGAGTGCGCAGGCAAATGAGCGCTGCGAACGTCATGACCGCGGCGATCGCCAGATAGCCGCCGGATGACATCCGAACGGAAGCCAGCTTCCTGGCTTTCGAGGGCTTATCCATCTCGCCCCTTCCCGCCCATTCCTTAAGCGACTGCGTTTGTGATGAGTCTTTCAAAATGCTATCGATTGGGACAATCAACAGGAATATTTACTGAAAAGTTTCCTCGGCCACGGCCTGGTTCAGTGTAACGTAAATCAGCGAATTGAACGAGGGCTTGCCCGACGCAATTGTCGGTATTGACCCGCGCCAGCGGAAAGCGGGCAAACCCGAGCAGCGCCTGCGCGCGTCGATCCCGCTCAGCGACCGAGACAAGCTGCGCCTCCAGACCTGCCGGCTTTTCAAATCTAGCGACCGCACTTTTGTTGATATCCGTGCCATCGTTCACGAGGGACACCGCGAACGTGTAGATTGCTGCATCCGTTTCAGCGACTGATTGCCAGCGAAACGGATTTGCCTCGCTCGGCATGGTCGCGGCGCGAGTCACTCGTTCGTTGTGCAGCGCTGCGATGCTGTTGGCGATCGAAAGTGTGTCTGCGGCGGCGACGCGATGGGCGAACCCGAGCCCTACCCAATAAATCATCAGGAGCGCGAGCGCGGTCAGAGCGGTTCGTTGACCGACTTTTCGCTGGACGCCAAAAACTCGCAAACCGATCGTGCATAGCAATCCGATAGTCCACACAACCAGCGCGATCTTCACGGCGCCGGCTTCCGCACCGCTCTGACGGCTGCCGGCGACCACCACGAGGGTCGCGATCAAGCCAATAAACGACCAGCCGAAGAGTTTCCGCCTACTGTTGCTCGTCATCAGGAACGCGAGCGCGCCGAGTGTCAGCCAGATGTAGGGATCGACAATGAAAACGAGATCGCCATAGAACCAGCGTCCGCTCCAGGGCAACAGCGGCCGCACGCCATAATTATTCGTCCAGTCCATCACCGGATGAGTTGCAGCGGCGACCATCGAAGCCAGCAACAAACCGCGAAAGCGGATACGCGGCGCGCGCTTGCGAATGCTCGATACGATCCGCTCAATGGCGTAGGCGAACGCCGGAATCAAAATACCGATTGCGATCGTGCCCACGACCGAGTGCGTTATGCCCCGATGATACTGGAGTAAGGTCCAACGATCGCCCAACAGCGACACGAAATCTGCATCGGCGGCGTTTGCGGAAATCACGCTGACGGTTGTGGCGTATGGAGAGAGTCGGTCGAGGCCTGCCTTCGCTAAAGTCAGGCCAACCAAAGAATGCGCGAGATTGTCCATTCTGAAATCTCAGAATGAGAGTCCAAGAGGCGAGGGAGGCGGAGGCAGTTGCGCTTGACGCGCGGGATCGATTTTCAAAAGTTCCTGTGCGGCTGCGCGCGAAGCTCCCGACTCAGGAATTGGCTTTCCATCTTTGTCTTTCGCATTGCGTGCCGCTGAGACCATATTGAACAGGATGTCCGCGGCTTCTTTTTTCTTTCCCTGCTTGTTGTACACAATCGCGAGTCGGAGATTAGCGGTGTCGGGCGTCACCACGGGAGAATTCGTTTTCGTGATATCAGAGTAAAGCGCGGCAGCTTGATCGAGATTGCCGTCGGATTCTTTTGCCTGGGCCAAACCAAATTTCGCCAGCACCGCTATATCGCCGCTTCCGTTCGCCAGGTTCTGCAAATCAGTCTCGGCTTTCAAGCGATCGGTCACAAGCTCATTGGTAGCGATAAAGTACTGCGCTTCAGTGCGATAGGGATCGCCATACTTGCCGGCGATCTTTTGGAACTCATGAATCGCGCGTTCCGACCGCTCCTGCTGGCTGGTGAAGACGGGGTCTGTCGATCCCGGTGGAGCTGCGGGTGCGATATCGGCATCGTTAATGACGATGGCCCGGCCCATGGCAGCCTGGGCTTCCTCAGCATGTTTGTGCCGCCAGCGGACAATCGCGTAAATGCCAATCGCGATGACCACCAGGGCAATTAAGCCGTATAGGACCTGGGTCCGACGGCCGGCGACGCGATCAGCCAGCCGGTCGGCCACCAACATTGTGGCGTCGCGAAACCGATCGTGTTTCAGTTCGCGGGCGCGCTTTTTTTTGTATTTAGCCAACCGAGTTCCCCTTGCAAGAATGCACAGTGAACTGCGTTCAATTTGGTGTATGATCGCAGAAACAGCGAATTTAGCGACCGCTCACGATGTTGTCAAGCGAGCGCTACATCCGCAACGCCTCCGGGCCCGCGATCATCAAAGAAGAGTGGACGTGCGAATCTTTTTTCACAGCATTAAACGGGAACAAACCGGAGCTACCGGCTGTCTAAGTCATCGGCAGTGCGGGAAGGAACGTCGCACGTCGGTTTGCGTACTTCTCGATCGGGGGAGTGCCGTATGAGCTACGGAGAGCAAATCGCCCTCCGCGGGCATGCAAATCTTGAGACTGTTGCTTCGGCAGCAGAGATTGATCTGCGCAGCCCTTCGGAAGATCAGTTTCTTGAAAAATTGCGGCGTGGCGATGCGCTGGCTTATGAGCGCCTGGTCGCTGAGCACTCGGGTGATGTCTATGCGCTGCTATACCGGCTGACGACCGACGCCGAGGAGGCACGTGATCTGACTCAGGAGACTTTTCTGAGAGCCTTCCAAAGTATTGATCGGTTTCGCGGCGACTCGTCTTTGAAAACCTGGATCTACCGCATCGCCATTAATCAAGCGCGAAATCGTTGGCGCTGGTGGCGGCGGCGAAAGCGCGATGTGACCGTTTCGCTTGATGCGACCGATGAGCATCGAGATAAACCTCTCGCGGCAACGCTGCCGAGCGACAATTCGCCGAGTCCCGAGCAGGAAACCCTGGCGCATGAGCGAGAAGCGCAATTGCGCGAGGCCCTTCAAGGTTTGCGGAGATCTTATCGCGAGGCCGTTATTTTGCGCGACGTCGAAGGATTCAGTTATGAAGAGATCGCCCGGACGCTGCAAATAAGCATTGGAACCGTGAAGTCGCGCATCTCTCGCGGGCGATTGGAGCTGCGGCATCAGTTAGAAGGATCTTTGTAATGCGAATGGTTCGCCTGCCCCGGCGTCACAAAAACTCGGTGCCAAGTTGGGTCGACGTGACTACTGTAGGAAGCAGGGCCGGGCAGTCAGCCGAGGGGAGCGTTAGTAACGTGGCCAGCAACAACCGCAGCGCTTCGCTCCCAGGCTGAGTTCAAACCAGGGCGCGGGGTTGGCGAGCCATTCGCGGCATTTTGATTTCCAATTGCCGATTGCCGATTTTGATTTGGCATCAGCACTTAGGAGAACGGCAGGAAGCAATTGGCAATCGGCAATCGAAAATTGGCAATGCTATGAGCTGTGACTACATTCAACAATCGCTTTCGCTGTATGTTGATGATGGCCTGACGGCTGACGAGCGTTTGACTGTCTATCAGCATCTGGAAGTGTGTCCCGTCTGTCGGGCACACGTCGGTGAACTACGAAATCTGCGCAGCAATCTGGCGATGCTTTCGACGCCCGTACCGCCGGCGGATTTAATTCCGGCGATCAATTCGGCCCTGGCCGCTAAAGCGGCCGAGCGGCGGGCGCGTCGCAACGCCACCACGATGGATGCAGTTAATGATTGGGCTCTGAAGTGGCTGCAACCTCGCCCGATGCGTTATGCCTTTAGTTCATTCGCCTCGATAATTATTTTTACGGCCGTGTTTGCCGCCTTGCGTCCGCACATGATTGCGTTGCGCGAAGCCACGCTGGCCTTCGAGCAAGTGCAGCTTACCACTGTGCCGAATGATTTGAGCGTGGCCGGATACGATATATACGACATCACCAAGCCGATTTCGCCGGAGAGTTATGCCGCGCTGCGCACGCCTTATAACACTGAGTCGCCGAGCCTGAATCCCGGCGGCGCTTTAGCGATGCTGAGTTGGGAGCCACGCGAACTTCACGAGAGCGCCAAGGGTCAGGACGATATGATGATTGTCGCCGACGTGTTTACCAACGGCTCTGCGTCACTTGCCAACGTCATGCAAGCGCCACGCGACCGGCGCATGCTCCAGGATTTCGAGAGGGCTTTGCGACAGGATGCGGCTTTTGTGCCCGCTTCGGTGGATCGCCGGGCAGAGACTATGCGGGTCGTGTTTTCGATTCAAAGAGTTGACGTGCACGAGAGAGATTACTGAAGTGTCGGAAGCCCGACCGTTAGGGAGGGCTTACGTGATACTCACTTACGAGCTTTCCCTGATCGCCGGCCTGCTGACCCGAACCTCGCTTCAATCACTCCGCGCCGCTCAACTCCGAATTGACGAGTCAAGCTCGGATAAGTCTCCATTTCGGCTGGAATCTTTTCCGCGCCAAGAATCTTCTCCACGCGCTTAATCTCTCTGACCGGCGCCTCGATCTCCATGAATAGACCGAAAGGTAGTTCGTCAATCACGACCTTGGCTTTGCCGACTTGCCAACGCGTGCGCCGCTTTTCGTAAATCAGACCGGGCCGAAAGTTCAGGGCAGCCAGGATTGCCGCCATCGCGTCCGCATCGGCGACGGCGACTTCCTCCTCTTGCTGGTGCTTGATCGCGGACTTGCTCGGCATCCGCTGTTTGAAGGTCAACTTCGACGCCCCATTAACACGACGCAGGCGGAGCGCTGAGCCCGGTTTGTCTAAATGCCCGCCGCGATAAATTGTGTTCTCTTCATGTTCCAATTCGCCCGGCACGAGCGACAGGTCGCGCATGCAGCGCTCGATCGCGCTTCGCTGCTGTTTTGTGAGGCGATACTTTTTTTCGATCTCGATCGGCATTATGGAATCTGAACTATGGAATCTGGAATTTTGAATCTTGAATCTTGAGATCAGCCTGTCAGAGTTCCGAAAACGTGCGCCAGAAAGAATCTGATCAAAAACGAGCGAATCACTACGACTGTTTGATCCATCTCATGACTTCCGGGATGGTCGCTTTCTTGCCAGTCATCAACATGCCAATGCGATAGATTCTCGATGCCAGCCAAATCAATCCTATGGCGGTGGCAAAACCGATCACCAGAGACAAGACGATCTGCCACAAAGGCGGCGTCTCAGTCACGATGCGAACCAGCATCGTGATTGGAGCAAAAAACGGAAACATCGACGCCCAAAAAGCGAGGCTGGAATTTGGACTACGGATGATATTGAACGAAAGGAAGAAACCCGCGACCAGCATCAGGACTACCGGCATGGCGAGTTGCCCGCCTTCCTGGGTCGTCGTCACCATCGAGCCCACAACCGCGTACACCGTTGAGTAGATGAAATAGCCCATCAGGAAAAACACGCCGAAGTACACGAACACCATCGGCGGCACGTGTGGCAAAGTGATTGACGAGCCACCAGCCGCCCAGGCTGAAAACGCCAGAAACGCTGCCCCCCAAATTCCCATCTGGGTTAAGGCGACCAGCGAGACGCCGATCAGCTTCCCCATCATCAGCGGAAACGATCGCATTGAAGAAAAAAGTATCTCCGCAATTCGGGTTTCCTTTTCTTCAATCACGGCTCCGAGGACGACCTGCCCATATAGAAGCGTGCTCATGTAAATCAACAAACCCAATCCAAAGACAAAAAAGAAGCTGCCTTCGCCTTTGCTTTCCTGACCCGTTTCGCCGATGGGCTTCAGATCCACCGGCTCAGAGGCCTGCTGAACTGCTTCCTCTTTGATCCCGGCATCCACCAAACGCTGACTCCGCACCGCCTTACTAATAGAACTTTCAATCGTCTCTTTGGTGAAGAGATCGGCGGCATTGCGGGCCCGAAATTCAGGCCGTCCATCTTTGAGCAAGTCCGGCGGCAAGATCACATAGCCATCAATGTCATGCCTCTGGATTCTTGATTCGAGATCCTTCTTTACATCTTCGAGAGAGCGGTCACCGAGGCGTACCTCTTCGACGACAAAGCTCGCTTCGGTCATGCGGCCCGCTTGCTTAAGCTGTTCCTGTGACTCGCCCGGCCCTACCGCCGGCTGCGTCGTCGGACGCGGCGTCTCACGTTTAGCCGGCCGCTCTCTGCCGGTCTGCAATTCTTTGGCGACGCGCGCGTACACTTTGCCGGTTTGATCGATGATCACGACGCGGGTGGGACCGCCGGATTTCATCCCCATCAGCAAGGCCGGGACAACCGTGAACGCGGCCATCAACAGCGGCCCAAGGACCGTGGCGATCACGAAGAACTTCGTGCGCACGCGCTGGATGTATTCGCGTTTGACGACTGCGAAAAGTTTCTTCATGCCGCTTCCCTCACCTTTTCGATGAAGATGTCGTGCAAGGTCGGCTCTACCAATTCGAATTTGCGGATAACTACACCTGAATCGACAAGACGCTTCAGTAATGATTGCGGGCTCACGCCCGGCCCGAGCAGCACTTCGAGGTCCTCACCGACGTGGCGCATACTCGCCACCAGTTCCGGATCGTTTAGTAATCCATCATCACCTTCGAACTGCAAAGCCACCGCGTTACGAGAGAAGCTCCGGCGAATCTCACGCAGCTTGCCGTCCAGGACTTTATGCGATCGATTTATCATGCAGACGTCATCGCAGAGTTTTTCCGCTATCTCCATCTGATGAGTCGAAAGAATAATGGTCTTGTTGGCGTTGCGCAGCTCAAGGATCGTGTCTTTCATTATGTCGACATTCACGGGATCCAATCCGGAGAACGGTTCGTCGAGAATCAACAGATCGGGATCGTGAATCACCGCAGTGATGAACTGGACCTTCTGCTGCATGCCCTTCGACAGTTCCTTGGTTCGCTTGTCTTTCCAATCAGTGAGCTGGAGCTTCGCGAGCCACTTATCGATGCGCGCGTCGGCTTCCTTGCCGGTCACATCCTTCAACTCGGCAAAGAACCGAAGCTGCTCACCGACTTTCATTTTCTTATAAAGGCCGCGCTCTTCCGGTAGATAGCCGATGCGATCCTGCAAGGCGGTCGTCATTCGCTGGCCCAGCAACTCAACAGTGCCCGAGTCAGGAACCGTGATGTTGACGATCATGCGAATAGTGGTGGTCTTGCCGGCTCCGTTTGGACCAATCAATCCGAAGACGCGCCCGGGCCTCACCTGCAAGCTGAGATCGCTCACCGCGGTGAAGTCGCCGAAACTCTTGCGGACGTGATTGAGGACCAGGGTGGGTTTGGATTCATCCATGTGAGTGTTTGTTACGATGATGCTTGCGACGATGTTTCAGTATACAGCGAGTCCAACAATCATTTTCCATTTGTCATTTGACATGTTTCATTTGTTATTTCCGATCTCGTTCGTCTTAAGAGTAATACTGAACGGTGACGCCGATAACAAATGATATATGTCAAATGTCCAATGACAAACAGATCACTGTTCAATCCTAAACGACGAGTACCTCCCCGACGGCTCGAGATGGAGTTCTTCAAGGTAGCCAACTGAAGAAAAACGCGGACCCGTGGCCAGCTCGTTTCGGAAGGCTTCCACACTCTGCGCGGGACCTTCTGCTAACGCTTCGACGCGCCCATCTTCCAGGTTCTTCACGAAGCCCACAACTTGATGACGGGCGGCCGCACGTTGCGCAAAGAAACGAAACCCGACTCCCTGCACATCGCCGCTAATGAAGAATCTGCGCGCTATTTTGTTGCCCATTTGATTTTGACTGGAAGCGCTATGTTAACGCGCCGTCACCAACTCAACAACCGCGACACCCCCGGGCGCGATGTTAACAGTCACAGTGTCAGGCTGATTGAGTTGTTTTTGAATCGCGATCGCCTGATCAGATGTCCAGTCATTCGCACTGAGCACTGGCGCGCCGCGCAAAGACAGCTTCACCTGAACTGCGGCGCTGCGATCGACTTGCGATAAACCCTGCTGCGGTTTGAAGACACCGTTGTCATTAAAGAGCGTGACGACCCAGCCGCGTGAGTTGCGATTGACGAGATATTCGACATCTCCGTCGACATGGATAGGTGTCGCATCAGCCGCAAGATGGACCAGCAAGTGCGCGACCAACGGAGTCAGGCGTTCGTCTTCACCCAGATAGTCCGGCAGGGCAACGAACACGACTTTGCCGCGGCCGATCTTATTGACGGTCACCAGCGCATTTCCGTTTGCTGCCGTCATTAGCACCTCGGCGCCCTGCGGCTTTGCCGGGTTGTAGAGAAACATTTGGCCCCGCAGATCCTGCTCCGGCTCATTAGGCGATAGACACCGTGCCCGATCGGTTTCAATCGCCACATCGTCTGTTACTTGCACGCCGAGCAGTTCTGCCGGCAGACCATTGGTTTGATTTGAATTCAACACTAATGTTCCGCCTTGGCGAACATATGCTTCCAGTTTCTTTGCCCACGCCTCCGTCCAACCTATTTTTCCGCCGATGATAATTGCCCGATAAGCATCAATCGCGTTGATTGGTGTGGCATGCGCATCTTGCGCGTGACGCTCCACGGGCGAGACGCCCGTGCCACTCGCGACCAGCACATCAAAAATATTTCCGAAGACACCGGGCACGAATGCCTGTCTTTCGCCGCTCGCCGGCTCGCCTTCGCGAACTGGTCCGGGATAGTAAGCCGCGCCGAACAATTCGCGCAGGGCGCGATCGCTGCGATTGATCTGCGAAACTTCGAACGGCCACTGAGGATAGTCAGTCATTTCCCAGCCGTGTGCGGGATCGAGCAGGAAAGCGATCGGGGTGTAAGGCTCACCACGATCGGGATGCTTCGCGGCAAAGCTCACGAACTCATCCGTGATCCGCCCGAGCGGATTCAATTGAAAAGGATGTTCCCCGGGTCCAGGTTTGAAAAATTGATCGAAGCCCTGCTCGAGATAAATCGCCGATGCGCCCGACATGTAATACAGGTAGTAACTCTTGCGGTACCACGAGAGCGATGGCCCCATCGTCGCGCCATAACGCGAATGAAAAAAATTATCAGGACCGGCGAAGTTCTGCTGCTTCGTAAACGTCGTCGCCGTATCACCAAAGTTCGGCGCGTGATAATAAAAGAATTCGCCGCCATATTGCCGCGCCGCACCCCGCGTGAACGCGAGCCGCATAGCGGTCATCGGCTGCACCGCCGCCGTTTCGACACCGAGAAATCGCACACCCCACTCGCTTAGCGGATGGGCGAACGAAGTGCTTGAGGTTGATTGGGCCGGCAGCATCTTCTCCCACATCGCGCCCGTTTGCGTTTTGAACATCGCGCTCCACTTTCTTGCCAGCGCATCCGTGTAGAAGTGACGATGCGCCTCAAGCAATTGGGTGCGGCTCATACTCGGAGAAATATTCAAGTATCGTGGCGACTCATCCCAGACGAAACCAACGCTCTCACCGGAAATCCAGCCGAGAAATTGATCGCGCAACTCGCCGTTGAGAAGTTTCCAGGCCGCTTGCGCTTCCGCGTCAGAGGCAAAATTCGCCGAACCGTAATTGATCAAAACTGCGAACGGTGCTTTCGTATCCGCGAGATATCGACGAAAGGCGCTGCCGTCCTTCAACAACTCCGGCAAATCATTGATGTAGACCACCGGAGCGATCAGCTTTGAATTGAAGATGGGAACGTCGCGCTTTCCCGCGTACGACTTTAGGAATTCGTCGATCGGCTCAGCATTGAACGGATAGAGCGAGCGCTCGGCTGCGGGCTTGTCGTAAAGCTGCCAGAACTCTTTCGCGATGTTCCATGGCATTAAGAAATCGCGCCCCGCAACCTTCGGCCGCGACCATTTTGGCGAAGCATTGCTTGTCGTCGATGAATCGATGAGCGGCGCAAAAGCTTCCCGTTTAGCAGACCAATTGCGCAGATAACGCATGGCTGCGAAATCCGGTTTGCGTCTGCCTTCAGGAACGAACGAGAGATCGTTCGTGATCAAGAAACAGTCCACCTGGCGGCGAGCTTGTGCCGCGCCGTTAATCTCGATCGAAACGTGCGCGGATCCTTTCGCCAGAGTTGCGGAAGCTCCGGCCCACGTAAATGACCACCCCCAGTACATACTTGCTTCGTTGTGAGGATCGACAATGTCCGCGGCGCCGAACTCATGACTAAAGATCTCCTTTGGCGCCATCGACATTGACACGCCTGCGCGGCTTTGAAGTCCGTATTGCGTAATTCGCACGACAAACTTCTCGCTCTTGTTCGCCCAGTCGGCGTATCGCACCCACACTTTGTATTCACCGGCGCGCGGGATTTCGACGTCCTGCCAGATAGCGCCGTGAGTTTCGTCAGCGCTGGCCGCCACAGAATTCCATTCACTCTCGCCGCCTTGCGACCATTCGGCGGAGACGCCGGGACCGCTGATGGACCAGCCGGGAGCTTTGGCTGCCGGGGTTTCCATATAGGAGGGATTCAGTTGAGGTTCATGCCGCGACGTCTCAGTAATGCCGCGCATGTTTTCCGCTTCGTACCAAAGGTATTCAAAATCAGACGCGGCGAGAGGGGGACGCGGAGACGCGGAGAACTGTCTTTCATAATCGGCTTCAGATCGCGCGCACAACTCGACAGCCAGGAAGAGAACCAACGTCACTAGCAGCAACGCAATGGTTAGCCCTCTGCCTGATTTCGTTTTCGTATGCTCCATGCGAGACCAAGCCACAGGCACCATCCATATGAGAGCGTTTAGAGGTGGGCTACCGCCCGCCTTTTTTCCGCGAATCGATTCCGGCGGGCCGTAGCCCGCCTCTAAACGATAATTGTTCCCCGCGTCGCCGTGTCAGCGCGTCTCCGCGTCCTGGCTATCAACTGAGTTGCCAATGCTTAATAACGCTACTTGGACGAATCAGCATTAAGATCTCCAGCAGCAAACTGTCTCTAATCCAAAACAGGAGTATCGCTTCCACTGTAAAAAACAGGACCAGCGACCAGCGCCAACCTAACTTGATCGCCAGAGAGAATCCGATTGCGCAGCAGAAAATATCGCCTAGCGAATTCAGCACGGTATCGCCCTGATAGCCGAGCGCGGCGGTCGCCTCGCGATAGCGTTGGATGACCGTGTTGGAATTCTCAATCATCTCCCACGCCGATTCCGTCGCGATGACCAACACCAGACGCCAGCTCGCCGACAGCTTGCGGATCAATAATGCGAGCACGCCTGCGAACATCACTCCGTGAAGCAGGTGCGTGAAGCTGTATGGATCGAGAAATAGTTGAGAGGTTTGCGAACTCCACGCATCGCTGGTCCAAAGCAGGTTCGAACACGAGGAGTAGGTCCAAAAACGGCCCTGGCGATGCAACTCGAAAGCGGTCGCAATCAGGATTAAGGCGATGACCACGGGCGGCCACACATGCCTGCCGATGTAAGCAGCGGTTTTGAGGTGGCGATTCGTTGGCTCAGCCAAGGGCGTCCAGGCATTCAGCGAGGTTTCGCTTGCGGCAAGTGAACATCGGCGTATCGCGCAAGGTGAAGCAACTCGCTTTCGTCTCGCGCAGTTCCTGGAAAAGATCGAGAAAATCGGCGGGCTTGTTGGTTTCGAACGCGACCACGAATTCCTGATCGTCAAGACCGAACGAATAGGTTGTGTGCAGCTTTACCGATCGATATTTCGATCCGATCCGCAAGTTCTCTTCCATCATTTCATGTCGCTGTTCCTGCGGGCGCGTATACCATTCGCGCGTGCGCAGCAAGGGACAAACGAACAGGTACTCGGACTGTCCGGGCACGATGTGGGTGCGATCTTCCGCCTGGGCCTCGCATTCTTTTTCGATGTACATCGATCGTTTGGTCATCGACAAAAGCGAGTGCGTTGGTTCGACGTACTTGGCCATCTCGGTCTGATTCAAACGTCCGGTCATTTCCTGCATCGGATCGAGATCGGTTCCGATCCGCCAGATCAGGAAGTCGGCGCTGGTGCGCAAACCTACGGTCGAATAACTATGAATCATCAGCGCGGGGCGAAAATCATCGACGGCCGAAATGAACGCGCTCTTGCAATCACGTTTGTCGTTTTCGCTCAATAGCCGCCAGGCGTGGCGCGCGCGATAGAAAGTGAAGTTGACGAATTGGCGTGGAAGCTTGCGTTTGTGCTCTTCGAGTTCTTCGACGTTGGGAGCGAGGCGCAGCGAACCACGAGCAGGACTGTTGTTTTGTTCGTGCTCGCTGCTCATAAAAATTTTCGATCCGAAAAGAACTTTCGCTCGTCTAATTCGTGCGCAGGAAATGCTTGAGTGGCGCGCACCTATTCTGCCTTTGTATTCGCCCGATAGCAACCGCCGAAGCGTTGAGACGGCGTGATATACTCGGCGCGATTACGAACTCGTTAACGGAGAGTCTCAATGACCAAACGTCAATCGGTGATCGTCGCGGCAGGTCTGCTGCTGGCGATTGTCAGTGCCTGCAAAACCAACCAGACATCATCATCGCCAGCGACTAACAGCAATAAGACATCCGCGCAGTCGACGCCGGATCAATTCGCCGGCGTGCGCACGATTTACGGCAAAGAATGCAAGAACTGCCATGGCCAGGACGGCGCAGGTGGGCCGGTGAAGCTGGACGATGGAACGAAATTGAAAGTTCCGACTTTCCGTGAGGGACGCGCAGTGCGTCATCCCGATTCCGATTATCTGAAACAGATCACGAAGGGCGGCGACGGCATGCCTGCGTTCGAGAAAAAACTAACGCCCGAACAGATGAACGACTTGATCAAGTTTATTCGCGAGGTGTTTCAGCCAGGTGCGGCGCCGCAGGCGAAGTAGATTTGGATCAGAGGGAGCTTGATCTTCGTGCTTTGATCTTTGTACTTCGACTGTCTATCATCGGTGCGGCTCCAGGGATTAGAGATCCAAAGACCAAAGTACCAGGATCAAAGCCCATCTTCGTTATGTGCACCCATAGCTCAGCTGGATAGAGCGTCTGACTTCGAATCTTTTTTCTATAGTTTTTCTCAATAGTCTTCAGTTGCGCTCACTAGTCTTTCTCGCGTTTTTCCTGTCATATTTCCGGTAATAATATACTTGACTCCGCAGAGCTTCTCATGTATAGTTCTCGCATCATGAGAAACACGGAACCGACAAGCCTTCAAGAAGCAATCGTTTACTTCTCGAACCCTGATAACTGCACTGCGTATTTGGTTGAGCGCCGCTGGCCGGATGGTGTTGTAACCTGTCCGACTTGCGGATCGGACAACGTAACTTTTCAGCCGAAGCGCCGCTTGTTCCAATGCAAAGAGTGTCGCCCGAAGGGACAGTTTAGCGTGAAGGTTGGAACCATCATGGAAGACTCGCCTATCGGGTTGGACAAGTGGCTTTGCGCTATGTGGATGCTCTCTAACTGTAAGAACGGCGTTAGCAGTTGGGAGATTCACCGAGCGATTAAAGTAACGCAAAAAAGCGCGTGGTTCATGCTGCAAAGAATTCGTCTCGCGTTGCAGGACGACAACAGCGGCGGGCAACTGAGCGGCCATGTTGAAGTTGACGAAACGTTCATCGGTGGCAAGGCGCGAAACATGCACAAGACGGCGTTGGCTAGACGAGTTGCGCAGTTTGCTACACCACGCACTGGACGCAATCAGACGACGGGCAAGGTTGCCGTCATGGGATTGCTTCAACGGCACGGCGAAGTTCGCACTATGGTTGTGCCGAACACCAAGCGCGCATCGCTTCAAGGTGAAGTTTACAGGCACGTTGAGCAAGGCTCGACTGTCTACAGCGATGCGCTTCGCTCGTACAGCAATCTTGAGAATGACTTTACTCACAAGGTTATCAACCACGCTGAGAAGTATGTTGACGGCCAGATTCACACTAACAGTCTGGAAAACTTCTGGAGTTGCTTGAAGCGAACCATCGGCGGCACATATATCAGCGTCGAACCTTTCCACCTTTTCAGATATTTGGACGAGCAAAGTTTTCGTTTCAATAATCGAAAAACCACCGACGCAAACCGCTTTGACCTTGCGGTTTCTCAAATTGTAGGCAAGCGTCTTACCTACGCCGAAGTAACCGGCAAAGACAAAGACGCACGTAAATTATCGCACTAACCAGCGCGGCGTTTACGGGCGCTTGAAGCGCGGGAAGAAGCGGTCAAAGTAGGCCGCTTCTTTTTCTTTGGGCCACGCTTGCGCGGATTCTTATCGGCCAGCTCCCGCGCTTCAGCAACCCGCTTTTGGATCACTGAATGCGGAACCGCTAAGACCTTGCTAACTAAGCTGTCAAAGTTTTCAAACTCTGATTTTTGTTTCACGGTTCACCCATGCAGCACGAAGTTAAGAAAAAATCCCGCTGCGTCCGAAGGCAACATGCTTTCCGCCATAATGTCATCTGACACCATTCTCACTTGGCCGTTTTCAAGCGTAAACGTGCAAGCTCCTCTGGGCATTCCATTCTCCGATGCGTAATCTATTCGCGGCACGTTATAAGAAAATCGCAGGGATATGCGATCACTTGGCCCGGCTAAGTTCACGCTCTTTGTGTCCGCAATACCAGACGCGTCTAACATATAAATCTCGTCGCGCCCTTTGTGCGCGTTCCATTTCTTCGCACCTACCTGAATCGCCTGAATCATGACATCCCAAAAGTGAGGCACGGTTACTAAAATTTGACGGCGGACATCCCGCTCGGTTTCCTCTTCGCGTGCTGTTGCCGCCATTTGCTGTTGCTTCTGTTCAAACCAATCACTCATTAATAATTCTCCCGTGGGAATAGTTTTCCCCGGATTTGAGCATACGCTTAAAGATAATTTGATGGCAAAGCCCATAACGAGTTAGAATCACACTCGTTACGGATACTTTAGCCGACGATGTTCTTAGCGGAGCGCGTCGGCTTTTCACTTAGCTCTCTTCTTTCCCTAAAACCCGCTTAGTTCTTTTTCCTTTCGCCAGCTCTTTGAACGATCTGAATCGGAGTCCAGCCCGAGCGCTGAAGCATCCTTAGAGTCGCCGGAGAGTAATTCAACCATTTCGCGGTTAGGCGTAACTCGCCACGGTTGATTGCGTGATAAAAGACCTTGCGAGACGCCACCAGTTTCTTTGCGCTTGATGTTACACGGCCCGTATGCGGCCACGAACGATTGCGACTTTGCCACGCAACCAGATCGGCAGCTTGTAGCGGAAGAACTAGTTTGTCATCACCAGGGATTATCTGCGACGCTTGTGCTATGTTTCGAAGCTCAGGAGAGAACGCCCTATCCGTTCTCGCCTTCTTAAAAATCTCGATGCTTCGCCCCAGCATCTTCCCTTGCTCGTCAAACACGAAATCAACTTCACCTAGTTTTTCAGCCCATTGTTTTTGGAGCACGCACGCTACTACATCATGGAAACACATGTAGTAAGGATGTTTGAAATAGTTATGCAAACGCCCACTCGGAGTCTTTGGAACTCCGGCTTGGAAGACTTGCTTGAAGTGCTCCCATTTGATGCCAGACAACATTGCATAATCCATATGCGATAGAACGATTTCAGTCAGAAGATCAACTTTATCGTCCGCATCTTTTCTTGAGACGCCTTTGAAGCATCCGTTTAGAGTTTCAGCGTCCGACGAGCTGAAATAAATATGGCCCTTGTGTGGTTGCAATGGCGGATTGTGGTTAAGCACATACCACCATTCGTCAGAAAACATCTCCCATCTTTTATGCTCACCTACAACCACGGCCAGAATCATGATCGGACTCTGCTCGTGACTTCCGCTATCGTCACCAAACGCACCAAACCAAGCCATTCTTCTCCCTTCTCTCTTGTGCGTAGGTAGCCCACACACAAGGAGACTGAGAAAGCGCCGTGAGCGTTGCGGCACACTTGCCGCGTCCGGCTTCACGATCTACCCTCAGACGACCCATAATGATGCCCGACCCCTTGCGGAGTCAAGTATATTTGTGCCATATTTCCACTTCATTATTTCACTCAGTAGCGTTCCGTCGATATGGAAGCTCTCAGTTGGCACACCATAGGCACACCAGCCAAGTAAGTTTTCAGACTATGAAAGGAATGAAAAAGTTGATGGTGCCCCCGACAGGACTCGAACCTGTGGCCTTCTGCTTCGAAGGCAGACGCTCTATCCAGCTGAGCTACGGGAGCACAAATCTAAGTCAACCAGCCGTTTCCTATTTCATGGATCCTCACTAGCATGAACTCTTAGCGGGAACCCTCTTTGTTCTCGCGGCGTTGTCCGAGAAGTTATCACATTCTTCCATCTTTTTCTCGTAACGAGCAATCCGTTTTTTGGCTTCAGGGTGTCCAAACGGACCGTACATCGAATTCTAAAACCTTATCGTTATTATTGACAGTATCTAGCTCAGACTTTGAAATCATCCTTCAGTGGGTGTGCCGGCAAGACTGGAATCGTCTGATTTGGATCTCGTTCTTGCGAGCGAAATCTTTCCTCCGTGTAAATTGCGAGTGAGAGATAGATGAGTACGGCTCTTAGCGTTCTAAGCAGCCTCAATGTCTTCGCCTCAAAGTCGCGGCGCCCAATCGAATGCGACAAGCTGTCGGTGGGCGGACTCAATAATTGGTTCAGCTGCAGATGCGGTGGCAGGCCCCTGGTGTCGCCACACATTCTCCTTCGGCCTTTGTACCTCCAAACCAATGAAGCACTCGGCCACGCCCAAGTAGAAGAAGCCTTTGATTATGGGAATTCTGTCAGCTCGCGATTCATTGATTCGAGAATTTCAGTTCGCCGGTAACATTGACAGTTTTACCGGCGCGAATCGAAAAAAAGGACGACCCAAGCGGGCCAGTACTGTCGAACGGTGTCGCCTCATAGACCCGTCCTTCAGTAAGTGCAGGCGGCCGTCCCGTAATTGGAATCGTCTGCGCCCAGCCATCTGGAATATTACCGTAAGTGATCAAGGGGAAGTCCGTTGCCCAAGTCTTCTTCGGGGCGGAGATCTTCCAGATCGTTTCGCCCTGAGTTTGGCCGATCTGCGCCGGAGTCATACCGGCAGGAAATACTTGCACCTGAATCCCAAGCAGCCATTTGTTGCCGCTCGTGGAAAAGGTAGGTGGGGTCGTCTCGCGAGCGTCCAGGAATGCGTTTTGCACTCCGTCGCAAGCGAACATAGCGATAAGTATCAACGTACCCAAGGCGAAAGTGAACTTCTTCGTGCGAGATTTCAAAAGCATTTGTCCTCTGATTTTGTCCATTACACTGCTACCAAATCTTGCGCTTAATCGTATCCCATATATGCGCCCCGCCCATCGGGTCTGTCGCATGACAGTGAACTGTAAGCTTGGGTGCAGAGGCCCCCGGATCCAGCGGCTCACCGTATCCGTTAACTTGCTGGGGGTCTGGATAGTTCACGATGACGTGGTACCAAAGGTCGTCGGCAAACTTCATTTGAAATCCCACTCCTTCGGGATGATCGAGGGCATCATTATTTCCAAAGCCGAGCTCGCGCAAGGCTCGGACATAGAATTTAAAACTTGATCCGTCCGTAGTAATAGTAGCGCTTCTAAAGCGGATGTTTGGTCTCCTGTCAAAACCCGTAAGCTCACCACCGAGTTTGCCTGCTAATTGCTTCATATCTTGATAAACGTCTTCAATTCTATCGATGCAAGGCTTTTCGACATCATCGGTGCTGCCAGCTCCTTTCGCTGAGCCATTTACATTAGCCCAAGGGTCCTGCGGTTTCTGCGCATGATCGTAACGACGATCGCCTCCGGGGGCGGAAAACCCGGGACCCCCAATTTGTACCAGATCGCCACTGTCCATTAACGTGCCCAGCGCGTTCAAGAGTCTAGCCGCATCCATGCCGAACAGAGATCCACTCACAGATGGCCGGCCAAAACCCACTCTGTTGTATTCAATCCCAACGTTCGGATTGCGCGCAAGTATCTGCTGCACGGCATCGCGCTCCCCTTTTGACCAATAGAATTCCGCCAGCATGCGATCGTACATATCGTCCATGGCCGCGCCCCAGGCGGCGTTGGCCTCTTCATATTCCTGCGATGGACCGCCTTCGATCTCGATCGGCTGCGACGCGAATTTGGGGTTCAGGTAATCGGGTGTCTCGTAAGTTAACGGATCGGGAGGAGGCGGCGGGCTCGTCACGTCGGCGCCCAACGGATCCATCTCCTGATAGCTCATCTCATTGCCCGAAAAGTTAGAAACAATGTTGCTGCCGGTAGTGGGCTCCGTATGTCGCCATTCAAGACGCGCGTAATTTGAAGATGGTCCCCAAATCGTCTCAGTTGCGATTTGCATACCTTGCGCGTAGATGTTGGCGCCGGCTTTGTTTCCCTGGGCGTCCAACACGGCGACCACCGCGCCCCCGAGCGCTGTCGAGTGCAAAGAATAACTCGTGTTTGATTGCGTGGTGATTTGTCCCGTATAAGGATCTTGCGAACGCTGCGTGTCGACACGCTGCACCGGAAAGCCTGCGCCGTCGTAAGTGTCGTTCGTTTCATAGACAGGCATACCGCCCACATCGGCTATCTCCGGCACAAAGTGAGTGCGTTTGCCGGCCGCATCGTAGTCGTGGCTGTACCAAAGATTGTTATCATTCGTCCACACAGCAAAACCGTTCGCATCGTAACCGAAACCCGAGCGCCGGTTATTGCTGAATGAATAACCATCGGAGGTGGTGCTCCCACCCCACAGCCGATGCGTCTGTGAAGTCGTATTTCCCCACACGTCGTATCCGAAACTTTCTCGGAATGGACCATCAGGCGTTGAGCCGCCGCGCGCTTCTGTGCCCGTCAAAGCGTCCTGAATTCGACCCACTTGATCGTAGTTGAACTTTCGATCGAACACACTGTTGTCAAGCCGTCCGGCATAGTTGATCTTGCCATCATTGTAATAGGTGTAGTTGGATCCGGCGGTGTAGTTGCTGCCGTCCCAATTCTTCAATCCTACCTGATATTGTGTCGAGAGCATTCGGCTGTTGTAACTCATAGACAACTGAGTGTTGTTGCCGTAGTTCAACTGCTTCACCGCACCCCAGGCGCGATAACCAATGCTGGAAACAAACGTCGGCGCCGATTCGGTGACGTACGTCCAGTTAGGCCAATATCCGTCAATATGCGTGTTGGTGAAGCCGCTGCCGGTCACGCTTGCGAGCCGGCCGTTTCCATCGTAGTTGTAGTTCACCTGTTGCGACCAATCAGACATGCCCAGCGCAGTCAACTGTCCTGCCAGGTTGTACCCGTAATTGAGGTGATAGTATCTCCCCGCCGCGCTCACATAACGCGTTTCAGACGTAAGATGCGATAGCTGATCGTAGGCGAAGCTGACGCTGCCGGTACCGTCATTAATCGAACTCTTATTGCCCTCCGCATCGTAAGCAATGGACACGCTTGGCGTGGCGGCAATCCCGGCCGGCGCGGTAAACGTGACACCTGTCACGAGGTGGCGATTGTTATAACTAAATGTGTTCGTCGCTCCACGCGCGTCCGTAACCGAATAAGTTGTGTCGTCATTGTTGTAGACATAGGTCGTGGCAGTCCCCGCGTTCTGCTCAGGAACATGTTTACTCTGAAGTCGGCCATAGCCGTCGTAGCCGAGCGATGTGTCCTGATAAACTCCACTACCGTCCGTTCCCTGAAATTGACGAATGAGGTAAGCCTGGTCACGGGAGTTCAGGGACGTGTCCGTGGTCGAATAAACACTGCCATCCCAATTCAGAGATTCCGTTTTCCACTGTCGACCTAAGACGTCGGCATAGGATCTTTGCTGCCGTCCTACCTCATCAGTGACCAATACAACTTCGCCGCCAGCGCAGCCGCAACCCGTGTAGCTGGCGTATCTTTGCGTGCCGTCCTGATTGGTCGTCACCAGCGGACGGCCTTTCCAGTCATAAGTCTGGTAGCTGTAGATCCAACCGCCCGCTTCATCGGCAGAAGGACTCCAGTTGCCATACATCTCGGTCGGATTCGACTGCTGCGAGACACGGCCCATCACGTCGTAGTAGGTTAGTCGGGTACCATAGGTGCCGGTGCTGGGGTGATAGCTTACTGAGGCGGTGTCGCGGCCGAACCCGTCGAAGTAACGGAATGAATAATTGTCGTACAGGCTGTTTACACTAGCCCACGTCTGCGAATAGTTGGGACCATAGCCGAAGTAAGTCGCCGACCCATTGTTACCGTTGTAGATCTCGTATACCCGTCGCGCGCCGTCGTAATAGAAATACTGTATCGCTCCCACCGACTGGCCGGCCGGCGCCGCACCTTCAGTCCGCGTCTTTGCGCCGAAGTCGTAGTCATATTGGACGTAAGACGAATAACCATCGGCATCAGTCAATATTTCCGGATAAGCGTACGCATTATGATTCGTCGAATCTGAGAACGAGTCGCCGTAGTTGAGCGTGGTCGTATGTGTCGCTGGATCGGCCGTGGTCAAGAGATTTCCCGCGGCGTCATAGGTCATCTCAGCGGTGAGTCGCTTCGATTGATTATCGGGATCGCTTGCGTCCCAGCGAAACACTTCGGTCACATTGCCGCGAGCGTAGTAGTTAGTGTCATAAGAGTAATCGTGCTGCGTCGCATATTGCGCCTGCGAATTGATCGAACCTGCGTCGTAGCCGTAACTCGTACGCGCTTCAATACCCCCGCTTCCGTTGTATACCGTCTGCCTCGAAGGCAACCTGATTATTCGCCGGCTGGTGTAGTAAGAATCATCGACATACTCGACCCTGGTATAGCGAAGAACGCTACTCGCATTGGCGTCGTACTCCGTGAGCTGCCCGGGTAAACCAAAAGAGCCGGTGTAATCGATCGTCGTGCGCCTGCGGTTGCCCACCGCATCGTAAACATTCGTCTCCGCTACTCGCGGATTGATCTGATAATTGACGCCGGCATTGTCCTGTGTATAAGCGGTCGTGGTTTGTCTCTGCAGGCCGGGCGCATACACCCGCGCATCAGTGACCAGGCCGTTTTGCCAGCCGCTGCCGTAGTATTCAATGTAACTCGTGCCATCGGGAGTGATCATGCGATGACCGTTGCCACTCACCACGTCAAGTTGCGTGGCAACTTCAGCAGGCACACCCGGAGAACCGTTCCAACCGTTGGCCCACACGCGAGTTTGATAGATGCGCGGACAATCAGTCGTGGACCCGTCATAGTCATAGGCGACATAAGATTGCTGCGTGTTGTCCGAACTGTATCGGCGAATGACGTTGACCTGGCCCACCCCTGTGTATTCGAAGGTGTAGTAGGAGCCGTCCATCAGATTGACTTGCCGCAGCACGGGCACTGATTCACCCTGATACGTGCCGATAACTCCGCTCATGTTTGAGACGCTCATGCTCTGAGGAGCCCCCCAGCCAAACGTGGCCCACGTGTGCCAACCGCCGCCGGTGTATTGCGTGATCGAACTAAGGTTGCCGTTGCCGTCATTGTTGAAATAGATGATGCGACCGAGTGTGTCGGTAATTGTATGAATATCTCCGCGCCAGTCGTTATCGATCGTCAGATAGTTTCCGTTGCGATCCTTTATCTGCGTCGCCTGCCAGTCGTTCGCATACGACGAATATAGAATCCGTGTGCCGTCATTGGAACAAAGGAGCAGCGTTCCTGATGGGGCAGTCACACTCCCGTTACTCATCACGACATTATTCAGTGTGCTGCCGGGATTGTAGAACGAGGTGTCGACTGCCAAAGGGTAGGTAGGCGCGTGAGCGCTCGTGTAGAGCAGCTGGCCGTTTTTCCGGTACTTCACGGTGCCGCCTTCGACGGCCACACGCAACCCATCCCCGATCGCATAAGGGCCAAAAGAACCAACGTACGTGCCACTCTCGTAGATGTAGAGGTTTCCATCGGCGGCCGGATACCACGCGAAATCGATGTCGGTATAACTTTGACTGCTGTCACTATTACCCAGGCCGATCATTCGATAGGTGTTAGTCTCGGCGATGGTCGCCTCGACATAGCCATCACCTGACGGAATCGTCTGCGTCGACGAGGCGCCAGCAGCCCAGTATCCGTAAGTCGCTGCGAGCGTACTGCCGTTGACTGAAACCCCTGACATATTCGTCCAGTTCACCTCTTGCGCCCCGCTATGACCACCTTCTACCAGCTGCAAGTGAGAGGAATCGGCTGCTTCGTATGCGCCGTCTCCTACTTGCCGCAATTCGACGCGACGACCTGACGAACTGACAAGCATATAAACCTTCTTGTGTGTCGCCGGATCGAAGTAAGGACCTTGAATCGAAGCGAACCCAAGATGAAATCCCGGACTAATTTGACTGATATCTTCGTCGAAATAGAGATATGGACCGGACTTCGTCCAAACCAATGACGAGTAAGAAAGGCCCAAACCCAGATCGAGACCGGCCCGCCCAGGCAAACTGATGATCGGCACATTCCATTCAGCGTCGCGCGCCTGAACCTGATTTCCACTCTCATTGAACGGATCGACGCGCGCACTCGAAATTGATCCCACACCGCTGCTGATGGCGCCGTTTGGTGTTATCGAAGCGACCAGGTTATAGAAATCTCCACAGGCGTCGAACGCCGCGCGCACCGCTTCACGACCGTACGAGTCGCAGATGCTCGTCCAGAAATCCCAGCCGCCATCATACGGATTCGACGGATCGCGCATGAGGTACGTCATGTACAAATCGTAAACATAATCACGGTTGGAACGGCCGCGGTCGTAATAATCCTTCGATTGAAAAATCGTCCGACCCATCTCACGCGCTGCCGTGAACACGGCGTCCGGTCCCTGATAGTATGCGGAGCGCAGGATGTCGTCCCAGTAGGTTTGCTCTGCGCTGTTGATACTGCGGCCCAACGCGTTACCAACAAAACTCACCACGAAGCTGTCATCGGGCAGCGGAGGAGGGGCCGCCAGCGATCTCCGCGAGTGATTGAACCTGCCATCGCTTGAGCTGTTATTACCGATGCGCGTCGACTGCTCCGCGCCACGCTGATTCCTGGCATTCGGACGAGGACCCGTCGTACCAGGATCCCCCACCTTCCGCCCATCCCACTTTTGTAGCGGCTTCCGCTTGTTTCTCACCGATGACTCGACGGCGGGTTTGATTTCCGGATGATTCTCGCGATGACCGCGAATCGCATCAAGACTCGGCAACGTCAGCTTTGGTCGCCCCTTGTCTGGAGGCGTGGGTTTGACTTTGCGCGCCTTATCGTTACCCGACTCCTTTGGCTTCTGCCAAATGCCGTTTGCCGCATTGGCCACAGGCATCGCGGCGGTGCTGGCGAAGATACTCAGACAGAGTAGAACTGCAATAAATGGAGCTAAGCGAATCCGAAAACGGATAAGACGATGGAGGAGCATGGGGTTCTCCTTTCAAAGCAGGCGTGGTAGCAAGAAAACGCGCGGATTCTAATCGCAACAATCCTTACTGTCAAGAGAATTCCCCTTCCAACGTGCCTTATTGCTCCGTTAGCACATCAGCTATCTGGATCGTTTTGAGCACCGCAAAGTAATAGAACAAATGAAGCGGCAAGGGGCGCGGAGTCATAAAGAAAAAGAGTTCTAAGGGTGTTAACCGTAGGGCCACAAAACCAAACGTTGCATTAAGGCGATAACGATTCTATTCGTTCCAACCATCTCAAGTGGAGATGAAAGGGTAGAAGCACTACGCTCGGCGTTCGTTCCCAAAGCTGGAGAGCAACGACCATGGATTTTTTCTCGATAGCGCGCTGGACGATCGGTAGAAATCGCTCGAGCTGACGATCGATGAAGTCAAGTTCGCCGCTCTTCTCAACTGTTGCGGCTGCGCGCAGGTTCGAGTCCTGCTGGGTGCACCAGATTTATTTTCAACACCACACCTGCGGCCGGTTCAAGGCACGCGCGCCAATATTTTCCGTGAGACACTCTTGCTCGCTTCAAGCGGATCAGTTCCGTTACCCGCACTCGCCGTGATAATCAGCCATGCGTCACCTTTGAGCACGTTGAGTTGCTTCAGATTTCCGCCGGTCCAATAGGCACTGTCACCCAGCCCATCGATCGCTTGCGGGTCCGCGCCGGACAACTCTTTTGAAGTGTCGCGTGCTTGCCTAAAGATTTTCGCTGCCTGATCCGTGGCAGCAGCCTGGCGTAACAGCAAGCCAACTCTCTTATTGCCCGAGGGCGCGCTGTACCTGCATTGGGTCACGGTGTTACCCATGGCTTCGGTATGCGTGGTCGCCGGCGCCCCAACCGTTTTCGCCCAGGAATGATTCGGCGTCTGCTCACACGCTGGACCCTGACTTTGTGCCTTTTCCTTTTCTGATCGCGCAGGCTTATGAGCGGAAGGGCGCATACGACCGCGCGATTGACGAATGCCGGAAGGGATTAGCTTCCTCGCCGAACAATCCGAACATGCTCGAAGCGTTGGGATACGCCCACGCCAGCTCCGGGCGAAAGGGTGAAGCGCAAACGATTCTCAAAACGTTTCTCGATACACGCAGGCAGCACTTTGTTTCGCCGTTTATGATCGCGCTTCTCTACACGGCCCTGGACCAGAAGGACGAGGCGATTGACTGGCTGAACAAAGCTTACGAAGAAAGAGATCCACAACTTATCTGGGTGCATCTCGATCCGCAACTGGACTCGCTGCACTCCGATCCGCGCTTCAACGAACTTCTCCAGCGGATGAGAATTCCTCAATGATGCCGCAAATTTGTTCGAGTCCTGCTGGGTAGACAACAACCGATCGAAAAGTAGCGCCCTTAGGGGGCGCTTTTCGTTTCTGATACTCTTCTAGCCACAAGAGAGGTCAGAGTAATGAGCGAAGGCGAATTCAAACAATACCGGCGCAAACAGATTGCCGAGCTGCGGCCTTATCTGCCGGGCGAGAAACTGAGCGATCGAATTTCGATCTCAGCAACGGATCGCGACGCAGGCTCGCCCAAAGAAGGCGATATGATCGCGCGAAACCCCGCTGATCATGAGGACCAGTGGCTGGTTTCTAAAGAATATTTCGAAGCGAATTTCGAGCCCGTCGAGTAGGCAGCGATGATAGACAGACCGTTGACTATCGCGGCACAAGATTCGTAGCTACGAACCAACTCTTCCCATTCAACTCAGTTGCTTCTCGTAAGCGGTGCTGCTGTCCGGCATTTGCACAATTTCTTTCAGATGCTCGCCATCCAGCTCAAGTGTGACATAGCCGTTCGGCCCGTACTCATCCGCGTGGCCCGGGATGTAAGGGTTGGGTCCTTCAAGAATCAGTGCGCCCGGCACCATGTTCTTGGTATCGACTTTGCGCCATGACGATCCCTGGGGACCGGATTGGACGGTCTCTCCTTCTTTGAATTTGTCGCGAAAGTAAGGATACCCGCTGTGACCAATACAGCGGCCGTGGATGTCCCAAACCGGATGCTGATCATAGATCACGCAACGATGTTCGTGTCCCCAATACCACGCGAAGATTCTCTTGCTGCTCAGTAACGCGGCGAGTTGCGATTGCATCTTCGTCTGAGCTTTGTCGGCCCAGGAAAAAAGTTGGTGGTGACTGAAGAGCACCACACGCCGATCGCCGGCAGACGCGATCAGATTCGTTAACCAGGCGACTTGATCGTTCACCAATTCCCATTCTTTGTAAGCGGTGTCGAGGCCCACCAGCAACCAGTGATCATTTTGCAGCGCGAAGTAACTGGCCGGCTGATTGAACTGTTTGAGTATCAGATCGAAGTAGCCATAGCCGCCCGTGTACATTTCGTGGTTCGCATTACAGGCCCGATTGATCGCGTTTGGTTTCTTTGGCCACAGACTGAGAAATCGATCTTTGATTTCATCGTTCGTGCCTGAGTAGTAGACATCACCGAGGTGCAGCAGCACCTGGTAATCATGCGCATCGTTTTGAATACTCGACGCGCACACAGGCGCGCCGTATAAACCTGATCCCCAGTCGCCTAAGACAGCGACGCGCGAAGTATTCGGAATTGCGTCAGCGGCCGCCGGCGCGGTCTGCCATGGGTGCGGCTTCAATCCCTTGAACCACGTCAACAGGCTTTTGGCCCAGCCGAGGACGTCGTGCTCGTCAAACTGCGCCTCGAGTGCGCCCGCCGCCGCCGGGCCGGTCTTATTGATCTCAGCGGATCGTTTGGCCAGCACACTCTGCAAAACGGAAGCAAATCCATCGTCGGGCGCAGACAGGACGCCGGGCACATGCTCAGCATCCTCCATCGCCTTCATGGCTTTGGACAACTGCTCCATCGCTTCGGCGGCTTCCTGATCGGTAGCGGCTGGTTCGGCCGCCTCGAAACCTTCGGGTGCTGGAGCTTTGAACGCGTCAACCAGTCTCTCCTGTCCCGCTTTGTTGAATTTGTCGCGCAAACGAGCATAGGTAACGATTACAGGTGCTTTAGCCACAATGGTGTCCTCCGGAGGTTCTTGATATTGCCTTGCAGTGATGCGAGCACTGAATCACTTCGGCTCTTTTTGAATCGCGAGAACCGCAACTCCTTCATTCGCGGCATAGGTGCCAGGTTGACCATCGATGCGGTTCATTGTGCTGCTGCCCTTATGGTGAAGGGCGACAACTCGCCAGTCGTCAGGTTCAAAGACCGGGCTTCCCGAACTGCCGTGCTCAGTCGGAGTTCGATAATGAAGAAGCCGGTCCGTGCAACCGAGCAGGTAATTGTCCTGCAACGAAATCTCCAGATCGCGACCACCCGGATGTCCGATGATGTAGAGCCGCGGTGTGGGTTGGGCCATCTGAACCGGCTTCTTGTGAATGGTCAAACCTTTGGCCTCGGCCGGCAGTTCGCCTTTGATGGTCACGAAGGTCGCGTCGAATTTGTCGGCCTCTGGTGGCGAGGTCCAGACAACTTCGCCGAGCGGATACGTATGACCGTCACCCAACGCCTGGAAATTCACGTTCGCATCATCGGGCGTAATCGCCAGGGGGTTATTCCCGAACGGCTCGAATTTGTCGGTGATCACGTGCGCGTTGGTCATCAGCAAGAGACCGGTTCGGTTCGGGAAAAAATCTGACGCGTTCACCAGCCATCCGGTGCCGTGACCTTTGCCGTTTAGTTTTTCGATTCGTGCTACCGAGTTACATTGCTCCAGCCCCTTGCGATACCACTTCAGTGGAACCATGCGATCTTCGCCATATATTCCCTGCAAGTCATTTACCGCGGCGCTCACTGTCTTCACTTCCTGTTTGACCTGTTGGAATTCCTGGTTGATAACCGCGCCACGCTTTTTCAGTAGGTTTGCTCTCAATATCGGCAGCAACTGGTTTCCCGGCGGCTCATTGTCGTTAAGCTGCCAAACTTCGGTGTACTGGCGCAGCGTGCTACTGATTTCGAACGCGTCTGCATTCTTGTCTTCGACATAGTCAAGGGCATCACTAAGACACTGCGACATGTCGCCAATTGCGATGCATGCTTCGCATCTGGTGGCGACGTCCCAGCAGTCGAGCGAAGTAGTTGATTGCGCTTCCCGATCGTCGAGCGTCTTTCGAATCTCCTGTGCGAGTGTCTTCGGATCGGGCAGTCCACTGATCGAGATCCCGTCGCGTTGTGCGCGCGCCGACAGCGCGACCACGTTAATGCCGTGCCATACATGCTGCTGAGGATCGAGCCGATAAACGGAAAGGTATTCCCGAATGGCCCGATCGAGACTGTTCTGGTTCGCGGGAGACTTCGGGTCGTTGCGGTTGATGTAGAGTTGTTTGTAGATTCGCCCAATCAATCCGCGCGCTTCAAACTCTTCAGCGCCCGCGTTCGGATCCTGCACCACCGCACGAAGCATCGACTCCGCCGGCGTGAGCAAACCTTGATCTATCAGCGCCTGCGCGTATTGCCGCTGCACGGTCGGTGTGCGGACGCCCGACTGAACCAAGCTCTCGGCAATTCCGGCCATGGTCAGAAAGCGTTGTTTGCGACGTAAATTTGCAAGTAGTTTTTTAGCCGAGACCTCCGGAAAAGGATCGGCACTCGTTCTAATTCTTGCTGAGATTTTATCGCCGAGCGATTCCGCTGCCGTCCAATCAAAAGAATCGAGCGCCTGATTCAAGCTACTGAGGAGCTGTGACGCATCTTCCCAGGGCATTTTCTTCCTCCGACAAAAACAGGCCGATAGATCAGTGATCGAGCGAGGATAACGGTCCGTTTTCCAGTAAAAGCTCAAATACAATCGCGGCTGGTTCGCGAGAGTGCTGACGCAGGCTCTGAGGTCCAGCCCAGGTAGTTAAGGAAGCGGGACAATACGCCAGCCTCGACGGCAAGTCAATAACTTTCTAAGACGCGAGTAAAAATAGAAAAGGCGGCGCTAGCGCCGCCTTTTGCATTTGCGAAATCGTCGAGTAATTACTGGACGTTTCTGGATTTGTCTGAGGTATTTGAGTTGCTCGACTTGTCACCTGGCACTGAGGCTGCTGACGAATTATCACCTCTCGTTAGTCGAACGTTGCCATTAATTCCGCTGATCTCGATCGCCGGCCCACCAGTGCCGATGCGCGCTGAATAGTGCGACCAACGATCATCCTTTTCAACGGTAACTTCGGCAATCTCTGATCGAACGCTGCCGTTCATTCCTTTGGCGGTCAGGTCCGCGTTGAGACCGCTCGACAATTTCAATTCAATTCCACCGTTGACTCCGTGGATGTGGACGCCGCGCTCACTCAGCTTGTTCAACCCGACAGCGATCGAGCCATTGATGCCTTCGACTTGAACGGAGTCGTTGACCTGGCCTAATTCGGCGCGACCGTTGATTCCTTTGACTTCCAGCGACCCATCGATGTCGCTACTGTAGACACGACCGTTGATTCCTTTGAATGACAGAGCGATCTGGCGTGGGGCCTTGATAGTTACTTCCTCTTTCGGATCGCTGCCGAACAGATGATCCCAGAGCCCAACATGATTTTGTTTGCTGCGCACCAGTAACCCATCGCTCGTCTGCTCGATGATCATTTCGCGACGGCGGAGTGAACTTGGATCGTTGCCGGTGCGCTTAACAAACACCTCTGCCGTTTTCGTATCTGAAGTTTGAATCTCGACGCGGCCATTGATGCCCTGGATATCGATGTGAGCGCCAGGTTTCAGTTCGAATGTCTTACGCGTTTCGTCACCGGTGACTGAGGCAGAGTTGTCATCGCCAGCCGCGTTGACGACGCGATTCAATCCGGCCCGCACGCCACCATGAGAGCGCCAAAGGCCGAGCACCGCGGCGCAAGTAATCAAAGCCACTACAATAAGAACGCGTTTCATTGGATTCCTCCCGACAAGATCATTCGCCGCCGTTTTGCGAGCTTCTCATTGCTGAACGAAGTAAGGCGGGCCGATGTTCCTGCGATTCGACTGAATTGCGTGCTCGGTTACAGGTGTCGCAGTCTCAAAAGGTAGCGGGCTGAAGATTGCTCTTCAGCCCGCCATGTTTTCGGCTGGAATGAACTAGAACTGCCAGCGCAAAGCAAACTGCATGATACGGCCGGCCTTCGACTCACCCGCAGGTTTTTGAGTCGATGAAAGCACGCCAAAGGTGGCTGGCAGATTATTTGCGGTAATCGCCCCCAGGCCGAATTGTCCCTGCATGAATGGATCGATGGGACTAATGCCAAAGCCTGACGGGCTGGTCAACCGCTGCGTGTTGGTGACGTTATAAACTTCCCAACGAAGCGTTACGGTTTGACGTTCGCCAATCTTGAACGACTTGTAAAGACCGCTATCGATATCAAAATAACCAGGCAGCCGGAGCACGTTGCGGTCGCCGCCTTCACCCGGCATTGCATCTCGCCAACTTAGAAATGCGGCAAGCGGATCACTGAAGAGGTTCGGCCCTCCCTTGGCGTTCTTGTCCTGGGTCGTAGGAACGTCGCGAACGCGAACCAGGAATGACGAGATTTCCCAGTTGGTCGGCCAGCGCTGTGAACCAAACGGCGAGGCCACTGGAAATCCCGAATTCCAGCGAAACACGCCAGTCAATTGCCAACCGCCGAGAATGCCATTGACCCACTTATTAGTGTGGCCGAGGAACATCTTGCCGCGGCCGAACGGAAGACCAACTATCCAGTTCGCATTGACAATGTGCCGCACGTCAAAATCCGAACTGCCATACTGATCGTCCAGATTATAAGGATTGAAGATCAGTGCCGCAGTCGAATAATTGCCGGCGTTCTGCAAGCCTGACGCATTGTCGAGCGAATGGCCATAAGTGTAATTGAAGTCAAAGGTAACGTCTTTTCTCAGCCTTTGAGTAATTGATAACTGGGCCGAGTTATAGTTCGACTTTGCCACCGTAGCCCAGGTTGTCAACGCCGCGTACTGCGGGTGGATGAACAGGTTATTGATTAATGAGATCGGATTATCGTCCCATTGCGCCTGCCGCGTCGTGTAGTCGGCAAAGCCGCCCGTGACGCCACCCACGCTCTGATAGGCAATTCGCTGGTAAGCACGCTGGGTTGCTGTCAATGCCCGGGTTGTACCGAGTACATTGAAGTTACCAGCCAGACCCGGTAAGAGATTCTCGAAAAACGGAATTGGCGCGACCGAAGTAACCGCTGTACCCGAATATCGCAGCGTGATCAATTGACGCATAGCGTCGTACCAGGTCATCCCAGATTTCGGGTCGCGAATATTGTTGAAGCTGGCCACATCGCGTTGCGCGAGGAGGTTGCGCGCGAATCTGCCGACATAGGCCGCCTGAATCTTAAGGCCTTTGCCGATTTCTCGCTCGTATGAAAACGCCGTGCTGTAGTTATAAGGCGTCGTAATTGAGCTATCGAGTGACGTCTCAATTCTCTGCGCCTGATCAGAGGGCGCGGTCAGCGGGAAGGTCAGCGAATTGCTGAAGTTTCCGGTAATGCCCTGGAAGGTCCGCACGTCAGGCGTGCCGCCCGTGAACAGCGGCGCGAGCCGGTTCGTGATGTTGTAGGTGTTAACCGGAATGCTTAAGGCCGAAGCAAAACCAAGTTGATTTGAAGCGTCAAAGTTCACGGCCAATTGCTCACCGATGTGATCATAAGTCATGCGGAAGCCGCCGCGGAAAACGCTCTTGCCTTCCCGGCCGAGGACTTTGCCCAGGATGCCATGGAAATTAGGTTGGTACGCGACCGCGATAGAGGGCGCGAAGTTGTTCCAATCCATCGGATAGAAGCCAGGTTTGCCGTAGAACTTGCCACCCTTGTCGAGCGTGATGGGGGCGTTGTAAGGCGCACCCAGGAACGCTCCCTGTTCGCGAATTCTGAAAAAATCGCCTAATGGGGTGGTTGGTACGACTTCAAAACCTTTCGACTCGTACACGGGCGTTGACGTTCCCCAACGCAAACCATAGGTCAGGGTCAGGTTCTGTTTCATACGCCAGGTGTCTTGCGCATAGAAGTCGTATTCCTGAGTTGAGAAAGTACGATTGGAGCCGGTCCCGCTCGGCAAAATCTTACCGTCGGCGCCGTACAGAAAGTTTGCGGTATAGGATGAAAACCTGCCAATGAATGCCGAGAGGGCATTGCGCAGGCTTGCGTCAAACGTAGGATCAAGGTTGGCAAAGATTTGGCCTCCGGCCGTGGACTGCGTCAAAACTGCGCCTGACAAGTCATACCCGGACGGATTTGTCTGAAGAAAATCGAATGAGTTACCGAACGAGTTGCGAGTATTTGAAATCAGCCGAAGATTTGCGCCGAACTGAACGCTGTGGTTTCCCTTGAGCCAGGTCAGGTCGTCGACAAAGTTATGAACCGGCGTAAGTCGCGTCGATGTCCGAGTAGGTGCCGGCGCATAGACATTTCGAAAACTAATCTGGGTAGCCGAAGAATCTCCCAGCGTGCTGACCGACAATCGCGTCAACCCATAGCGGGCGTTATTGACCAGACGATTGTTTATGGTCCACGTGTGACCAACAGCAATACCTTTCGGGTGATACCACGTCGACGGCGCGGGCATGTCAGGAAATTGCGGAGCCTGTCCCACGAGATCGTTTTGATATGTTCCGCGCAGGAATAAAGTCTGACGATCAGTCAGATTAAAGTCGAACTTGGCGATGTAGACATTGTCGTTTGTCGGCGTGCGCGCGTTGAAGCGATAGCCGGCTGTGTTTATCAGGTCCCCGGTGGTGACAAAGTCATTTGCCGGATACTTGTGGGCCGCATCTTGAAGCAATGCGACTGCTGAGGTGCTAATCCCGGGAGTAACTCCGTTCGCCGCGGTATAGGCCGCATTGATTTGTGCTGGGGTCAGCGAAAGGCATTTGCGCGTTCCGTTCGATCCACAGGGGAACCCGGCCGCACTTGTCGTTTGATACCAGACCACACCTTGTCCAATTGAATTCGGATTCGGCACGAGCCTCACCACGCTGGTCGAAGTTGCTTCTCTGAATCCTTCGTAGGTAAAGTAAAAATAGGCCTTGTCTTTCTTAATGGGCCCGCTGATGTCACCGCCAAAAATATTTCGCAGCAGTGGCGGCCGCGGTTGCTTTGTGGCGTTATTCCACCAGTCGTTGGCCGTTGTTACTGTGTTGCGATGATATTCATAAAGCAGGCCATGCCATTCATTAGAGCCGGACTTGGTAATCAGCGAAACCTGCGCACCTGATGAGCGGCCGGAATCCGCATTCGGATTCGTGGTGGTGACGCGAAACTCCTGAACCGAGTCAGGAGTAACTCTGAGAACGCTCGAGAATGCTCCGCCGGTAACCACGTCAAGGCCTCGCTGCTGTTCATTAACGTCGACGCCATCCAGAGTGACGTTCGCCTGATCGGCGCGGCCCCCGTTGACGTAGCCGCTCTGCGTCACACCCGGCTGCAAAGAGAGCAAACCGACAACATTGCGAGCATTGAGTGGCAGCTCAGAAATTCTCCGGCTATCGAAGGTGTTGCCGATCGTCGCGTCCGTTGTATTGATCGGGGCTTCAGCATCGGCGGAAGTAATGTTTACAGTCTCCGACACGCTGCCTACTTCGAGTTGCACGTCAACATCTGACTGCGTATCAACCTGGGCCTGGAACGACGCGATCTGCGCCCTCTTGAAACCCTTCATCTCGACTTCAATGCGATACGTGCCCGGCGGGATCGGCTTAAACAAGTAACCACCGTCGGTGTTGGTAGTCTGCGTGCGTGTAAAATTCCGTTCAGGACTGGCCAGCGTCACGGTTGCGCCTGCCACCGCATTACCCTGCGGGTCTTTTATTACACCTCTAACCGATGATGATCCTGATTGGGCAAACGAGCTAATTGCAAAGAAAGCTAAGAGCACCAATGCAGCCAACGGCAACGCTATCCTTTTCATGAAATCCTCCCCTAAGTGATCAAGTTGAAGGCCATTGAGCAGCTCGCGCTGCCCGTTTCAAGAAAACAGCGACTCAGTTTTAGAGAGTCTCGTCGGGCATGCCGACGCCGGAATTTTGTTATTTGCAAGTCGAGATTAATCAAGGGTTGATTAAGACCTGCGAGCAAGTTCTAAGAACGGAGTTTTTTTGCGTGCACTTATCGTTCCGCTTTAACTCTCGAAATGCGATTTCAAAAACGCTAATCTTTTCGGATGCATCGCGTTCAGCGATCAAATGCTAATCCGAAACTGCGGACGAGTATACGGATTTTTGAATTTTCGCTTCAACTACTTCCGATTGGACTAAGGTGACTTTAATCCGTCAATCAGCATTAGCGACAGCCGCGAAATCATCAGATACCCGGCGTTATCGACCGACCAATTCACTGCCGGCATTTCGTCGACGGTGATTGCCATCGCTATCTTTCCCTGCTTTGAATAAACGATGCCGAGGCAGCTACGCAATGCATCAAGCGCTCCATACTTGGTTGCCACAGTTGTCTCGGGAATGGTACGCCCGATCGCGTAGTGTGCCTGCTCGCGCTTCATGAGATCGATCATTTCCTTTGAGGCCGTCTCGTTCACGATTTGTCCGCGAGCGAGCTTTTCGAGAATTTCAACCATTTCACGAGGTGTGGTGGCGCCGAGTCCGAAACGCTTGTTGTCGGGTAGCTTTCCTTCCTTGCTCTCGCCGCCACCACCCACGCGCCGCATAATCCGCGTGCTCTTGAATCCCAGCGAGTTCATACGTTCATTCACCGCGTCCGTGCCCAGATAGTCCAGCACCATGTTCGTTGCGGTATTGTCGCTGAGCAGCATCATCAGGCGAACACAGTCTTGAAGACTCAGGCGCAAACCGTCAGACATCTCGGGCAATATTCCCGAGCCCGCGTAACGTGCCGCTTTGGTCAACACGAGTTCATCGGTCCACTTCGCATGACCTTCGGCGACGCGCGCAAAGACTTCGATCATGACCGCGACCTTGATCGTGCTTGCGGTCCGCACCCGTTCGTCGCCGTTATATGAATATGTTTGACCGGTATCAAGATTCTTTGCGAAAACGAAGACCTTGCCTTTGAAGGGAGAAATCTCCGCACGGATTTGCGAATCGAGAGAGTTGGATTGATTAGACTGCTGAGCCGACGCGAGACCTATGGCGAAAGTAACTACAGCAATCACGAGCGTGATGCGAAATGTGGTTTTCATGCGGGGCGATATAACAAAATGTGGCGCAAGTGATCAACCTGCGCCACGAAATAGCCTTTTTGAACACCCTGGTTAGTACCGAACCCGCACGCGATAACTCAACGTCGCTTCTCCGTCTTTCGCAACCGGCACATTGAATTGAGCCGCGAAGGCCGCGGTGTTCTTCGCTTCGAAGGTCGAAGCGACCATTTCCCAATCACCGCCGATTGGCTCGTTCACAACGACTGTGACCGGACTATCCTTATGATTTCGAATCTTGATCTCATACGCATATTCATAGACGTGGCCCGACGCAATGACTTTGTAATCCGTCTGTTTGCGTTCGGCGACGATGTCGAAAGCGTCGCCGACTTTCACGCGCACATCTTCATCCTTCGGCGTATGATCGATACGATCCTCTCCGATGAACTGTTGATTGCCCTGGTCGTCTTTTTTGTAGAGACGAATGGTTCCGGCCGGCAACGGCATTCCCAGTTTGTTCGTTTGTGCATTACGAAACTGAACAAACACGCCCACCTTTTCTTTGATCGCCGCACCGGGATTGTTGTAGCCAGTGTAGTAGTACCTCTGTCCGTTCAGCACGAATTCTTTCTTCACGTCAAAGCCTGCAGCTTCAAGCAATGACACCTGTTTCGTTTCGTTGTCGCGAATCGTCGTCGGACGCTGAAGCGTATACATGTGATATTCAAAGAAACCCTGCTCCTGGAACTGCGAGTCGCTGGCCATCTCTTTTCTCATCATCGCACCGGCAAGGGCCACGTTGCGTTCTTCCGATACTCGATTCACGTCGCCGGCGACTAGTTGCAGCCGCGCGTCGTCGAAGCTCGACCCACTCGCGTTGGTCAGCGTGACCCAGCCCTGCAAATCCCCTTTGGTGTCGTCCGCGTTCACCAGCAAGACGTAATCAGCGCGCCAGTTCATACCGCTTGTCAGGTAACTCGCCTCAACGTTTTGCGCGCCGGTTTCCTTGTTATCCAGATCCCAAACCAGCGTGGGCGTCGCGACCAGATTTTTCGGCAAGTCAGGAAAACGCATCTCAGCTATGTTCGTCGGGTTGATGACGATCTGACCGTTGATACGCCAAACCTGGCCGCCGTTGTTGGACAAGAGTGTCGCCTGCACCGGCTCGAAGCTCTCAGTATTGTTCTGATACCGCCTGAGCACGAGCGTAAGATCGCGGCCCACAAACTTGTCGAGCAACTTTGCGGGATTCAGCAAATCATATTGATAATTCTGTTCGAGAATTCGCAGTGACGACGGAGCAGTTAATGACGCAAGATGGACCGTCTCTGGACGTATCTGAGCAGTGACGTCGGCGAACCGCAGCGCAATTCGTCCGGCCGGAAGCGTCAATCGTCTTGTCTCGCGAACGAGACCAAGATTGGAATTATAAACAGTAATATTGACCGACTGCCGATCGCGCGCAGTCGTCGTCTGCTCTGAAGACTGCGCGAATGTCGCGGTCGCAACTGTGCCAAGAAGCAGCGCTGTAAAAAGAAATCTGGTTAAGCGAAACATTGAATAATTGACCTCCGAAACAAGTTACCAATACTCGCGCCGTCAAAGGCGCTCAGAAGTAGAACGCCGGCATTCGTCGAGCTTGCACGAAAGCGCCGATGATTTGAGATTCGTTAACCGCCGCATTTGGTATGAGGGCATACGAACGGCGCTTAGCTTATAATCTTTTGACCCAGGGAATACCCAAGTGGCAGATTCACGCTCATCAAGAAGCCGGATTGTCGTTGACGCGTCTCAGCAACGTCAGCGACGCTCTCCGTCGCGACTTCCAACATCGCGAAGAAACGAACTGTGGATCGCGATCAGCGTCATTATCGCGGCGGCCTTAGCAACGTTCTTCGCGCTTTTCATCACCAGCCGGCCGTACGATCCGGCGACTGCTTCAGTTGCGCCACAGCAAACGGTCCCCTCAGTTCCTGTGTTCACGCCTTCACCAAAGCCTTCGCCCAGTACGTCAGCGACTCCGCAAACCAAACCATCAACTGAACCGACGCCTGCAACGCCTGGGGGTGAAACATCGGGTGCCCCGCCGGACGACGCTTCGATCCAGACGCATATCGATGCGACGCTCACCGCGGATCCGACTCTGTCAAAGCTCGACGTCAGCGCTCTGGTTGAGAACGGAAAAGTAACCATCGTTGGCTCCGTCAGGTCAGTCGAACTGAAACAACGGGTCGAAAAAGTCATCCACGCTATCAAAGGCGTCACCAACGTCGACAATCAACTGGTTGTTAACGAAGCAACGCCGTAGTTGTTTGGCCTCGTGGTCCCCAGACGGGCAGCCCGGCTGAGGTGGGGCGGTGAGGGGAGGGCCATATGCCTGAGAGTTGCCCTTGCTTACGCGCGGGCTTCTGACA
>DNNE01000077.1:0-2072 GCA_003487805.1 Blastocatellia bacterium | reverse complement strand
GCTTACGCGCGGGCTTCTGACATCCTTCCCTTCAAACTAGCCGCTTCTGTCCAACCGCTGTTATCATACAAGCATCGAAGTTTCCGCCTCGAATTTACTAAAGAAAACGAAGGATTTATTGATGATTCGAAAGAAAGTTGGCGCCGCCATTACCCTTTTTGCAATTGGTTTTGCGTTGGCGATTTGTCCTCAGAATAATAGAGCTCAAACTAATTCGGCAGCCGAGATCGTGTTGGTTCTACCATTTGAAAATACCTCAGATCATCCGGAGTACAACTGGATCGGCGAAAGCTTTGCTGACTCATTAGCGTCCTTGTTGGACAAGCCCGGAATCATTGTCGTTTCGAGTGACGAGCGCGCCGTCGCGTATCAAAGGCTGCGTCTGCCTTTGACTGTCATTCCGTCGCGCGCTACGGCGATTAAGATCGCCAGAGAACTCAAAGCGTCGATGATTGTGTTTGGAACCTACAATGTGACGTTGACTCCTGCGGCTGCGGTTGCAACCGACAAGTCGAAACCAGCGGAAGTGGCGACGGCAATGATTATGGGCCAGGCGAAAGTCATTCGGGTAAATGAAGGCCGACTGGCTGGAGACAATTTTGATGGCTCCTGGGCGCCGCGACAATACGACTTCGCCGACAATGTTAAGGAGCTTCAGAAGATTCATGGCGAGCTCGCCTACCAGATTCTGTTTCAGCGAGACAAAGCGCTTTCGTTCTCGCGCAACAACCTGATCCAGGAAGCTACTAAGGTCCCGACCCAGGCGTTCGAGGCTTACATGAAGGGCTCGATGACCGGCGAGCGCGAAGCAACGCGCGCGATCTATTTCAAGAACGCCTTAAAGCTTTACGGCAAAGACAACGGCGGCGCCGTTTATCCCGAAGCCGCTTTCGAGTTGGGCTGGTTCTATTTCAACCAGTCACAATGGAAGGAAGCGATCGAGTATTTCATGATGCTCCAGAAGAAGGAGCCGCATTACAACGAGGCTCAGTTCTACGCGGGCCTCGCCTATTGGAAGACCGCAGATATTCAACATGCGCTCGCGACCCTGGTCCCTCTGGCCGACGAAAAAGCGATGCCGCTGGTCGGCGTTTACAACAACGCGGGAGCTGTTTCAGTTGAAGCCGCGCGCAATGAAAAGAAACCCGAAGAGCGGACGCGTCTGCTGGCCCAGGGCATCACGCTGCTGTCTCGGGCCGCGGATTCTTCGCCTGACGACACGACCGTACTCTTCAATCTGGCCTACGCGCTGTTCCTGAATGAGAAATATGGTGACGCGGCAACAAGACTCGAAAAAGTGATTGCTGTGGATCAGCGAGATGGACAGGCGTACTTCCTTTTGGCAAAGGCACAGGAGCGAGCGAACAACGCCGCCGCCGCGACTGCAGCCGATAACCTGGCGCGTAAGAATTTGCAGAGTTATGCAAAGTGGGAAACCGAGTGGCAGAAATCGCAGTCGGTAACCAATGTCAATCTGCGATCCCGCGACGTGCTCAATCAAGTTGACATATCGGACCTGAGTCGCGTCAAAGCGATTGAAGCAGCGAATGCCAACAGCGCCCAGGAGGCTTTGAGCAAGATTCGCGACTTGTATCAACAAGGTCGCGATGACGAAGCGCTGGCTGAGATTCGCAAGCTCCTGAATATGGAACCGACAACTGCGGAAGCGTTTCTCTTGAGCGGCCGCATCAACCAACGTCGCGGCGATCAGGAAGCAGCGATCGCAGCGCTGAAGACCGCGATCTTCTGGGATTCGCGATTAATCGACGCGCATATCCTGTTGGGTCGGATTTTTCTGGAACGTGGTGACATTGCTGAGGCAAAGAAATATGCTGCCAGCGCAATCGCGATCGATCCGGACAATCAGGAAGCGATGGCCCTGCAAAGACAGGTGACGATGGGCCGGCCATAGGGCTAAGAGCAAAGGGCAAAGAGCCAGGTGCAGCTTCTGCGCCTGGCTTTTTTCTTTGGCGCATTCGTTATTGAGTTCGCGTGCGATTTGCTGAGTGTCGAGCTTAGGTCTGTCTCACTTCGCCCTTTGCTCGGCTCAACGGCACGGGAAGTGCTGAGCA
>DNNE01000076.1:92678-120805 GCA_003487805.1 Blastocatellia bacterium | reverse complement strand
AATCTGCTGGTCGGTTTCGACAAAGCGGACGACGCCGGAGTGTATCGACTGCGCGACGATCTGGCGCTGGTGCAGACGCTCGATTTCTTCACGCCCATCGTCGACGATCCGTTTATCTATGGTCAGATCGCGGGGCTCAATTCAATCAACGATGTTTGGGCCATGGGCGGCACACCAGTAACCGCGATGGCGATCACGTGCTTTCCAAAAAAGGGCGTGGACTTTTCAATTCTGCAAGAGATTATGCGCGGTGGTTTGTCCGTGCTGACTGAAAACAAAGTCGTGCTGGTCGGCGGTCACAGCGTCGATAACGAACAGATCATGTTTGGCTATTCAGTGACCGGCGTGATCGATCCGAATCACGTAGCGACGAATGCCGGAGCGCGCCCGGGTGATGCGATCATTCTGACTAAACCAATCGGCACCGGCGTGATCTCAACTGGAATTAAGAAAGCGAAAGCTTCGCCAGAAGTTGTTGCTGAATCGATCGCGACGATGTTGACGCCCGGCAAGCACGCGGCTGAGGCGATCGCGAAATTCGATGTTAAGGGTGCAACCGACGTCACTGGATTCTCCTTGCTGGGTCATGCGTGGGAGTTGGCCTGTGCGAGTAACGTGACAATCGAAATTGATTCCGGGCGCGTGCCTTTGATCAACGGCGCGCTGGACCTGGCGCGGATGGGAATGCTGACAGGAGCGGACAAGACGAATCGCGAATATGTCGGCGACGATGTCTCGCTTGGCGAAGCTATCGACCCAAATCTGGTTAAGCTCTTTTTTGATCCGCAGACGGCGGGAGGATTGTTGTTAGCGATTCAAGAAGATAGGGCTAACGAATTGTTAGGTGAGTTGCGGCGGAAATATGAACGAGCAGAGGTCATTGGAAGAGTGACGCGGCGCGCCGGCAGAGCAATTGTGGTCAAGTGAGCAAATGGATTTTGAAATCCTCAGCGAGATTACGGAAATCACAAAGATCGCCGTAGGTTCCAGCATTCGCGACATAGCCAAGCTGCGAAGAAAATATGGAAGAGGACGCTGGCGAAAACTGAAAGGCGTCGCGACGATTCGGCTTCGGAATGGACGCATTCGGGTTGCCGAATTACACTGGTACGAAGCTCACGGCATCGGACGTAAGGACATGAAACGAAAGCGATACCTGGACTAAAACTATGAAGCACGACAAGAACCCTGCGTTGAAGTTTGTAGTTTGCATCAACAATGAGAACTACGCGGCGTCTCTGGAACTTCACAAGATCTATCGCGTGTTGCCGGATGCAGACGCCGCGGCGGACGGCGATCTGCGAGTGATTGACGAGAGCGGCGAAGACTATCTGTACTCGGCAGATAGATTTGTTCCGATTGTTGTGCCGGAAGCTGTGCAGAAGTCGTTGTTAAAGGCAGCGTGATTGAGGCGCTTTGATGGTTACTAAACAGATTGTACGTCCAGGAAACTTTGACGAGGAATTAGTTCGAGAACATGCGCTGTAAATGGTTTTATGTCTTCTCCGATCAGTCAAGCTATCGAACAGAAACCGAGACCTATCGCCGATCTCTACAAATCCGTCCGCGCGCGCACGCTGGAAATCGTCGCGCCGCTCGAGATTGAAGACTACGTCATTCAAACCGCCGAGTTCATGAGCCCGCCGCGCTGGCACATCGGTCACACGTCATGGTTCTTTGAAACAGTCCTGCAAAAGTTTCAGCCCGGATACAGAACTTACTCAGAAGATTTTCTCTTTTACTTCAATTCCTATTACGAAGGTTTTGGCGCGCGCATCGAACGGCCTAAGCGCGGCACACGCTCGCGGCCCACGGTCGCAGAAACAAAAAAATATCGGGCGCACATCGATGAGCAGATGTCGCGGTTCATCCAAGATGTTTCGTCGCGCGACGATGCGGACGCAATTTTGAAGATAGTCCGACTCGGACTTGAACACGAGATGCAGCATCAGGAACTGCTGGTTTATGACATCAAGCACTTGCTCTGTGATCAGTTTGACGCGCCGATGAAAGCCGTGCCGAGATCGACTGAAAGCGTGAGCGGCATGGTTGAGATTGAAGGTGGATTGTTTGAGTTGGGATACGACTGCACCGGCAAGGATGCCGGTGAACCGCCCGCAGGGATGCGGGCGCTCCCATTTGCGTGGGATAACGAGAAGCCGCAGCACAAAGTTTGGCTCGAAGATTTCTCGATCGATCGCGCGCCGGTAAGTAACGGCGAGTATCTCGAATTCATCAATCACGGTGGCTATAAAGATTTTCGTTGGTGGTATTCAGCCGGTTGGGAAAAGGTGAACACGGAGCATTGGCAGGCGCCGCTTTATTGGGAGCAGCACGACACTGAGTGGATGATTCGCGACTTCGCGGGATTGCATCGTGCGTCCGACAAAGCCAACGAACCTGTCTACCACGTCAGTTTTCTCGAAGCGTCGGCTTACGCTAAATGGGCGGGGAAGCGTCTGCCGACTGAAGCCGAGTGGGAGAAGGCCGCCACGTTCTCGTCTTCGCTAAATTCAAAACAAGATTTTCCCTGGGGCAATGCAGAGCCTGACGAATCAAGAGGAAATCTTTTTGAGAACGGACTATGGAGTGTCGCGCCTACGGGAGCATTTCCCGAAGGACAAACTGCCCGAGGGTTGCATCAAATGATTGGCGATGTCTGGGAATGGACCACTTCGGATTATGTTCCTTATCCCGGCTTCAAATCAGAGTTTGATGAGTACAACGACAAGTGGTTCGTCGGCCAGAAAGTTTTGCGCGGCGGATCGTTCGCGACTCCGCGAATTCACATTCGATCTACTTATAGAAACTTTTTTCATCCCGAAGAGCGCTGGATGATCGCGGGATTTCGGTGCGCGAAGTGATTCCCTCTCACAACTGTTTCGTGTGTTTCTTTAGTTGAGTCCTTCGGGAAGGGTGAAAGCAACCACGAACTCACACGAAATTTCCCAAGACGCACGTTCGTGTAAATTCGTGGTTCTTGCCTCTTCAGTATCTATGCGGCGGCGGAAGCATAAACAACCGTCCACGAAACAGCACTAAGAAAGAAATTCTCCGGTTATCTGACATGCGTTGCGAAGCCGGGGACTCGCTCACAAACTAACCAGCAACTGCTGGCTCTCTTCATCCCAACGCCACGCCGACTCTTTGCCTCGCAAGTGAATTCCGCCCAGCCATCTATCGATGCCGTTGGTGATGACAAAGTCCTGCTCGCCGGCCAGCACAGCCTTTCCGTAATCAGTTATTTCAAATGAAGAGAGCAGAATCTGCGCCGCATCCATTGACCAGTCGTGTCCGTTGTTTTGCTTCACCAGAGGCTTTGGCGCCAGCGCCAACCGCCGCATCGCCACGTATAACTGCGCATCACCGTACCCGTACGCGCTCTCGCGTCGAACGAACGCGGGGAACAACGCTCTGAATTCACCATATCCCGCCGGGATTAACTTGAGCGCGGCATTTTCCACGCTACCAAGTCCGTTGTGCGTGGAAGGAAACCTTTGCAAATGTTTCGACAACGCCTCTTTCAAGAACGGCATTGCGGACATGTCAGATTTCAGCAGCGCGATGAGTGCGAGCGCATCCGGCGCGCAATAAGCGGCCCAGGCTTTCGAACCGAGTTCCAGTTGCGCCGCTGTGATCTCATGCCGCCCGGGAAACAGTGAGAGCAATTGTTCTTCATTCAACTGGCCCAGGCCGTGGAAGATCTGTACGCCGGGAAACTCGTCGATGCAGATCAGGGTCAGTTTTGTTTGGCCGAGGTCGCGACCGGCAAACCAATGCAGCAGATAAATCAACTGGACCTGGCAAAACAGATCATGCTCGAACCAAAGCACTACTTCGTCCTGGTCAGAAAAACCTGCCAACGCTTCGTGCATCGCCCGCAGCTCAGCCCTGCATTTTTCAACGGGTCGCTTGTAGGAATCGGCCAGGTGCCGCGCGCGGGTTTCTATGAAATCCTGTTCCGAAAGTCCGGCGGGGGTTGGCCCACAAACCAGAGCCTCGCGCCAGGCGATGTGTTCGCCCGGGATGTTCGCCTGCCTGGCCGTGCCGGCAGTCGAATCGCCGTTGTGAATGTGAAGCATCGGGGCCAACTCTACAAAAACTCGGAATTGGACGGACATTCTAGCATTGGCGCACAAGTATCGCCTTCAGTCTTGTGGCACGCGCATCTTGCGCTTGGATTCACGGGCGGGACGCCCGTGCCACGTTATCACTCGCGGTTTGGTTTGCTGATCGAATACAATCGGCGTCGCCACCCGAATCGCTTTCGAAATTGTGAAACCATGGCCAGCGAGCTTCTCGTCAACTTCAAAGAGTTTTGGCCGCGCCTGAGAGAGGATATTCTTTCGGCTCGCGACTCAATCTACATCCAGACATTCGCGCTTGAGGGCGACACGGTTGGATTGCAGCTCTCAGAAGCTCTGCTGTCATCACGGATAGCGGACAAGAGGATTCTCGCGGATTCCTTTACACGGATCGTTCTGAGCGATCGGTTCAGGTATTCACCGGCAAATCTTTTCGATCGGAGTTTGCGTGACGAAGCGCGCTCGACCGCCGCGATGACGCGCGCTCTTCGCAATCGGGGCGTCAAGATTCGATATACCAATGGCTATGGCGCCACGCCGCGGCGCTTACTTAGTCGCAATCACAAGAAATTGATCGTCATCGATGATCGCACAGCGTATGTTGGCGGAATCAACTTCAGCGAGCACAACGCGAGTTGGCACGACATGATGATTCGCATGGACGACGCGCCCGCCGTCGCGTTTCTTACGAAGGACTTTCGCTCAACCTGGGATGGCGGCGATCAAATGGCAAGCCGATCATTCGAAGGGGTCGAATTGTTGACGCTCGACGGCCGCGCCAACCGCACTGCTTTTCAGCGAGTAATCGATCTGATTGATGGTGCCGAAAGATCAATTTTCGTTGAGAGTCCTTACATCACTTTTCCGTTTTACGAACGATTGCGCGAAGCTTCGCGCCGCGGCGTGGACGTCAAAGTAGTCACTCCGGAAGCGAATAACTGGAGCTACTTTTCAAATTATGCGCGGCTGGAGTCAGCCCGTTCCAACATCGATCTGCGCCTGTATCAGCGGGGCATGACCCATCTGAAAGCGATGCTGATTGACGATCAGTATCTAATCGCGGGGTCTTCGAATTTTGATTACCTGAGTTACCGACTGTACCAGGAGATCGTTGCGATCATCACCGACGCCGGAACGATTGCTGATTTCCGCGAGCGGGTAATGCTTCCCGATCTGGCCAACAGTCTGGCGGTTGACTGTCAGGCCAGCGCTCTCAGAAAACGCTGGTTAGGTTTGCAGACCAAAGTATTTGACGCGGCGCTGACGATACTCACCTGAAAAACTCCAACGCACTTCGGATTTTCCATTTCAAAACTGCAACCTGGCGATGTCGTTCTGCGTCCACGAGTGATTATTGAAGACGTAGACGCGTCGCTTTGCGTCACGCTTCATGTCGAGCGGCTCATCAATCGCAACGCCATAGCTGCGTTGACAGAGTGGCTCACGAAAATCGTCGCCTCCCGACAGCATATTCTTAATATTTCGATCATCCGCCCCCATGCGAAAGATCATCGGCACAGCTTCATCAACGGGCAGGTCTTGCAACCACCGGTCGCCGATGCAAAACGAAGCCAGCGCCGTAATCGAAAGCGACACCGTGTCCGGCAGTTGCGCGCGCAAGTCCCGCAAGAACCCTCGATAGAATTCGCGTTCAGAGCTGGCCGCGTCGAAGTCGATCTGAATGGCTGAGACGTTTGCCAGTTGCCGCGTGCTCATCACCAGTGAAACCAACTTCTGTTTCTGCGCCTCATTCAATGCGGCCCGCTCGCCAGTTGTCTTCGACGATTCAATGCGCGTGACCGCCATGAGCTTTGTGTCGGGCGAAACCTGCAGCGGCTGCTGCCGCGGATTGAGAATGACGGCGGCTCCCTTTAAGACAAGCGTCTGTGCCAGAAACGCCACCGCGAAACGTTTTGAATCCAGGTTGCGCAAGTCTTCGGGACGTTCCCAGGCCCACAGCACAATCGGTGGGAAGTGAGATTCATCCAAACGGTTGCGGACCGACAAATTCGATTTGCAACCCGCAAGCACTACCGGCAACAACGCCGTGACGACAACTAACCTGCTGAACTTCATCGGTGCACATGTTAACGGTGGTCGTGATGATGCGCCAGACTCGAGGAAGATCAGTGGAGATTTCAGTCGTCGATTGATTCAGCGCCTTAGTGTGCATTGTTCTAAGTTCGTGTTTCTTCGTGGTGGTGTGTTTTTCAGGAAAATCGAGAAGCAAACCACGAAATCACACGAACCAGGAATCACGAAAAGACACAAAGCTTCAAGTGATTCTAGGCAGGGGCAGCTTGTTCGCGGGCGTGATATGACGAGCGAGTCAGCGGACTGGATTGCACGTGCTGGAATCCCATTTCCATTCCGATGTCGCGCCACCGACTGAATTCTTCTGGAGTGACGTAGCGCTCGACCGGCAGGCGGCGCGCGTGTGGTTGCAGGTACTGACCAATCGTCATGATGTTGCACGACGCCGCGCGCAGATCTTTCATCAGTTCGACAACTTCATCGAACTCCTCGCCCAGACCGACCATGATGCCGCTCTTCGTGAGCATCTCCGGCTGTTCGCGATCGCGTCTGTAAGCAGCGCGTCTTAACAAAGTCATCGATTGTTGATAGTCAGCATCGGGACGCACGCGACGATAGAGCCGGGCGATTGTTTCCGTGTTGTGATTCAAGACGTCGGGCCGCGCATCAAGCAAAGCATTCAGCGCAGCTTCATCGCCATTGAAGTCGGGAATCAAAACTTCGACTTTGCATTCCGGATTTACCCGGCGCACCTCGCGAATTGTTTCCGCCCAGTGGGCGGCGCCGCCGTCCGGCAAGTCATCACGATTCACGGAAGTGATTACAGTGTGCGCGAGATTCAAATGATGCACGGCTTCCGCGACGTGACGCGGCTCGTCAGAATCAAGTTGTCCCGGCTCGCCCTTGCCAACTGCGCAGAAGCCGCAATGACGAGTGCAGATGTCTCCGCCGAGCATGAAGGTCGCCGTGCGATCTGACCAGCACTCAAAGATGTTTGGGCACCGTGCTTCCTGACAGACCGTGTGCAGCTTCAGGCCCTCAATCAACTTGAGCAGATGGTTCTGGTTCGTCGGATCGCCCAGACGAATGCGCAGCCACTCAGGTTTTGGCTGACGCGGTTTGGTATTCAGGACTCGGAGTTCGCGGGACATTGATGATTCTCTGTATAGGATCCATTCTAACATCCGATGGCTGGGTTCGGTATTGACGATGAACGTCGGTCGATGCAATTTGAAAACTGTATGAATGCGGTCTGTCACGGTAGCCGTCTTCAGACGGCTTTCCCGAAGGGTTCATAGACCAGCGCTTTTAGCGCTGGGGGGAGTTAGGCGGAAGAGCTGAACGTTAGCGCGCTTTAGCGCGCTTTTCATCAACAGCTTCAGCGTCACGGCTAAAGCCCTGGACATAAGCCCGTTGAAACGGGCTCAGGAATTTCGGTACCTGCCTAACCCTGGGCGTAAAACGCCCGGTCTAGTAACCCTACGGGAAAGCCGCGTGAACGCGGCTGAAAGACAAGGCTTTCCTACTTCAGATCTCATGTCTTTGGCTTTCCCGTCCGCGCACTATAATGTCTACTCAATGCCGAGTGCCGGAATCTACATTCATATTCCGTTCTGCCGGTCGCGATGTTCGTATTGCGACTTCGCGACCGGAATGTACGAGGGCGGGATCGCTGGGCGATACGTCAGCGCGCTTTGCTCTGAGATAAAAGCGTGGCGCGAGGTCGATAAGCCGTCTGTCGTCGACACGATTTACTTCGGCGGCGGCACGCCATCGTTGCTGACAACTTCGCAAATCGAAAGCATTGAAGCAGCTATCCACGATCGATTCGAAGTTGCCGACGACGCAGAGGTCACTTTGGAGATTAATCCCGGCGATGGCGGTGCGAGTGACGCCTCCAGGCGGGAGTCGATGAGTCAGTGGCTGGCCGTCGGCATCAATCGCGCAAGTTTTGGCGCACAGACTTTTGACGATCGCGATTTGAAACAGTTAGGCCGAACCCACAGCGCAGCCGATATCTCATCAACTTTTCAACAGCTGCGAGACGCCGGATTCGCGAACATTAATTTCGATCTGATCGCCGGATTGCCGGGCCAAACTCTGGACGGTTGGAAGAGAAATCTCGAAGCGGCTTTGAAGTTGAGACCTGAACATCTGTCACTCTATCTCCTCGATGTTCATGAGGGCACACCGCTCGCCGATCAAATCAAGAGCGGCATGCGCCCCAAACCTGATGATGATCTCGCCGGTGAAATGTACACAACGATGATCGAAGAAGTCTGTGCGGCGGGTTACCAGCATTACGAGATTTCCAACTTCTCCCTGCCCGGGTTTGAATCGCGACACAACACAAAGTACTGGAGCGGCGCGGCGTATTATGGTTTTGGTTGCTCGGCCCACTCGTATGATGGCGCGCGCCGGCGTTGGGCCAATGAACGTGACGCGGCGAAGTATGTTGAGATGATCGGCCAGAATGGATCACCGATTGTTGAGCGCACGAACCTGAGTGACGAAGATGCTCGGGCCGAATCGATCTTCCTCGGCTTGCGTTTGATGCATGGCATTGATTTGCGGAATTATGAAGCGCGTTTCGGAACAACTCTGCGGTCTGAATACAACGGCGAGCTTGATCGATTGATGGAAGCAGGGTTGATCGAAATCGATAGTCAATCGCTGAAGCTGACTGAGCGCGGAGCGTTGTTATCGAATGAAGTTTTTGCGGTTCTGGCTTGAGAACGTAGGAGCGCCGACATCCTTGTCGGCGGTTCGCGGGCATCTTGCCCGCAACCAAGACTACCGGCAGGGATGCCGGTGAACCGCAGGCAGGGATGCCTGCGCTCCCTTCCCAATTCCTAAATCTCGTGACTCAACAATCCATCCCTTAACTTCGGTTCGAACCACGTCGATTTAGGCGGCATGATCTCGCCCGCGTCCGATACTTTCAACAAGTCATCGATCGTCGTCGCGTAAAGCGAAAAAGCTACTGCGGCTTTTCCTTCATTCACTAATTGTTCAAGCTCAGCAGTTCCCCGGATTCCACCGACGAAATCAATTCGTTTGTCAGTGCGCACGTCTTTGACACCGAGAATCGGATCCAACAAACGATCCTGCAAGATGCTCACGTCAAGCGATTCAACTACGCCTGAGGGCTTCTCAACGGTGTCGCGCAAACTGAGGCCATACCACTGAGAATCGAGGTACATGCTCCACTGACCGCGTGTTTCCGGCGACGATGACGCGTCTTGAGAAATCACGAAACTCTCTTTGATGCGCGCTAACAACTCAACCTTTGACATCCCGTTCAGATCTTTCACGACCCGATTGTAAGGAAGAATCCGCAGCTGATTATCCGGAAACAGCACGCACTGAAACACGCTGTATTCTTCGTTGCCGATAAAACCAAAACCCGACTCTTTCAAATCCGCGCACGCGCGACTGGCGCTGGCCGCACGATGATGCCCATCGGCGATGTAGAGATAAGGGACCTCAGCAAAGGCTGTGACCAACGGATCGTAAGTTGGCACGCGCCAGATCGTATGACGAATATCGTCGTTCGCCACAAAGTCATAAAGCGGCGGATTGTTTTGCAGCGCTTCAGCCACGAGCGAGTCGATCTTTTCCTGGGCCCGATAAGTCAGAAACACCGGGCCCGTCTGGGCGCGCAGCACCAGAATGTGTCGCGTGCGATCGTCTTCTTTATCGCGCCGGGTGCGCTCGTGCTTGCGAATGATCGACGCGTCGTATTCATCGACTGAGCAACAGGCGACGACGCCAGTTTGCTCGTGCTCACCCATGATCAATCGATAGAGATAAAGGCTGGGCGTCTCTTCGCTCTGTAACGGGCATTCTTTTTTGAGCTTGGCAAAATTGTCGGCAGCCTTGGCGTAAACTTCATCGCCATAGATTGGCGTGCCGTCGGGCAAATCGATCTCCGGCCGCGACACGTGCAGGAAACTGAAGGGATTGCCGGAAGCCAGCGCGCGAGCTTCTTTGGTATTGACAACATCGTACGGCACCGCCGCGACTTCTGCGGCATGATCGGCCGCCGGACGTAACGCGTTAAAAGGACGAATGATGGCCATGCGATCTCCTGATTGCTCGATTGTTTATGATTGGTAAGACTAACTGCCGAGCGTATGATTTGGCAAAACCGAAGCGCGGCATTAGCCCGACGATAGAATCACCACAGAGGACACAGAGAAGAACAAGAATCATAAAAACATTCTTCTCATTCCATGAATGGTTTTCTCTGTGTCCTCTGTGGTTATGAAATCGGTCGGGCTACTTGTCCCGAGGAGACGAGACATGACTGAGATCGAGAGAATCCTGGATCAACTCAAGCGAGCTTTTGAAGCTAATGCGTGGCATGGACCATCAGTGAGCGAAGTGCTCAACGGTATCACCGCGGAACAGGCGCACGCGCGGCCGCTCAGAAACGCGCATAGCATTTGGGAACTGGTGCGACACATCGCAGTCTGGGAAGACGTGGGCCGCCGTCGTTTGTCAGGCGATCGCGCGCCGATCGAAATCTCTTCGCCGGAAGATTGGCCGCCGCCGGAAGACACGAGCGAAGCAGCCTGGGAGAAAGCCAGGGAAACGCTCAATCGCGGACATCAGGCGTTGGTCGAAGCGATTGGCCGCACTCCCGAATCAAGATTGGATGAGCCAATCTTTGAAGGCATGTCGACGGTTTACGTGACGTTGCATGGAGTGATTCAGCACGACCTTTATCATGCGGGACAGATTGCGATACTGAAGAGGGCGCTGAAGTAGTATCCGCAGATTACACAGATTACACAGAAAAGAAATCGAGCCACAAAAAGGCGCAAAATGCACAAAAGGTCGGACCCTGGGCTCAGTTAGACCGCTTTCTTTTTTTGTGCTTCTTGTGCTTTTTTGTGGCCGATTGTTTTCTTAAATCAGTGTAATCTGCGAAATCTGTGGATAGATTTCAAACAGGCTCTCGTCCAAACTCTCTCAGCAGCGGCTTTAACTTTTCGATCACCGCTTCATGCGAGGCGCCGTTGGTCGCGACGATGCCGTTGCGATTGTCGATCCGAATTCCGTTGTAGCGCAGCGGCTGTCCGAACAAATCAGTCAGACGCCCGCCCGCTTCCTGCAGAATGATCTCAGGCCCGCAGGTGTCCCATTGTTTGGTGCTCGGCGAAAGATGCAGATACAGGTCAGCTTGCTGCTCAGTAATCAATCCGATCTTAACGCCGACGGATCCACGCCGTACTTCATCCTTGAATTGAAACGTGCTGACCACTCGTTCCATGCGCGGACTGCGATGCGATCGGCTGGAAGCGAGCACCATTTCATTCGGATTCGTGCGACTCGAGACTGTCATGCGGCGGGCCGGTTCAGTTTTTTCTTCAATCCATGAACCACCGCCGCGCATGGCTCGATAGAGCACTTCGCGCGTTGGTTGATAGACCGTGCCGAGCACGCTCTCACCATTCACGGCCAATCCGATTTGCACGGCAAAGTCGCCGTCGCGGCGAATAAAGTTCTTGGTGCCGTCCATCGGATCAATCAGCCAGACGCGATCTTTCTCGAGACGATGTTCAGTGTCAGTTGATTCTTCGGCGAGGATCCCGTCCGCCGGAAACTCTTTTCGCAGACGGTCGACGATAAGCTCATTCGCTTCGCGATCGGCGGCCGTAACTTCTTCTGTTTCCTGAAGAGCATTGACCTTTTGCTCGACCAGAAACGGACTGTTGTAATGTCGCAGCAACACCGCGCCCGCGGTGCGCGCAAGTTCAGTCGCTACTTCCATTTCGCGTTGATAATCTGTCCCGGTCACGTGTTTGAATACACGCTAGCACATCGCGCGCGGTTGATCGAAGCGACGCTTGCAGCGCGCAACGCGCGACGCGTATAGTCAACCGACAAACAGTGACACAGAGACACGGAGAAGACTGAATAGGATTGTTTGGCAGGTCGTCTTTTCACGACAAGGTACCATTCAGCGTGCCGTGAACGGATTTGTTCCTTGGTGAGTCCGTGTCTCGGTGGCGAAATTTTTATATGGCAGCATCAACGACACTCAACGGATGTGCGACAGTCGAAGGCTCATCTCAGTATCGCGAACGTTTTAAGGACATCGCGGCGGACGATTATTTTCGCGAAGCGCAGAAGCTTTGGCTCTCATCCGTTGGCATTGGAACCTACCTGGGCCAACCGGACGAAGAGACCGATCGGCGCTACACCGACGCGATTGTCCGCGCGGTTGAACTAGGCGCGAACGTAGTCGACACCGCGGCCAACTATCGTTTTCAAAGAAGCGAACGATCGGTGGGCGCGGCACTGGCCCAACTCAAGCAGCGGGGCTTCCCGCGCGAAGGCGTCGTCGTCTGCACGAAAGGTGGTTATCTGCCTTTTGACGGTGGGCCGCCGCGCGACGTGCGGGGATACATCGAAGAGAATTTCGTCCGTCCGGGAATAGCGGGTTGGTCGGACATTGCGGGCGGATCGCATTGCATGACCCCGCGCTATCTCGAGGGTCAATTGCAACAGTCGCTGCACAATATGAATGTCGAATGTGTCGACGTTTATTACGTGCACAATCCTGAATCGCAATTATCTGCCGTGCCGGCGAATGAGTTTTGGCGCAGGCTGCGGGCCGCGTTTGAATTTCTCGAGCAGACCGTGACCGAAGGAAAGATCAAATACTACGGAGTCGCCACCTGGAATGGTTTTCGCGAAGAGCCGGACCACCCCGGGTACCATTCGCTGGAGACAATGGTGGAACTCGCGCGCGATATCGCCGGCGACGCGCATCATTTGCGGTTCATTCAACTACCCGTGAATCTGGGGATGCCGGAAGCGCTCTTCTTTCAGAACCAGAAGCGCGGCGATGAATATGTCACCGTGGTCGAGGCCGCGCAGGCATTCGGCGTAAATGTGATCGCCAGTGGATCACTGTTGCAAGGACAGGCCGCGCGCGGGTTGCCGGAAGCGATCCGCGACTCTTTGGGCTCGCTTGCGACCGACGCGCAAACAGGCATTCAATTTGTGCGGTCGGCTCCGGGAGTTACAACTGCGCTGGTGGGAATGAGCAGCGTCGAGCACGTGGAAGAAAATTTGGCGCTCTTGAAAGTTGCACCGGCGTCGCAGGAAGATCTGATCAATGTGTTCGATCAGGAAGAATGATCGCGGGTTAATTAATAGACAGGATTTACAAGATTTACAAAGAGGAAATGCAAGGCATTACTCTGTTTGCTTTATCTTGTTCATCTTGTAAATCCTGTCTATACCTTCGTGCGTTAAGTCCAGATTGAAGAATATGAAAATTCTTATCGCAGACAAATTCGAGCAGTCAGGACGCGATGGCTTGCAAGCGCTCTTGTGTGAGATCTCATTTCAGCCCGATCTCAAAGACGAAGCGTTGGTCGAAGCGATCGCTAAAGAGCAACCGGACGTGCTGGTCGTGCGCGGCACGAAAGTCACTGAACCGATGCTGGCTGCCGGGCCGCTGAAACTGATTGTGCGCGCGGGCGCGGGATACAACACAATCGATATGGCTGCAGCTTCGCGCCGCGGAATTTATGTTTCGAATTGTCCGGGAAAGAATTCAATCGCCGTCGCGGAACTTGCGTTCGCACTGATCCTCGCTTTGGATCGGCGGATTGCCGATAACGTCGTCGCTTTGCGCGCCGGCGAATGGAATAAAAAAGAATTTTCCCGGGCGCGCGGTTTGTTTGGTCGTACGCTCGGGTTAGTGGGTTTGGGAAAGATCGGCCAGGAGATGATCCCCCGCGCGCGCGCCTTCGGCATGCCGGTGGTTGCCTGGAGTCGCAGTCTCACCGCGGAGAAGGCCGAGCAGTTAGGCGTCGAAAGAAAAGAAACACCGCTTGAGGTCGCACGCGCGGCCGACATCGTTAGCGTTCACGTCGCACTCAAGCCCGACACGCGCAACTTGATTGGACCGGAGTTCTTTGCCGCGATGCGTGATGGCGCTTACTTCATCAATACCTCGCGCGGCGAGACCATCGATCAGCACGCACTGGTTGACGCTATTCATGCAAAAGGCCTGCGCGCGGGACTTGATGTGTTCGCGATCGAACCAACCTCGGCCGTCGCTGACTTCACTGATCCGATCGCGAATGAGACGCGAGTCTATGGCACTCATCACATCGGCGCGTCGACTGATCAGGCCCAGGAAGCCATCGCTGCTGAGACGGTGCGCATCATCAAATCATTTAAAGAAACTGGTCAGGTGCCTAATGTAGTTAATCTCGCCGCCCGCACGCCCGCAACGCATCGTCTGGTGGTGCGCCATCGCGACCGTCCGGGTGTTCTGGCCCAGGTGCTCGAAGCTATCAAGGCCGAACACATCAACGTGCAAGAGATGGAGAACATCGTCTTCGAAGGCGCAGAGGCGGCCGTAGCGCGCATCAATCTGGACAAAGCGCCGTCCGTTGCGACGCTTGATCGATTGCGTGGCGCGAACGCAGACATTATCGAGATGAATGTTTTGGATATAAGTTAATTTTAGGAGGTGACTATGAGACAAACGGTCGTACTCTTTATCGTTCTGGCGGTGTGTGGTTGCGCCGCCTCAGGGGCACAAGGGCAACAAGAAGGTCAAAATGCAGCATCTCCTCGTGAGTGTGTCGCCGTCATCGGCGCGGTCAACATGCCGGGGCGTTTTGAATTGAAGCGGCGAACAAAATTGTTTGAGATTCTTGCCTTTGCGGGTGGTCCCAAGAAAAACGCCGGGGCAACCGTCCAGGTAATATCCACGGGCTCAAAGTGCCCGCAGGAAACACGTGACGTGAACGCGCCACCTTCGACGCCCAACGTTCAAACTTATCAAATAGAAGACCTGATCGGCCATACAAAGCCCCCGAATCAGGAGGCCCTGAATAGGTATCTCGAAGCAGGCGATATTGTCGTGGTCAGCGAGGCCGAATCCGCATACATCATTGGCGCCGTGCTTCAGCCGCAACAAATAGTATTGAAACGTCAGGTGACTTTGACTCAGGCGATTGCAATGGCCGGCGGTCTCAAGAAAGAAGCGAATGAGAGGGTGAGAATTTACCGTCAACCGGACGCTTCAGGACCGCGGATCGAGTTGTTCGTGAATCTCAAGGAGATCCGAAAGAAACGGGCCCAGGACATCGTTTTGCAACCGAACGATATCGTCGAAATTCCCGGTTTGAGTCCGCACGGGCCGTTGCTACCTTTACGCGACGTGCCGGTGCCCAAGCCTGTCGATCGCGTCATATCTGGGTCGCAATCCGGAAAATGAACACCACGCTCATCACCGGCGCGTCTTCGGGAATTGGCGAAGCGTTCGCGCGCAAACTCGCCGCGCAGGGCCACGATCTCTTGCTGGTGGCGCGTTCGGAAGACAAGCTGATCGCACTCTGCAACGAGCTTGGACGCAATCAAAACATCCGCGCTCAATACGTCGCCATCGACCTTACCGAACGTGACGCGCCCACGCGTTTGCTTGCAGAAACCGTCGAGCGTAACCTCGAAATCGATCTCTTAATCAACAATGCCGGCTTTGGATCGATGGGTGATTTCGCCAAACTCGATCTCGAACTCGAGCTGAAGATGATCGATTTGAATGTGCGATCGCTAGTTGAGTTGACGCATCGCTTTCTCCAGCCGATGCGCGAGCGCAAGGCCGGCTCGATCATCAACGTCGCTTCGACGGCCGGATTTCAGGGCGTGCCCTTCATGACGACCTACGCGGCGACGAAAGCTTTCGTGCTCTCGTTTTCCGAAGCGTTGTGGGAAGAGAACCGGACCTATGGAATCAAGGTGATCGCGTTGTGCCCGGGCGTGACTGAGACTGGTTTCTTCGTCGCGTCTCAGATGAAAAAGCCGCCGGCCCGGTTCATCCAAACTTCCGAAGACGTCGTCGAGACTGCGCTGCGAGGATTGAAGCGCGGCAAGAGTTCAATAATTTCAGGATGGCCGAATCTGCTCATGATCGAAATGGAACGCCTCGCGCCGCGCTCGCTAATCTTGCGGGTGGCCGGCGCTGCGCTGCGCAATTATTCTGAGAAAGGATAGATTTGGAGTGCTTTGACTGGAGCGCAAGCGTCTCGCTTGCCTTTTAATCACAAACTAAACGCAGCAACCGGGACGGTTGCGCTCCAGTCAATTGCCTGTCGCACTCCAAAAAAAATTCATGACTGAACGAATCTTTAATTTTAGCGCCGGACCGGCCGTGATTCCGGTTCCGGTTTTGGAAGAAGCCGGAGCGAATATGTTGTCGCTTCCCGGCGTCGGCATGTCGGTGATGGAGATCAGCCATCGCTCGAAAACTTTTGATGAAATCATCCAGGGTGCGGAATCCGGCCTGCGCGAACTGCTCAACATTCCGAAAGATTACACGGTCCTGTTTCTGCAGGGCGGCGCGAGTCTGCAATTCGCGATGGTGCCGATGAATTTTCTCTCGCTGGATTCATCAGCCGACTACATAGTCACGGGCAGTTGGGGCAAAAAGGCTGCGAAGGAAGCTCAGAAATTCGGCAACGTCGACATGGCTGCGAACATGGCTGACGGCGGTTTCACGCGCGTGCCGCACCAGGATGAGCTGCAACTGAATCCAAGCGCCACTTACGTGCACATGACTTCGAACGAAACGATCGAAGGCGTCGAGTTCAAAACTGAACCAGACGTTTGCGAGCTGCCTCTGATTGCGGACATGTCGTCGAACATTCTTTCGAAGCCGCTCCCGATTGAGAAGTACGGCCTCATCTATGCCGGTGCGCAAAAGAACATGGGCCCGAGCGGCGTCACGGTCGTGATTATGCGCGAAGACCTTCTGCCGCGCATTCGCGAAGGCCTGGCAACGATGCTCGATTACAACACGCACGCGAAAAACAAATCGCTCTACAACACGCCGAACACCTGGGGCATCTACATTCTGAATCTGGTCTGCAAATGGCTTAAGGGGAAAGGCGGCCTTGAAGGTATTCAGCAAGAGAACGAGGCGAAAGCGAAACTGATCTACGACGCGATCGACGCAACCGATTTTTATCGCGGCCACGCTGATCCTGATTCGCGCTCAGTCATGAACGTGACCTTCCGCCTGCCTTCGGAAGATCTGGGGAAGAAGTTCGCCAGCGAAGCTACGGCCGCAGGCATGGACGGCTTGAAAGGACATCGGTCAGTCGGCGGCATTCGCGCCTCGATCTACAACGCGTTTCCGAAAGAAGGCTGCGAAACGCTGGTTGAGTTTATGAAAGAGTTTGAAAAGAAGAATGGTTAAGATGGTGATAGTGCGCCTATAGAATCCTGTCCGCTCACGTCAGAATGTTCCGATCACCCGCCTGCAAGTTTTGATTGACTTCGCGTTCTAACATTAGTTGTAGCGACGACTTAGCCACTACGCGAAACTTCATCCTGAGAAAGGAGAATCAATCATGTCTCGACATTGGTGTTTACGATGGATTCCGGCGTCGAATTTTTTCATAGTACCCGTGGTTTTGGCCGCGACGGTGGTAATTCAGACCACTGTCCCAACCAGAGCTCAACCGTTCATTCTTTGGCAAACGGAAACCATTCCGCGTACATGTACGGAGATCATCCCCGTTTCATTAGAGGCTGCTGGCCGTGACCGACTGTTCTGGAAGAACAAAACGGAACTGCGTGTTCGTTTCATCAACGGTTCTCAGGCGTTACGCGAACAAGTTCGGACCTATGCTTCGGTGTGGAACCAATATTCAGGTTTACCGTTCGTTTTCGTCGAAGGTGGTGTGTCGGAGATTCGGGTGTCTTTCTTACCGGACGGTACCACTTGGTCATACATCGGCAACGCTGCTCAGAATGTTGCGCAAGACGTACCGACGATGAATTTCGGTTGGTTCGATGAGCACACAACGGGACCCGTCGAATTTCGGCGGGTGATCCTCCATGAATTTGGGCACGCACTGGGCCTAATCCACGAGCATCAATCACCCGCCGCAGCAATAAATTGGAACAAGATCGCCGTTTATCAATATTATTTTGACCACTTTGGTTGGAGTCACAATAAGGTCAATGAGAATATCTTCAAGAAGTACGCAACTGCGTTAACGCAGTTTACGACGTACGATCCAACCTCGATCATGCATTACCCTATCCCTCCAGAATTTACCAATGACAACAGTCACGTAGATTGGAATTCCTCCCTTTCGGCGCAAGATAAACAGTTCGTTCGACACATATATCCATAATCACCTCGCCTAAGTAACCAAGTTCGCAAGCCAACCATGATCTAGACGACACAAAGACTTGTGTCCTTCCCGGATTTTGCATACAGTAATTGCAATCTCTGACGTACTTGATTCACCGCAACTTCCGACCAAGAAAGGAAACAGGAATAGTGAACGATTACTCTCACAGATTGACACCTTTCGTAATATTTGTTGCGACGCTCCTTATCTTGAGCGCTGCAATCCCAACTCGAGCCCAAATTCAATTTCAAAAAGCACAGATAGGTGAAACCATTACTTGCCACATAAGTGATGAGTCATATGTTCTTCACCCTGATAAACAACATATGCCGCGGCCGCAAATACAGTTCATGCCGGCGTTCAATATCATCCAATCCTTTTTGGACTTGGTCTCCCAGCATACTAAGCTACGCATACAAGTCGATATCGTTCCCGTTACAGAAAAGATTAACGTTCAAATCTGTCCGGGAGACCATAACTATATTGCGTTCTATTATCCTTGGTTAGACCAGCTTTATAGCGAGACGAAGAGCAACTGGGCGCTATATGGAATCTTCGCTCATGAGATCGGTCATTATGCGCTTAACCACGATAGAACTTCGTTAGGAAGTCAGCCCCGCATAGAGCTGGAGGCGGACGAATTTGCCGGATTGATCCTTGCCGAAATGGGTGCTTCTCTAGAGGAAGCACAGACCGCGTACAGATCGAATACGATGTGGATCAATGAAGTCGTCACGCAAAATCCGAGTCACCCTCCAATTGCTCAGAGGCTCGCAGCGGTTGAGAAGGGGTGGCGAAAAGGCAACGGTACATCTTCGCCGCCGCCGGCTCCAAGGCCTCAAATAAGCTTCGCAGAGATTAGTCTTCAAATCATTATTAGTGGCATCCGTAACACTGTTTACATTGTTCCTGCGTCCACATCTCCCAGTTCTGGTCAAATGACCGTAAGCGGAATTGATCAGAATGCGACGTTTTATCTTGAAATCGGAAAGGCGTGTGATGTGAATTTGAGTGGAGTCAACAATCGGCTAATAATTTCAGCAGAAATCAAGGAGCAGGTGAGAGTAGAGCGAAGTGGCGTTAATAACCAAACCATTATCAAGTGACGTTGTTGGCATCTGACTATCCTGTTTGACAAGACTGGCAAACCATGAAGAAAACATCTAATGCTAGGTCGGGGGTGAAACGATCCGACGATATGCAGCCGGAGTATGATTTTGATTACTCTAAGGCTAAACGTAATCGGTTCGCGGGGCGCATTGCGACAGATCAAACCGTTGTCCTTCTCGATCCGGAAGTGTCCAAAGTGTTTACCGATTCCGAGTCCGTGAATGCAGCCCTACGCGCCTTAATTACGGCTTTGCCCAAGAATGTTAAGCGAGAGGCTCGCAAGTAAGTTCCCCAAATCAGTCTTACAACGCGTTTCCGAAAGAAGGCTGCGAAGCGCTGGTTGAGTTTATGCAGGAGTTCGAGAAGAAGAATGGATAAGCTGAATCACCGAATTCATTTCGCCAGGCTTGGGCTGACTTTGGTGCTAGTGTTGTGTCCAAGTGTGTTACGGGCGCAAGACTATGGTTCGATTCGTCAACGGAAAATCGAACGTGCTTATCAGCAGTTGGTCCACGCAAAGATTTTCAATCTTGGCGGTTACGGATGGGGTATGACAATCAGCGCTGAAGAGCGGGCCTTTCGCACTTTGCTTGAGTCATCAAACTCCACAGCGCTTCTCAAAAAACTACTGCAGGAAGCAAATCCCGAAGGACAGATGTACTCGTTGTACGGTCTTTATCTTAATGAACCAGCTGTGTTCCAGTCTGAGCTGGAGCGAATGAAATCTGAAGATGGCCCTGCTGAACGTTGGGAAGAAATGACCTTGATTGAGAAAGGCAAGATTCGAACCGCTGTCGGATGTTCCTTATTTAGACAAGACCGGCAGGCGCTGATTACCACGATTGCGAGTGGCGAATTTGATCAGGCTTTCAAGAGCAGCAGTGCAAGGTTGGCAAGTAAATGAGATCTTACGTCACTCTTATCGGGTTCTTGATTGTCTCAACCGCATTCACCTCCGGCGCTTGCCGGCTCGCGAATCAGACAACCCCATCGCTCGCTCTTCCTCAGGAAAAACATCTACGCAACATCAAGCAACTGACCTTTGGTGGCGAGAACGCCGAAGCTTACTTTTCCGCCGACGGCCAGAAACTGATCTTTCAATCGACGCGCGATAGTCACGAGTGCGATCAGATCTTCACGATGAACATCGACGGGTCGGACGTGAAGATGATCTCGAACGGTGATGGTCGCACGACCTGTTCGTACTTTTTCCCGAACGGCGAGCGTGTTCTTTATTCGTCGACGCATCTCGGCGGAAAGCAGTGTCCGCCGCGACCTGATTTCTCGCAAGGCTATGTCTGGGCGGTCTATGACACATTCGATATTTTCACTGCCAATCCGGACGGATCGGATTTGAAGCAACTGACTACCACGCCAGGCTACGACGCCGAGACAACGATCAATCGCCAGGGCAAGCTGGTGTTCACCTCAAAGCGTGATGGCGATCTCGATATTTACACAATGGACGCCGACGGCAAGAACGTGAAGCAGCTGACGAACGAGGTTGGTTACGACGGCGGTCCGTTCTGGTCTTATGACGGTGAGCAGATCGTCTATCGCGCTTATCATCCGCAAAGTGAAAAAGAGAAGTCGGACTACGTTGAGCTGCTGAAACAAAACCTGATTCGTCCGACAGTGTTGGATATCTGGGTGATGAACGCGGACGGATCGAATAAGAGGCAGGTCACGAACCTTAACAAGGCGAGCTTTGCGCCGTACTTCTTTCCTGACGGCAAGCGCATAATCTTTTCTTCCAATGTCGCCGATCCAAAGGGTCGCGATTTCGATCTCTACGTGATCAAGACGGACGGAACGGGCTTGGAGCGCATTACCTATAATGACACGTTCGATGGCTTTCCGATGTTCTCGCCCGATGGCAAGAAGCTGGTCTTCGCTTCGAATCGTCACGGCTCGAAGCCGGGCGAGACGAATATTTTTATTGCGGATTGGGTGGAGTGAAATCTATGTCTCGGCTAATCAAAGTCTCCATTCTTGTCCTTCTGCTTTCACCGATGCTGTTCGTGCGAGCGTCGGGCCAGGCAGGTATCTTCGACAAGTTCGATGAGTTTGGAGACATAAAGTGTGAGGACGAATACGCACGATTGGATAACTTTGCAATCCAACTTCAGCAAGAGCCAAAGGCCAAAGGCGTAATCATTTTCTATGGCGGAAAAACTTTCAGAGGGCGACTTCCGAAGCGAGGCGAAGCCGAAGCTCGCGCAGCAAGATTGAAACCATATCTGCTGCGAAGACGCGGCATCCCCGCAAGCCAGATCGTTGTGATTAATGCCGGTTATGCCGAGGAGTGGAGTGCGCAACTTTGGATTGTTCCACCGGGAGCCAGTATGCCTACAGGAGACTCGGCATCACTGGTCAAGAAGATTCGCTTCCGCAAAGGCAAACCCAACCCACGCGACTTTCGTTGTCGCGTCTGAATCAGCAGTAAGAGGTGAATATGCGTCGCAAAATCTTTTTCGTTCCAGCGATGATCGCGTTGGCTTTTGCCTTCGCGTTTTCACAACAACCGAACACGAGCGCGCCCAGCGTCGATCATATTCGACAGGTCATTAGCTACCTCGCTTCTGATGCGCTCGAAGGACGTCGGACTGGAACGCCTGGAGCAAACGAAGCGGCGAACTACATCGCGGGTGAATTCAGCCGGCTCGGTTTGCGGGCAGCGGTGCAGCCTGCGCCTCCCACGCGTACGAGAGTTGAAAGTCTCACGCGATACCTTCAACCGTTTCCTTATGTGGCTCATGTCGAGCTGGGGAAAAACAATGCTTTGACGATTACAACCAAGGGAGTGCTTGATGCGCCCCAGATGAGGTCGTCCCAGACTCTGCGCGTCGGCACGGATTGGATGCCCCTCGGCTTCTCGAGCAACGCGAAGATCGAAAGTGACGCGCTCATTTTTGCCGGATATGGAATTTCGGCTTCGGAACTAAAGTACGATGACTACGCAGTCTCTCCCAGGGATCGCGTTGCGATTATTCTCGAGGGAACGCCAGACGGAGATAATCCACACGGCCAATTTGCGCGTGCGGGTGAACTTAGATTCAAAGCTGCTGCCGCGCGCGCCGCGGGTGCGCGCGCCCTCATACTCATAAGCAGCGAGGATGAATTGAACGCCGATCGTCTTTCACGCTTGTCCTATGACAATGCTGGTGAGGCCGGATGGCCCGTAGTGGTAATATCGCGCCGCGTGGCGGCAACCCTTCTCGGCGGCGCCGAAGGATTGTCAGCGTTTGAGAAAAGCGCGAAGGACAGAACTCGCAGTCTGCCGATTCCGAAGGAAGTTTCCCTGACCGTCGACGTCATTCGCCGCGAATCGCCTTCATTCAACGTCGTCGGCATCCTGCGCGGCAGCGATCCAATATTAAGCGAAGAAGCAATCGTCATCGGGGCGCATTACGATCATCTGGGTCGTGGCGGCGAAGGGAGTCTGGCGCCGCGCGAAGGTGAGATTCATCATGGCGCGGACGATAATGCTTCAGGTGTTGCGGGTTTGATTGAACTCGTGCGCGTGCTCTCGACACAGAAGCCGAAACCTCGCCGCACGATTGTTTTCATCGCTTTCAGCGGTGAAGAAGAAGGGCTGCTCGGATCGGACTATTACGTGAATCATTCAATCATTCCTCTCGCCAAAACGGTTGCAATGATCAATATGGACATGATTGGACGGTTGCAGGACTCGAAGTTAATTGTCGGAGGTGTGGGAACAGCATCGGATTGGCGTTCAATGATTCAAAACGAGAACACCGTGGAAAAGATGCAGGCCGCTGCCGCCAAAAACCTGAGCGCGTCAGGCTCGCCGAATTATCAAGTAACCCTGAACGGTCAGGCATCGCCCGCTGGGTTTCCGATCGTGATAGGCGCTAACGGCCAGCCCGTCGTAACGGCCGAAATCTCCAAGCTGCCGTTGAGTCTCGGTGCGCCATTCACACTCACGCTGAACGAAGACGGCTTTGGGCCCAGCGATCATTCATCGTTCTACTCGAAACAGGTTCCGGTACTTTTCTTCTGGACCGGCACGCACGACGATTATCACAAGCCATCCGACACTGCCGATAAAATCAATTATGAAGGCGAGGCGCGGATCGTCTCGTTCGTCGAGCGTGTCGTTCGCGATATCGACAAGAGTGACAAGCGGCCGACCTACACTGTCGCTAAGAGCGAACCGCAGGGGCGTTCCGCGGGGTTTCGCGTGTATCTCGGTACGATTCCGAATTACGCCGACTCGACTGATGGATTGAAACTCGATGGCGTGCGCGATGATTCACCGGCGGCAAAAGCTGGCCTGAAGGCGGGCGATAGAGTTGTAAAGCTCGCCGGGCGCGATGTGAAGAACGTCTACGATTACACCTACGCGCTGGGCGAGATGAAAGCCGGGCAAGAGTACGAAGTCGAAGTTATGCGCGACGGTCAGCGGCTGACGATGAAGATCAAGCCGGAGGCCAGGAAGTAATTTGGAGTGCGCCGGCTTGACGGCGCTTTGGATCTCGCGTTTCTCACAACCCAAAACAAAGCGGCGTCAAGCCGCCGCACTCCAAAACAAAAAGGCAAAGATTGAATCCGACGCCCGCGCGCCAATTCATCTTTGCCTCTTAATTTTTGTACGTCCTCGCCTTGCGCTCGGACTAGATTAGGCAGGCCAACGGCTCGCGCTTGATTACCAGCGCGGTTCGCGGTCATTGCGACCGCCGCCACCGCCGCCGCCGCCGCGACCACCGCGATCTTTATCGCGACCTCGGCCACCACCGCCGCCGCCATAGCCGCCACCACCGCCGCCGCCGTAGCCACCACCACCGCCGCGATTGCCGCCGCCGCCGCCGTAACCGCCACCCGGCCGGTCGGTTCGCGGGCGAGCTTCGTTGACGGTCAAATTACGACCGGCAAATTCCTTGCCGTTAAGTTGTTCGATGGCGGCTGCCGCTTCTTCGGCAGTTGCCATCTCGACAAACCCAAAACCGCGCGAGCGGCCCGTCATGCGATCTTCTACCACCGACGCTGATTCGACAGTCCCTGCTTGTGCAAAGTGATCTTTCAGCTCGTCGCTGGTTGTCTGGAACGAAAGATTCCCTACATAAAGTTTCGTAGCCATTTCTGATTCTAATCCTCTGTGCTAAGGGAGTCGGATGTGGGTCTTTCAATCGCTGATTGAAGTAATACTTCGCGGTGGAACGCGACGCATCCGGTGCTCTAGCTTCGGCGAGAGCGGCTCCTAACAGTTGACAACTAACCTCACTCTCTCTTCAGCCGAACATCGTCGCCTTCCAGCACGGACCGGCGCCACTATCAGTGTGGCGCGAGAGCAGGAATTAACGCCGCAAGTATGCCAGCCAAGCAATGCTAAAGGCAAGCTGTTGTGGCAATTCGGGCCACACGATCCAGCTTGCAAAGCAGAGTGCTGACGTAGCCTCAGAAGCGGCGGCGGCGGCGCTCTTTCCGTTGCACGGCAGCTTCAAAAAGCTGCGATGCATCAAGGACTGTGATTTTCTCGCCACCGTGACGCAGAATTCCGGCGACGGCCTTACTTGTCTGTGACTCTTCATCATTGGGTGAGATTTCGATGTCGCTGGAAAAAATTGTGATCGTTTCCGCAAAAGAGTCAGCAGCCAGCGCCAGTTGTTCGTCACCCCGCAACGAAATGATCGCCCGAACTGCCGGCGGCCAGGTCAACGTTTCGCCATCCGATAGCGCGCCGGGATCGAGCAGCGTCAGCATGCGGCCGCGTACATACACGATTCCCAACACTGCCGCGGGAGCCAGTGGCAAAGGCGTGGGATGTTTCGCTTCGGCGGTGCTCTCGACTTCGTCCGAAAAAATACCAAACGTGCGATCGCCGGCGACGAACAACAACAGGTCGCGCAGTTGCGGCTCTGCTTCGTCGCGCAAAGTGGTGCTAATGTCCGGTTTGGCGTTGCTCATTACTAACAGGGTTTAGGCGGCTGCATGAAAACATGTGGGCCAATGCCTGTCAATGCAGTTCGGATGCGCGGGTTGCGGGGTAATTGTGTTGCTGGCACCGGGGCATTAGCCCGACCGTCAGCGAGGGCTCAGAAAATGTCGCTCATGGAGCCCTCCCTGACGGTCGGGCTAGTGCCCCGCTCTGCGTCGACTAGGACACCCACCCAATTACCCCCTGCTCGGACGCGCGGTTCCGGTGACAAGCATTCTTGCGGCATCGTCGCGTGTGATACATTTGCCGGCGAAATCGCAAAAACGGCCGGAAAGGAATTCTCGGGAAATGGACGAGTTTGATCGTTATCGCACCGACATGAACGAAAAACTTCTCGGTAGTGGCCATTTGGGTATCAAAAGATTCTTTGCGCTCGATACCCAGGCTTATGAGGATGGCGCGCTCGACAAGAAGACCAAGGAGTTGATGGGCTTGACCGGTTCGATCGTTTTGCGTTGCGACGACTGCATCACGTATCACATCAAACAGTGCGCGGAGGCGGGTGTGACTCGCGAACAATTCATGGATGCATTTAATGTGGCGCTGGTCGTTGGCGGATCGATCACGATCCCGCATCTAAGAAGAGCGGTTGAGCGATTGGATGAGGTCCTGGCGAGTTGAGGGTTTGGTAATGAAATTTCACCACAGAGGTCACAGAGGAAATCAAGAAATTAAGGCGAGTTTCTTATTCCTTTTATGTCTTTCTCTGTGTCCTCTGTGGTTAATCTCTCTCTCGTCATCCGTTTCATCGAAAGGTTTGGAAATGCCGGTACAGGAAGGTGGAAAAATTCGCGCGCCGGAATTGACCGGCGGACGCGGTTGGCTGAACACCGATAAGCCTTTATCGCTGGCCGCGCTTAAAGGCAAAGTTGTGCTGCTCGACTTCTGGACCTATGGCTGCATTAACTGCATGCACATCATTCCCGATCTGAAGAAGCTCGAGAAAAAGTATCCGAATGAATTGGTCGTCATCGGTGTGCACTCGGCAAAGTTTGAAAACGAGAAGGACACGGAAAACATTCGCCGGATCGTGTTGCGTTACGAGATCGAGCATCCGATCGTCAACGACGCTGATTTCAAGATTTGGAATGCCTACGCCGTCAACGCCTGGCCGACACGATACTTGATCGACCCGGCGGGGTACGTGATTGGAAGACTATCGGGTGAAGGTGGTTACGAAGCACTTGATAAAGTAATCGGCGACACCATCGCAGAGTTTCGCAAACGCGGCGAAATGAACGAAGCGCCGCTGAAACTGGTGCTTGAGAAAGCGAAAGTAGGTGATCTGCCACTCGCATTTCCCGGCAAAGTTCTGGCTGACGAGAAAAGCGATCGGCTGTTCATCGCTGACTCGGACCATAATCGGATTGTAATCGCGAAGCTTGATGGGACTTTGGTCGACGTGATCGGCACCGGCGCACATGGCATGGTCAGCGGCTCATTCGAAACGGCCAGCTTTTTCCGTCCGCAGGGAATGGCGCTGGATGGCGACAAGTTGTACGTCGCCGATACTGAGAACCATTTGATCCGGCGTATCGATCTCAAAGCGCGCACGGTAGAAACGATTGCGGGCACCGGCTTGCAATCTCATGAGTACGGCGAATCAGGACCTGCGCAAAAGATTGCGTTGAATTCGCCGTGGGATTTGCAGTTGGTAGGCCGCACGCTCTACATAGCGATGGCTGGACCGCATCAGATCTGGAAACTGGATCTCGATAAGCAGGAAATTTCCACCTTCGCCGGTTCCGGACGCGAAGCCAGGCTTGATGGTGCGCTTGATGAATCAGGTTTCGCGCAGCCGTCAGCGCTCGCAACCGATGGCCAGACTCTCTATGTTTCAGATGCCGAAGCGAACATCATTCGCGCGATTAATCTCGGTGCGAACTCAAAGGTGCGAACGTTGGCCGGCGGCGACCTGTTTGATTTTGGCGATGTTGACGGAGCGGGTAACGATGTTCGTCTGCAACATCCTCTGGGATTGGCGCGATGGAACGATAAGCTGCTCGTCGCCGACACCTACAATCACAAAATCAAGTTGTTGGATCCGTCGTCGCGGTCCGTCAAAACGTTCGTTGGTTTGGGAAGGCCCGGCCAGGCTGACGGCCCGAGACCTTCCTTTTATGAACCCGGCGGATTGGCGGTGGCAAATGACAAGCTCTACGTCGCTGATACGAACAATCACGCGATCCGGATCGTCGATTTGAAAACGAAAGAGACCAGGACACTGCAAATCAAAGGACTGCAACCCCCTGTTTCGAATCAAACAGCAGTGGCCAACGACGTCGCGCCGAATGCCGAAGAGATCAAACTGCCAAGCCAAAAACTTCGCGCGGGCGACGCGGCGGTTATCATCAATGTTGATTTGCCGGCCGGCTACCATCTGAATCCGACTGCGCCACAGCGTTATGCAGTTTCGCTACAACAAGGTCTTGAAGAATTGAAGACGCCGCCGGTTGATGTCACCAAAACCACCAAGGGCTTATCGTTTCCCATTCGCGTGCCGATTGGTTTGGGCGCGGGGACGGCGACTGCGCGCGTGTCGTTTACGTTCGTCTATTGCCGCGAAGACAACACCGGCGTCTGCCGGATCAAGACGCTGCAATGGCAAGCGCCGCTCGAAGTCGTCAACGACGCGAACGCTACCAACGAAATTAATCTGCGCGGGAAAGTTAGCGCAGATTGAAGGTTGTCAGAAGCCCGAGCGTAAGCGAGGGCAACTTTGCCCGCGAAGTCTTGCGCATCGAGACTGGGCCTCCC
>DNNE01000076.1:87792-92352 GCA_003487805.1 Blastocatellia bacterium | reverse complement strand
CGGTCGGGCTTCTGACACAACTTGCCCTGCTCGCCTGCCGCGAGTAACATCATGTTTCCCCTGAATAAATCAAAAACTAAGGAGTCACACCCGTGGCGGATAAACCATTTCTGACCGACATCAAAACTCTGCGCGAACGCGCGCGCAAGCACATCGAAAAAGGCGCGGTAACTGAAGGGTATAGTGCCGATCGCAAGACTGTGATCAAAGTTCTGAACGAAGCCCTGGCCACCGAAATCGTTTGTGTCCTGCGTTATCGACGTCATTATTTTATGGCCTCGGGAATTAATGCTGAAGGCGTCGCCGCCGAATTTTTGCAGCACTCCAACGACGAGCAAGGCCATGCCGATCTAATCGCTCAGCGAATCGTACAACTTGGCGGCGAGCCAAACTTCAACCCGGAAGGCTTGCTGACGCGCAGTCATGCTGAATACGTGGAGGGCGAAACGCTGACGGATATGATCAAGGAAGATCTGGTCGCCGAACGTATCGCCATCGATAGTTATCGCGACATCGTTCAATATCTGGGTAATGACGATCCAACGTCCCGGCGATTGATGGAGACGATTCTCGCAGTCGAAGAAGAGCACGCTGACGATCTCGTGAATTTATTGGAAAAGACCGGAAAGTAGTTTTTGGAGTGCGGCGGCTTGACGCCGCTTTGGATTGTTGGGAGTTCCGCCTTTAGGCGGAATCTCAGCAAATTGAAACCCCGTAAACGCGGAACTCCGAACCGAAAGCGCCGTCAAGCCGGCGCGCTCCAATTTCCTTGCCTGACGCTCAATCAAATCATCCCGGCCGGCCCAGTGTCTGTCGTAATTGCGGCGCGATAATAGGCGCCGGCGAAACTTCCTGTCATGTGTGTGGCGCGCCTTTGGCCGCAGCCACGCCGCCTCAGGTGCCGCTGCACGAACGGTATAATCTCAGTTATGCGCGGGCCGTTCTGTCTCGCCCTTATATATTCACGATCGTTTTTCTGGTCCTTAATTTTTTCATCTTTCTCTTGATGTGGCAGATCAGCGGGATGGCGACTGGCGTGCTGTGGACCGGGTTTCCGGAACCGGTGCTGTTGGCGTTTGGCGCGAAGACTAATTATCTGATTGGTTACGATCACGAGTATTGGCGACTGGTCACGCCAGTATTCATTCACGTTAATCTGCCGCACGTGGTCATCAACATGTACAGCCTGTGGGTGATTGGTCCATGGGTAGAAAAGCTTTACGGGTCGGCAAAGTTCTCGGTGTTTTGGGTGGTGACGGGTGTCGCCGGCGTGCTCGCGAGTTACTTAACGGTTATTCCCGGATCGCATCCCGGCGTTGTTACAAGTTTTTTGATCAAAAATCATGACGATCCGTCAGCGGGGGCATCGGGCGCGTTGTTTGGATTGGTCGGTGTGCTGTTCGTGTTCGGGCTGAAGTACCGGCGCGAACTGCCCGAAGGTTTCAAGCGCGCCTTCGGCACCGGTATGTTGCCGGTAATCCTGCTCAATCTGGGAATCGGATTCATTGGCCGCGGCTTCATAGATAATGCCGCTCATATGGGCGGACTGTTATCGGGCGCGGCACTGGCTGCCGTGGTGAGTTACAAACGGCCGGGCCAATCGGCCGGGATCACGATCGCCTGGCGCGTCGGGCAGGTTCTGGCACTGCTCGTCGTCGTGGTCAGCTTCTTTTTCGTCGCGAGAGATTTTGATATTACGTTGTGAGGAAGAATCATCCACAGATTACACCGATTACACAGAAAGAAATCGAAGCCACAAAAAGGCACAAGAAGCACAAAAAAAGGAAGAATTTGATCTTGTGCCTTTTGTGTTTTTTTGTGGCTAAGTCTTTATCTGTGTAATCTGCGTGATCTGTGGATAAATAATCAGGAGATAGCAAATGGAGATCAAAAAAGTTGGCGTACTCGGCTGTGGTCTGATGGGTGCGGGCATCGCGCAGACAGCCGCAATGGCCGGATTCGAAACGACCGTCCGCGAAGTGTCGCAGGAACTGATTCAGAAAGGATTTGCGTCGATCGAAAAATCGTTGGAGCGTTTCGCCGATAAGAAAACAATCACAGCGGAACAGCAAAAGGCGACGCGCGATCGTTTGTTTGGGACAACTTCATTCGACGACCTGGCTGATTGCGACATCATCATCGAAGCCATCATTGAAAACCTGGACGAGAAACAAAAAACCTATCGCGAGCTTGATGCGGTCTGTAAGCCGGAGACAATCTTTGCGTCGAATACTTCTTCGTTGTCGATCACCCAGATGATGTCCACAAGTTCGGCCGAGCGCCAGCAACGTTTCATTGGCATGCACTTTTTCAATCCGGTGCCAATCATGAAGTTGGTCGAAGTGGTGCGCACCATTCTGACTAATCCGGACGTTTACGAGGACGCAGTTTCGTTCGCGAAAAAGCTGGGCAAGGTGCCCGTGCGCGCCAGCGACAAAACCGGATTCATCGTCAATCGCTTGTTAGTGCCGTACATGCTGGATTCGATTCGCGCGTTGGAAGAGGGGGTCGGCTCGATCGTCGACATAGATAATGCGATGAAGCTCGGCTGCGGCTATCCGATGGGTCCGCTCACGCTCGGCGATTTCGTCGGGCTCGATACGACCTACTACATCGCTGAGATCATGTTCAACGAGTTTCGCGAGAAGCGTTTCGCGCCGCCGCCGCTTTTGAAGCGCATGGTGATGGCCGGATTGTATGGAAGAAAATCGGGGCGCGGCTTTTACGATTACACCAAAGATCCCAAGAACCCGACGCCGATGAATCTGGTTTAGGATTGGAGCGCCGACATCCTTGTCGGCGGTTCGCGAGCATCCTGCTCGCTCTTTAGAAACCGGCAGAGATGCCGGTGAACCGCACGCAGGATGCGTGCGCTCCTACTTCGCCTGCTCCACAAAATCCTTCGTCCGCGGATCCTGGGGCGAGTTCAAAATCTGATTGGCTGGGCCGCATTCCACCACCTCGCCGCCTTCCATGTAAAGCAATTGATCCGCCAATCCTTCAAGAAATCCGATCGAGTGCGAAACAACCACCATCGTGTGACCGCGATCGACTGTGCCGCGCAAGAGCGAACGCAATCCCGCGCTGCGTTTCGGATCGAGCGCGCTCGTAGGTTCATCGAACATCAGCAGCGCCGGATGCATGGCTAAGGCGCGGGCGATCGCTACGCGTTGTTGCTCTCCGCCGGAAAGCGACTCCGGATAACGCGGCGCTTTGTCTTTCAATCCAACTGAATCAAGCAGCTCGAACGCTTCGCGTTGGGCTTTTTCGCGCGGCACGCGCAGCACGTGCACTGGAGCTTCGATGATATTGCCGAGCACCGTCAGATGCGGGAACAAATAGAGATGCTGAAAGACCGTGCCAACTTTTCGTCGCAGCTCGACGACGCGGCGAGCGTATTCATGTTTGGAAAGCTTTGCATCCAGATGCACGTCGCCACACTCAATTTCTCCCTCGTCAATTCGTTCTAATCCGTTGAGACATCGCAGCAGCGTCGTCTTGCCGCTGCCGGATGCGCCAATGATTCCGAGCACCGTTTGCGGCGCCAGGTCGAAAGACACACCGCGCAGGATGCGGGTCCGGTTGGCGTTTTTGATTAGGTTTGTGACGCGAATCATAATCTGAACCAATCGATCAATTGATCTCAGCCTCCACAGCTTCAATCGCTTCTCGTCTCTGCAATTTACGCTCGAGCCGGCGCGCCAGATGGGCCATCGGCAGACTCATCGCCAGGTAGTACAACGACACCGCGACACCCAGCATGAGAAATTGTCCCGAGGCGTTTGCCAGTTCGCGATAGGCAGTGGCGAGTTCCCAAACTGAAATCGCGTAAGCCGTCGAAGTATCTTTGAAGAGCGAGACGAAGTCGTTGGTCATCGGCGGCAACGCGATGCGAAAAGCCTGCGGCAGAATGATCCGGCGAAATGCCAGCAGCGGACTCATGCCAAGCAAGTACGAAGCTTCCCATTGCCCGCGCGGAATTGCTTCCAGCGCCGCGCGATAAACCTGCGACTCGTACGCCGCATAATTCAACCCCAGACCAATCAGCGCGGTCAGCCATCCGGGCATCGCGAGCCCAATCGTCGGCAAACCGAAGTAAAGAAACAGCAGTTGGACCAGCACCGGAGTGCCGCGAAAGAATTCAACGTAAATAGTGCACAGCCATTGGACCGCCCGTGGACCTTTCCATTGGCCAATCGCCAGCGGCATGCCGAGTGTGAGCGCAATCGCCATCGAACCGAATGCGATCAGCACGGTGACGAACGCCGCGCGTGTCAGTCGCCAAATCGCTTCGCGCCAATTGAAAGACGTGGATGTAATGTCGTACGCGACATCAGTGTCTTGTGCACCCGGCTTCGCTCGATTTTGCAATTCAAGTTGCGCATCGTTCCACAATCCCCACTTGCGCAGAATTGGTTCAAGCGTCCCGTCGTTTATGATCTTATCGATCGCCGCATCGATCTGCGTTTTCAAAGCATCATCGCCCTTACGCAACCCGATGTTGTAAGTGCCCCGAAAGAAAGGCTCGCCCGCGCGCTTCAACGTCGCACTCTTGCTGAT
>DNNE01000076.1:86799-87497 GCA_003487805.1 Blastocatellia bacterium | reverse complement strand
CGCACTCTTGCTGACATAAAAAACTTCCGCGGGCACATCCATGATCACCGCATCGATGCGTTTCAATTCCAGATCACGATAGGCGGTCGGCGGTTCCGCGTAATCTTTGAAACTAATCCCCTCCTGCTGTAACAAGCGCGACGCGGCAGTGTTGCCGAGTGTGCCGACAACGCGGTTTTTGCAATCAGCGAGCGAATGAATCTGCTGCTCGTCTTTTCTCACCGTCAGTACCAGTTGGAAAATGTAGTAAGGCTTGCTGAATTGAATCTGCTTCTGACGATCCGCGGTGGGCTCTAATCCGTTGACGATCACGTCGAACGAGTTGCGTTGTAATGCGGATACAAGGGTTTCCCAGTCAGACGCAACGAACTCGGGTTTGCGTCCCATTGCCTTTGCCAACGCGTCGACTATTTCTTTCTCATAACCGATGTATTGATCGGGATGCTTTGGATCATTGAAGACATAAGGCGCTCCGCCGCTGGGGTCGGCGCCCCAGCGGAGGGTTTGCTGGGCGCTAGCTGCCGAAAGAAATAGCAGCGATGCCACAATAGGAAAAATCCAACTTAGAGATTTGCGCAGCAATTTAGTCGAAGAAAATCGGCCACAGATTAACGCAGATGACACAGATCGAAAAATAGATGAGCACTGCGGTAGTGTCTTATTTTGACTTTGCGCGTCTTTGCGCCTTGGCGTCTTTG
>DNNE01000076.1:86294-86444 GCA_003487805.1 Blastocatellia bacterium | reverse complement strand
AGGCGCAAAGCCGCAAAGAAAAATCGCAAAGTAAGACACTGCTAGCTCTGCCGCCGGATGAGAAACTTCCTATCTGTGTCGATCCGTGCAAATCTGTGGCTTTTTATGGCTTCATGCGTCACCTTCGATTACAATCTCGGCCCATGTGCA
>DNNE01000076.1:80561-85985 GCA_003487805.1 Blastocatellia bacterium | reverse complement strand
ATTACAATCTCGGCCCATGTGCATCGACAGACGAAACTTCTTGCGCGCGTCGGCAGGTTTAGCCGGCGCGGCTATGCTCCCCAACTTCGCGTTTGCGTATTCCAACGAAGTCGAGACGATTCAACAACGCCAGGACGTGCCCGATCTGATCAAGAACCTGCGGCCGATGACCAAAGACGTTGTGCCAATCACCGACGACGAACGCAAGGCGCGAATCGCCAGGGCTCAGCAGTTAATGGGCGAGCAAAAGATCGATGCGATCTATGTCGAGTCAGGCACCAGCATGTACTACTTCACCGGCATGCGTTGGGGACAGAGCGAACGAATGTTCGCGCTCGTGATTCCGCAGCATGGCGACATCGCCTGGGTCTGTCCAAAGTTTGAAGAAGAACGAGCGCGCGAGCTGATCAAGATCGGCGCAACCGACATTCGCACCTGGGAAGAAGACGAGAGTCCTTATCTCCGCGTCGCGCAGATATTCAAAGATCGCGGGATGCGTTCTGGCCGGATTGGAATCGAAGAGCGCGTGCGGTTTTTCTTCTACGACGGAATTCGACAGGCCGCTCCGAAGCTTGAATTCGTGAGCGCGACACCGATCACTGCCGGTTGTCGCATGTACAAATCACCGGCTGAGCTGGCACTGATGCAGAAGGCAAACGACCTCACGATCATTGCCTATCGCGCAACCTGGGCCACGACGCGCGAAGGCATGACGCAACAGGAATTTGCGGGAAACTGCGCGACGGCCTTTCGCAATCTGGGCGTGTCAGGCGGAATTTTTGTCAGCTTTGGAAAGTACACCGCGTTTCCGCACGGCAGCAGCAAGCCACAGGTACTGCAGGAAGGCGACATGGTTTTGATGGACGACGGGTGTACCGTCGAAGGTTATCAGTCCGACATCACACGCACCTTCGTCTTTGGCAAACCAACGCAACGGCAGCGCGACGTTTGGGAGATCGAAAGAAAGTCGCAGGACGCGGGCTTCGCCGCCGCAAAAGTTGGCGCGCCCTGCGAAGCGGTCGATTACGCGGCGCGGAAAGTTCTGACGGATGCTGGCTTTGGTCCTGATTACAAAACGCCGGGTCTGCCGCATCGCACCGGTCACGGCATCGGTCTCGACGGTCACGAGTGGACCTACTTCGTGCGCGGGAACAAGACTCCGATTCAACCTGGGATGTGCTTTAGCGACGAACCAACGATCGTGATCTACGGAGAGTTCGGTGTTCGCCTGGAAGATTGTCTCTACATAACTCCCAACGGCCCGAAATTTTTTACCGAGCAGAGTCCTTCGATTGAGAAGCCGTTCGGGTGATCGCTCCCGGTTGATTCGCGCGCGAGATTGGTACTTCACTTTTACACAGGTCCGCGTAATCACAAATATTTTTCTGAAAACTCCGACCTATTTGCTCTTGGAAGCCGGGTTCCTTTCGGCTTTTTGTCTGATGGACAAGCTGGAAATGCGCCTGATCTTTTCGGCGGACATCAGAAGGAGCGATGAGAAAATGAAGTTGCTTTCAAAGATAATGATCGTCGGTGCTGTACTCGTGTTTGTGGCCTGCTCAAGCGGCCGCGCCTATGCGGACGGAATAGTCCCGGTTAGCCCGGATATTCAGAAGTTGGTTCCGCCGATTTCGGCGCTGAACTTTGAACACCATGGTTCCCGGAAAGTTGAATCGGGTGGCGTGCTGTGGAACGGCACGAGCGACGTCTCGTTTGGCGATATCAGCGCCGGACCGCACCAGCAAACGGTTTCGTTGACCGATCTGGGAATTGGGCGCGCGAGCGATCTCCGGGTTCTGTTAAATATCAACGAGGCAAACGGCGGTTCCAAGGCCCCGATCACCATTGACATGTTGAAGCTCACGGCTTATGACGCAGCCGGCAAAGCCATTTTCTCCTCCGACTTGATTAACGGGAAGTCAGTGAATCTTGATCAGTTCCGGCAAGCCCAGGGCTCGACATCAGATTTCGTTTTCGGGTTGGATGCTGAAGCAGCCGCGCGATTGCAAGCAGCGATTAATGCGAATCCGACGCTGCGACTCGGACTCACCGCGTCATTGAGTAACGTGGACGGTGGACCAGAAAGATTCTATTTTGCGGCCGGTACCAAACCCGTGCCTGAGCCAACAACAATGGTCTTGCTCGGCACTGGTTTGGCAGGACTGGCAGGCGCGGCGCGACGGCGTCGTAAAGCCGCGGCCTTGAAAGCAGAAGAGAATGCCGGCTGAAGAAATTGAAAGCTGAGGTTTTGAAGAGCCGGAGCCGCAATGCTCCGGCTCTTGGTTTTTAGCGGCCAGACAATCTTAAGGGATGTTCACCATGCTCGCTCAAACTCCCTGAATTGCTCTTCCAGTTTCCACTGCAGCTTTGCCTTCTCGCTGCCGGTGACGTATTGACGACAACCGCTCGAACTTAACTTCATCGCCGCCATATCCGACGCGCACTGCGCGACCGGAACGAATTTCTTCGCGTCACTCCACAAACTAGCGCCAGAGATAAAAGCGTACTGAAGACTGTTGCGGTCCATCGTTTTCAATTGCAGGTAGCCGAGTCCTTGATCTTCTACGGCGCGCAGGTATTCGCGCGAGATTTCTGAACGCGACACGCCTTCATCATCAGTCGCGAGCGCAACCGGAACTCCGTACTTCAAATACGTGGCGAGCGGATGTTGTGCCCCGCTAACGCCGAGGATCGAATTGTTGCTCGACAGGCAAATTTCGACCATCACGTTGCGGCGGGCCATCTCGCGCATTAACCCATCCGCGTCAGTCTCTTGCATGACGTCGACGCCGTGGCCGATGCGATTGGCTTGCGCCGTCATCACTGAATCGTGAATGTGAAACGTCAAACCCGCCGGCGGCACAATGCCGGGGACAAGCTCGCCCGCGTGCAGGCTAAGGTGCGCGCCTGGATACAAAGGCCGCAGAAATTGCAGCATCTGCATGTGCAGCGCAAAGTTCTGCATCGATGCCTGGCCGTCTTCGGCCTGCACGAGATTCAGCGCGACAACTTTCGAGGTCGGATCGTTCGCCAGGGCGAAGCCCGTCACCATCTGCGCGAAGACCGGGCCCAACGCCGCGCCGCGCGAGACCTGGGCGATGTAACGAATCATGACTGCGCAACCCGGGTCTGCTTGCGGTGTGCCGCACTTCAATAGGCGATCTTTTTCGGCCTCAGCGTCGTTCAGGTTTTTGATCGCAAGGGGCACGGCGGCATCGATTCCGTTACTTTTCAACTTGCTCAGCGTGCCCGCGGCGTTTCCATCCCATCCCACTTTGTTGCCGATCTGACTTGAGAGCACGCCCGTCGGTGTGCCATCCGGAGTCAGCATCAATTCCAGATACAGCACGTGCCCGTGGGCAGCTCGGGTGACTGCTTCGGCGAGCATGCTGCCATTTTGGTTGTACGTAGCGACGCCGAACTTACCGAACGTGTTAAAGAAATGATCGTGACCGCTCTCTCCCGACAACTGCCAGTTCTGCATGGACCAGGCGTCGATTATCTGCTGGAAGAGAACTGAATTTGTAAGGGCGTTGGCTGCTGGAACCTGGCCCGTCGTACATGGCGGCTGCGAAGCGACCATCGTCGACGTGTTCACACAATCGCCGCTGGCCGCTGCCCATTGAATGTAGGACTCAGCATAGATGGCGCCGGAGAGATGACTGTGGAGGTCCGCGCCTTTTGGCATTTTCAAGAGGAAGGTCCAAAGCTTGGCCGGCGAAACTCGGACAGAATCAAAGTAACGGGACGTACGTTCTGTTGGTCCAGCAGACTGAGCCGCAATTGTGATCGCGAAAAGAAGAATCAGGGCCAATACCGCGGCGACATTCCGGAGGCAAGGGTGTCGGTGAATTGTTTTACGCAATTGTTTGCTCCTGGTTTACGGATTGCGAGGTCGCGACATTCTAAGCGACGATGGAACTCCAGTCTATCGTTTTGAGTTAAATCGATCTGAGGCCAGCACCATCCGCGGGCGGATGAGGTAACGGACTGGAGCCTAAGCGTCCTCGCTTGCATGAGCCTTGTTAACGTGAGGCTGCAACCGGGACGGTTGCGCTCCAGTCGGTACGGACTCATCGTTCGTTTGCTTGACAACCCGCCGCGATCAGCTTAGAACTGCCCGTTTCAGGAGGCCAAATGTTTATCAAACGAATCCTTTTTCTGGCAGCCTTGCTGCTTTTGTGCTTGTGGCCGTCGCAAGTCACCCGACATGTGATCGCGGCACGCACACCGGATCCGGTGTATCTCTTTATTGAGGTTGAAACAAAGGTCTATCGCAAAGGCGTCGAGATCAGCAGCGAGAATCCCGAAGAGCGCCGTTGGTATATGTCGAATGTCGTCGTGCAACCGGATGACGTGCCGACGTATTCGCTTATCAAACAGAAGGTGATGCCGTATTTCAGCCGCAACGTGATGGATCCATTTGAGGCGCGCGGGTTCTCTCTCGATTATGGCGAACAAGACGTGCGCCTGAACGGCGAAGTCTCCTACGCCAACTACGCGACGCGTGCCGAAGCCGAAGAGCAGCGCACCAAAGAGATTGAATACCGCAAAGGTCAAAGCGGAAACATCTACTCGTTCGAGCTTGTTTGGGGATCGGCAAAGGGTGAAGAGACCAGCAAGCCGAAACTCATCTATCGCGATAAGGAGCAACCGAATTACGAGAAGAAAAATTGACACCCTCTGTGTACCTCAGTGTCCTCTGTGGTAAAAACTAATCACACCACAGAGGACACTGAGGAAACATTTGCTCGACTTTGCTATTCAAACTGCTCGCGATGCGGGCCGCCTCCTGGCCGAACGCTTCGGCCGCAAGATCGAAATTAGTAACAAAAGCGAAATCGATCTGGTTACTGAATCAGATCTCGCTTCCGAACGTCTGATCATCGATCGGATCAAAACCTACTATCCACGTCACAGTATTCTTGCCGAAGAATCCGGCGCCAGCGGACCGGGCAATCACGGTGCGCAAGCTGATTGGCGCTGGATCATCGATCCGCTGGACGGCACGACGAATTATGCGCACGGCTATCCGTGCTTCTGCGTTTCGATCGGTTTGACACAGAAAGGACGTTTGGAAGTTGGCGTGGTCTACGATCCGATTCGCGATGAGATGTTTGCGGCTGAGCGTGGTCAGGGCGCGTCTTTGAATGGGCGTCGTATTTCAGTTTCGCGCACGATGAATTTGTCCGCCGCTTTGCTCTGTACCGGGTTTCCTTATGACGTGCGAGAACGGACGGAATTTGCGCGTCACTTCTCGAACTTCATCATGGCGGCGCAAGGTGTGCGACGTGACGGCGCAGCGGCGCTTGATCTCGCTTATGTCGCCGCCGGACGCTTCGACGGTTTCTGGGAAGAAGGATTGAAGCCCTGGGACGTTGCGGCTGGCTCATTAATCATCGAAGAGGCGGGGGGGGGGGGGGG
>DNNE01000076.1:80093-80251 GCA_003487805.1 Blastocatellia bacterium | reverse complement strand
TGTCGAACTATCAGGGCGGAGCTCTAAATATTTACTCACCGCCGATCATGGCGAGTAACGGCCTGGTACACGAACAGATGATGAGTGTTCTCCAGGCATGATGATGAGCCGTAGAAGAGCCGATTAAGACAAAACATCAGCCACGAAAAGGCACAAAA
>DNNE01000076.1:73300-79783 GCA_003487805.1 Blastocatellia bacterium | reverse complement strand
ATCAGCCACGAAAAGGCACAAAAAGCACAAGAAAAAACTTCACATCTCCTTTTGTGCTTTTTGTGCCTTTTTGTGGCTAAGTCTTTTCGATCCCAGCTTGTTTCAAACACGCTACAGTGCCGATCGAATTATCCCGGCCAGCCGTTCAGTTTCGCGCCGTGCGCATTCGCGCGCGCCTTCGTCTTTGCCCTGTTCAACGTGGATCAGTGGGTGATAGATGATTTCAACCCTGCGCCGAAAGCGCGGGAGACGAAACGTATTGGGCCATACCTGCTCGCCGCCGCGAATCGTTACCGGCAGGATCGGGACGCCGGCATCCAGAGCCATGCGCACTGCTCCCGCTTTGAGCTTTTTCATCGAGCCATCCGGATTGCCGCGACCGCCTTCAGGAAAAATCATGACGGCGCCGCCCTCGCCAAGCCACTGTAAAGAGCGGCGAATGGGAGCTGGATCGCTGCCTTCCAGTTGCAGCGGCCATGCACCCAGCAACCTCAGACAAAAACCAACGATAGGCCAATTAAAAGCTGCGTCCCAGGCGAGAAATCTCGCGGGCCGTGGGACCCGGCCGCACACCCAGAATGGATCGATATACGTTTGGTGATTCGCGGCAACGATCAGTCCGCCAGTCAGCGGAATGTATTCTGTATTGCGCCACTCCATGCGCCACATCAGGCGACAAAATGCTGCCACCACCGGGCGGGCAGCGTTCAGCATCCACTGTGGTAGCGCCCGCGGGTAGGGCCGCGCGCCATTTCGCTGGGGAGTTTCGTCGGTGCTTTTGCTAAGACTCAAGTACGATCAATCTTCCGATCAATTAGCAGGCGCATCATTGTCAGCGCACCACGAATCCGGCATCTCCAGCCGGCTTAACTGACCCTCATTCCAGCGTTCGCATTGCGAGCAGTTGAAGCCACGGTACCCAATCGCTTCAGCTTTGGTCAAACTGATCTGATTCTTGAGTCCGCAATCTGGAAATGCGCATCGCCGCTCAAGTTGAACCAATAGCGGAGTGCGCGGAAAAAAGAATTTCGACTTTGCTTTCGTCATGCGCGGCATTTCTTACAGCGGCCACTCACTACCGATGAAATGCAGATGCAGCCTCGCGATTCCGTCGGCGCCGATGCGACGTTCGCGCACTACCGCCAGAATGTTTGTTCCCGAATACCCACTGCTCAGACGGACGAAACGGCCTGGCTTTAGGTCAAGCGTCGTGAACACGGCGGCGCCTTTGCTACTGATATTCTCAGTTACCGTACTTTCCACCGGCGAGAAAGTCCCGTTGTCCGCAAACACTTCGACTGTCACTTCAATTGGAATCGTGTGCCGCGATACTTCTCGCTTATCCAACGTGTCATCAACCTGTGCGAGCACTTCGCCCGATTCTTCGCGCACCGTCCACAGCCCTGCCGGCAGCGGCGCAATCTCGTAACGCCGGGCGGGATCGCTGGCAAATGATTTCGGCGGATACTTGCCGACAAACGCGACACCAACCTCGACGACGGCCCCATTCTCCGTCTGCGGATTTATCGTCTTGAGGTTTCTCACCAAAGCCCAGACGCGATACTGATCCTCAGCGTAGTCGAAGCAGCGCAGTTGTCGCGGCATGTTTAAGGTCAGCTGCAAAAGCCGGCCAACTTCACTTGGGCGTTTGAGTCGCAGGCGCGCGCCGAAGGGAGTCAGATCGACCAGATGCGACATCTCGACCCAATCGTGATCGATACTCTCGCGGCAGGTGACGCGCACGGGTAGCGAAAGCGCGATGCGCTCGCGCAAGCGGCGTTTTTTGTTTTCTTCGTGCGTCAGATTTCTCCTCAGAGAATCGCGCTGCAAGATCCGATCGGCTGATGAGTCGACGAGATCAGGCAACACATCCGTTGGCCGCGAATTTATTGGCTTTCAAGCAAATTTGCGCGTTGCTAAGAACTGCGGTTTCGGGTTAAAATAACGACGAAATTGACTGCATGAAATTCCCCATCGCGCACCTAAGAATACCACTCAAAGCGATTAAGAACCGGTGCCAAAAAAATCGATAGAAATGCTATCGAAAACGTTATCTATGTGAGCCGGTGGGGACCGCGCGGATTGTAACCGGAAAGGTTTGATTAATGGAAACCATTGAACGACAACACGTAAGTATCGAAGACGAGATGCGGCGGTCCTATCTGGACTATGCCATGTCAGTGATCATCGGACGCGCTTTGCCCGACGTGCGCGACGGTTTGAAGCCGGTGCACCGCCGCGTCCTCTGGGCCATGCACGAGCTGGGCAATGCTTACAACAAGTCCTACAAGAAAAGCGCCCGCGTCGTTGGCGACGTGATCGGTAAGTATCATCCGCACGGTGACACGGCCGTGTACGACACGATCGTGCGCATGGCCCAGGACTTTTCGATGCGTTACCCGTTGATCGATGGACAGGGAAACTTTGGATCGGTTGATGGAGATGCTCCCGCGGCGATGCGTTATACCGAAGTGCGCATGGCGAAGCTGGCTAACGAAGTGCTCGCCGACATCGAAAAGGAAACCGTCAACTTTCAACCGAACTATGACGAGTCATTGAGCGAGCCGACAGTCCTGCCAACGCGTATTCCGAATCTATTGATCAACGGATCAGACGGAATCGCGGTTGGTATGGCGACGAAGATTGCGCCGCACAATCTGACGGAAATTATCGATGCGACGATCGCGGTCATTGGCGATCCTGAAATTGATATCGAAAAATTGCTGAAGATAGTCAAGGGTCCTGATTTTCCCACGGGCGGCTTTATCTGCGGCCGCGAAGAGATAAAAAACTCATATCGTACTGGTCGCGGAATTCTGCAAATGCGCGCGAAGGCCTCGATCGATCGTATCGGCCGTGGCTCGCATGAGCGGGACGCTGTGATCATTTCTGAGATTCCGTTTCAGGTTAATAAGGCCAGGCTGATTGAGCGAATCGCCGAGCTGGCCAATGAGAAGAAACTCGAAGGCATCTCTGAAGTGCGTGATGAATCCGATCGCCAGGGGATGCGCATCGTCGTCGAGTTGAAGCGTGATGCGGTGCCGCAAGTAGTCTTGAACAAACTATTCAAGCTCACGCCGATGCAATCTTCGTTCGGCGTCATCAATTTGGCAATCGTCAATGGCCAGCCTCGGGTGCTGAATTTGAAGCAGATCCTCGAGGCGTTCATCGATTTTCGGCGCGAGGTGGTGCGCCGCCGCACTGAATACGAACTGCGAAAAGCCAGAGCGCGCGCTCACATCCTCGAGGGTTTGACAAAAGCCATTGATGCGCTCGATTCCATCGTGACCCTGATTCGCAATTCACGTTCGGTTGATGAAGCGCGGCAGTGGCTGACTGGCGATCTGAAAACGACCAGCGAAGTGAAGTCGTGGAAAGGAATTCCGTCTAACGAGCCGCTCAATAAATACCTGCCGAAGCTGAAGAAAACAATGGAGGGGCTGGCGTTTTCCGAGATTCAGGCCCAGGCGATTCTTGATTTGCAGTTGCGGCGACTGTCGGCTCTGGAGCGCCAGAAGATCGTTGATGAGTACGAATCGATCATCAAACTGATTGCCGAGCTGGAAGAGATTCTGGGTAACGAACAATCGCTGCGCCGGGTAATCACCGAAGAGCTCGAAGAAGTAAAGAAAGAATTCGGCCAGGGGCGTCGCACTGAGATTACCGAGGTAGGAACCGAATACTCGATAGAGGATTTGATCGCGGACGAAGACGTTGCGATCACCATTACGAAAAGTGGCTACATCAAACGCACGCCGGTAACGACTTATTCTCGCCAGGGTCGCGGCGGCAAAGGCCGCTTTGGCGCGATGGCCAAGAACGAAGACTTTGTCGAGCATCTCTTCATCGCTTCGACCCATGCTTACCTGATGGTCTTCACCGACGACGGACTGGTTTATAAAATGAAGGTGCACGAAGTGCCGGATGCGGCGGCGGCATCGCGCGGAAAAGCGGTCGTCAATCTCATCCAGATTTCTTCCGAGCGGAAACTTGCGGGCGTGGTTCCGGTGCGCGAATTCTCGGAAGGTCGCTATGTCCTCATGGTCACGAAAAAGGGCGTAATCAAGAAGACCGCGTTGTCGGATTTTCAGAACATTCGCTCGAACGGAATCATCGCCATCAATATCGACGAAGGCGACGAACTGCTCGACGTGGTGCTGACAGACGGCACGAAGCGAATCTTCATCGCGACGCACAACGGGTTCGCGATTCGCTTTGACGAGAAGAATGCGCGGCCCATGGGGCGCGCGACCCGCGGCACGCGCGGCATCGATCTGCGCAAAGACGATTATGTGGTTTCGGTCTGCGCTGTCTCGGCTGACGACAACGAAAAGATGCTGTCGGTTTCTGAGCAGGGCTATGGCAAGCAGACTCCGATCTCGACTTATCGTCTGCAATCGCGCGGCGGCAAAGGCGTCATCAATATGAAGACGACTGAGAAAACCGGCAAGGTCGTCGCCGTATTTCCAGTCGACGCCGACTCAGAGATTATGATTATTACTCAGCAGGCAAAGCTGATTCGCCTGGAAGCCGACAACATTCGCAAGACCGGACGCAGTGCTCAGGGTGTGCGTCTGATCAAAACCGATGAAGGCGACATGGTGACGAGCGCTTCGTTAGTCGAGGCGGCGAGTACGGACGAGGATACGGGCGAGGTTTCGTAAGCTGCAACCCCGTAGGGGTTGAATGTTTATAGCTGTGAAGCAATTCCCAAACCCCAAGCTCCTTTAGGAGCGAAATGTGGTGCTCTTAGTCGAGGACATTTCGCTCCTAAAGGAGCTTTAAGTCTTGAATGGAGTCCGGGGCTATAAACATCTCGCTCCTAACGGAGCGAAGGCAGCGCCCATCGGTTGGCTGAGCAAGATGCCAATACTAGACGGGGTAATTAGCTTCCAATACCGCGGCATCTGCTAGTTCGTCCGCAAAGGTTCGACTCTCGAAGGCTTTCGCGAACAGCTTCCGCAACGACCCTTCCAGCTACATAACAGCTTCATATCTTTCACGGTCACGAGGATCAAGCGAGTGAACATCTTGTGAGTATTTCAGTGAAGGGCCGGCGGCATGCTTTACCTCGCAACAGAAGTCATAGATCGCAGCAGCCTGATCTTCCGTAGTGTCGATAAGCTGGGGTAGGCGCTTCGTCACTTGCCTTCTATTGTTGAACCGATTTGTGCAAATCATCGACTCGAGTGCTGCATGAAAGATGACGTGTCTCAGATTGGTCTGAGGCAAATGGTATCCGTCATTGAAAAACTGAAGACCACTCCAGATCCTCTGATATCTAGTGTAGTTGTCGTAAAAGTATTGAACTGCCGGCCAGTATTCCGCCATTTTGACAGCGTCGGTTTGAGTTAGGGGACGATCACCATCCACCCACGCTGTTCCATAAAATCCGGAGTCAGTCCAAGGCAGAATGAAACTATGGGGAGAGTCAGAAAGTTCGCACAAATACATCACACCATGCAGAGCTACTTGGGTCGGTCTAACAACTCTGGACAACACCGTGGCTTTATAGATTGATTCTGTAGCACGTTTGACGCGCTCGTCGTTCCAACTCTCCGCACCGTCCAAAGAAATATAGAAGCGGTGAGTATACGGGCGCCATTGGAACCTCTGAAAAACAAGTAAGTCCTGATAAAACTCTTCGCTAACCCTTTGAAGTTTCTTGCAAAAGTCCGCAAGCCAGCCGCTCAACTTAATCTCTTGAATGTATACACCATCGCCGACATGCGCGTTTGCGACCCAGTCGGGAACAAAATTCAGGCTAAAGAGCTTTGACACTTCGACTTTCATCACAATGTAGGAACGCGCAGATCCGCGTCGGCTTGGAAGCGGATCTTCAAGAGAGAGCCTCTAGCGTCTCTTCTAGTTTTCGACAGAGGAGAGGGTTGGATTCGCGGGCCTGTTTGCGCAAGGCGTCGAACTTGGCGCGGTTATGCATCAGGTGCCGGTCAACTTCATCGCGATGTGACAAGTAGAAGGTGATTGCGCCGTACACTTGCTCGAGTGAAAGCGTATCGAAGTTGTCGGCAATCGCTTCAGGGGATAGTCCGCTCAGATAGTCATAGACAATCGAATCCAGCGAGACGCGAGTGCCGGTGATTCGATAAGAATCGTTATCAGAGCTAACGTAATTATTGTCCGAAGCCATGACTAATTCTAGACACTGTCAGGAACAATCATCAAGTATTAGCCGGCGGGACTCGATACGTCCTCGCCCTCAACCCAAATCTCGCCATCCTCAAAAACTTCTTTCTTCCAAATCGGCACGGTACGTTTGAGTTCGCGAATGGCCCACTCGCAGGCTTCGAAGGCCGCCCGACGATGCGGCGCGCCGACGCTGATAACGACACTTGTCTCGCCGATCTCCAAACGACCGGTGCGATGCACGATGCCGATGTAGGCAAGGTCGAATTTTTCGTGCGCCTGCGCTCCTAACTTTTTCATTTCGCTCAAAGCCATCGGCGGGGAGGGCTCGTAAAA
>DNNE01000076.1:72820-72989 GCA_003487805.1 Blastocatellia bacterium | reverse complement strand
CCAGAAAGAGCGTGCGGCGGCCTTTGGTCCATTCGCGCGCATAACCGTCGAGGGTCACGGTCGCGCCGCATTGCGGTAACACCACGCGACGGGCCACGGTGCCAACATCAATTGGATCGGTTGTTAGTTCGAAGAAGTCGGGAGATGAAGATGCGGGCAGGATGCCCGC
>DNNE01000076.1:7016-72514 GCA_003487805.1 Blastocatellia bacterium | reverse complement strand
TGCGGGCAGGATGCCCGCGGTCCCAGCATCGCTCCCGCCGCTTACGGGTGGAAAGATAGCGAGTTCGTCGCCGTCATCGATCGATCGCAGGGCTTCTGCATATTCCTGGTTGACGGCAAACAAGAGTGATTTTCCGAAACGCTGCAGCTCAGGATATGCAGCAAGTATTTCTTCGCGAGCAGTCGCCGCGGTGGCCGGAGTCTTCAGTTCAATATCCATCTCTTCCGCGCCGGCGGCGTCTCGGGCGGCGCCAAAAAAGAGAACGTGGATCTGGATTGTGGAACCCGCAGTAGCAGCTGACATTTGATGGTTTACCCACTCGCTAGCGCGAGCGGTTCTGTACCTATTCGATCTCGATCTTCTTGCCGCCGTGTCCGTTGCGTTTCGCGACTGAATGAATCCGCGCGCGCTCTTCGTAACTGCCGACAACGCGTGTCAATAGATCGCGCAAGCGGCTGAGTCGCTCAGACGTCAGCCGCAGCTCCAGCAATTCCTGTTTCATGTCGCCTTCGATTTCCATCGCCGCCGAGACTAGAAATGAAAGCCTTTGTGGATCGGTGTCACTAATGTCCGGCAAGCTTCCGCGCTCGTCGTTCATCGCGCGAATTGAGTTCGCCACGCGCATGAACATGTTGGCCACATCCCGCGACTGCGCGCCCAGCAAGGAACTGTCTTCCTCTTCATCCTCAAAGAAATTAGCGCGTACCACCAGATATGAATCGCCCCGATCGAGATACGAATCGATTGCATAACGAACTACGCCAACCGCCAGAATGTTCGAGCGGCCATCGGGCAGTGCTTGCGTCTCCGTAACTTCCGCGACACAGCCGACGTGGCCGGCGGGCGGCATATCTTTATCAGAGGCCGACGGGTCAAAGTAAGACAAACCAAAAAGATTGTCGCCGGCGCGAATGTCACTCAACATCGTTCGATAGCGCTCTTCAAAAATATGAAGCGGCATCGGCATTCCCGGAAACAGGACGACCGGCAAAGGAAAGATCGGTAGCTCGCGCACACCTCGCACCTTTTCCATGGCTTCACTCATAATCGTTTGCGCTATCGAATTCTCTGATATTGATTGGCGGTATTATCGCAGAGCAACCAGCAGAAGTCAGCAAAGGACTTCGAGCCGCGAGCGCAATCCTCAAGCGAGCTGTGATAATCTGATTCGCACATCATTTTTGAAATTCGGAGGAGTTGATGACGGACTTAGCTGAACGCCAGTGCGTGCCTTGCCGCGGAGGCGTGCCTGCCCTGAAGGGCAGTGAACTCGAAACGCTTACGGCCCAGGTTCCAGGATGGCAGGTAGTGAACGAGCATCACTTAACCAGGGATTATCAGTTCAGCAATTTTCGTGAGGCGCTGGATTTCATCAATCGAATTGGCGAGTTGGCCGAAGAGCAGGGCCACCATCCGGATATCTGCTTCGGTTGGGGCAAAGCGCAAGTGTCGATTTGGACGCACAAGATCGACGGTTTGACGGAAAGCGATTTCGTGCTGGCAGCCAAGATCGACAAGCTGTGATTTGCTTTCATCCGAAATCGGAGCTTAAGCGACAGAAAGGGCAACTGACTTTGCTTTTGGCCGCATCGAACCTGGCGTCGGGTGAATCGCGGCCTCAGTTTGCAATCCAGGTAATGTTCAAGTTTACGCACATTCTTCTGACGGGAATTCTGCTGCTGACCATCGCAGTTGCTTCGGGCCAAGAGGCGAAAGCGCAAAAGCCGGCGCCATCACCGACACCAGCCGCGGAACCGGGTCAGGAAAAGGTCACCGTTACAACCCGGCGCGTGCGCCTGCCGATCACTGTCATCGACAGGAAAGGCCAGTTCGTGGGCGGGCTATCGCAGGGTGATTTTCAGGTGCTTGAAGATAAGATTCCGCAGCAGATCGATTCCTTCACCAGTGAACAAAATAACAACTTGCCTTTGTATGTCGCCGTGCTGATGGACACATCGCCGTCGACGGCGGGCAAACTGAAGTTCGAACAAGAGTCTGCGATGAACTTCATTCAGACGGTCGTGCGTCCGCGGCGTGATCGCGTGCTGTTCGCGACCTTCGATGATCAGATTAAGTTGCGTCAGGACTTTACTGATCGCCTGGAGCTCCTGGACCGGGCCGTGTCCGGAGTGAAAGGAACGGGAGAACACACTGCGTTGTACGACGCCATTTGGCAGTTCTGTGATGAAAAGATGCGGTCCGCCCAGGGGCGCCGCGCGCTGGTCGTGATTACCGATGGCGACGACACTTTCAGCCGCGCCGACATGAACGATGCGATCGATATCGCGCAGCGAACCGAAACCACGATTTTCGCAATCTCAACAAAGGCTGGATTGTCCGGCACGGTTCCAGGCGTTGAAGCCGGCACGACCAAGGATCGTGGCGATAAAGGTTTGGATCGACTTTGCGAAGAAACTGGTGGGATCGCTTTTTTCACCGGCGACATGCTTTCGTTGGAGAGATCCTTCACCAAGATCGCCAACGAGTTGCGTTCTCAGTATCTGATTACATATCGGTCGTCGAATGATCGTTACGACGGTAGTTATCGCAAGGTGGACGTCAAACTCACGAACGCGAGTGATAAATACAAGTTGAGGACCAAGCGAGGTTACAAGGCCATCGCTGACAGTGTCACGCCAAAATGAAGAGTAGGAAGAATAGATAGTGAAGAACGGACAGTGAAGAATAGATATACAAAACTTGCTGGACTCCTGGCGCTTTTCGCCTTGATTGCGGTTGTGGTGGCGGCAGGCTCCTCACGCGTGTCATTGGCTCAAAACGGCGCCCAGGGCAATAGTCGCGCGCGGACCGTCGAACAACTTCCACGGCCGAGCCCAACACCTCCGAAAAAAGAGGACGACATCACACTGAACTCTGACGATGTTGTCCGCGTCGAAACAAATCTCACGAATATCTTTTTTACGGCCGCCGACAAACAGAAACGCTTCGTCAGTAGTCTGACGAAAGAAGACGTGCGCGTGCTTGAAGACGGCGTGCCGCAAAATATCTTCACGTTCCAGCCGAACAGCGACTTGCCGTTGTCGCTGGCAATTTTGATCGACTGCAGCGGATCCGAAGAGCGCACCCTGCCGGAAGAAAAGGGCGCGGCGCGTTCTTTTCTCGAGTCCGTGTTGCGGGCTGACAAAGACGAAGCCGCGATAGTTTCTTTCACTGGCGAAGTCACGTTGGAGCAGGGACTGACTGGCAATATCGGGCGCTTGCGGAGGGCAATAGACGATGTGCGCTTCGTTCCTCCCGCCGGCTATATCGGCGGCGGTGTCGTGGTTGGCGGGACGCCTCCAATTTCAGGAACACAGCAGACGCTCGCCGGCTCGACCGCGATCTGGGATGCAATTTGGGCGACGTCGAACGAACTGCTTTCCGATTCTGCCGAACACACCCGCCGAGCCATCATTCTCCTGACCGATGGCGAGGACACGATCAGTCAAGTGCGAATGCAGGAGGCGATCAATCGAGCCGTGAAGGCAGAGGCTCTGATCTATGCAATTGGCATCGGCGATCGTTACCAATACGGCATTGACGAAGGCGCACTCAAGAAAATAACAGAAGGTACTGGGGGTCGCGCTTATTTTCCGCGCAACGAACGCGACCTGAATGATGCCTTTGCCCAGATCCAGAGAGATTTGCGGGAACGTTATCTGATCGCATATTCCTCATCCAACAAGAATCGCGATGGCTCTTACCGCCATGTGACAATCGAAATCGTGAACCAGGATCTGCGGCGAGAAAACCTCAAGCTGAATTACCGCCCTGGCTATTTCGCCAAGACCTCTACGTTAGAACCTTCGCCAACACCGAAAAAGCCCTGATTTTGCTCGTGTTTACGGGTAGTGACAAACAAAGTTTGACTCTGCTATACTCCGTTAGGCTCGCCGAAGCCATTTCGGCATGAGTCCGTATACCTCGCCCAACGCTTGAGACCACGCTGTCTCGTCCGGCTTTCCCATCGTTATCGAATTCTCAATGAACAAGCTTGCGGAAAATCCTGCGACTGTCTTGATCGTCAATGACGATCAGATGCAGCTCGATCTCCAGCGCGATTTACTTGAGCCCGAGGGTTACAAGGTCTTCGTGGCCCAGAACGGTCTGCGCGCGCTTGAGATAACCCGCACCATCCGGATTGAAATCATCATCAGCGATGTCGTCATGCCTGAGATGAATGGAATGGAATTATGCCGGCGCCTCAAAAAGGACCCGCACACCGCCGGGATTCCGTTGTTGCTCGTTAGTGGCATTCGCAAGGAAGAAGCGTCGCTGCTGGAAGGGTTCCAGGCCGGCGCCGACGACTATCTCGAGATTCCATTCCGGCACGAAGAGTTGTTGGTGAAGGTAGCGCGTCTGATAGAGCGTCACCGGGTTGAGCGCCGTTATCGCGACATCGTCGAACAAGCGGCTGACATCATCTACACGCGAGACATGGATGGACTCATCCGCAGCATAAACCAGGCGGGCGCGCGTTTCTTTGGTCGTCCGGCTTTCGAGCTAATTGGACAACCGCTTAGCAGCTTGATCGGCGAAGAGGCTGCCGCGCTCGACATCGCCGAAATGAAGAACGTCAGCTCGCTCGAACCGATCCGGTTTACTAATTGCTTGAAGAATCCGCTGGGTGAAGAGCGATACCTCGAAGGCATTGTCACGATCGAACGTGATTCGCAGGGCGTGAGCGTGGGCGTGCGTGGTGTGGTGCGCGATGTCACGGCTCGGCGTGTTGCCGAAGTCTCGCTGCAGAAACAAAACCAGGAGTATCGGCTCTTGTTTGAGTCCAACCCCTGTCCGATGTACGTCCTCGACGAGCGCACGCTGGCCTTTCTCGCCGTCAACCAGTCAGCGATAGCTCATTATGGTTATTCGCGCGAAGAGTTTCTCAACATGCGCGCGCAGGACATACGGCCGGCAAACGATGTTCCCGCTTTACTGTCTTATATCGGACAACATTCTGAGCGTCACGACGCGGCCGGAGTTTGGAAACATCAGAAAAAAGACGGCACGATCATCGAGGTGGATGTCAATTGGCACAAGTTGGATTTTGCCGGGCGGCCCGCTTACCTGGTAATGGCTAACGACATCACCGACCAGAAGCAGGCGCAGGCTGCGGTCGTCGAAAGCGAGGAGCGCTATCGTGAGTTGTTTGAGAATGCCAACGATGTCATTTACACGATCGATCTTGCCGGCAATTTCACCTCACTGAATCAGACCGGCGAGCGAGTAACAGGTTATAGCCAGGCGGAAGCGCTCACGATGAACATCGCTCAGGTTGTGGCGCCCGATCATCTTGAGAACGTACGCCAAAACATGGCGCGCAAGCTCGAAAGCAGCGAAGCGTCGACTGTCTATGAGACCGAGATCATAACCAAATCCGGAGCACGGCTTCCGCTGGAGCTCAGTAGCCGATTGATTTGTCGCGAGGGTAAACCAGTTGGCGTACAGGGTACCGCGCGCGACATCACCGCGCGCAAAGCATCCGAAGAAGCGGTAAGAGAAAGCGAAGGCAAGTTCCGGTCAATCGTCGAAACCACCAACGAGTGGATCTGGGCTATTGATGTTCAGGGAAATTATATCTACACAAATCCTGCGATTGAGCACATCCTGGGATATGGATCCGAGGAGATTATCGGTCAAAGTGTGCTCACCTTTCTGCATAACGACGATCGCGATGAATTTGAGTCTTTGCTGCCTCAGTTGATTGACGAGCGATTGGGTTGGACCGGACGGGTGCTCAGATGGAAACACAAGCACGCTGGTTATCGTTATCTTGAGTCCAATGCTCTTCCTGTCTTCGATTCGCAAGAAAACCTGATCGGCTTTCGTGGTGCCGACCGCGACATAACGGAACGGCGGCGAATGGAATTGGAGCGTGGGGCGATTTTCGAAATTGTCCAGGGTGTTATCACGACTCCGACTCTGCGCGCTCTGCTAAAGCTGGTCCATCATTCGATCAGCAAAGTCCTCTATGCCGAGAATTGTTTCGTGGCGCTTCACGATCCGGGAACGGATCTGCTTAGTTTCGAGTTCTGGCTGGATCAAAACGACGCGACCCCGTCACCGCGCCCGGTCGGCAAGAAAGGCTTTGCGAATTACGTACTTCGCTCGGGCAGGCCTTTGCTGCTGACCAAAGCTCTTACCGAAGAAATGATCGCGCGTGGCGATGTCGAACAGAGCGGCACGACTGCCGCGTCGTGGCTCGGCGTCCCGTTGCGTACGGAGTCGCGCACCATGGGTGTGCTCGTGCTCCAGCATTACGAAGATGAGCATGCCTACACCGAACAGGATCTTGAGCTGCTGACTTCGATCGGCAGTCAGACTGCACTGGCGATTGAACAGAAGCGAGCCGAAAGCTCAATTCAGCAACAGGCGCAGCGCGTCGCTGTCACCAATCGAATCTCACAGGCGGTACGGCGTACGCTGGACGTTACCGAAGTATTTGAAACCGCGGTGCGTGAACTGGGCCAACACCTCGAAGTCGACCGCTGTTCGTTGTACATGAAAGATGAAAAGGCTGGCCGCGTCATCAATGCAGCGGAATTTCACGTTTCGGACGTCGAGCCCGCGGGCACTGATTTTGACTTGCCACGGCTCAAAGGCCTCACCGAATCGATGGAAAAACACGGTGTGATGGCGTTCGATGACGTGGCCGGTGACGAGAGAAGTCGCGGCCTTTATGGAACAGTCGTTAAGGAAGACGTTAAGTCGATCATGTACGTGGGCGTCACTGTCGGCCAGGAGTTGTTGGGCGCTTTCGCTGTCTCAACGACCAAAACGCTTCGCCACTGGAGCGAAGCCGATATCGAAGTAGCCAAGTCCGCGGCCGATCAGACGGGCATAGCGATTCGTCAGGCGCGGCTTTATCAACAAGCCGAAGCCACGTCGATGCGTGAAGCGCTGGTTAATAAATTGAGCGTGGCGATTCGCGCATCGTTGAGTTTGGATGACGTGCTGGACACCGCGACCCGAGAATTGGGCCAGGCGCTGGCCGCATCGCGCGTTGAGGTTCGGCTTTACGATGAGGAGGGAACTCACTCTTCCGCACACAGAGAATATCGAGCCAGCGCATTCAAATTTACCGGTAACCAGGACGAGCAATACGCAGATGTTCTTCGGGCTTACATGTTGAAATCCGGGAAGCCGCTGATCGTCGACGATGCTCGAAAGTATCCGGACTCCGGCGCGGATTGTGCGCAGGAAATTCGTTCATTCTCCGAAAGTTCGGGTGTGCAGTCACAGATCGCTTATCCACTCACGGTCAACGAAGAATTTCGCGGGGTTATCTCAATCCATCAGACCGATCGCGTCCGCCGTTGGACGGAAGACGAAGTGTTGCTGGTGGAATCTGTCGCGGCGCAACTGGCGACTGGTATCGCACAGGCCGAGCTTTTTGAAATGGTTGCGCAGGCCAAGAAGCAATGGGAATCGACCTTTGACGCGATGTCGGACGGCATCTTTATTTTCGATCGCGAGGGTCGCCTGGTGCGCGTAAATCGGGCCGGCGCGGCGATGGACAAAGCCCCGCCGGAATCACTGCTCGGCAAGAAGTGCTGCGACATCTTGCGTGCGCAAGACGGCACGTCATGCATCGTCGAGCAGGCGTTGCGACAGGCGGAGCGCATCAATATCGAAATTGTTCCGGTGCACCTCGATCGTCCGGTGCTGGTAACCGTCGAATCAGTCCTGGATGAACGCAGTCAGACTGTGGGCGCCGTTTGCACTGCGCGTGATTTGTCTGAGTTGCGCAAAGTCGAGGCCGTGGCGCGCGAACGGCAATCGCTGCTCCAGAACATAATGGAGAGCGCGCGCGAAGCGATCTATGCGCTCGATTCCGAAGGCCGGTACAAGTGGTGCAACCAGGCGATGCTGGAGATGACCGGTTACAAATTGGAAGAGATCATCGGTCACAGCTTTCTCGAACGGACTCACGAAGACGATCGCCAAATGCGCCAGGAGCGCTTCGTTCAGGCCCTCGACGGCGAGGCGCAAAGTTTTGAGTCTCGCTACATTGCTCGCGACGGCAGCGTTCGATTCGCTGCAGTTAACACCGCACCGATCATCGTCGATGGTGAGACGACGGGTGTCCTGGGAATCGCGCACGATATTACTGAACAGAAGCAAGAGCGCGATCGCGCCCAGCGTGCTGATAAGTTGCGAGCGCTGGGGCAACTGGCATCGGGTGTTGCGCATGACTTTAATAATTCGCTGGCCGCGATTCTGGGTCGCGCCCAATTGATCCTGCGGCGCGTGAAAGATGAAGAGTTGATTCGCAGCCTGGGCATCATTGTCACGGCCGCTGAAGACGCGGCGTCGACCGTCCGCCGCATACAAACATTTGCCCGAAAGTCGGTCGCGACTGAGTTGGAACTGCTCGACGTTGGTAACCTGTTGCGCGATGCGATCGAGATCACGCGCACACGTTGGCAGAACGAAGCGCTGGCCGCCGGGCTCAATATCGATGTGGTGTTGAATGCCGAGCCCGATTCGTTCATCGCCGGCAACGCCTCGGAACTGCGTGAGGTATTCGTTAACTTGATCGTCAATGCGGTCGATGCAATGCCACACGGCGGCAGCCTGAAGATTTGCTGTCAGCGCAAAGGCGAGCGCATCAAACTGAGATTTGCCGATACCGGCACGGGTATGAAGGAAGAAGTGCGCGAGCGAATCTTTGAGCCTTTCTATACCACCAAAGGCGTTCATGGCACGGGTCTGGGGTTGGCGGTGAGCTATGGAATTATTGAGCGGCACCAAGGGATGATTAGCGTTGAATCCCAACTCAGAAAAGGAACAACCTTTAATATCGACCTGCCGTTTGCAGAGAATCAGGAGCAGTCGAAACGCGAAGCGGAAAAGACTTTCACGACGCGTTCGCTTTCGGTCCTCGTGATCGACGATGAGGAATTTGTGCGCGAAACTCTGGCTGAGATGCTCGCCGCTCTCGATCACCGGGTGCAGAGTGTGGATGGCGGTCCCGCCGCTCTTAAGAAGATCGCCGCCGAGGATTTTGACGTCGTATTTACTGACTTAGCGATGCCGGAAATGGACGGTTGGGAAACTGCGAGAGCAATTCATCAGCAAAAGGCGAACATCCCCGTAGTGCTTGTCACTGGTTATGGAGCGACCGCGCAGCCACCTTCGGGCGAGCAGGATTTGGTTGCTGCGATAATCGGTAAACCTTTCGATTTTGATCAGGTGTCTGCGATATTGGCGAGGGTTTGCAACGAAGCGGAGACTTCAATCGAAGAACCGGTCTTGGCGGCCCGGTAGTTCCCGCGAAGAGTTTAGGGAAACCCCAGTTCGCCTCTCGCGCCGCCTTCCCACGTAAGTTTACGACCGAGCCGGTCGTTCAGATGATTTAAGCTGGCGGCCGCCAAAATGAGTGCTGATTGCAGTGCTTGTATGGAATCGTGACCGCGGGCTAACTGAGTCTTCTGATGGCCCAGGCCGATCACTTGAAACAGGCATTGATAGTCTTCAGAGTCACTGGAGGGTTGAGGTTTCCCAACAAAGATACTTACGATCCTTTTTCTGTTTGTCTCGTCGAAATAATAAAGTTGTCGCGTCGCAATTATTTCTCCGACCCCCTCAAAATTCATTGTGCGCTCCCTGCTAAGTGAATCAGCTTCGGTCGCGAGGCCGTTAAACTTTGTCGGGTACGAGAGCACCACGCTGGTGGCATTCCGATACATATTTATCTTGCCGCCTGATGAATCCGGGTGGGAACAATCCAGGCTCGCGGCTCGGCTTTGACTTCGCTAACGTCGATCCAGCCAGAGAGCCGGGTGATTACCATCGGGGCCGCGTCGGAAGATTTGCGATCAGCGCGAGCAAAGGTTTGGTTCGTGCCGTTGATTGAGGTTGTGGTCGAGTTTGTCATCGTCATGTCCTTCCTTTATTCGGTTTCGTGTTGATTCCCGCTCTTAATTCATGCTCATCAGTCCGGCGCTGGCGGTGAAGCCTACTCCGAAGCCCACGACCATCGCTGGTCCAGTCCATTCCTTCTTGCCTGCCAGCATGAATCCCGTCGAGGCGCTGGAAAGGTTTCCGAAGTTCTCAAGCACGTCATAGGACTTTTCAACCTTGGTTGAATCCGCGTCGAGGTGCAGTTGCGAGCAAACGCCGTCGAGAATCTTTTTGCTGCCGGTGTGAATCATGCAATCGTCAACCTGGCTCAGGTCAGACACCACCGACTTTGGATTGTGCAGAACGTCGTTCACGGTCGTGACTGCGTAGTGCGCGCCGCGGGCCGGCACTGCCGGACGCATGAAGTATTGCGGCTTGCCGTTCAGCGCCGGGTGCGAGCTGTTGCTGATCATCGTCAAGAGGTTCACGTCTTCCGGCGAATCGTTGGTCAGGTGCGAGATAGGACCAAACGCCGGCTTGCCTGATATGTCCTGGCCCAGCAGCAAGGCCACCGCGCCGTCACCAAACAACATCGATTGAATCGCGAGCGTCGTTTCCGTGCGTTGTTGTTCGAACTCGGCGTCCGTCAACTTGTTGTTCTTGCGCATCCGCGCGATTTCGCGAAAGCCGTAGTATTCATCGCGCACCAGCGGAGCGACGAAAGGCGTGTGCGCTTCGGACATCAGCACGATGGCCATCTTGCCGGGGTTGGCAGCCAGGTACCATTGCGCAACTTCCACTGACTTCAACATTACTGAGCATCCCTGTGACTGCATGCTGACGGTGCTCAACGAGCGGGGCAGCAAACCATGCGTGCGGCCCATCACTTCGGAAGCGAGACACGGCAGCATCTGGTCCGGGGTGTTTGTCGCGGCGATTAACAAACCGATTTGTGAAGGGTCGACACCCGACTCTTCAATGCACTTGCGGGTGGCGTTGACGCCGAGGTCGGTGGTCGAGCTGTTCGCGTTCATCGGCGCGCCGCTCAAAAAGTCTGCGTAATTGTCCATCGCGGAGTAACGGTTCTCGACGCCCAATGAACAAATCGTGTTGATGAGTTCCGGGGAAAGCTTGTGCATCATCGATGCGACCAATTCGGTAGTGCTGAATTTGTTTTCGGGGGTTGCGGTGCTGGCTGAGACTAAGCTAATCATTTTCTTCTTCCTCTTTCTATTACTGCGAACTACCTTGAATGACCTTTCCCATTACAATAGCCGTGCCACTGATAACTAATCGTTCTGCAAACACACTTAAGACTAATTATTTATTAAGTTAGCAGCGTATTGGGAGGGTGATTTGAAGGTCCTAAGTTATGAAGAGGTAAATGGGTACTGAATATCCAAGATTAGTAGTAACAGACGCGCCGTCACCGTTGAAGCACAGGTTGGAACATTGCTTTCAGGGAATCAGTGAGGAAAAATGCCCCTTTGCTTCAAAAGCGTTCTCCCCGGTGCCAATTGGATACCCAGGTGCCACCCAGGTATCCACTGTGCACTGGGTATCCTATGGTTCGGCTTTGCACAGAAAGTCCGAACTGCACAAAAGCGATAGCGGGGCATCATGGGTCATAGTGGGTTGCACAAAAACTGCTTAAGCTATGCCCCTTTCGAGCAGAGATTCTATCGTTTGCAATTGCCCTTGGACGCACCCGTGAAGGGCGGTCAATTGGTCGTGCTTTTGAACGATTATTTTCATGGCATCGTCCAGTTGAAATCGCGGGATCTCCATGTCTTCGAAAACGTCCGTTAACGGAAATACTGACACGTCCGAGCTGGAGGACATTTCAAGGAACCGGGGCTCTAAATAAAGCCTCAAGAACTTCAAATAGTAAGCCTCATCGGTTTCTGTTCGCAGTCCAAGCTCTCTTTTGGCTTTCAGGTGCAAAAGAAAAGCGTTTGTATTGGTGGCGTATCTACCCTTCTTGAGATACGTAAGTTGGCCCGCTCTACCTCTTGTTACTAAGTGTAGCGACTGCTTATTGTCCACAAAATGAATGCCGGGTGTATTGACTGGAATTTCGCCATAGAACGTCGCCTCAACCGCGCCACTCAATACCTTGATTGTCGGTTGCGAGGGGTCTGGCTCAATGCCGTAGAGACCTTCTTCGCTCAAGGAATCATTCCGGCTTACATACGATAGAACTTCATTCAGTTGAACATGCGCGATGCCGGTAGTATCAACCTCAAGAGTTTTCGATAGCAGTGCCTCAATCGATCCTTCGAGGTGTCGTAATCGTTTTGTCAGCCCATCGAGGACTTTGAATTTGTCTATTAACTTCTCTTGAGTTTTTTCGGCGGGAATGGCTAGATCGATATTGTCTACTAATTCTTTGTTGAGATAGCTGACGCCCTCAACATTCGTCATGTGGCCCTTGAGAATGGGTCGCAAGGCGAAGGCCAGCCACTCTAGCAATATGTCGGACTTGAATTCGTCCTTGATAACTATGAGCGCCGTATTATTCGCATCGAATAGTTTTGTTTGAATGAAGGTTACGCCCGAATTACCTTTTGTCGGGTAGCTAATACAGGGTAGCTGATCTGTGCGGATCAGCGACTTATCCCAAAAGCCCTTTACGTCGTTACTGCCGGTGAGAATTGGAATTTCGCCGAGTGAATAATAGATTTCTTCATCGGTGATTTGATGGCCTTGTAGTACGTCCGCAAAGGTCTTAATTAACATCGCAGTGCCTTCGCCAAGTCTTGCAGTTCATCTACCTTCGAAATGAATTCTTTCAAGCTTATGTATTTCGGTTCATACGGACGGAGATAATATTCTGGCAAAAGCGTGAGGAACCTATCGGACTCTACGCGGGCAACTTCCAGAAATCCCGCCTTTCGAAGTTTAACCTGTACTCCCTTCTCATTGATGAACTCTGTTCCTTGAGATTTTGAATCATCATATTCCAGCCAGCGGCCTTCAAGGACGCCGCTCATTTCTTCACCTTCTGTACTTACCCACCCTGATAGCTCGTCGTGCATCCAACCATTTCTATTGTTTCTTCTCTTTGTCGGAAACCGCTTATCAGAATTTGCTAGTCCATCATTATCAATAATGTAAAGCCAGATAGGTTGCTTTTGAGTCTTCGTTACTTTATCGCTTCTCTTTCTAAAAAACAGAGCGTAAGTTTTCTCCTTCGTATAGGGAGCGAAAGCGAATTTAGGGAGGGACACGATGGCTTGAACATCGCACTTTTCAAGCAGTTCTTTCCTCAATAACGTGTAGGAGGGGTTTTCCAAAACACCGTCTGGAATAATGACGCACGCCTGACCGCCAACTTCTAAGAGCTTGATGACCTTAACCAGAAACGCAATCTCCATCCGCTTGGTTGAAATGTTTCCCGTTTCGGCCTTGATCGTTCCGTTGCCGTAAGGTGGATTGGTAATCACATAGTTATATCGTTTGTCTCCGAAATCCCGCTTTAGAGTGTTGTCGGCAAACTGATTTGTGTGTCCATCCCCGACCAAGAACATGTTGAGTTTGGTTCTTGAAATGTTCTCTTCCCTGGTATCGATACCGTAGAAGCATTCGTTCTCCAAAAATTTCCTAGTGTCTTTGTTGTGTGTTCGCGTCGCTTCGTAATTGGCCTTCAGAACCTTGAAACTCTCGGTTAAGAAACCACCTGTGCCACAGGCCGGGTCTAGAACGGTAAACTTTCGATTTGGATTAAAGTATCGTTCGTCTCGTAGCAGCAGCTTAGCGAAAACGTGAGCGTAATGCCGCCGGGTGAAGAACTCGCCAAACTCTTTCTTCTCGTTAGTATTTGCGAACATTTCATATACAGCGCCGAATAGATCGAAGCCGCTGTTGTGAAGCGGTCGCATAGAATTCACGATGTCGTAAATTTGCCTAACATCATCTTTGTCGATGAGCGGAGACTTTCCCGCTTCGCCAGTAATGGCGATTCGTACCGTCTCCATGAGGTTCTTAAACTCTTTGAAGTCCGTTTCTTGTTGTAACCGCTGAATATATCGAGCGAGGTTCGCAACAAGCTTTTCAGACTTCTCATCGTCGCAATCTGACCAGTTGATTCTAGAGCGGTCTAGTTTCTTTGCTTCTCTTTCTTTCTCTTCAAAGTATTCAAGGGCGACGAAACCAATAGTGAAATCGATCTTCTCGACGTTGTTCTTAAAACTTATGCCCCGGTAGATGCCTTTCAGTTCCCACAACTTCTTATTGAATATCGCCTCAGAAATTGTGGAAATGGAATCAACATTCGTGCGGATATCGTGGAGAGTCGGATCTTTCACTAACCGGTTCTTAATGAGCCGGAATATGTCGATCGTTTGAAATTCCCTGATCGGATTCCCGTTCAGCTTGATCTCTTTGCCGGAATGTCCGCTGAAGAAGTAGGACGTTTTACAGTTTGTGACGATAAAATAAGGCAGTCGAAGTTTTGCTGATTTTCGTTTCCCTTGCTTTATCGCGTCGCGCCAATCAGCATCATCAACAGCGCAGTTGTCCTTCACCTCCGCATACGCGACGAGGTTATCAACGAACTGAGTCTCGTTCGTGCCGTCGAACTCAAACTCAGAAATCAGAATGTCTGGTCTTTCAGATCCGGTATATTTTTGGAAAGATGTATCGTTGACAATCTGTCGCAGCGGAATACTAAGTTGCCCGATCAGCACGTCGTGAATCAAACGAGTGACGGTTAAGGCTTCTCGCTTTTTTATTCTGGCTGGCACTGTTGAATCGGTCGGGCTTGCATGTAACTTAAAATTCAGGCGCACCTGTACCGCCGTGCGCCGTGATTGTCGGATTGTTTTTTTGGCAACTAGAAGCCGCGAAGAAGCCATAGAATACGCAACCACTAACTGTTTGTCACGCCAATTCTGACGCCCAAAACTCCGGCTTCAGATTCAGTTCGAACATGCTCTGGATCAAACAGCACAAATTGTGAGCAAGGATTTTACAGAGTGCTTCATTCACCTGTGCGGTTTTGGTCTTGCTGCGGAGTGAGTCGCCAAACTTAGACTTGATCATGTGGAACGTTGTTTCGACATTGCTTCGCTTGTGATAGCTCGCCATGAAGTAGTCTTGATTGTAGGTGTAATAGGCATACATGCGCCGCCAGACCGTGTTCTTACTTCGCCGCGCTGGTTCGCTGTTCGACTTGAACGGGATAAAGGGCATCGCATGGTGATCCAAGACGGTTTGTAGATTCGCCGCCGACAGGTAAGCCTTATCAGCGGACACTTGCGCCATCGTGAAATTCTGCGCGGTCGCGTCAACTAACGGTTTGAAAAATGGACTGTCATTCGCAAAGCGATCCGAGATTTCAACCGCCGTCACGACATTGGTTTTCACTCCGCACATTAAGTGAACCTTCACCCAATCGCGCTTGGTCATCAGCGTTGGATTCGTATACTTGGCATCAACCCACTGAAAGAATCGACACGCAGAGAAGCCAGACGAATCAACTGCGAAGTCTGATTCGATTGCCTGTAACGGCAAACTGCTTTCCTCGATTAGCATCTTGAGGTACGGCGTCAGGGCTTCGTTCTCAAGATAGTTGGAGATCGAATTGAAATGCGGGACTTTAGAAATGTGGCCCTTTGCATGAGCGTCCCGAAGGTCGCTCATGAATCGCCGCTGTGAAACCGTCGAATAAACCTTAAAGGTGGTCGCGAAGATCATTTCGGCGAACGGCAAGCGCGGACGCCCGTTGCGCTGTGATGGTTCGCCTACGCCGCTGCATAGTTCGCGCAGCAAGACTTGAAACTGATCCTTCTCGGTGGTCTGCGCTTTGTTGTAGGAAGTCCATTCCTGCTTGTAAGTCTTCTTGACGGTGACGGTCTCTTGTACGGTCTGAGTCTCGCCATCATCGGTGAACTCGCGGCGGATCGTGTATTCGACGGCGTAGATGTGCTTGCACTTTACGCCGCGTGTTTCGTGGTCAGGACAATCACAGGCCGGATTCGCCACATCTGGCAACACCGTGTAATAGCTATTGGCAGCCATTCCCGTTCGCCCTGATTGTGACGGCACAAACCAGCGGTCGCCTTGTTGCTGTAACTTTGCCTTCGCTGCTATCTCAAGTCCTCGTTGTTCTCTCGCGTCCATGTTTGTTGTCCTCCAACATGAGCGAGTATACCTGATAGGTATATACCTGTCAAGTATATTCTTTGACAGAATATGGCTTTTCGGTATATAGTCCCCGGCATGGCGAAAGAAACCAGAGAATGCGTTTTCTTTATCTGCGAACGATGCGACTACGAATGGCAACCCCGCGATCCTGCGAACGAGCCTCGAAACTGCCCGAACCCCAAATGTAAAAGTCCCTATTGGAACAAGCCACGTAAGAACGCGAAGGCGACCAAAACCGCCAAGCGAAAATAACCGAATATCGCGACCATTATACGGCGTTTCACTCATGGCACAAGTGTTTCTTTAGGTGTCGGCAGTCTGCACAAAAAGTGCTTAAGGGCGACCGCGCTCCGGCACGGCTGCACAAGAGATCGGCTGGCGAGGTGGCTTTATGTGCAAAGCCCTATGGTTCTATGGTTCGGCTTTGATGAAGAAGTCGCTCCCTGGCGTGACTTGTGCATCAGGCGAGAGACTTTTGCATCAAGCGTCGTCGCGCCAGTGAATCAGAGGTTGTTTTCGAAGGACAGCAAGGGAGAGGCGAAAGCCGGGAAACCGAACTTGGAGGATCGTGCCGGTTACGACAGCCGCAAAGTCGGGAGGGCCATCAGATGATTCGAGGGAGGTATAGGTGATGTCGCGGAGATTCAAAGTAAGTTCCGACTGTTCAAGGGTCAGCGTCAGAGCATCCTCTGACAAGTCCTTAACCAAGGCCACACCTTTGAGCAACAAACGGTCCTCGGCTGCTTCTAGCAACGCCAGCAGGAACAAGCCACGATCCCGCCAGTCTCGCAATAAACCCAGGGCGGTTTCGGGTGAGCACTCCATTGGTGGTAAGCAGCCGGTTTGGCGGCAGCTAGATATTGCTGTTGTTCAGAAGTTTCTTGATACGTCAGGGCTAATTGAGTCTTAGGGCGCGACGCTTATACCACTTTCGCTTGGCGAAAGTAAGAGCGGCGAAGGTGGGAGCCTCGCCACTCTGTTTAAGCCGCTTCTTCCCAGAACGTCGGTTCGATGCCGAGTTCGTATGTGGACTGAATGAGACAGCAAAGGTTATGGGCTAATACTTTGCACAACGCTTCGTTGATTTGCGCCGTGCGGGTCTTGCTACGAAGGCGGTCGCCGAACTTGGTCTTGATCATGTGAAAGGTTGTTTCGACGTTGCTGCGCTTGTGATAGCACTGCATGAAGCGAGTTTGATTGAAGGAATAGAAGTGAAACATTCGATTCCAGATCGCAGAGTGATTCTTGCTAGTCGTGCTGTTCGCCTTGAACGCGATGAACGGCTGCGCATCATGGTCTGCTACTACTTGCAGATTGTCGCTCGACAGATAGGCTTTATCCGCACTCACCTGGTTCATCGTGAAGTTGCGTCCGGTAGTCTTTACGAGTCCGGCGAATTGCGGAGAGTCGGCACTGTTAGAGTCGGTGACTTCGATGCTGGTAACGATGTTGGTTTTCGTTCCGCACATCAAATGGACTTTGATCCATTCGTGACGCTGCATCTGTTTCGGCTCGCCATACTTCGCTTTGGCCCATTGAGCGAACCGGCAAGTAGAGAAGCCCGACGAATCAACCGCGAACGAGGACTCCACGGTCTGCAACGGCAAGCTACTAATCTCAATCAACTGTTTCAGGAACGGCGTGAGAGTCGGATTCTCAAGATAGCGCGAGACCGAAGTATAGTGCGGCGTTCGCACGATGAAGCCTTTGGTCTGCGCATCTCTCAAGTCCGACATGAAACGCCGTCCGCTCACAGTCGAATACACTTTGAACGTGCTGGCGAAGATCATATCGGCCAGTGGCAAGCGCGGACGCCCGAAGGTCTGCGGGCTTTCTTCGATGCCCTTACAGAGTTCATTCAGCAACGAGAGAAAGCGTTCCTTCTCGTGTGTCTGTGCTTTGTCGTAAGCGCGCCATTCCTGCTTATAGGTTTTCTTAACGGTGACGGTTTCGGTGTAAGTCTGGGTTTCGCCGTCATCGGTGTACTCGCGCTGAATGACTATCTCAGTCGCGAAGATGTGTTTGCATCTCTGTTGTCGCGCCGTGAAGTCAGGACAAGTGCAATGCGGGTGCGCGGGGTCGGGTTTGACGGTGTAGGTGTTGCGGCAACCTGTGGTCTGAGAAGGAACAAACCATCTATGACCATCATCGCTTCGCTGAAGTTTCGACGTTGCGGCGATCACCAAGCCGCGTTGTTCTCGTTCTTGTTGTTCGTCCATTGTGTCCTTTTGTCTTTCTTGACTAGGGACACCATAGGCACTAGCATTCAGCATGTCGGCCTGTGCTGGCATCTACGGTGCCGGTCAGGTTATGGCCTTGCGGGGTGTGTCAAGCACTCCGTAGGGCCGGTTGATAAGTTGGCGGCGGGTGTGGGAGTTGAACCCACATGCCCCGAAGGGTATTACCGATTTACAGTCGGTTCCGTTTACCGTTCCGGCAACCCGCCGTCAATTCAAATATCCTTACTTCCCCTTCTTCTTGATTACGTCCGAAATTTTTGGTGGCTCCGCTGGCCGCGTTTTTTCCGCTCTAACCCATCTATAACGGGCTCCGTCTTTGTGGGGAATCTTTCTAACCTCACCGGATTCTTCCAATCGCTTCAGCACAGAACCAATAACCGCAAGAGGATTCTGGTAGCCGCTAAGATTGAGGCCCATCTTAATGAGCTGATCCTTGATAACAGGTGGCCGCAACATGACCGCGCCAGCGCTTCGCAATACAGAGCGTATTGCATCGGTGATGCCGGTAGTTTTTATCTCAAACAAGAACGTACTCAACTCGCTGTCTTCCGGAACTTCAACCAACGCAGACAAGCCGATTATCTTAGGAGTGATCGTAGCTATCGCGTCATTGATCTGCGCCAATTCTTCATGAGCGCGTTGTCGATCGTTTTTCAACGATATATACGCCTTGTAGTGCGCTTCCAGTGCTTGCAGTATCAAGTCATCAGCCATAATGGAGGTTTATACGCTCATGCGTAAACGAAGTCAAGAACTATCTATACGTAATGCGAAAGCATCGAAGGCGCAAGGTTGGGACCTGGCAATATCGGAGGCAGAGCAGAAGATCGCTGAACATGAGGAGAGAATCGCAAAGTTGAGACTGGCGATAGGAATTTTTCAGGATATGAAAGAGCGGAGCGAGCCGTTTATGCCTCCCATCGCGGAAAGCGCAATGGAAGAAAAAGCGGCATAGCTGAGTGTTTAATGCCGCTTCGTGCCGGGGATCGTTTTCGGCAGTTTCTCCCTGTCATCAGCGAGCACGTCTAGGCAGACCTTCGCAACTTCCGCATACCTCAACAACACCGCAAGCGGCGGCTCTTTCTCTCCACGCTCGAAGCTAGAGATCGCCGTGCGAGCATAATCATCTTCAAGTCCGAGCTTTCTCAGCATTCCGTTCTGGGACAAGCCCATCCCTTCTCTTATCTGCAATAACTTTCCGGCGAGCTTGAGAGGACTCGGGCGTTTCATCCGACCCATCAGCTTTTACCTCCTGCTGATGGTCGATCCTTGCCTTTGGCTCTATTTGGGGCTAGAGTGTGCGCCTTGATTTGGTTGGCCCGGAAACATCGTTCCCGGACAACGCGCATTTACTCAAGCGCTCCTTTTAGGCTCACGAAGGAAAGCATACCATGAGAGTCCGAACCCTCCTTATCGTCTTGCTACTGTCCATCCTCGCGGTCGCTTGTGGCTCGACAAATAACCCTGCGAATGCTCCGGCCTCGCCTTCTCCGTCTCCATCACCACAAGATCCAAAGGCTCGTGCTGCCAAGCAGGAGGCGTCCGAACAAGCATCAGCCTACGGCTCCGATCCTAATTCAGATCGAGGGCCAGCCCGCGAAGCGGCTAGCCAGTTTGTGAAAACAGAATTGCCTCAATGGACACTGAAAGGGATTTCGACAGAACCCTACGAGTCGAACGTGTTTTGGGTTGATGTCGATATTGAAAACGGGCCGCGCACGAGAGTGCTTAGCCTGATCGTAAAACGATTCTATCCTGAGAATGGCGAACCCTATTGGAAAGCTTTTCCGCTTGATAAGAGTCACGCCTCTCAACTACACGACGCGCACGATGCGGAAATAAAGCGTCAGCTAGACGAATCAGGACAAACCCCATGATGAAACTTTTTGACAATCTGTTTCGCGTTGCCTTGTTGGTGATACTCGTTGCCGGTTTGGTTCTTGCCACATGGCACATTTCGTGGCTGCATAACCAACCTGAATCCCGCTACGAGATACGGGCTGGGGAGGGCCCGATTGTCATTCTCGACAGACAGGCGCGCGTCGTCTATGCGGTTGCCGGGATTTTTGGAGATCAACCTGTCGTATGGCGTACATCACCCCTTCCGAATAAACCTTAAAAACCAAGGTCGCATTTGTCGTTAGCGCGAACTCGCTCCCAAATGAAAATTATCTGTCCTGAATGCTTGATTGAATTCTCGGATATCTGCCCCGGATGCCCAGCGAGCCGCGCCGATTAACGAGATATCGCTTCCCCTTAGTTTCTGGAAACGCGCCGCGCTTCTGGAAATCGTACTCGTGGGTACGTTCCTAGTCGGATGGATTACTCGCAGTAGAAATCTTACCGTTATCTTTCTGCTTGGAGTGTTGTACTGGGCCTATAGAACCGAGAATTTAATTCTAACGATCTCTTTATTTGTTTTATCGTTTGCCGTGCTGATTGTCAGCATAGCTTTCCTGTAAGGCACTTATCCCAAAAGGAACCTCAAATGTGGGAACTAAGCCAACAAATCGCGCTCAGGATCGCTTTCCATATTCCGCTAGCGGGCTTCGTGGTCTACTTCCTTTACTGGACGCTCAAGACGGCCCGGATGGAACACACGAGCAAGATGCTGATCAGTTGTAGCATCGCCGCCGTTGTCCTTACCTTCATTCGGTCCTCGCCGGGAAACCGTATTGATTTTGAGATTCTCGGGTGGATCGTTGTCTGGTACTTCGTCGGCGAGTTCTTGTGGGGACGAAAACAGAGAAAATCAACCGTGTCCGATTCATTGCAACCAAAGCAGCCGGACGACAATTAATCGACCCGTCGGGCATTTTCCGAATCTGAGTTTGTTCACTGTGGTATTCTTACCCGCAAATAGTGATGGCGACAAAACTCTGCCAGGAGCCTTGTCGCCGGATTCTTAAAAACGCTTCCCCGCGTCCTAGTCAGAAGTTTACCACCGACTAGGAGGCGATCACCAATGTCCGCAACGGCACCGTTAGCAATTGACTCCAACATAGACACATCGGAATGGCCTGACTCCTATGTGAGGAATGGCTATTCAGAGCAACGGGGTGGCGATGACATACTGTTTACCACGACTCTTGATGGTCACTGCCTCGCATCGCTGAATGGCTACGCGGTAATCCCGATTGAGAAATACTTCGCGCTGATTAACGAGCCGTTACCAGAAAGAATTGTTCAAGCGCTGGGGTTACAGCCCTATTCCCGCAATGATGAATCTCCCCGAGAATCGCCACGAGTTCCGGTCTGGATTCATCCCCGCGATATAGGTCGATCAGCGGGCGACCGTCCAGTCCCTTGTCGAGACTCTGCTTTACATGATCGGTTAAGTGATCATCAGAACACGCCGGACAGTGATAGCCAACCCGGTAAAGGTGGACAGTCATAGAAGAATCTCCTACGCGGTGAGCAGATGTAGGTGTCTATTCCGGTTTGTTTATACGCGTTCCCGAAGCGGATCTGCAATCGACTTTTGCATCAACCCTATGACTTATTCATCAAGTGAGACTTCTTCATCAAAGCCCTATGGTTCGGCTTTGCCTATAAACTTCGGTTTTGAGTAGTTTATGGGCAGACTGATCATAAAGTACGAAATCTGCCCATAAAGTCTGAAAAATTAGGGAGCCAATTGGCTTTGAGAAACTGATTCCATAACGTGTTGACTCAGTGGTCTAACGCCAGCGTTCAGCCGCAAGGCTTTCAACCACTGCGTGCGCAGCACGCTTCAATAGCAGCCTTGTCGGTATGCAACACATTGTTAGGCGGTCTTCGGATAGAAGTTGGGATCGTCCCCAAGAATCTGCAAACGATGAGCCAGAGGGAATTGAGATTCTACGCGCCTCGTCGTCGCCGACGCTCACCGAGCGGCATGCCGTTCCACTGTAGGTCAACTATCACGGCCGCGCCCTCTTGCGCCTCAGTAGGCAGCAAATCAACAGTGCGATCAAGACGCCTAAAAGCAGTCCTAAGAGGATCCAGATCCATCTCGACGAAGTCGGCTCGCTGATCGCGTCGACAGGCAGGCTCTGGCTGAGGACGTAGGTCGCGGCGAAACCGGGGTTGCCGGTTACCATGACGTCGTAGACGCAGTTTGCGTTCTCACCACCCCTCACCGCCTGGCACGCCGCTTTCGCGAGATTCTCGGCGATGGGTTCCGCGGGTGTCGTTCCTGGGACTTCGCACGGCGGGCGCTCGGGGGGCCAACTCCGGTTGGTGAATGTGTTTGTCGACGTGCCGGACCCGTAGTCAAAGAGACTGTTGGCATCGGTGACCCTCCAGGCGTCCGCGAATCTCTGGTTCAGGCCCACATAGCGGTCGTGGGAGTTCGCCGGCAGCGGGCCCATCGAGCTGCCGTCCGGAAGCGCTGGCAACCATGTGTCTCGGCCAATGGCACCCGCGATTCCCAACGCTTCGCCGGCGGGCGCGAGATCAAAGTTGAGGTACCACTTGCTCTGGTCAGCCCACCAGGCGGGCGTCACGAACAAGTAGGTCCCGTCCGGGAAGTCGATCCTCAGTCCGCCAGATACGTTCGTTCTCGTGATGCGAGCGCGGCCCCCGAGGTCAATAGCCCGCTCGCCAAGGTCGGCCAGCACACCGTCAACGCGGAGCTGAAGGCCGCTGGGATCGGGCATACCACTGAGGTTCGGCTCGTAAGTGACTCGGTGGCTTCCGACTCTTGCGGCAACCGCTGTATTCAGACTGACGCACGCGGCACGTTCGTCTCCGGGGTTGGCCTTCGTGGCGACGGGCGTGTGGCGGACTTGGATTTCTGGACCTTTAGAATCACGCAGAAAGACGAACTCTCCAGCGGCCTGGAAGTCATAGCGCGCTCCATTAATAGTCGTGATGTGAGGGTCGCCCGTTGACGACGGGTTGTAGGTAATTGAATAGAACCCAGGTCCCATCAACGCAAGTTTGATGCTTATATAATAGGCCCCGGCGGTCAACACCTTGGTCCCGGAGGGTTGACCCGAGGTAGTCAGAGGGATATCAGCCTGGTTCGATTGGGGGTTGGTTGTCAGGTAAAAGCTGTGTCCCTGAGTAGCACTGCCAGTGTAAGTAGCATCCCAATGGATAGTCTTCGGTGTACCGATAATCGTGAATGATGCCGTCACGACCGTACACGGAGAAACGGAACAGTCCTTTGATGCCTGCACGCTGGCTGCCTCAACTGAGCTGGGCCATAGAACTGCGGCCAGCAGCAACAACATGTAATTCATGTAACATCTAGCTAAAATCGACCACAAAGTATCTTTTGCTCGCATATATCCCTCCTGGCGATGAAGTGCGGTTGTGTCTGTCAAATGGTGGAAAAGTAATGAGGTCATCATCGGCTGACGAAATCCGCTCTTAACCGGGATTTCCATTTTGGCCGTCCCGGTCGGTACTCAAATACTCGAACCGCCTTCCGCCTGGGCCGGATGTATTCGTGGCCCATTCGCCAAGCTCCCCGACACCGTCAGCGAGATTCACATTTGCGGTCGCACGTGCCGGAAGTAGCCTAGCGACTTCCGGGCTTCATGTCTCCATCCTGTTTCAGCCCGCGTCTTGGTAGACCAGATGTTTAATGCGAATACTCTCTTTTAACTAACGAACCAAATCGCGATGATGACGATCATTTGGGGCGACATTTTTCAATCTCGCGTCGAGAATCAGGTAAAATTTGTGTTGCTGTCTGCGAGCACGAACCAAACTCGGCCCAAGGAAATCTGAAGTTCGCGCTGCGGGATCGGACGGGTATGGCTCTCAAGCAGTGGTGGGCAATGAGGTGACGAGTCGCGTCCGCATCAACTGAAGCGTTGAGCCGCGCTGACAAATCCAGCCGAAAAAATCGAGTTGCGATAAAATCCTCATATTAGTCAAGCCCCCTATTTTCAGCCTTCGTACTGGTTACACGGACCTATGATTTTTCTTAATTTGAAGTCCTATGGTTTTCAGAATAACGAGGGGCGCCCGCTCCGTGATCGCAGCAAGATTTTGCGAATCGTTGGACGCGTAGCCCTGGAGATTTGGGCGCTCATGCTTTCCGCTGCTTGTTTGCTACTCCTCTATTGCATTTACGCTTTTTCTAACGCTTACTTTCATAAGGGTGACCACTTGTCGGAGTTTATGCCACGAAAGCCTGACTGGTCGGCCGAATTCGCTGGGATTTGGATAACGAGCTTGATGTCTTTGGCTCTTGTGGGAGTCCTACCGTTTGTAACAGCATGGATTAAGAGTACTCGAATGCTGGCACAGCGACTTACCAAAGTTGATGCTCAGTTAGTTTTGACTCAAGATACTCGCGCCCCGATCTTCTACTTGCGCTCTTTCCTCGATCGCTATTCGGGCAACGATATCCTGGCGCAGAGTGAGTCAGACGAAAACATGATCTTCCCAGTTCTTAACGAGGTGGGGCCAGTAATTGCGCTGGGTCAACCTGGCGAGACCTTGCCACCGCTGGGGGCAACACGGCTTTATTTAGAAAAGGATAGCGATTGGCAGACAACGGTGACGGACTATCTTTCACGTTCCAGGCTAGTAGTGATCAGTCCTGGTCATAGTGACGGTGTGATTTGGGAAACATCAAAGGCTTTCCAGTTGGGCCAACACGAAAAGGTAATAATCTCCCTCATCTCATTTTGGTCAGAGATGGACTACTCCAAGAATCACAATGAGTACCAACGGTTCATAGAAGCAATTGGAATCAACACCAACTTTGAGTTGCCCAAAGGTATAGATGGATCTTTATTTATGTATTTTGACGCTGCCCGGAACGCTAGGATAGTTAAAGTGGGCGCTAGTATGACAAGTCCCTGGCTCGCAACAGTTGCGGTTCGAAAGGTTCTAACAAGGTCGTTGCTCTTGATTTTGGGTGTTGTGCCTGGGTGGGAACATGTTTTGCCGCTTGGGGTTCAAGCCAGGATGGCAAGTCGAGAGACCAATCTTGCAAGCGCTCGACCCGCAGAAATTACTGTTCGAAAAAGTCTTCAAAGGCTCTTGCTCACTAAAGGCATAAAAGTGAGGAAGAGAATGCCGTTCGGATGGTACTTGTCGAAGATTTATGAATTTATTCTTGTCTCAGTTGCGCTACTCATCCCAATCCTCTCGGTGATTCGCGTGGTTCTGCGGTGGTTGAGTTGAAATAGTCCATTGAACCGTCCGTTAAGTCACGTGTTACTAGAGGAGACAATATGCGCGATTGTCGAGAATGTCTCGAACCGATTTTTTTGGTGGCCCTGGACGATCCATCCTGCGAGCCAGTCGGTCGCGTGCATTTACGATCGAACATCCAACGACGCACCGCACGGTTACCGCGGCGATTTGGGTAAATCGCTTCTCAAGAAAACGGTCGGCCAATCCCCCGAGCAGAAAGCCACCCGCGGGGATCGTTTGATGCGCGGCTGGCTCGCTGCCGTCGCGCAACCGAACCGCAAGGGCACTGCGATGTACGCCGACGCCATCGGCCAATTGTTGAAGCCGTTGATAGCAGACACCGGTTGGACCTTACACACTACTATTCTAACCAGCAACAGGAGCTGGCTATGGGGTAGTGGGGTAAATCTGTGTTGCTGGCTGAAAATAAAATTTCGGCTCCTATTCTGGACAATCCGGCGGCGTGGCCATCAGACAATGGACCTTAGGGCAATTGTAAGTACCCCGAAAAAACGGACCATTGAAAAGTAGAGGTTTCCGGGTAGGATGACTAACCCAGGAGGCCAGGATGAAGCGGAGCAAATTCAGTGAGCATCAGATCATCGCGATCTTGAAAGCAGGGGAAGCTGGACGGACGGTAAAGGACGTTTGTCGTGAGCACGAAGTGAGCGATGCAACCTATTACAAGTGGAAGACTAATGTGCGGGAAACTGTATTCGCCGGTTACCGGAATTCCTGAAATCATTGATCCTCGAGAACAGCCGAGGGCGGTTCGTACTTGAACCGCGTGGCCTTTCGGGGCGGATCTGAAGTATTCCAGGCAAGGAAGATCGGCGAGCCGGTCTTTAGGCGTTGTGGCTCGGGTGCCAGAAAACGATATCTGCGGTCGCCTTCTCCTTCGGCTACCGTTAAGGCTGTATCACCAACAAACAGAACGGGGCCGAGAGCTCGGATCACAAACGGCTCGGAAGTAAATATGGTGAAGGCGATTGTCTCAGAGATTACGCGATCTTTGCCAAGTATTGTGAATCGACGTGGACGCTTAAAGCGGATGCGATAGATGCTAATGTCAGTGATTTCCGGAAGTCGCCAAAGGTCCAAGGGCTTGGGCGGCTTAACTCGACCACCGCTATCGATACTCATGGGTGCCTCCTTATGGATTGCGTACTATCTCCAGATCGTCGAACGCGATCGGACGATTTCCTCCATGGTTAAGATTCAAATGAATGGCCCTAATGTCAGCGATTTGCAGCCTCGGCTCGTTCGCTACTAAGCAAGGTCCGGGAAAACGGAAAGTAGAAAGCATGGTCTTTGTCTTGTCCGGATCGCCTCTTCCCATGTCGAACGCTCGCCGATCAAACGGACGCGGCAGTCCTCCAACATCGTTCACGTCGACCCATGCAATCATCGCGTGGCCGTCCTCGACACCGAGTCGAAAGCCTGTAGCATCGGGCGGAATGTTTTGTCCATTGTAAACTTCGGCTGCTCGAACGCGTACCTCAGACCGTCGGAGATCCGCGGGCGATCGAAGCTCAGAGCGAAAATCGCCGGCAGTGCTGTCGCTGGTTGAGACATTTCCGGTCGTGTTGCCGAAGAAACTTGCATTAAAAGCACCGGGAGGCTGTCGGAACGGAAAGTCACGAGCAATCAATCCGGCAATTTGCGTGGTGGGCGCTCCTTCCTTATCAACCGTGATTGGGTGACCTTCATAGTCGTCCACAATTCGCGCGTCCCGTACGTCAAAGGCAAGGTGCACACTCTGATTCTGAACTCCTGGGGGAAGAGCGAGTCCTGTTAGGAAGCCGGCCGTGGGCTCGTCGCGAAGCGCATTGCGGAAGAATGCACAGCCGTAAGTTGAGAGAATGCGTTCATGGTCGGGGCGTGACATTAATGGCAGCCCGCCGCCGGTATCATCATTTAACCACTGGCGATTAAAAAAATTGTGGTTCGTGTGGTAGATGTAGAGTTGCGTCTTGATTGGATCTGCGGTCGCTTGATCGTAAAACTGGGCGCCGTTGTTGTCCACCACGTCGCCGTCCGCCGCGGGAAGGAACGTCATGAATTGGTAGCCGTGCGGTCTGCCACTGTTTGCGCCGGAATTTACTGGTGCCAGGGACAGCACCGCTCTGATACTCACTCCTGGAAGAGCGATTCGCTCAGCGACGGCAATGACACAATCACCGCCGCGCGAGTGCCCCATTAGGCCGACCCGCGAGAAGTCGATCTTTCCTTGAAAGATCGGATCGCTGGAGTTGAGTTGCTGCATAAATCGGATCGAGGCGATCGCTAGCTCCGCCCGGCGAACTATATTCTGGGTCCAGCCGGCCCAATCTGGGCCCTGATCCGTCTCACGCTCATCAACCGAAATTGCTACAAAGCCCATCCGCGCCAATTGGTATTGAAAATAATCGTAACCCTGATAACTAGGAGTGGCGGCGCTGTGCGCGCCGTGCACCATAATTACCAAAGGCACTGATCCATGCTCGGCCACCCTTCGATTAAAAGGGGTGCCCGAGCCGTCACTATCAGCCGGATAATAAATGCTTCCACTTATGTGATAGTGAAATCCGTCAATGTCCGTTGTGCCGCCATCGTAGGGGTCCCGGATGCCCACGGGAAAGAGATCGAGCGCGGACGGATCTCCGTTGACGTGTGGCGCCACGCATTTGGCTTGCAAATCTTGAACAGTCCGGCCCTGACAATTGCCAAGGACCTGCCAGACATCGATTCGGGCGCCTGGCGGCACGGGCAAGGTCAGCGCCACCACCGGGCCGCTTCCGTCACCGGTCTTGACGAGATTGACGAAGACTTTGATCTTAGAGCCGAAGACAAAATCAGTCAGGACAATCTGGGTATCGCCGTCCTGCACTGGGGCGACCTGCGCGGCCGGCAGCGCTGAGCACGGCTGCACCGTTCCGGTGCCGGTGGGGCTGGAGCCATCACCTGGACAAAGCTGCTGGGTGGCCGTGAAGATATCGGCCGTGGTGAATGGCGGACTCAGACCAACCGCACACTTACCGCCCCAACACGCAAAGGTGCCCACGGCCACTCCGTTGCGCGAGAGTGTAAAGGTCGCGCCGTTGGCCAGCGAATTTACGACCAACTGCTGACCGCCTTCATAAATTGGATCGAATCCGGGAGCCGGCAGCGGCAGTGGCGGAACTTGCGCAAGCTGCTCGAGGGAAGGCGGGCTCGGATCTCCACAAAGGGAGGCTATGGCGATCACGTGTTGCCCGGTATCGAAATGAGGGCTGACGTTTACTCCTTGCGGGTTGTTCGCGCCACTCACCGCACCGACAGTAGTGCCATCTGCCTTGACCGAGACATCGCAGCCGACTATCAGGTTTCCCACCCCAGTGCGCGCACCGCACCGATATAGAGGCGTCGGGAAGATCTCGGGTCGTGGTAGTCCTGTTGGATAATCGACGGTATGATCGCGAACAATAACTTGAGTTGAGAACCCACTGGTTGTGCCGCCATGACTCTGACGTGCGCGAACGCGTTGATTCGCATCGAGCGGCGTCGGCAAGTGAATCGTGGCTCCGAATGGTGCGGGAAAGCCGCCCGGAACGCCGCTTACTGCAATCGCCCCGTCGATTTCGATGTCGAGAGTTGCATTGGGAATGTAACCGGTGACGTTCACGGCTGAAGCGCATTTATAGAGCGGCTCGGTGATAATCGGCGGCGAAATCACATGAGGATCGTCGCGCAAATCGAGTTGACTACGGGGTATTTCCATCACTCACCTCCCGGAAAGGATCGCGGTGATCTAAGTTGGTCGCTTTGTAACGGCTCGAGACATCCGGCTTTCTGCCTTGCCCGACAGAGAGTCGATACGGCGACTCTGGCGCAAAGATCAATCAGACCAGCATTGCCTAATGAGTCTTTTCAAGACTAGTTCATGCCAGCCTTTCATCAGGCGCGGAAAGGTTGTGAAGGCTTCACTGTATTTTGCGGGATCCAAATAAGAAAGTATGCGAGGGGGATCCCTCCTCGGACAATCAACCTTTCGGAGCACGAGCATCATATCCGCAGCTTTGATATAGGTCAACGATAAGTTCTTCGTAGACTGTCCGCATTCGCAGTCCCATCCATCCCTTAACCGAGCCGCCATTGGCAAAGTCCTGGGTCGGCACTCGTACCCGCAACAACGCATGCTTGTTAAGGCTGGGAAAGAAGACGATGTTGTCTTGCAGTCGCGATATCGTTTGCTAGCGATCCGCCGGCACAAACCGGTTGTTACGACTCGCATGTCCTTTCGCTTTACGCTCGACAAATACGCGTCTAGAGGAAAAAGAAGGTGTATCTGGCCCTTCACTTTGTCGTCAAACCATTTTCATTTTATGCCCTACAGATTTCACTTTATGACCGAACACACACAGCACAGGGACCGGTCGCGTTTATTTCCTGTCTGGAGATCTTTCGTCCGAGCTTTGGAAAAGGGTTGGCAAGGTATGCCCATGGTCAAGAGCTCGACGGGTGAAAGGGTGTCGAGGGGCAAGTCTTCGATGCTGAGGTTAAAGATTTGGGCGGCATTTGTCCTTCTTTCTTACTGGAGATTTTTCGGTCTCCGCGCGGGTTGAGGGTGATCGTGATTTGGTTTGCGGAGAATTCTACTTCGATATTTTTGGAGGGTTCGAAGCCTGCGGTCAGTAAGTACTTGCCTTCGATCCAGATGCGCGGGGCGTTTTTATTTTGGCCGATGGTGGTGGTTGAGTATCTCGGTAAGGCGCTCATGTTGTGGCGTACTTCCTGGTTGATAGTTGCGATCTGGTGTACACAAAACTAGATCACCAACACAGATTTACCCCACTACCAGAACCGACAGCGAATAGAAGTTGTCACGATCGATATGGCGGCGCCGTTTCGCGATGCGATTCGCGAGGCGTGACAACGCGCGGGGAAGTTTGCGACTTTGCGACGGTTGAAACACCATTTCTTCACGCGCCGGATAATTCCAGGTCTCGTTTCCCTTTACAGCTTTGAGTAAGACGAGACGACTGCCGGGGTCTGGCCGTCCGCCCACAAGTGCGGGGCCGACACAAAAACATCTATCTTCGGAATGATAGTGATGTCGTCTTCCGGCTTAACGTTGGGAGTCTGAGAATGGGAAGCAATCTGGCCGGCAGGTGAGGACGCGTGATTGAAGTATTTCAGCGAACTCTCCACGCTGGGAGCACCATCGGTCAATGGTTTGATCACTGCTGCCGTTTGAGTGCCGTTTGATAATTCGAACTCAGCAGGCTTTGCGACGCGTTCCCGCCGGGTGTGCGTCTTTAAATTGAGACACGGCAGCGCAGTGACCGCAAAAACGCCAGTCAAACAAATAGCATTTCGTAAGACTGACTTTCGATATATTGAGGACTTCTCACCTGTGAGTCGTGGGGACGCCATCACGCATTTCCAATAGAAGAAGAGATCTCTTTGTAGCCCAAATCTGATGCAGGTTGTGAATCGGGAACCAGCGCGCCTTCCTTTCCAAGAAGGCGCAGAAGTCTCGATGCTTGCCGGGCTTAGAAAAAATGCTCGTTGCACCGGACCGTAAGAAAGGCGACAGCTTTCACGAACTAGTCGAAAGCTGAAGGTTGAAAATGCCAAGACCGAGATTTATGTCAGTCGCTGGTTCGTAAATTTGAGACTACTCGAGTCCGCAAGGAGTGTTGTCACGCGCTTGTGAACAGCAAGTGGCGGACGCGCTGATCTCCTCGGATAGGGAACAGTCGCTGCACGTAAATTCACAGCGATTCTGACCACAAATCCATCCACACCCACACCCACAGGCCAACACCGCTCTGCCACCCATTCCGAGAAAGACCACAATTGCAACAATAGTCACGAATAGCCGCTGTTTCATCTGACTTCTCCTCCTTCCTTTATCGTCCAATTGCGTCCATTCTTGAATGTGACTCGCCCTACCGTTAGGAAGATGTCGGACGGCTCAGCGAAACCAAGCCAATATTTTTCCGAGTCCAGCCCCGGTAGTTTTGTGGCGCTGACAACACCCTGTTCGTTTGCAAATGTTACTCTCTCTGGTTCAAGGAAGTGTTCGCGCTTCACCAAGTACTCTGACCCAGGATCGACTGAAACCTTTTCTTGAACAAATCCCCGCGTGGTTCGCGATTGTGGATCTCTAACAACCAAAATGAATCCTGTAATTGTTTCTCCCGAGGTGTTAACTAAACTTACTTCGGGAACGCTGGAAACAGTTACACGATCGGTGGTCCGGCCCGTAAGCCGCGAAAAGTCAGGCCCGGAAATCTCTTTCATTGCCGCACGCATAATTCTGAGCGGGCAGTCGTCGTTTCCGGCTACTCTCATAGGCAAATCCGACGAATTTTCGACGAACTTGAGTAAGGAGTCCTTATTATTTTGAGTGAGAACTTGGGGTTGTTTGCTGCTGGCCTTCTTTGCGATCGTAAGTCCTACGACCGAGAGTAGGCATATTGAACCGGTCGCGACAAAAATGACCCTGCGACGACCGCGAGTTGCGATATTCAATTTTTTGGTTCTCCTTTGAGGATTCGGATTGGGGAACGGCCGCGCACCTATATCATACATTCCGCTACGCGTCAACGACTTTGCAAAGAATACCGCGAGGGGGCCGTTTTTTCAATACCCATTGATCATAAAAAGTCACAATACGTCAAAAATCCAAGGCTTTTCGATGTATTTGACCGGAAATCTTGTTATCTAGCTGTATACGGGTCATAATCCGACCCTGAAAGGGGTTTTGGTAAACCCGCTAGACGGATCACATGGATGAATCTCCTGAAATGGATCGCGGTGATGCAGAACCACCTGTAAACGGTACGGCTTCTAGTTCCTGGCGGGCTTGGAAGACGAACCCGCTGATACTCACCCAAATACTCCCAGTTTTGGTCAGCCTTCTATTGTTGGGAGTAGTAGCATTCCAGGCATTTGTATACCACCGGCAACTCAGAGTGATGCGCGGACAGCTTGATTCAATGCAAAGCACGCAAACTATGTTGGGCGAGCAAACCGAGATTATGAAAAAAAGCCTATTCGTCAACCGGGCATACGTCGGGGTTAACAATCTACTCGCGAATATTAGCGCGGGTCAGGTAACGATAACCCTTGAGAATGTCGGCAAGCTTCCGGCGGATAAGATACGGGTAATGGTGCGTGAATCCAGGAGAGTCGGCAACGATGCGGTAGGAGGTTCCGAAAATTATTATGACTTAGGGCAACAACTCATTCCAGGTTCAAAATTGCCTTTGGTCATTAAGCTCTCACAGTTTAGAAAAGAGGAAACCAAAACAATTACCTCTCGGAGCGAAACGCTCTACGTCAGCGGCGACATTACATACGACGATGGCTTCGGAAGAAGTGACCCAATAAAATTTGGATTCGAATATTTGCCCTCACCCAACGAAGGGTGGACTCCGCGGGGAGAGCTTATTCGACAATAAGCCGGCATCCCTAATACTAGATCCTGAGAGCGCACGGAGTCCCGACTTTGTTGGAACCGCGTGCCTTTTTTGGTCGCCAGCTTTTTTGTTGCAGGTTGAGTTAGCTAGAAATGTGGGGGGTGTGGGTGATTTATTCACCCTGAGCTGCTTTCACCTGCCCCGGAAATTCGTAACGTCTCGGTGAGTCTCCCTCACTCATCTCTGTACAGAATGACGTTCTCAACGACGGGAGACTAAAGACTTTCGTTGTCTTTCTCATTCCAAAAGTCCGGCTCGACCCCTCGCTCGTAAATGCTGTGAATAATGACACAGAGGTTATGACAAAGTACTTTACAGAGTGCTTCGTTTACTTGTGTTGTTTTCACTCTGCCGCGCACGTCCGATTCAAACTTACGCTTGATCATTGAGAAGGTACTCTCCACGTTGCTGCGCTTGTGATAATGCTTTTCGAACCACTCCGCGTTCAGCGAATAGAAGTGATAGAGTCGGGTCCACAGCGGATCTTTCGTTTGATGGTCAGGCTTGGCGTTTTTTTTGAAAGGGATGAATGGCAAACATTTGTTCTGCCAGGCTAAGAGCAAGTTATTCAAAGCGGAGTACGCCTTATCACACAGCACCTCTTTCACGCGAAAATGCTGCAAAGTTGTTAGCAGCAAAACTTTGAAATAAGGACTATCGGCTGCTGTTGGCCCAGTGATCTCAACGGCTGTGACGATGTTCGTGAGGACGCCGCACATAATATGAACTTTGATCCAGGATCGCTTGTCTCGCACTTTGCTTTTTCCGTACCGATGATCGATCCAGCGAACGTAGCGCGAGGTTGCCAGGCCCGTTGAGTCAATGGCGAAAACAGTTTCCACGTGAGCCAAAGGCAAACTGCTTTCGATTATCAACCGCCGGAGCAGCGCAGTCGTTGACTTCATTGCCAGGTACTTAAAAATCGTAGCTGGCATGGGGATTTGTGAAATTAGCTTTTTCTGGTGCGCATCGTAAAGGTCCGGGAAACAATCTGAGGCGGGAGTCTTGTTGAATACGTTTAGAACCATTGCAAACAATACATCGCGGAGTGGAATTGCCGGTCGACCGAAGGTGTGCAACGGTTCGGTTATGCCGGCACATAGTCTACTAAGCAGAATTGGAAACAGTCGTTTCTTGTTGATTTTGGACGCGTTGTAAGCATGCCAATCTCTAGACGGTTCTTGTGACATATCGTCTGCTCTCTCCTCAGTGAAGTCCATTCCGAGACGTTACTGCACTAGCGCAAGACTAGGAGCGGCGGCGGTCGGTGGCGCCATCGGATTTTCGTCATGTATGGGCCACTCAACTAATTCCCAGCGTCCGCGATCGGCGGGACGTTTCACCCAGCGAAACCAATCGGGTCGCTTTTGCATCGCCGTTCTCAGGGAACCTGACGGATGTTTGGACTGAGTTTTAAAGTTTCCCTTCAGAAGGGCTTCAAGTACTTGGGCGTGAGTCTGTGCGTGTCCAACTTCGGCTAAATGTTTGCGAGCTGCTGCTGCCATACCCATACCCTTGAAGTGATTTTTGGAGCGCGCTGAAATAGCCTGGGCGAAAGAGAGAGGTTCCGGCGGCGCAACTTCACCGACCTGGATCTGAAGCGCAAGGCGCGTCGAAAGTAAGATCGTTTTCTTATCGGTAACATCTTTAAGTTTTGAATTGAGCACGTCGTACTCAACGTCGACCTGCGAGAGTTGTTCATTTGCCTCTTTCAATGCGAGTTGAAAGACGCTTTCGCCACTTTCCATAAGAATGTGCCTTCCTTCCAGAGCGTAATTACACGGGTCGCAAACGGAGGCCGTTACATCTTGTAGGGCTACCGAAACTGCCCGTGGTGTTCTATAGTTCTAACGAATGAGAAGCTAGAAAAGTACCACCGCCCTCGAAAACTTTTTTGCTTTGGTAGTTACTTATGGACTACGCCTCCCTCGTACTTAATCTCTCAACGTTACAGAATGCGTTGGAGGCCAGGGCAGTTATGTTGTGTGGAGGCCGAGCTAAAGCCGTCGTTGGTTGCTCCTATGACGACTTGGTACAGGACACGATGGAGCGAATTCTCGTAAATGAGCTATGGCTGAAATGTCCTACCATCGACGATCTCTGTCGTTACGGTCGGAAGGTAATGTTCCGTCTATTCATCGACCGCTGCCGGCGTAATAACATACGGCTCGGAACCGAGGGATCGATTGAAGAAACGGATCCTGGAGCCTTGGTGAGAACAGCCTTTGAGGGTTTTTCAAGGGAGCGTGAAAAGGTCGAGAATCCACTTACAATAGCATGGGTCAAATCACAGTTTCCTGATGACCCTCAGATGGACGAATTTATCGATTGCTTACTTGATGGTGAGACGCGGAGCAAGACAGCTAAAGAACTGAAAATCGATCCGCGGCGCGTAACAAATCTACACCGGAAGTTCGATCGAAAAATGAGGCCTCTCTGGGATAAGTCAATGCTTTAAGCTACAAATCAGAGGTAAGGAAGACCATGGCAGAGAAAATTGAGATGCCGGATCCGAATGAAATGGCCAAGGTGTTGCGGGTATCTCTAGGCCCGGAAGAAGAGTGGGATGATGCGGCCGTTGAACTTGTTCTCGAATTACACGGGATCGACCCCGGCACGGCGCCTTCTCGTTTGGCCCAAACGATTACTCGCATAATCCAGAAACGGAAAAATAGTGGCGAAGAAATCCCGCCAACACTTGGCAAGGTGTTGTCGCGTCTGACCAGCGAGAGCGAGATAGAAGATACTCAAGCGGTTGAAGCGCGGCGCGGGATCGACGAAATGTTTGCTCCGGGAACAATGGGGCCTAGTGCCGCGTCGAACCGTGTGCTTCAAGCGTTTAGAAAAGGCATGGGTGACCTCTCGGAGAACGATGAAATGATATTGGATACGCTTTCATCTGAATTACAGTCCGACGACACTAAGGACGTGTGAACACGATGAGCATCAACGCAAGTAGATCACCTGAATACGTTGCGCGAGCTTTGCTGGCTTTCCTTGAGATATGGCCTCCCGTTGATCTCTCAACCATCGTAAGGAAAATTGGTTTGAGCGTGGTCAACGTGCCTTCAGACTTCGAAGGTGCGTTAGTTCGGATCGAGAACCGTCCAAAGGGAGTGATTGGTCTTCGTACTGGCATGTCTAAGCGCCGAAGGAGATTTACGATTGCACATGAGATAGGGCACTACGTATTGCCTGGCCACGGAATTTCGCGCGCGTTTTGCAGCAAGAAGCGGATAGGACTGTTGGGTAAGTCGACAAATGAATTCGAATCCGCAGCAAATCAATTCGCTGGGGAGTTTCTATTGCCGCGGAAAGCGGTAAGCGCGATGATTGGGGAACTGGGCGTTTCGATAGACACGTGTGAATTGGTGAGCGAGTGTTTTCAAACGTCGTTAACTGCGGCGGCGGTCAGATGCGTTGAGTTGTCTGATGTTTGGGTCGCGCTCGTGGAGAGCAGAAACGGAGTTGTACGGCAAGTCAAAAGAGGCGATCGATTCAAGGATTATGTTCCTATCAATAAAAAGTTCGGATCTGAAGCTTTGGCAAATGAGCTTTCTGAGAACCAGTTACACAAGCAAGGGATGGTTCCCGCGTGGGCTTGGATTAGGATTGAATCCACAAGTCTAAAGATCATGGAAGATTCGTTTCTTATACCAAAGTACAACCGAGTGTTGACTCTACTTTCAGAAATGACCTGACCTTCTAATATATAAGGACCATCTGCAACACCCGAGCAGACGGAGTGGAAAAAAGAGTGCTTTAACTAAGATTTTCCAGTTTTTGTTGCAGGTTAAGCAGTGACTCAGGAATGTGTTCGCCGCTATCGCGTTTCTTGAGGACAATGTTGTCGATTGTGCGTTTGAGTCTCCCCGTGGGATTCTTTGAATTTATTCCGTGTAGGTCGAGGATTAATTCAACTGCATCTTCATCCCAGTCGTCCTCGGGACCTAAGGAGGCCTGTAGTAGCTTCGCCAACTCTCGTTCATCCGGTTGCGGTATCTGTTCTTCTCTCATCAATCACCTTATCTCGAAAGATTAATACTTCCGCGATTGCCGCTTTTTCTCTCCGAGTCAGGCGCTCGAGGAAGACAATGAAGCGCTGCACATTGGTTATTGCTGGCAGGCGGCGCCGCGGCTGTAAAGAGATTAAGTCCGGTTCGCGCCGAATTACGTCTTACCAATGAAATTGAGGGATTCGCGTTCGGTTGAAAACAACGAATGGATAAGTCGTCGTAAATCTGTGTTGCTGCGCTTGCAGCGCGTTATTATTCCTAACGAGGCAGGTTCAATTTATCGTCGATAAGTACGTCAGTGGAGACGTCGGCAAGCTTCGCGTATCGCAATAAAACTAAAAGTGGCGGCTCGCGTTTACCCGTTTCATATTGTGAGATACTGGCTGGATAAAGCGGCTCTCCCCTGACTCCCAACTTCTCGATCATCGCGTCCTGGGTCAGACCCAAATTCAACCTAATTCGTTTCAGCTTACGGCCTAAGTTCTTAGGACGTTCCCGGAAAGAGCGGCCCATATCAGGACATACCTCCTGACATGGAACCCTTGCCGGATTTACTAAATAGTAATACGCTATGGCCGGTTATAAGGCTTGCCCGGACTTTTGCAGTTGTCCGAGCGAGCGGCATCAGTCGCGTTGCTCTCTAGTTGTCAAAGTCACAATCGCAGCGCTCTGTTTTCCTTATACCAGAGTGTTTAGTCGGAGTCACTGAATTAGGGGATTACTGTCTCATGAAACCGTTCATCCTCGCCAACCCTGTTTTCGCCAAGTGGTCAAGGCTTCTTTTGGTACTGGCGCTCCTCGAACTGTTGAGCATGCACCCTGGCTGCAACTTGTCAGCGAACCCTTCAAAGAGCGTAGAAAAATTGTGCAGGACGGTGGAGCGCGGCGAACTTGACGGCGCTGCTACTTTCTTTTCCAGCCGATTGATCAACAAATTAGGGATCGAGGCCGTTAAGGAAGATTTATCACGCACGACAATGGAGCTTAAAGAGCATGGTGGGATCAAAACAATTAAAGTTTTGAAAGAAGATGTGATCGGAGATGTTGCTGAGGTTACGATAGAAATTACAAGAGGGAACGGCAACACTTCGTCAGTCTATTACAAATTGATAAAGGAGCAGGGCGTCTGGAAGGTCGACGGGGTGAGTGCGGATTCTGAACCGCTGCATCCAGAAACTGCAGTTGAAGATGTCGTTAAGTGGGCACATGAGAATGGCGCAACATCGATCAAGACTTGGCTACAGAAACAACCAGCACCGCCGATCTGCGAAGCTCCAGAAGTCGATCGAGCAACTTTGCCGGACGAAGTTAGATACCACGATGTCGACGATCCCAAAGCAATAGAAAGATTATTGACGGCTCTGGATCCGGTTCTGACACTGGTCGGTTGTTCAAAAGTACGAGGCTTGGTTCTATATAAAGGGCAAAATGTTTACGCGGGGAATCTCGATCGCGGTCAAATAGCGATCACTCCGGGCGATAGTTACTCCACCGGCTCACCTCCAGACGAGAGTATCTTTCACTCACTCGCGGAATTGCGTATCTTCCTTGCTCGCGAAATATTCAGGCCTATGGTCCCGGTTGATAAACCGAGCGAAGGACTCAATGAAGCCGACATGATATTGAGGCGTGACCTGAAGCTGAACTATCTAGCGGGATTAGTAAGCCTCGCGATCGATAAAGACCCAGCCATTCTAGACGGCGTAGCGTTAGATATTGCTTCTTACGCGAAACCAGTCGGGATAGTATCCGGCATGCAAGGAACTCCCAGTTTGCAACAGCTGAAAGATGTGTTTGGAGCAGCAACACAGGATTATAGGAAATAAACAGCTTCAGCCTCACGCGAAATGCTTGCGCTTATTAATTAGCAATACCTACTTCCTACCACTGGATCAAACCGGGCGCATGCGAAGTTGCAAAGTGCAGTAAATATCGAACATGCAACTATTTGTCCCAAAATAAAACTGATTAGTTGCAAGAAATATGCATCCGGCATATGCTGCGTCGCTCAGAGGCCTCATCGTCAGGCTTAGGCTTATCCGAGGGCTTTCAAAAGTCACACTAATACTTGGGTGCCAGCGAGAGATATCGTTGCCACCCGGTTTGTTAATTAATCGAAAGCGGACGCTAGAAGATGAGCAACACGTTTTCCAGTACATCAATGGCTATCGCAGAGAATACTTCCGTCGCGTTAGCAGGTTGATTGGTGTTTAATTGGCCGATCGCCGTTGATTCGTCTGAGGTCATCTGTGCCACGGCACACGGCGGCGAACTTGTTTCGCCTGGGTCAGGTGGCGGACAGGGCGGCGAACTCGTTTCGCCCGCAAAGACTGCCATTGACAGAACAGAGATCAGCATCATTGAGAGAGAGAGTCTTCTTAGATTGTTCATCTTGTCTCCTTAGATTGAGTGATTCGGCGGCGCGAGCTTTTTAAGCTACCGACGAGCATGGTTTCTGAGCCTTTGGTTCCCTCGAGCGTAATTCATTCGGGCTCAGTTTCTAGGGAAAAGATTTTATCATTCATATAGAAAGGCCGACCTCACATGAACTTGGAGTCGGATTTAGCAACCCTCAAGAATCAAAGTCTAGATCTATCTCCTAGACAACGGGCGGAACTTTCCTGCCGCATTGCCAAACAATTCGAAAAGACGGGGCAATACGAGTCAGCTCGCGAAGCACTGATTGAATTCTGGCCAGCACCCGATCAAGAGCCGAAACTCGAGGGTCTTGAGGACGCTATCAGAGCAGATGTTCTCCTCCGTGTGGGCGCTTTAGCTGGATGGCTTGGTCAGACAAGTCAAATGGTGAGCGGTCAAGAGACTGCGAAGAATCTCATCACCCAGAGTCTTGAAATCTTTGAAAAGATAGGTCGATCGGAAAAAGCTGCTGAGGCGGGAGGCGACCTTGCTCTGTGTTACTGGCGCGAAGGCTCTTATGACGAAGCAAGAATTCATTTGGCGAGTGCGCTCGACGAACTAGGGGACCAAAATCATGAGCTAACAGCAATTCTTCTTATTCGCGCAGGAATCGTCGAAGTTTGGGCGCAAAGATTGAATGAGGCATTACACTTCTACGACCAAGCAATTCCGTTTGTCGAGCAGAGTCCGGATCACGCGCTCAAAGGAAGTTTTCATTTTGAGTACGGACTTGTTCTCAGGCGATTGTCTGCGCCCGAGAACCGAGAAGACTATTTGGACCGGGCGTTGATCGAGTATGCCGCTTCTGGTTTCCACTATGAGCAAGCGGGAAACGTACATGCTTTGGCTCGCGTTGAGCTGAACCTCGGACATCTGTTCTATACGATCCAACGATTCAAGGAAGCGCATCGCCATCTCGATAACGCTCATCACCTTTTTCTAAGATTGAAAGATCGAGGAACCGCGGCGCAAGTTGACGACACTCGCGCAAGGACACTGCTTGCGGAAGGCCACATTGTTGAGGCCGAAAGAATAGCGCGAAACGCCGTTAGAGTTTTTGAGAAAGGAGACCAGCAAGCGCTGCTTGCTGAGGCGCTTACCACCCAAGGCGTTGCGCTGGCGCGGTTGGGTAATGATTCGCGGGCGAGGGCCCTTTTAGAACGTGCGATCGAAGTTGCGCAAACGACCGGAGATCTCGAGGGCGCCGGTCGCGCTAAGTTAAGCATTATTGAAGAGCTTGAAGAGAAGATACCTGCTAACGAATTGGTTTCGATCTATCAATCAGGAATTAGGCTTTTGAGAGGTTCGCAAGATCCCTCCACTGGAAAACGCTTAATAGCTTGCGCAGAGAGTCTATTTGATACCTTGGCTCGATTGGAACATAAGGATCAACCTCCAAAAGAACGCAATTGGGAAGGCTTCTCTATCAAAAGGCATGTCCGAGCGGGCGAGCGAACAGTAATTGAACAAGCCTTGAGAGATGCCGGAGGCTCAGTTACCAAAGCCGCTCATTTGCTTGGCTTCAAGCACCACCAGAGTCTCATCTCCTTAATAAACACGCGGCACAAAGAACTGCTGACATCAAGATCAATTGTCCGCAAACGAAGACGACATCTGCTGGCCAAGAAAAAAGCCAGGAAGGGTGACACATACTCAGCGCTCGCCGTCCTCGCAAATTTCAGTTCTTCATGTTGAAGACAATGAAGTAGTCGCTCGAACCGTCACAGACATTTTGACGGGCGAAGGAATGCGGGTGGATTCGTGTATGAATGGATCGACTGCTCTAAAGATACTCAAGGGCGACGCCTACTACGACGTGTTGGTTGTAGATAACGGTTTGCCCGGACTCAGCGGAATGGAAATCATCAAGCGAGTACGAGGGATGGCTCATCGACGCGGAATGTCAATCATCATGCTTTCAGCTGACACCGTTGAACGAGAAGCATGGAGGTCAGGTGTCGACGATTTCTTACTCAAACCGGAAGCAATGGATAAGTTGTCGTCAACCATCGCTAGATTGCTGAAGGAACGAAGAGGTTCGAGCGAGTAGTACGCATCGGTCATTTTGGACTTCTCTAGGCCACTTTAGGAACACAATGTTCATGGTTGGCGTCTACTGAAGAGAATCAAAGGAGTTCCCACATGAGACGTACTCACCGTCTGCCGGCGAAATCGATTCGTTGGACTACGCTCTGTCTGTGCTGCGCTTTAATCATATCGAGTTTGACGTGGATTACTCCGACCCAAGGTCGAACGCAGTCGAACAGCCAGTCGAGTAATGGGAAAGCAAAGAGAGGCCCAGTAAAGCTTCCGCAGCCGGGCGCGCCTGCGGTTAACCTTCCGAACCTCGATCAGGATCGGCACAGGCCGCGAGTTGAGACGCGCGCAGCGCAGCCGATTGAATCGACAATGCGCTCTCGACGGAAGCCGGTTGAATCGCGACTTGGAAGGAAGGTGGGCGATCCGATTCCACGCGCAACACCAAGTCCTTCAGCAACCGCGACGCCGCGACAGACTCCTTCGCCACTTGCAGGACCAAGAAGCAATCCATCGGCGTCTCCCTCGCCAACGCCTTCACCTGTTTCAAGCCCGGAGTTCACTGCTTCGGCTTCCTCGTCGAACAACCCATATCGATCATTAGCTAAGTCGCGCATTCGCCTGTTAGCTCATCCGGCACTGGTATTTCTCAGTGGTCACTATTCTCAAACCGATCCGCTGAATTCGCTTATGACATTCCGGCCTACAACGAATGGCCCTAGCTCACAGGCATCGTTCGACCTGCTCGTTCCGCTGGTTCCGCAGTTGGGCGCTTCAAAGATGGTCTTCGCCAGCAATCGCGAAGGTGTCATGCAGATTTACGTAATGAATGCGGATGGCAGTAACGTCGTCCGCTTGACTAACTCCGGCGCGAACGATGATTTTCCACGCTGGTCTCCGAACGGCGCAAAGATTCTCTTCCAGAGCGATCGCGATCATCTTGACACTGGCTACATGGATGTCTATGTGATGAACGCGGACGGCACTGGCGTGACGCGTTTGACTACGGACGCGAGTGACGACAGTTTTGCCTCATGGTCACCTGACGGATCGAGGATTGTCTTTCAAAACATAGGCAACGGTGTTGACTATCAGGTCTGGGCAATGAACGCGGATGGTTCGAGCCCAATTAATCTCACGAATTCCTCTTCCAGCGACGGCGAACCGTCATGGTCGCCCGACGGAACCAAGATCGCTTTTGCGAGTGATCGCGATCATGCCGGCTTCGATTCTGTCTATGTGATGAACAGCAATGGCAGCAATCAACATCGCATTACCTTTAGCGGAGATACTGTCGATGACACGCAACCTGTTTGGTCGCGTGACGGCAGCCGCATCGTATTCGTCAGCACGCGGGATACTACGACCGAGACTTGGCAGGAGACCGACGACGATGGCAATTACATTACCAAGTCGAAGGTGCACATCAATAAAGAAGTCTATGTGATGAATGCTGATGGTTCTGCGCAGACGCGATTAACCAATGACCTTGCGAATGACGATTGCCCCGCATGGTCGCCCGACGGGTCGAAGATTGTATTTCGCAGCGACCGAGAGCGCGACTGCTGCGATCCTTCGGCCCAGGTATGGACCATGAATACGGACGGCAGTGGTCTAACTAATATTTCGAGCAGCGGCAATGGGGACTACAGCGCCAGTTGGACCAGTGGGAGCAACAACCAATTGCCGGTCGCCAACGCCGGAGGCGCATACAACGGCATCATTTCACAGAACGTTCCTTTCCTTGGTAATGGCTCCTACGATCCAGACGGAAGTGTCGTCAGTTATTCATGGAGCTTTGGCGACGGCGGCACGGCTTCGGGGGCAGCTCCGACACACGCTTATACGGGGACGGGCACCTACACGGTTACCCTGACCGTAACCGACAACCTTGGCGCGCAAGGGAGCGCTTCAACCTCAGTAGTAATCACTTCGTCTTCAAGCGATCAGTACGCCGTAAATTTTCTACAGAAGGGACTCGGAAGAGCGCCCAACAGCGACGAGAGCAACTACTGGACGGACATCATGCGCGCGGCTTATTTGCAGGGGCAGCCGTCGATGTTCATGGCCATGACTGAATTCGGGATGACTGTTTTCGAATCGGCTGACTACGCTAATCGTGGTCGCAGCGATCGGGACTACGTTAATGATCTCTACAGAACCTATCTTATGCGTGAGCCCGAATATTGCGATCCGAATGATCCTTCTTGCGGCCCAAACTATTGGACCAGCCAGGCCTCCCCACAACACATGGGCCGAGAACAAGTGCGCAATGCGTTTGAAACGGCAACTGAGTACCAGCATATTATCTCCACGCTAACGGCTAGCGGCAGTCCTTCCAGCGCCGCATCGTCGTTAGCTACCGCGCAAGTAGATTTGTTCAATCAATCCGGCAATCAAGTCGAAGCGCGCGATTGCGAATTCAGTGTGCCGCTGCTCTCACTGCCTGGCCGTGCCAGTCTGGATCTTGGTCTGAGTCTTTCTTATACATCGCTGGTCTGGACCCGCTCAGGTCCATACGTCTATTTCGGACAGGACTATGAATCGCTCAGTCCCGGCTTCACGATCGGTTTTCCCACGGTCCAATGGCGCAAGTTCGACGCGCAAACCAGCAGGAATGTTTATGTGTTCACAGCCGCGGGCAATCATGTTGAACTACGGCAGGTAGACACTTCGAATTTTTACGAAGCTGCCGATTCTTCATATCTCCAGCTGACAGATAACGGCGGCAGTCTGTCTCTGCGTTCGACTGACGGAACTGAGATCGATTATACGAACACCGCCAACGGCTGGCGCGCGACCCGTATCGAAGATCGAAACGGCAACATCATCAGCATCACTAACGACTGGCGCGGAGACATTCAGAAGATTATCGACACTCTCGGCCGAGAGATCGATTTCCACTACGACGGGAATGCGCAGTTGCTTTCTATCAACCAGGATTGGGCCAACGAACCGCAACATCCGTGGGCCACGTTTGGCTGGGGCTCCTCGCCTCAGATGCAACTGCCTTCCGGCGCAGAGCCAGTCGGGACTTTTAGCGGAGACTCGTTTCCAGTGCTGGCGCAGATAAACCTGCCCGACGGCTCCCACTACAACTTTGATTACAACGCGGCCGCTCAGGTCAGCGTCATTCATCGCACGACTTCAAACAACGTGCAGCGGTCTCAGATGGTTTACAACTACGGCGCAGGCGATGATGCGACGCGGCTGACTAACTCACGTGTGTCAGCAGAAAACTGGACTAGCACTACTGATCTGCCCGCCGCTTACGTTGAGACGCAATACAACCTCGAAGGCAACGTCCACACAGTAACGGTGGTCGGCGATCCCAGTGGCACGGTTTACAAAGAGTCCTATGGCACTGGTTGGCAGAAGGGATTGGTGACTGCGACCGAAACGTGGGGGAAGAAGGATCCGGAACATGCTGTTGAACTCCAACGGTGGACTTCGACATCATGGATCCAGGACGACTCTAACCCGAACGCTACTTACCGAACCAATCCGAGGGTGATTGCCGCGGATGTCTCTGACAACAGCAATCACCGCCACACAGAGATTGGCTATCAAACGTTCGCTCTGCCATTTTCGAATGCGAGTTGCAGTTTGCCCAGTGACATTTCTGAATATGCAGCGGTCGGTACGCCAGTCTTGCGCCGCAGTCATACGGATTACAATCTGGATGCGAACTATCTGAATCTGCGGATCATTGGTTTGCCGCAATCGAAGCTTCTTTATGAAGGGCCATCTACGTTGATGGCGAAGACGACTTACCTTTACGATTGGAGTGGCGAGTATCTGCAAGGACTGCCGGCAACGCCAACACAGCATGACGGCAGTTACTCAACCGACCTAGTGATAGGGCCGAAGCGCGCCAACCTGGTCAAGCTGCAGCGTTGGGACGTCAATTATCCGACCGATTCAACGAAGGTTACCGAGAGCAAGAGCGCTTATGACATCACGGGTAACGTTATCTTCACTCGCGACGCCCTTGATCATCAAACGACGATAACCTATACGGATCAGTTTGCCGCCAACGGCGGTGCCCTCGACACGCCCCGGTCATTTTCAACCTTCGCTTATCCGACCACGATCACCGATGCGGACAATAACTCGTCATACGTTCGCTATCGTTATGACTTTGGCGCGAAGACGTTGGTGCAAGGTCCACCACCCCAGGATCAAACTACCGGACTCGAGCAGACGTTCATGTATGACAGTGCTACGCGCATGCAGCAGCTGACCATCGCTAACACGGGTGCCTACACGCGATACATCTATGCCCCAACCGGTGTTGTGACGCTGTCCAGCATCAACTTTGTGGGAGACGAAGCTTACACGAACAATACAATTGACGGTTTGGGACGTGTAATCGCTGTTGCGACTAATAACCCCGGAAGTAGTGGCGGTTACAAAGCGCAGATGACGGAATACGACATCATGGGCCGGGTGATGAAACAATCGAATCCGACGGAGATAACAGGCTGGTGGGTTCCCGCCGGAGATGATGCCGCCGGATGGCTGTCGACCGAGCAGACTTATGATTGGAAAGGCCGACCACTGGAGACCATCAATCAAGACAGTACGATCAAGTACGCCAGCTATGATGGTTGTGGTTGCGCGGGCGGTGAGATGGTAACGCTCACGGATGAAGGCACGCTGGTAAATGGAGTGCTTCAGGCTCGGCAACAAAAAAGCTACAGCGATATTCTCGGACGGCAGTGGAAGACGGAAGTGCTGAACTGGGATAGCACGGTCTATTCAACATCAGTCAGCGTCTACAGTGGTCGTGATCAAGTCACTCGTGTCAAACAATATGCGGGTCAAGCTCCTGCTGAAGCTTCTTCTACTAACGCCGACGCCTCTTGTCCAGCTGGATCGTGTCAAGAAACCGTGATGGCGTATGACGGCTATGGCCGCTTGCAGACGAAGCATGTGCCGGCGCAACAGATCGATCCTAACAACAGCTCATCCACTGATCATACGGCATGGTCCTACAATCCTGACGATACAATTGGTTCAATGACGGATGCGCGCGGCGTCACTTCTACATTTGGATACAATGGTCGGCATCTGATGATATCAATAACTTACCCGCAGAGCTTGCCGTCTGGTATAGCGCCCATAGGTAATGTCTCCGTAGTCTATGACGCGGCGGGAAACAGAGCCTCGATGAGCGACGGCACCGGCTTGATGAGTTATGGCTACGACTCGCTATCGCGCATGAGTTCAGAGACGAAGACCTTCAATGGACTTAGCGGAAATTTCACGCTCAGCTATGAGTACAATCTGGCGAATGAAGTGAAGAGCGTCGCTGATCAACGGTCAGGCACCAGTTTCAGTACTGTTTACGACAACATCGGTCGCGCCAGCTCTGTTAGTGGCGTAGGCTATGGTGGGGTCGTGACGCCTTTTGCATCGCAGATGCTCTATCGCGCTTCGGGAGCCTTGAAATCGTTGGCTTATGGCAACAACACAACCCTAAACCTTGGATATAATGTTCGCGGTTCGGTGACGAGTTATTACGACGCTATGGTTGGGAGTACTTATCAATACTATGCGGATGGTCGCGTAAAGTTTGCTCACGATCAGTCCTACAACCCCGTACCGATAAAGGATCGGGCCTATCAATATGATCACGCGGGACGAATCGCCGAAGCTTATTCGGGAGCAGAGGCTCGTGACTTTGTGAATAATACGAACAGCGGCACGGCTGATGGCCCATTCCGTCAGACATACACTTATGATGCTTGGGATAATCAGTTGAACGAAAGCGGTAGGTTCTGGAGCCGTCCCGTGGCGACGACTAGCAGTTACAATTCCGCGAACCGAAACACCGAATGGAGCTATGATGCCGACGGCAATGTCACTTCGCGCAATGATGGAACAACTGTATTTCAAGCGGCTCATTACGGTTCTGATGCTGCGGGAATGGCCGTGAGTTCAGAACAAAGCTCCACCTATTTTTCAGCGTCTGACGGTGGTTGGATTAATCACGTCACAAGCAATGCGCAAGTCTATGACGGTGACGGTGAACTCGCTCACGCGGCTAGCATCCTCAATACGTACGTGAATGGGAGTCTAAGAAACACAGTTGCGGACGTTGCTTACCAACTTCGTTCTACTGTCCTGGGCGGGGTGGTGGTCTCCGAATATAACGAACAGGGAACGTGGAAACGCATGCATGTTTATGCAGGCAGCCAACGCATTGGACAGATGACGAAAGGCGAGAATGGTTCAGCTCTGAGCATCTGGCGTCATGTCGATCCCGTTAGCGGTGATGAACTGAACACGGTCGCAAATGGTCAATGGTTCGGACGGACGGTGCTTGATCCGCAGGGAGTTGATGTGGGTGACAACGATCCATTTCCGCCGGACGGCAGCGGCGACCCCGACGGAATCATTGTTGAGGAAAGTATCGCGGGCAAGCCTGGTGGCGCGGCGCTAATGGCGATGGAAAGTGGCGGCGCAGAGTGCGTCTTGGACGGTCTTCTAACGGATTGTGGTTTCATCAGGGGTGAGGCTGCGAAACGTTGTCCGGATGACACCTGTCAGCGTTGGAACAACGGAAAGTTTGAGGTTTGGAATCCTTCAACTGGATGGGCTGGATCTACAGAACAAGGTGGTCAATCGAACAAACGACCGAAGAACCGACCCAAGCTCAAGCCGTTCAATGATCCACGCAATCCGTACCGTCCATTCGATCCTGACATTGAGGAGCCGCAGCAACCCACAGCAGGATCTTTCTGGGATTGCTATGGAAAAGCAGGCCTTTCTGGCGACGCAGCAAAATTTAACGACGCCGCCGCTAGTCTCATCAAAGACATCTCTAGCCGTGAGAACGTTCCTGCCGACGCTTTGGCAGTTACAATGATGAACGAGACCGCGAACAAAGATTTCTCGCTAAAAACTCAGCCCAACCTGAACGGACATCCCGAAGACTATACGCATTGGGATGTTGGACCCTTCCAACTCAATGTGCATTGGACCCTTCGTTCCGTTCAAATCAAGGAAATATCCTGGTCAGACATTATTAAGTTTAGCGGCACCGATCCGGCCGGTAATAATGTTTTCGGGCAGTATTATTATCAGAGTGACGGAAAGACGCCGGTCACTGAATTCACTGGCGATCCTCTTGCCAACGGACGTGTTGCTGCTCGTCGACTAGGGGCTACACCGGGAAGTACCTGGAGGGACAAAGTCATCAATTACACGAAGCCCACAAGTCGACCGGCGCGCGCTAGGAGTTATGACAACTATGCTTCAAGTTTCACCACATTCTTTGACTGCTTCAAGTAGGTCGGCGCGTACAGGAGTGAAGTTCCCTGTGCATAAGCTACTACATGCGACGTGGCTTGCATTGGCACTGGCATCGTGCAGTTCAACTGTTCCGACTGATAATTCACAAACTGCTAATTCGATAGTCCAAGTCTCGTCCAGCCAAAACACCAGTAGCCCTCAGAATCGATCGGTTGTGCCTCAAACTAAGAACGAGACTACACAGCCGATCCGGTCGATTGACTTTCGAAATTTCACGTATCCATGGTATCCGTCAGACACTCGACCTCCATACAAGAATCGAACGATAACGTTGAAGGACGGAGAATTTCAAATTGACGCGACGCTGGCGAGGAAAATTGAAAACTTATGGATCACGTTTGGTAACGCGTCGTACTCAGACTTAACCGGGGATGGCAGTGACGAGGCCATCGTTACCATTGGCGGAATTGAAACATTTAATAGTGGCACTGGTTGCATCTTTATTTATCAAATGAACGGATCAGTTTTGAAGCTGCTGTGGAAGCACGAAACCGGCGATAGAGCGGCTGGAGGATTACGAAGCATTCGCGTGACTGACGGGGATTTGGTCGTTGAGCAATACGACATGGATCTCAAAAAAGAAACTGGACTCTGCTGTCCAAAGCGGTATGTCCGTACCAGTTACCGATGGACTGGCAAGGAGTTTAGAGCGATTAGCCGTGAAATTCTGCCCAATGAATTCGAAAATGCTAAGTTCCTCGGATATCCCAGCAATTCTTAGCGCGGTAAGCGTCTTTGATACTGATGATGGGACACCCTTTTAGGACGCAAAGAAACAAATTCTTAGTCTTCCTATGCGATCGATGAGCTTCTAAATCCCGAGTCATTCCCGCGAAGCGCTCTAGGCCAATTGGAGGAAGTATTATGCGACGATTGTCTGTGCTCTTTTTAGTTACGCTCATAACTCCATTCGTATTGTTTTGCCAAAAACAGTCGCCATCTGATTACGACTTTGATAGTCGTTCTCCGAGCGGAACGTATCGCGTGAGAATTGTGGGGCGTTCGCAGCCGCGCCAAACCAGCGGGGAGAAAATTGGCCACTCCACGTCCGGCTGATCGTCCGATTCCGGCCCAGGCGTTGTGGTGGGATCTCCGGGATTGGCCTCGCCCGCGGTGCCCGAAGACCCCTTGTAGTAGGCGATGATGCCGACGAATATGTCATTGCCGGTGTGTGTTTCATTCTCGAGAAGGATTGTGTCGTCCCCGACCTTGCCCGACCAATGAGGGTTAACCCCCTCATCCACGTGCGAAAGCAGGTTCTTTGCCCAGTGATGGAACGTCAGCGCACCCCACCCCGTATCTATCTCGAGATCGGCTCGCGCCGTCAGCGCCATGTTCCCGCGTTCGGACTCGGTAGGCTCGAACGTCCATGCGCCTGGGGCCTTATCGTCGAAGATGGTCCACGGGGCATCGTCCCAGTGGAACCGGCTGTTGAAGTCGAACGGGACGCTGCCGTCGGACGCGGTGATGCTGGCGGACTCGATCGGGCAGGCTTTGTCGCTTCCGTCCGCCGGGATATTCAACGGCTTGATCTTCTGCCCCGTATCCATATCCCTGGCCACCACGTTGATTCGGGGCTTCCCCTCCCGATTGTACTTCAGGCACAGATGTTTGAATATTTCGCTCGGGCTGTCTTCGTTGTGGTATTCAATGTGCACCAAGTGGCTTGCGGGGTACACCTGGGGGACAATTTGGGAGTCGCCATCGTCGAACTGGTAACTTACGAGGCCTGCGCTGGCGACGTACGCCTTCGCGTAGAATTGGGACACGGGCTCTTCCCAAATAAAGGTGGTCTCCAACCTTTTGTCCTTGCAGTTGTTGCAATCATCCTGCGCGTCGCTCGGCTCGAGTTCCGCCACGCAGCAGATCGTTTGAATAGGTTCGCCCATTGGATGACTCCCGCCGGGACGCGGCCGAACGTCCGACCTCCGCCCCGTGCGGCCACAGTACCACGGCTAATATAGTGCGGCAATGGTTATGTAAACGGGCAGCCACTGGGCGCTCCCCACGCCCCGTAGCGCGCCATGAACGTCTCCGCCACAGTGGATAAATGTTGATCTCTCATTCCGTCGAAGAATAATATATGTTTGCGCCCGCCTCCTCGGTGGGCGAAGTGGTCGCGTGGGGTGAGGACACGCGGCCTGAGGGTGGGCCTTGTGGGAGGGGCTCACCCGTTTTCTTTTTGCGGCGTACGATCGCGTAAAGCCGGAGATGGCGGAGATGAAAAGAATTTATCTGCTATAGCGTTGGGTTCCGAATTCTTGAGTTGAGACTTGGAGCGAAAACCTTACTAGGCTTCGTACTCGGCGGCGTATCATGAGGTTACGAAAACAGAGATCTTGACCAACTGATCGCTTGGCACTACAATCTGGTTCCACACTCAACCCTTCTCTGGAGGTACTCTCATGGAACTGCCTATTGATATAAAACTCAAGACTCTCTTTCGGTATTTACTGTGGGGGTTTTGGAAGAATATTCAGATCTTGGCTCGGAGCCATCTTTCCCACATTTTTGCGTTGGGACTGGGAGTCTTGGTTTTGATACGTGAATGGGATGCCCTCGTTCCGATCGTCAGCTTTCGACACCCGCCGAACCGATTGGAGGTTTTGATTCTAATACTGACGGTTGGGACAATTGGAGGTGCCTTGTGGGAATTTTTTGGGAACAAGTTGTCGATGGGGCCGCAGGAAACCAGATTTGTGGCTGCGATGAGAGTGCTTTTGATCGAACTTGAAAAATTCACTTACGGTTCAGTTAATGGGGCCAAGACTACTGATCAACGATTGGTCGACTTCACGAATAGCTTCATCGATACAAGTTGCAACGCAATGTGCGGCAAGAAGACAGTTCATGCGGGATTCATGTGGAATCCGGACGGTAGTTTTCTGAAACTCAGTAACTGGTCAAGGGAGTCGGACTACTCGGAGAATCTCAAAGTGCCGATTCCAAAAACTGAGGATGAGTCTACGGGGCCCGCCGGACGAGCTTATCAGAAGCGAAAAGTCGTCTACATGCCGTTAAAACGATGGAAGCTGTCTTGGGCACTCGACCTAGCTAAAAAAGGAAGGGAGAGATACAAGAGTGATAAGTGGTACGAAGGTTGGCAGGACGCGCCTGACAAGCCACAAAAGCTTCGCTCAGTTTTGTGCTTACCGGTAGGCGTTCATGTGGATACTGAAGACCGGCAACTTGTTGGTGTGCTGAATTATAGTACGCGGTCTTTCGATCCCTTTGTGAATCGTGACTTTATGATGGGTGAGTGTTTCAGCAGCATATTGGCCCAAGCAACAGCTGCTGCCCAAAGGCAAAAGCTACCCTAACGAGACGTGGGCTAGAGGTACTTAGAAGTTAGGGGAATATAGGCGTAATCAGGCGCCCGCGGCTTTGCTGAGGATGAATCCAATGCTCGGTTTGGCCTCGCCCTGCCCCAACCGCTCATATTCTGCGTTATACGCTCGGATGTCGTTATTGGCTAAAAGCGCGCGGGTTCTTTCAAAGAAGTCCTCTTTGGTATCGGTCTTCACTACATTCTTCTGTTGCAAAATTCCCGCCGCAGCTTCCAATTTTAGGTCATCAATACTCATATCCGTAAGCCCCCGAATCCACAAGCTTTGATGCACGAATTATGCCCTAGTTGTACCAAAAGTCAAGCACGCAATTCGTGCAGATGCGCCGAAGGTTAGAAAACCGTTGATAGAGCGTGAGTTCCATCTTTGGCGTCCGAAATTCGTTGCCCGCAAGCCGCTCATTTCTTTATGCTCATGCCTCGACTCTTTGTACGCTTTGCGGGACTGTGTGTTCCCTTTCGGGCAGGTGTTTTGGCAATTTTGATGCTTAGGAGACGCCGCGAGGAACAAACCGGGTGCTTGGAGGTGGGTGAGGAACCTCTCCCTGTTAAACCTATACTAGACCGTGGCAACGGTCAATCTTTTTATGCCCCAGGCCGATTTGCCTCGTTAGGAATGGTGGGAGTATCGAGAATTTCTTCGCGAAGGTGAACTTGGAGGTCTTATGTACGTCGATCACCACGACGTTCTCCGTTCGTATGTTGCCGACTATCCACTCGCGACCACGCTCGAACAGTTCGACATTCTGATTGATCACCTACACCCCCTGCGCAGAAAAATGGCTCCCCGACGAAAATGACGACCTGAACTATTCGAATAGCTACCTCGACCCGCCTCCAAAATCTGTTTCGCAACTCCAAACAGCGTTCAGTAGCGGCATATTAGCGCGTTGCTATTCATCCTCGCTTGGCGGTAAGGGCTGAGGACCGAAACCGATTTGGTGTTTTGGTTTGTCTGGCGTCACCTTCTCAACCCTACAAAAGAACTGGAGAGTAGCTTGGTGCGCGACCAGCACGAATTGTTCGCCATTTTCATCGAGTTTTGTCGCCATCGTTATTTGCGGGTAACAAAAAGAGGATCAGCATGAAAGATAAATATCAACTCGTAATTCTATTCCCCTAAAAGTCACGGGAGGTGCTTGCATCATTTACGTCAGACACTCCGTTTCAAGCCATCAGCAAGGACGACACTCTCCGTAAGTTTAGATTCCCAGACACCGAGGCCAAGATACTGTTCCGAGTCGTTACCGTCGACTGGGTAGTGGCATATTAGCGTCTTGCCGGGCGAACTCGGTTAACACTTCGAGTGGAAAGACCGAGTTACCTTTTGGGGAACATAGGAGGTTTAGTCGGCTCCTGCGAATCGTTAGACGACTTCTCGATAGCTTGTTTGATCACCAGAATCATGCGGTCTTTGTCGTTCGCGGCTCGATGTATGACAAAGACTACGAGGATGGTGGCGGCAATCACGCCGACAAAGTAACAGATCGTTGGAATCCAGCCCTTCACGATAAGAGCAGGCCATCCTGCGACAATCGAAATCGCAACTGCGGCGACTAGTACGGCGATAGCAGCCGCAGTGTATATGGTATTAAAGTTTCTGCGCGGACGCTGTTTCGATGGATCAATAAAAGTTTTAGCATCACACACGGCCCGGACAATCACGTTGAAGTAAGTCATCACCGGTTGCCCACCAATCTCGTGGTTTATGCGTTCCTCGACAACTGCTAATTGCGCACCAAGGAGAACGATGTGCCCTAGTTGCACCGCCGCGAAGAACGCGATAGCCAAGATTAGGAACGGAACGATCAGAAAGAACACCGGCTGCGAGCGCCAGACCCCAGCCCCAATAAGACTTGCTGTCACGCCGAACGCAATGCTCAGCTTCTTATCGGTTCCGTCAAGCACAAGGCGGTTTTCGGCAACCAAGTTATCGAACTCCCGAAACAGTGCATCAAGCCGCCGACTTGAAGAGTGGTTGTCAATCATATCGCTCAATCCTTATGACCAAGAAAGGCAGGCTTATATCACTGATCGACTTGACTTGCTACGCGGTCACCGGTGGTATCGTTAGTCCTCAGGAAAGCGCGACTCCCACGTGTCGTCTATTTGTTCCGTAACGCAGACCCTGTGGTTAACTTGTCCATCGCTCAACTGCCATATAATCCCATCGGTTCTCTTGCCTATAAAGTCAGACGGCTGCCTATAAAGTCACTTGGTCGAATTAGTTTATAGGCAAAGCCCTATGGTTCGGCTTTGCTGCAAAAGTCGATCTTGATGCAAAAGGAGAAAGGTTGATGCAAAAGTCCCAGAGCGAGGGAGAAGCTTTTCAGAAAGGATACCTCGTAGGCAAGGCCGAAGTGTACTGTGAGCAGGTTCGCACAGGCGCAAAACTCGCGGGCGCTTTCGGATTTGACCGGAGGTATGTCGGACTTGTACGGAGAACCGTAAGAACGGAAGGCTGCAAGGTAGTCATTGATCAGGCATATTCACCAGATCGCGCAACGGCATACGTATACAAATACGCATTCGTCAAAAAACTAATGAAGACATTCTTCAGCCGATCCGGCAAGCCTGTTGCCGGATCGGCGATATGGGTGAGCGGGAAATTATTTGGTTATTCAGATTTTGAGATCGCCCGCTATTTGGAAGAGCGGGGTTATGTCAGCAATCCCTTTAAGTGAGTTTGTCTTTCAATACCCACTCGGCTCCCTTTTTCGGGCAGGACGAGTTCGCGCATGGCGCAAACGTGTTGCCCTTGTTGAATATTTCGGTGTTGTCGCAAACGGAGTGCTTGTAACGCCCAGTCTGAGGACAGGTTGAACCAACCGAGAATTTGTCGCCAACTTCGGCCATTTGTATTACCTCCCGATGAAGCGGAATCAACGATTTGATGATAGGAAACGCCGTTACATTTACTAACGCACCGTTACTTCGCAGATGCTATCAGTGAGTCTTGAGCCACTCATCCAGCGAGACCCATTGTCCCGCACCCGCGCAATCTCCTGTGCAAACCTCAAACTTGTAGATCGGGTGAAGTTCCCAGAGCGAAATTCGCTTAGGATTGCTTCCAACTGGCGCGCCATTCGAACACGGTACGTGACTTGAATCGAAAAATTGCTGTCCCGTTATCCGAACCAACGCTTGAGCCGTAGCCACTTTGTTTACATTATCTGCCGTCCAATTATCGGGCCGATGATGGGGACTCATTTCCGCGACTATGCCAGTACATTCTTTCTTGTCGGAGATTGCCTTGGTATCTCCTGTCTGAGGTTTGTTCGCAGCGTCCACGAAAGAGATGTGGATGTCGTGGTAAAAATCAGTCTTGTCAGTTTCATTAAGCAGATGGCCTTTGCAATTTACACTTTCACCGCCTTCTTGCCGGGCTTTCAAGACGAAAGCTTTCAATGTCACTAGTTTGCCCTCGCCAAGTGTTTTGAGAGGAGAGCGATCAGTAGTTGGACCGCTACTTCCAAAATTGATATTCGAATTCGCCTCAACATCCTTTTGCAGTTGTTGAAATGCGCCGATAGTAATGTCTGATGGAGTCTCGCTGGGAGGGCAAAAACTATTCTTGACGCTGTTCTGCTCAGCCTCTTTTCCGCCATTCCCGTCGTTGCCGCACTGAGCATCGATGCTAAGGGCCGTAGGCTCCGGAAAATCAGGTGTCGTACATGCAGCTTTGATAGCGGAGGCCGTGTCGGGGGCCACTGATTTGGCGGTAGCTGCGGCAGTGTTGGTTGACGCGGTGTTAGTTGGCGGCGCGTTTGTTGTGGGCGTCGTGGTGCAGCCTGGTTGCAAGAATAGTAATACCGTTATCAGTAGGATATGGCGTTTCATGGTTGGAGTCTCCTATGGGCTTGAAAGAACGCGAGGAAGAGACGCTTATATCACCCTAAAACGAAGGGATGCAATAAATTTATCAAGCGTGGTAGTTTGGGTGAGACATGAGGGCTCTAAAAATAAGTATTGCGCCTTACCCTTTTTCTGGTTATATTATAACCACGAACGGAGGAATCAATGGCGAATACCCCTGAAGAGACACTCTCCAAACTTCAACCCTTCTTATCCCATATTTATCCGATGTTTGAAGCCGCCGTATCCGAGGCGACGGTTGAGGAGTTCACCTCGAAGGGTTATGAAGACATCGACGGCTGCCATCATTCGAGCGCGATCCGCATTCGAGTCAGACGCTTACTAGATAACAAGCCATCACATTTGAAGTATGACACTGAACCTTTGAACAACAACGGCTTAGAAGTTTGGCACAAGGGGCACAATATAAAGTTTTTCAAAGGCGTAAACGGCAGACCGCCCGCGCCAGGCAAGTCAGAAAAGCGCAAAGCATTTTACCAACAACCTCTGTTCGGAGATCACTTTCGCGCCGAAAAGCTCGTGGGTATTTACAACGTAGCGGGAGACGGGACCTTTATGGGTCTCGATCTGGCATGTCCAAAGGATATTACTTCGGAGTATGGGATACCGGAACTACATTGGAGCATTCCGGTTCCGCATCCAGCTACGTTGCAGACGGCTGATGCTAAGTACCAGCAATCGCCTGACGAACTAACTGAAATCCGAAGAGCTGAGCAGCGCGATGAAGATGATCTCGACATCTCAAAGGATGGAACTGGAACGGACAAGAAATGAACGGAGATCGCCTAAAGCGCGCAAGAGAAATCAACGGATGGACTCAAGAGGAACTAGCTGACATTGTTGACGTAAAGCAAGCAGCTATTTCGCGGATTGAGCAAAATCTGCTTGAACCCTCAGAACAACTCGCGGCAACGATTGCGAAAGAGACTGGTTTTCCTTTGCCGTTTTTTTATGAGGATACCAAGATCGATTTTCCCTTGGGATCGCTTCTATACCGGCAACATCAGTCACTGACAACCCGTGAACGCGATCAGATTCTACAGACCGCGTGGGCTGCCTACATTCTCTATGACTTCATGGCCGGTAAGATGAAGTTAATGCCTTTAAGGCTGCCGCGCATTCAAAACGAAGATACTAAGACCTTGGCGGAATTAACACGCGATGCGTTGGGTATCGAGCCAAACAAACCAATCAGAAATCTGATCAACCGACTTGAGAAAGCTGGCGTGGTCGTGTTGGCAATCCCGCTAGAGATTCACGGCCACGATGCTTTTTCTTTGTGGGCTGATCGCCGCGCTGTAATTGTAATCGACACGGGCAAGCCGGGAGATAGGCAGCGAGACACGGTTGCGCACGAAATGGGCCATTTGGTTCAACACTACAGTCTGACAGGCGGCGATGTCGAACAGGAAGCAGACGACTTCGCTAGAGAACTGTTACTGCCCGAAGAGGCAATACGGGAGGAAATTACTACGCCCGTCACTCTTAGCAGACTTGCGGAGCTAAAAGCGCGGTGGGGCGTCTCCATACAAGTTCTGATCGATCGCGCCTTCAGCCTCAAGATTATTTCCGTGGATCAGAAAAAATATCTGAACAAGCAGATGACAAGACACGGATGGCGGCACAATGAACCTGTCGAGATCGAACCCGAAAGACCTCGTGCGCTCCGAAAGATGGCTGAATTGTTATACGGGCTAAAGACTGGCGGCATCAACTATCAAAAACTCGCTCGCGACACATCATTGCCCGTTAGTTTGGTCGGACATATTCTGTACGTACATTCAACTGATGGAACCAAAGCCAAGACGCCCGGCGAGCTAGCGGTATTCCCCAGCAAGAACGAAGAAAAGAACCCGTACGCCCTAAAGCTCGTCGGTTAAATAAATCGCTCGGAGTTTAGATTTTCTGGTCGTTATTTTGTGGCTTTTTTCCTTGCCTGTCTAGGCCGATTCCAGTAGGGACTCTTACATCCCGGACAGCGTTTGGGTTCTACGTCCGCGTCACGCGGTAGCCATTTATAGCCGCAACGCTCGCAAACCCACAGCCATACCGATTCTTTAACTTTAGCCATGTTCGGCATACTATCCGAAATAGTATGCTCGGTCAAGTAGTATTCTCCTTGACATAGCACTGCTATTTAAGATAGCATAGCGAGCATTGAAAAGGGCTTCATTGGCGCTAACCAACAAAGCCCACTTGAAAACCAACGCGATTGCTCGCATACGGTCTCCGAACAAAGCCATTGTGAGCCAGTCGCCTAACGAAAGGCAAGGCCACAATGAACGAACAACAAGAGAGAGAACAACGCGGCTTAGTGATTGCCGCCAAAGCAAAACTTCAGCGAAGCGATGACGGTAACAGATGGTTTGTCCCGTCTCAGACCCAAGGTTGCACGAATACCTACACGGTCAAACCCGATCCCGCTAAGCCACATTGCACTTGTCCTGATTTCGCAGCCCGACAACTCCGGTGCAAGCATCTTTACGCGGTTGAGATCGTGACCCAGCGCGAATTTACCTTTGACGAAGAAACTCAAACTCAGACTCTCACTGAGACGGTCACGGTCAAGCAAACCTACAGACAAGAATGGACTGCTTACAACCAAGCGCAAACTCATGAGAAGGATCGTTTTCTTTCCTTGCTGGCTGAGTTGTGCAAAGGCATCGAAGAACCGATCCAAACATTCGGGCGTCCGCGCATTCCGCTCGCAGAAGTTGTCTTTGGGAACACGTACAAAGTTTTCAGCACGGTAAGCGGTCGCCGCTTCACGTCCGACTTGAGAGACGCGCACGCAAAGGGATACTTAACGCGGACGCCGCACTATACGTCACCCTCTCGCTACCTTGAGAACCCAATGCTCACGCCGTTTCTCAAACAACTCATTGAGGAATCCAGCTTGCCGCTGCAGGCTGTCGAATCTGACTTCGCAGTTGATAGCAGTGGCTTTTCAACTTGCCGCTTCGTTCAATGGGTCAAAGCAAAGTACAGCGACAAGACGCTCATGGATCGGCATGACTGGATCAAGGTTCACTTGATGTGCGGAGTCAAAACCAACATCGTTACCAGCGTCGAAGTCACGGAACCCAATGCTAACGATTGTCCGCAATTCGCGGGACTGGTTAAGACAACCGGACGCAACTTCACGATGGCCCAAGTGAGCGCGGACAAAGCCTATCTGTCGAGCGACAATCTGCAAGTAGTAGCAGACCATGACGCGCAGCCGTTCATCGCTTTCAAGGCGAACAGCACGACTAGCAAGAACCACTCTACGATTTGGAAACGAATGTTCCACTTCTATTCCTACAATCAGGAACGCTTCATGCAGTGCTATCACAAACGATCCAACGTCGAAACCACGTTCCACATGATCAAGACGAAGTTTGGCGACCGCCTTAGAAGCAAGACCCGAACGGCACAGATCAACGAAGCCCTTTGCAAAGTCCTGGCACATAACCTGTGCTGCTTGATTCAATCAATTTACGAGTTAGGCATTGAGCCGACATTTTGGGAAGAGGCGGCTTGACCAAAACTAACTCGCGCTTAATTAAGGTATGTATGAGTTAGGCGTCCGCCTGGAGTTCTACAAAGAACAGTAACCATAATTTTGCATCATGCCACTCTTTGTACTTTTTCGATTTGATCCTCAATTGAAACTAGCAACATGAGCTGTCGTTCATGTCTCAATATGTCAACGACTTGCAATTCACTGCTTGCAGCTTGGATGCTGGCACCATCTGTCAACAGGTGCGTTTGTGCGTTGAATTCCAGTCCAAACTTTCGAAGATTATGAATTGCCGTGCGCAGCTCTTGGAGAGAAAAACCCGCGTGTCTTATATCACTAATGATGAGTGTCTTTAGAACATCTTCCGCAGAGTAAACAACCGAACGTCGTTTTTTCCCGCCTACTATGCGCTTTGGCGCAATTAACTCTTTACTTTCCAAATGGCGAATCTGTGTGGGACTTAGGTCCGCCCAGTCGCATAGTTCTTTAAGGCTACACCCAGACTTTCCATTTGGTAATCGCAACTTCAGTCGTAGACGTGGAAGAGCTTTTTCTGGTTGTTTTACGAGGGTAGATGAACTAGAATTCATTGTGATAAAAGATGTACTTTTTGTAACTACATTTATTACAATAAATCTAGTAATAAAAAGTAGTTCTTTTAGACAATGAAGAGTATAATTTGCTAGAACATGAAGTCGCAAGGTTTTTTTGTGAAATGCAGCGTAAATGGAGTAGAATGGCGCGTTGCGCCGATGAAACAATGTGTCGCCAACCCGACGTCGGCGCGCTTAACCCTAATATTATGAGTATCCTGCGAGTGTTTCAACCCTCTACGTCGCTGTTTTATTTTTCTTTGGTCGGCGCGGTTTTATGATAATAAGGAGAGTTTCGAGGACACCTCGACATGGCAAAGCGACCATTGCCGCTTGAGGTGGTTCCCTCGCCTCGCTTGGCAGTCGTCGGCTGGAAAAAGGAGAGTAAAAGATGGTGAGTTCAATATTCTCTTCTACGGAACCAGTGCTTAGGTTGATAGCCCTAGTTACGCTAAAAGGCTACCAAGATGCTAAGAAGGGCAAAGAACTCTACATAGAGGATCTAGCTGAGTATCTAGTCAAGCTGAAAACAAATGATGTAGATATTAGTCGAATTGCGCTTTCTCGAAGTCTTGATAAGTACTGGTCTGAAGATGTCGCTCAATTTGTGAGCGAGGGAATTGTGTTTGGGTTTCTTACTCAAAAGAGTCCATTACGCTTCAACGAGAGATGCGTCGCCGTTTGCCGGAAAGCGATTGAAGGTTACGTTGAAGATGATGAATCACTTAGACCATTAGTGCAGCTTGCCGAAGGAATTTTGGAACTAGAGCCGATCGAGGCAATAGCGGCCTAACAATTTTGTTTATTCCTCACTTAACAATGCTTTGGCTGCTCGATGGATGTCTTTAACCTTTTCAGTCGGCAGGTCAGAAGATGCAAATACTCTGATGCTATATCGTTCAACCGCCAAATGCTTGAGAACTCCTTCCCAGAAGCCTGTCTTTTTTTCGAGTTTCTGATAACCATAGCCTGACTCTGTTTCCCTCAGTATTCTGATATCGTCGAACTTCGGCTCAATTCCTCCGGAGGGTACGGTTACTACCAATTTCCAACTATCTATCCCTAGACCCGCATCATCGGCTATCTTGTCCTCCCAAGTGGCGGGAATGGTGAGATATCGATTTTTATCCATTAGGCTGCGGTCTTCCCAGTCCTCAATGATCTTTGCGGGCTTTAACGGTACGTCTTCTTCATCTTGAGACCCTTCTGCGGTTGAAGAGCTTCTCGTTATTTCTTTGTCTTTCGCTGCCTTCTTCTCAACATACGCAGCATATTTTCTTGGGCAGATCGAGAACACTTCTCTAAATGGCAAATTCCGCAATAGCGCATATCGGAGCAATATCTTTTTCAATAAACAGTTGCCGATAGATCGGGTCGTCGATGTAAATACTCGCCGGCGGCCGGGCAGCGTGATCCTCACACCAAATGCCTCGGCTAGTTTCAAAGAACCTCCTCAACGCTTCAGGTCTTGAATCGTGTGCCTGACGCTCAAAAGTCTTCAGATGTTGAATTTCACGATCTTTCTCACGAAGACGGTCATCTGCTTCCTTTAAGCCGACCTCCTTGAGAATATCGCTGATTTTCTGAAGCCTTTTACGAGCCATCTTATCTATCTTCGAAGAGAACGTAAAAACTTGAAGCCGCTTCCCGTGCAACCAAGTCTTCGTCCTCGTCAGGTAACTCCAGCGTGGACTCTCTATCGAACAGCGCAATGACAATTTCCCGCGCAATTATTCTTTGTTTCTTCTCAAATTGCTTAGCGCCGAATCTGCGAATCAACTGACTGTTAAGTGGGCCTATGAATTATTTGCTATCAGGCTATAGATGAGCCAGAGAACTGCACCACCCAAAACGTACCAGTACCACATTAGCGACCATTCACTCTTTTGTTCGAAAGCAGTGACGCTAATTGCAGCCGCTAGTCCGCTGATTCCAAGTACGTAAGGTCTGACCGCTGATTGCGTTTTCCAGTAAAGGGACACTCAACCTCCGGAAAATCTAGTCATTAACGCCACTTATATCACAGGTTTGTCATCGTGAAGCATTTTTGGGGGTTTCATCTACTTGCTAACAACTCGGCAACCTGTTCAATCTATGAAGATGAGTGTCCCACCATTGATGCAAAAGTCACCCGCCTGATGCAGAAGTGAACCCCAAACCTGACTTTCGCAGCAAAGCCCTATGGTTCTATGGTTCGGGCTTTGCCTAAAAAGTGACTTCTTGGGCAGACTTTTTGGGCAGGGCGATTACTTTATGGGCAAACGGGACTGACGGTTCATGCCAGGCAGCCATCGGAAATGGAAACGACTACCCCATCCGGACTCTAACGATTGACGAAGGGCGTGCGCAAGATTATAAGACAGTCCTTGGAGTTTCTCTTTGCCTGCGTTGTCGAGAAGGGCATCACCAAATTCCTTCATTGCTGTCTCGACGCCAAGGGTCTCAACCATGCACAACTCGCCCCAGTAGAGTTCCCAGGATCGCTTGCTGTCCGCCTCAATTTGATCGGATGCGAGACGCGCTACCACTTGGCAAATCTCAGTATAAAGCTTTAGCTGATGTTCAAGGTGAGGCTTTTCTGCCTCGATACGGCGAGTCTTGGCGTCTTTGACTATTGTGTATAGAAACGGAAGGGCAAAAGCCACGATGCCCCCGACTAGCGGGAGCCACGTGAGTACTGATGACCACGTGAGTACTGATGTCGAATTGTCGATAAGATTCATGGATCTAACGGCAGTGGAAGAAGAACCGCAGGCTTATATCACCGATCTCAGGCGCACACAAAACAAAAGCGGCGAGACCCGTAAGAGCGCGATCGTTTCGTAGGCGCGGATGTTGGCTTTGGATTTGGGAGGCCAGATGTCAACTTCTGCATTGAGTGCAGAAAGCCCGGAGGGAGAGCGAATTCAAGGGAGCCTAGACGCATCTCCACCTTCCGTGCATTAGCGATCTTTTTTAGAATCTGTGGCGTAGCCTTGTATTCCAGAAATTCAGTGATCGTGCCGATGTACTTATAGCCGATCTTTGACGATCTCGCGCTCGGGCGTCCTAGCGAAATGCGTTTCCGTCGGCCAAGACGCGCAGCTCGCGAATCTCAGGTGACTCGATCTCATGTGGCGTAGACATGAATCCTATTCCCATACCTTCAGGCTTAGTAGAGCCTTTCCCGCGATACGTCACGAAGGCCATAATGCTCAAATCGTAATGTGTGCTGATATCTAAATCGTCAAAGGGAATCCAAACGTTCGTTTCGTCTGTAAACCGATCATACGTGGTTTGCGGGTCTCGCCCGGTCGTTAAGGTCGCCTTCAAGAGTGGATCATCGGCTGAAGGCTCGAATACCTGTTTTCTGAAACCGATCTGAGGCGTCGGACTGGGGGAGGCTTGCTGTGCTCGCGCTACTTCGGCGAAAGCGAGCACTACTACCGCAAGAATAAGGAACGTGATCTTCACTCAGCCGATTATACACCGCCAACTCTTCCAAGATGATAAACCGCGCCGGGGAAAAGAGCGGGTACTAATCAGGCTTATCACTTGCGGGAGTGACGAACGCAAATCCCTCGCTGAGTCTCTTTAGTTCGTCCGCTTTATCAAAAGTCATAATACGATCTCGCTTAGGGGCTGCAAGAGAATGGGGCAGTACCAGAAAACAGCTTGCGGGCTTCTCAGCCGCTTTCGACCAGTCAAAATAAAGCGATGCTGATAGCGGTGCTTGGTTAATCGCCGTCATGCGCAAAGAGTGTTTCACGTTTAGGTCAGATGGCTTCAGATCGCCTCCGATAATTTCGATCCATGCTCTAAACCTGAACCAAGGTGAAACCCCAGGATCAAACCTCCGTCCCCTGAACTCTTGATTCTCGAATGTACTCAATAACTGAAATGCCGGTTCGCCGAATATGAAAGTCGAGATTTCTTGGCAATCGCTTGTGTTGTTGAGTATTTCAGAAAGGCCCATCTCAAGGTCCTCCATGGTTATAGAATCAGACTCATAGTTCTTGAGCTGCATTACTATCGAGGCTTGGATGATAGTGAAATTGCCAACTTCTTGATGAACGTATGCTAATGATCGTTTCTCGTCTATTTCGAATTTCAGTCTGTACTTCGTAAATTTCTCTAGCTCGGACTTAAGAGAATCTCTTTCAGTTTGGAGCGCATTGACCTGAGACTCCAATCCTTGGCATTTGGCGTTCGTGGTTTCAAGGTCAGTTGTGTATTTTTTAATGATGCCTGTCTGAATGACGCAAGCGCTTTGTAGCTGCTCTTTTTCTCTACGCTGCTTTTTATCTAGCGCGCGGGGAGATAGCAGAAGATGGATCACAAACGCAGCTACCAGTATCGCCAAAAACGTTAACACTCCGTTCAGAGCGCCGATCCACGAGAAACCAGATGTGACCCCAGCGACCAAAACGCCGCCAATAATCGCAGAGATCAATTCCACGCTTGCCCGTTCCTTTGTTTTCTTCCATGCGTATTCGCAGAGGCGATCAGAATAGAAATCAACGTACACCTGTTCTGTTGATTGATTTTCGCGAACGATCTGCAAGGCAGTGTTTGGCGGCGTTGGCGGTTCAGACATGGCGCAACGATACCACCAAGCCTCGTCAGTGACACGAAAGCCAAAGCTGAAGGACTTTTTGGGCAAGCCTCCGATTTTTTGGGCGAACGGGACTTTTTAGGCAAAGCCCTATGGTTCTATGGTTCGAACCATACGATGGTTCGATAGTTCAGGTATGGCTCTGCCACTCCGATGCGCGGCAAGTCTCTGACTTGCCGGAAAAGTCTTCTCTGAATTTGCGGTCTATGACCGCAGGGTCAGAGGATCCCTGAGAAGGAAGAATTCCGGTGGCGGCGAGTCAGAGACTTGACCCTCTTTGGGTTAACAGCCGGGACGACCTACATGATCGAAGTGCGCGCACTTTGCGGCTCAACCGGCCAATCCGATTGGAGCGACCCCAGTTCGCACATGGCGATGTAAGTCTGCGTGGACCGCCTGCAGACTTGCCACGTGAGATAGGCGAAGCGACCATCTCACCCGGGATAGCGGGCGGGTTCTTGTTAGCGACGGCGAGACTTCTCTCGCTCTCATTTTTTTGCGTTTTGAAAGTACGAGAGGTATAAGACGCGGTATGAGCGGCTTAGACCACACGGTGTGGTCTCTAATACGTAGTTGGGCCTCTGAAAAATGAACGTCAAGTGGGAAGGAGATGTTTTTGGACACGTCACGGTTGGCGGCACCATCCTAAATACGCCGCTGGAAGTCTCAAAATTCCTTCTCGCGGCCGTCGGCCTTTCGGCAGAGGATGCTCGTTCTTTGGGTCGCATGTGTTATTTCATGTGCATCCGTGAAGCTCGGAGTGAGCGCGAGGGGTTCGTGCTCCATCTTGCGGATAAGTGGCTGGACTCTCTCTACACACCCGGACTCCCTCCAGCAGCGCAGGTGGCAATGGACGAATTCAAAGAGCAGTTGTTTTCTGTTCGCATGGAGCCCGGTCATGTATTACTCGAATATGCATTCAAGAATTTGTCAGCGGCATAGGCCCAACAACTCGTTGGACCGGAGCGGCGG
>DNNE01000076.1:0-6654 GCA_003487805.1 Blastocatellia bacterium | reverse complement strand
GCGCCGCCCGGTCAACTCAAACGTTAGGCGCACTTAATCTAGAGAAGCACTGATGAGAAAGCTAAACTTTATTATCGCCATTTGTTGCATTCTTCTGTTCATTAACACTTTTCAAGCGCAAAGAATCTTTGCTCCCTCGGTTGCTAATCCCGCCCTCCGTAAGGAACTTCTCAAGAGAGTTAAGCGGGATCAAGCGATCCGAAATGAATGGATAAAGAAAGGCGTACAACACCCGGATGCAGGGGTCATTGCGCGAATGCAAGCCATCGATTCGGACAACACGGTGCGCATGAAAGCAATCATTAGGCAATACGGTTGGCCTAGCCCTGACCTTGTTGGTAAGGATGGTACTGAGGCGGCATTCCTCCTTGTACAACATGCCCAGCACGAATTCCAAAAAGAGGTGCTGCCGCTGGTGAGAGATGCATACCGAGCAAAGAAATTATCGGGGCAGAATTATGCCCTCTTGCTGGATCGTGTGTTGGTTGCAGAAGGCAAACCGCAGGTCTATGGCACGCAGGCCAAGTCGTTCGACCAGTGGAAGGGGCATGAGCCAGTACTAGAGCCGATAGAGGATGAGGCGAACGTGGATAAACGTCGTGCAGAAGTTGGTTTGCCGCCTTTATCCGAATATCTTAAAGGATTGAAAGAGATGTATTTTCCAAAGGGCAAATAGACGAGTGCGCCTAACAAGTCGTTGGACGCTTTGCGAAACGAGGAGAGCTTACATGGATTACGAAGAAGCGGATCGGTTGCAGGTTCGGCGAAGAACAAGAATCGTCGCAAGGGTGCGACCAGCGAGCCTGGTCATTGTGCTCGGATTGATGGCATCGCTATTCCTGCTTCGCCCGGCGTCGGCGGATTCGAAATATCGCGGGTTTACTATCATCGATTCTCAGGTCCACAACATCGAGAAACATGACGAGCTGCTGGCCGCGACGAAGGAGCAGATTGACATCGTCTACGAAGTCGGCCTTTCGGCGGAGGTGCTGACGTTCTTCCAGAGTGTGCCGTTTGAACTCGTGCCGGCGGGCACCATAAGGTCACCCGGACATTACGCGGGAAAACTCCGAGGTGTGCAGGTGGCTTCCAGTCTCACGGCCGAGGGGCACAAGCCCATTCTGCTGCATGAGCTGTTACATGCGTATCATGATCAGCGAATCGAAGAAGGATTTAGAAATCCGGACATCATCAAATATTTTGACCGCGCCAGGCGGATGACTGCCTATGCGCCGAGATCGCACATGATGGAAAATGCGGGGGAGTTTTTCGCGTGCGCCGCGACCACCTATTTGTTTGGGGTAACCGCCCAGGAACCCTTTCAAAGAGGGAAAGTAAAAAACAGCCAGCCCGAATTCTTTGCCTATATCAAGGCGCTCTTCGGCCCCACTGCAGGAAGCTACGTTGGCTCGTTGACCGGAAAAAGAAAATGAGCGGGCATGCGTCATCTCCATGAGGAGGATCGCTTGATAAACCGAATTACTCCAGTCGATGTTTCTCGCTACTTGTTCGACATTCACCGTGACCTCTCCGTAACCACCAGAGCCCATCAGCCTGGTCCGCCTACCAGAATCGATGGCATGACCGTCGGCATCATCACGATTGAGAATGACGCACCGCACAGAGGCGAGGTCCATCTAGATGGAGACGAGATACTCTACGTGGTTTCTGGAAGCATCCAGATCACTGGAGAGTCCGAACCGAACGCTTCCATTGAATTGCATGCGGGCGAAGCGTGTATCGTACCGAAAGGCGAATGGCACCGAGTTCACGTATTGGAAAAAACTCAGCTTGTTCATATCACGCCGGGGCCAAATGGTGACCATCGGCCACTCTAGTTCGGTCAATTCAGAGGTGGAGCAGCGGGCGCTGCTGATCAACCACCCACAAGGTAAGAATGGACGCACTCTTTCGAGCCATCCTTGATGACGACCGCGCGACGGTCGAGGGTCTGCTGTCGGCTGATTCGTCGCTTGTCGCCGGGCGGGTCAGCGAGGCCAAACTCTACGATCAGAAGATCTTTCACTGGCTGTACGTTGGCGACACAGCCCTGCATCTGGCTGCGGCCGGCTATCGCGTCGAGATCGTTCAACTGTTGCTCGCTTCCGGATCGGATCCAAATGCGTCTATGAACATGCGCCACAGCGGCCCACTTCATTACGCGGCGGACGGCTACATCGGCGACCCCGCGTACGACCCCGAGCGGCAGGTACAGACCATTGGGCGTTTGCTCGCGGCTGGCGCTGGGGTGAATGCCCCGGACAAGAATGGTGCGACTCCGTTGCACCGAGCAGTGCGTACGCGCTGCGCGGCGGCGGTACGGTTTCTGCTGAAGGCGGGCGGGAATCCGACTCTGAGAAACAATCCTGGCTCGACCGCGTTTCATCTCGCAGTGCAAAACACAGGGCGGGGTGGATCGGGGACAGACGAAGCACGAGCAGCGCAACGCGAGATCATCGAGGAGTTTCTTCGCTTCGGCGTAAGTCCCACGATCAAAGACTGCAATGGCAAGTCCGTGCTGGACTGGGTAAGGAGCGATTGGATACGAGAGATGTTCGGAGGGAAGGCGCCGTGACCCGCTTTAGTTTTCGCTACCCCCTTGTCCTCTGAACGTCCCTGAGGTAAACAATTCTTTGCCGATGAAGAATCAATCACGTATGGATTCAATCGATCTGTCTGCGATCGCGCATCAAGCCATGATTGATGCCGGATTTGTGCCTGACGTGCCGCATGCGGTTTTAGACGAGTTGCAGTTGCTTGCGTCGAAACCGCCGCCGGCCGTCGACGATTCCGGAACCCGAGATTTGCGCTCGTTGCTGTGGTCGTCAATAGACGATCGCAAGTCACGCGATCTCGATCAGGTTGAGTACGCTGAGCGTCTGCCTAATGGCGACATCTGTGTGCGGGTGGGCATCGCAAATGTTGATGCGCTGGTACAGAAGGGGTCGGCGATTGATTCGCACGCGGCTGAGAACGGCACTTCTGTTTACACCGGGGTTAGAACTTTTCCGATGCTGCCCGAGCAGTTATCGACGGATATGACTTCGCTGGTAGGCGGCGCGGATCGATCTTCAATTGTTACTGAAGTAATTATTGGGTCCGAAGGTACGGTGAAATCGACCGACGTCTATCCGGCGCTACTGCACAACTACGCGAAGCTTTCGTATGAAGCTGTAGGCGCCTGGCTTGATAACACGGGACCCATGCCAACGGAAATTGCGAGCGTGCCCAAGATGGACGCTCAGATTCGTCTTCAGTTCGAAGCTGCCGAACATCTACGCGAGTTACGAAAAGAACACGGAGCGCTCGAACTAGAGACAATCGAAGCCTCGCCGGTCATCAACAACCTTGGCCAGGTCACAGAACTTTCGGTGGTTGAGCGAAACAGCGCGCGTGATCTCATTGAGAATTTCATGATCGCCGCCAATGTGGCGATGGCCCAGTTTCTGACGGCGCAAGGCGCGCTGTCACTGCGTCGCGTGGTGCGAACTCCGGAACATTGGGACCGGATAGTCGAAATCGCGCATGAGTTAAGTGAACCACTGCCGGCCCAACCGGACTCGCGAGCACTGGCGGATTTTCTGGCGCGCCGCAAGACTGTCGACCCACAGCATTTTCCGGATCTTTCGCTCTCAATCATAAAGCTACTGGGTCCTGGCGAATACACCGTGCAGAAGCCGGGAACTTCCGGAGAACAAAGCATTCACTTCGGTCTGGCGGTCCACGACTATACGCATTCGACCGCACCGAATCGTCGCTACGCGGACCTCGTGAGCCAGCGCCTGGTCAAAGCTGTGCTGCAAAAAAGTGCAGGGCCCTACACCGAAGCTGAGCTGACCGCAATTGCCGCGCACTGCACTGAGCGTGAAGACGCCGCGCGTAAGGTCGAGCGAAAGATGCGCAAAGTCGGCGCCGCGGTCTTAATGCAGAATCGGATCGGTGAAGTGTTCGACGCCATCGTCACGGGCGCTTCATCTAAAGGAACCTATGCGCGTCTGATTAAGCCGCCGGTTGATGGACGCATAATGCGAGGAGAGCAGGGCCTCCGCGTGGGTGAGAAGATAAGTGTGAAGTTACTCGACGCAGATCCACAACGCGGCTTTATCGATTTCGGAGCCCGGCACTAGCGTTGGAGGCTGTACACAAAAAGTCAGCTAGCAAGCAGAGATGATACAGAACCGAACTCTCAACTTCATACAATCGATGGTAGTGCCCTGGATCGGTTTCGTGTTGTAATTTCTCTCAGCAAGAACGATCCACTAAATCACACGAACTGAACACGAAAAAAATGTTTCGTGTGGGTTCGTGGATTGCGCTAGCCCCAAACCATGGCACCACTAAATCGATCAATGGATTGACTTTAGCATCTCCCGCTATCGCTCGGCGTTCTGTATCGCTCCGTGCTCCACCTTGGAATTCCTTTTTTGTGCAAGCTAACGTTGGACATACAGTTCGGGAAATTGCTTTTTAAGTTCGGCCACCTTCGGTAGATCGTTGATCGCGATGTACGGCTCATCCGGATGATGTTCGGCATAGTCCTGATGATATCCTTCCGCGTCATAGAAGGCCTTGAGGGCCACCACCTGAGTGACAATCGGCCGTGGGAAAACACCAGCCTTGTTGAGTTGAGCGATATAAGCATCGGCGATGCTCTTCTGCTCTGCGTTGCCAAAGAAGATGGCTGAGCGATATTGCGTACCGGTGTCGGGTCCCTGCCGATTCAGCTCGGTCGGATCGTGAGCGACGGCAAAATACACTTTGAGCAACTGACCGTAAGAAATGCGCGACGGATCATATTTGATCCGGACCGACTCAGCGTGCCCGGTATTGCCTTCGCTCACCATCTCGTAGTGAGCGGTCTCGGCCGCGCCTCCCGAATAGCCCGCGCTCACGCTGATTACTCCTTTTACATGTTCGAACACAGCTTGGATGCCCCAGAAGCAGCCGCCCGCGATGACGGCGGTTTGCTCGCCTTTAGTGGTGGCGAGCGGTGCGTCAACTAACGGGTTCGGCAAGCTGCGGCCGGCGGTAGCCGTGGCAGTACCGCAAGCCGGCATCGTAATAAAAAGACCGGTGAGGGTCATTGCTAATAAGGCGCGTGACATGTAAATACCTCCGAAAAGCTAATCGTCCACCTTGAATGAACGAATGTTAGATGCAGTAAGTATACGCCTCAGAGCCAATCTTTGGATGTTCGCGAGACTATACGATGAGGTCAGTACCCGGAGCTTCTTCTCCTCTCCCTTTGGGAGAGGTTGGGTGAGGGTACGAAGCATAGCGACGGGGTGAGCCGCGGGGCGGCAAAAGATCTGTAGCCCACGGCGCGAGCCGTGAGTCGGTAAATGATCATTCATCCAGCCCCTTCAGGGGCGAAACATTTCGCCCGGTGTAGTTCGTGTTCCGCCGCTCTGCGGCTACTTATCGAAACGTAATCCGTTACCCACGCGGGCTTGGGATCTTTTATGTAAAGTGATCCCCGGGCTTACGCCCGGGGCTAAACTCTGCCGCCGCTCCGCAGCACGTGCGCAGACGAATTGACGCTGGACTGAATTAGCGTTATTAGATCCGGCGCAACCCAACAAATCGTTGGACGGGAGCGGCGTGATAGGGTGTTTCGCATGAATTGTTTGTAGCCAGTTTGCATAGGAATAAGGAAATGAGGACAAAGGCGGCCGTCATTCTCATCACTCTCCTGCTGATCGTCAGCGTCAATGCCCAAAAAAACCAAGAGATTAGCGACCTCAAGACTCAGACAATCACCCTGAGTCGAAAGGCGCGTAAAGACAAAACGGCTCCACCTCGATCCTGGATTTTGGTGGAGACCGGCGGCAGGCAGATAAAGCCGGTTCAGTTCAAGGGTCCTCCCTCGACAATTGATGATCTTCCCTCGACGGATGTTATCGAGGCATCTGCTAGTGCAAGGAACGTAGGCCAGGTTCAAGTCACAAGCACAGGGAAGCGCAGCTATTCGATACGATATGGCGGACTTTCAATGGCCGCGGATGACCTATGGCTGCAGGTTATGGCGACGCCTCCTGGCGGAATGGGCTTACTGACGGACATGGGACAAATGAAATGGGAAGAGGTCCATCGAATGCCCGTCCTCGTCCTTAAGCCCATTACCTCGAGGATCAGCATAACGATGAATAAAGGAGTGAGTGCCGTTGGTCCCGAAGGCTCAATCGTTAGGGCCGTCGCGGGACATGTCTATGCAGCGCAGATAAAGGATGACCGCACGGTCTACCGCGTCATTTTCCGCATCGATTCAATTGATTCAAACGGTGACTGCAACATCAGTTGGAAGCGCATTCCCTCAAAATGGGCTGCCTGGGTTCCGCCGACGCAACCCAACGAATCGTTGGACGCGAGCCGCGGGAGCGCGTTTCTCAAAATTTATTGAACTTACAGTTGGGGCTGTCGCGCCGCCGCGCCAACTCTGACTTTAGTTTGCTCGCTGTGTCAGAATCCCGACACATCGGAATAGCGACCGGATCAAAGACTCAACTTGAATCTCAGCATTCAATCATTTCTGTCGTCCGCAGGCTTGGGATTCTTTAGGGGACGTAATCCCCCAGGGCTTACGGCCGGGGCTACACTCTGCCGCCGCTCCGCGGCCCGAGTCTTTCTCAGCCTTCTATCCGATCGCTACCGCTC
>DNNE01000074.1:17745-49591 GCA_003487805.1 Blastocatellia bacterium | reverse complement strand
TACCGCAGGCGGTTCTGACATGCATCGTCCCGAGCGCATCGCCGAAACCTTGCGCGAAGAAATTGCGCAGATTGTTGGTTACGAACTCGAAGATCCGCGACTGACAATGGTAACTGTTACAGAAGTTCGGGTCGCGGATGACTTGCGCGACGCCAGCGTCTACGTGACGGTCCAGGGCGACGAGCAGGAACACCACAAGGCGCTGAGCGCGCTCCGTCATGCCGCACCCTATGTACGCAAGCAACTTGGCTTTGCGTTGAATTTGCGGCATACTCCCGCGCTTCACTTCGTGCGTGACACGGTTGAAGAAAAAGCCGGCCACGTCGACGCGCTGTTGCAGGGAATTGAGAAAGAAAAGTAGCACAGACTTTAGTCTGTGTTCTTAGAAGGAAGTTACAGACCAAGGTCTGTGTTACGCAATGCTTGCCCAGGTAGTTGAACTGATTGAAAAAAAGGATCGCTTTGCGATTACTTCCCACGTCCGCCCGGACGGCGATGGTCTCGGCTCCTCTCTCGGCCTGCTCTGGCTGCTGAAATCACTGAACAAGGATGTCGAAGTGATCATGCGCGATCCGGCGCCGCATTCGTATCAACAATTGCCGGGCGCCGGCACGATTCGCGTTGCGCCCCGCATTGGCGAGCATTTCGATGCGGTGTTCATCATTGAATGTTCAGACCTGGATCGGCCCGGCCTCGAAGATTTGGATCAGCAGTTCGTCGTCAATATCGATCACCATTCGACCACGGAACTCTTTGGCAGCATCAACTGGATCGATTCGACCGCCGCGGCTTGCGGTGAAATGGTCTATAACCTCTGCAAAGCCACGGGCGTGCGCGTCACCAAAGAAATTGCCGAATGCGTCTACACGGCCCTGCTCACCGATACAGGATCATTTCATTACTCGAACACGACTGAGCGCACCTTCAAAATTGCGTCTGAACTGGTGCGCACGGGGGTAAGGCCGGCCAAGACCGCCGAGGCCCTCTTCGGCAGTTATCAATGGCCGAAGATCGAATTGCTTAGTCGGGTGCTATCGACCGCGAAGCGCGACGACACCGGCCACGTCGCCTGGATGTGGCAGACGCTGGCGATGCAGGAACAGACGCACGCGGCGGAAGAAGACGCTGACGGCTTTGTGAATTACCCGCTCGCGGTCGGTGAAGTTGAAGCAACTGCGCTATTCAAAGAAACTGCTCCCGGAGTCTATCGCACGAGTCTGCGCTCAAAGGGCGATGTCAACGTCGCGAAGATCGCCGAGCAATTCGGCGGCGGCGGTCATCGCAACGCTGCAGGCTGCACACTGAAAGGCACTTCCTCAGAACTCGAGCAAAAGGTCGTGCCGCTGCTGCAGGACGCGGTAAAGAGATCGAATGGGCTGAAAGATTTTACTGAGGATGCGTTGATCGAGAGCGGCAGTTAGCAGCCCCGGTACCGTTTAGAGGCGGGCTACCGCCCGCCATCTTCCATCAATCAAAGGCGGGCAGTAGCCCGCCTCTAAACTTTCGGAATGTCTTCCATCGAACGCAAATACAAATGGCGTCGCGCTGATTATCAGGAGAACACTCGCGGCCTCCTCATCGTTCACACCGGAAACGGCAAAGGCAAAACGACCTGCGCACTTGGCTTGATGATGCGCGCTGCCGGACAGGATCTGTCTTGCTGCATGGTCCAATTCATGAAGTCGCGCAACGACCGGTACGGTGAACACGTGGCCGCCGAAAAACTCGGCATCGAAGTTCACACGATGGGCGACGGCTTTACCTGGGACACCAAGAACCCCGAGCAGGATCGACAGACCGCCCGCCAGACCTGGAATCTTTGCGTTGAGAAGCTGCGCAGCGGCGATTACGATCTGCTCGTCTTTGACGAACTGGTGTACGTGTTGAGTTACGACATGCTGCCCGTTGATGAAGTACTCTCAGAAATACGAGCCGCCCGCGAGCGCCAACCCTCGCTTCACATCGTCGTCACTGGTCGCGACGCGCCGAAGGAATTAATCGAAGCTGCGGATCTGGTTACCGAGATGACTGAAGTCAAGCATCCCTTTCAGGTCGGCATCAGAGCGCAAAAGGGCATCGAGTTCTGATCCTGGAACGCGAACGTCCTCGTCCGCAGATGAGCGAGAACTGATCAATTCTTACTAATAAACACCTCGCGCCTGTCGGCGCATTGCGGACGGGGACGTCCGCGCTCCCAGAATTAAAACTGCCGCTCTTCTAAAGTGCATCAAGGTAACTAGTCGTATTAGCGGACTTGTGGTAGCCTGCACACCTTTTTGAAAGGAGAATCCTATGGCAGAAACAAAAATCCAAATTCCCTTACCCGCTAATTCAACCATACGGCTGACAGGTATTACGAATTCGGGGTGGTGGGGTCAACAGATTACGTTTGAGACTCCTGACGGTAAACAAATTCAGTGGACCGGCACCGGTGCACAAAACAACCAGGTCGTGGGTCAAACGGAGATCGGCCCTTATACCGCACCGGAACAGATGCTAACGGTCACGATGGCGAATGACCCCGGCAACGGATATCAACCGTCGCAGATTCAAGCCGATTCGTTCAACACGGACGGTCTTTCCGGATATGTCGTGGGCGGACAAGATAGTGGAGGCAGGCCTTCCGGGGACGCCTACTGGAACACTATCCTGTTAGTGTATTGGGCTTACGGTTATTGATCTCGGTCGAGGCCGCGTTGGACATCGGTTTCTCCATCGACGTCTAAGTGAAGGTGTGCCTAAGCACCCGTATGGTTGGGTACGACGCACTAACACTAAACCTACGTGGCGCCAACTGCTAAGATATCCTCACAGGAATCGCCTATGGAGTCAGGAATCGCTCCGGTGCGTCGGAGCTATCAAAGCCAAATTGCAGTGCTCGGTTCTCTGGCTTTTGCTACGATCGTTTGTCTGGGTTTGTTTGCTCTGCGCGTGGTCCATTCGCACCGGTTCACTTATCGATATCTCATTTGGAATCTGGTTCTGGCGTGGCTCCCGGCCCTCAGTGCACTAGCAGCTTACAACCTGCATCGTCGCCATGGATGGATCAACTGGCTGCTGGTGCCGGCGTTTGCGCTTTTCTGGCTAGTCTTCTTCCCCAACGCGCCGTATCTAATAACCGACATCATGCACCTGCAAAGACAGGCAGCCGCGCCTTATTGGTACGACCTGCTCTTGTTCGTCGCCTTTGCGTGGACTGGCTTTTTCCTGGGACTCGTTTCGCTACTGCTAATGCAGGAAATTGTCCGCAAGGCCGCTGGGACGAAAGCAAGCTGGGCATTTGCATGTGGGGTGCTCGGATTAAGCAGCTTTGGCATCTATCTCGGTCGTTTCTTACGTTGGAACAGTTGGGACCTGTTTCTAAATCCGGGGGGACTGCTCGCCAATGTTTCTGAGCAGGCACAGCACCCATTTACACGCTTTCAGGCTTTTGTGTTCTCCGTGCTCTTCGCTGGATTCTTTCTGGCCATGTATCTGGCGCTGGTTGCAATAACCCATTTTCATCAGGAAATCCGCAACGCGTGACCTGACTGCGATTCATCTGTTTCTACTCGCGCATTGCATGTGCTAACCTTTCGCAATCGCAAACCCCGATTACGACAGAAGCTATTAAGTAACAAAGTATCGCTATGCCCTGGTTCCGAAAAAAGAAAGGCAAGATCGAGCCGGTAAGCGACAAAGATCGCGTCGTACGCACTGAGAATGTGTTCGTGCGGTGCGACGAATGTGGCGCACATCTGTATAAGAAGGAACTTGAAGAGAATCTTCAGGTCTGCGTTCACTGCAATTTTCATTTTCGCATCGGCGCGTACGACCGGCTCGAAAAACTGTTCGACGATGCGTACTGCGAAGAGCTGGACTCAGAAGTGGTCTCGACGGATCCGCTGGACTTCGTCGACAGTAAGCCTTACGTGAATCGCATTTCCCAGGCTCAGCGCGCGACCGGATTACCGGAAGCTGTCATCACTGCGCGGGGCAAGGTCGGCGGTCACCGCGTCTTTGCCGGGGCGATGGACATGAATTTCATCGGCGGCTCGATGGGCTCGGCCGTCGGCGAAAAACTCACCCGCTTGATCGAGCGCGCCATCGGCGAGCGCGGTGCGGTAATCATTTTTTGCGCCTCGGGCGGCGCGCGCATGCAGGAAGGCACGCTGTCGCTGATGCAGATGGCGAAGATCTCAGCGGCCCTCGCCGCCCTCGAAGAGCGGCATCTGCCGTTTATTTCTGTCCTGACTGATCCAACTACCGGCGGAGTGACCGCGAGCTTCGCGATGCTTGGCGATTTGATTGTGGCCGAACCAAAGGCTCTGATCGGATTCGCGGGTCCCCGCGTAATCGAGCAAACGATCCGGCAAAAACTGCCCAAGGACTTCCAGCGGTCCGAATTTCTGCGGGACCATGGGATGGTTGACGAGATCGTGGATCGCCGGGAGATGCGGCCGTTTTTGATCAAGTCGCTCGATTTCATGATGAACCCGAACATCACCGAGAAGTCTCAGGTTTCAAACTTGAAGTTTCAGGTTGCAACGCATCCCAGCTAGCTCCTTTTCACGTGATGTCGTGGTTGTGGTTTGGCGGCGGGTAAACGAAGCCACAAAATCACCCGAACTGGAGTTAATCCCACACGAACAACTCCCAATTATGGATGAGCGGTTTGAATGACTTTTGCTGAAGCTCTTGATTATCTCCTCAGTCTCGGTTACGAGACGCTCACGATCAAACTCGGCCTCGAAAACACCGAAACTCTCTTAGTTGCACTCGGAAATCCGCAGGAACAACTTCCGGCCGTGCAAATTGCCGGGACCAATGGCAAGGGATCAACTGCCGCGTTCCTTGATTCGATCTGCCGCGCGTCCGGGATTCGCGTTGGTCTGTTCACCTCACCTCATTTGGTTTCCATCACTGAAAGAATCCAGATCGACGGCCAACAAGTCTCTGAGGATCAATTCGCTCACCTCACCCGCACGGTAAAACAAACCGCGGAAGAATTAGTCGCGCGCGGCAAGTTGCAGACGCTGCCAACATTCTTCGAGCACATTACGGCGATTGCGCTGCTTGCGTTTCGCGAAACAGAAGTCGAGCTCGCAATTCTGGAAACGGGACTCGGTGGAAGGCTGGATTCAACCACTGCCGCGGGAGCAGAGATCGTCGCCATCACGCCGGTTGCGATGGACCACCAGGAGTATCTCGGTACTACTCTTCAGGAAATTGCCGGCGAAAAAGCGGCGATTATTCGACCGGGCACGACCGCTATCATTGCGCCCCAGGAGGAAGCGGCATTGGAAGTCATCATGCGACGATGTGAGTCGGTCGGTGTCCAACCTCGCCTGATAGATTCGTGTTATCGTGAGCAGGTTCAGACCGGCGGCGGCGAAGCGACTGCGGATGGGCGTTGCATCGTAACGTTTGATAGAGACTCAGCGAGGTATGAGAATGTCACCGTCGCACTTCGCGGCCGTCATCAAAGCGTTAACGCACTCACCGCAATTGCGCTCGCCGAAGCGCTGCGCGAACACGGTTTCCAAATTCCGAAGCGTGCGATCGTCCGCGGAATCGAAACCGCAAAACATCCGGGCAGACTCGAAATCTGGAAAGGCTCCCCGCGCTTTCTCTTCGATGGCGCGCACAATCCGGCGGCCGCGCGCGCTCTCCGCGAATATCTGGATGAATTCGTTAAAGACCCAATCGTGATGATTTTTGGCGCGATGCGTGATAAGGCGCTCGGCGAGATGACCGCTGCACTATTTCCCCAGGCTGACCGAGTGATTCTGACTACACTCGATAATCCGCGAGCTGCTTCGATCGACGCGTTGGTTGCCGTCGTGCCGGAGGATTTCGATCAAGGGAGAATCCTGCGGGCATCCAGCGTCGATGAAGCTCTGCAACTCGCTCGAACAGTTACGCCAATCGATGGTGTGGTTTGTGTGACCGGTTCGCTTTATCTGGTTGGTGCGGCGCAACAAGCGTTAAGGCAACAAGCCGCAGCGCAAACCGCCGATAGCGCATCCACGGCAGGTTAGGGCCCGGTTTGAAATTCTCTGCGCCCCCTCCGCGATCTCTGCGGCTCTGCGGTGAGCTTAATGAACCGAAAGACTCACCGCCGAGACGCAGAGATTACGCAGAGAAGACCAAATTCAGCACCGCATGAGATTGATGCCTCAATCACTTCACATTACACTGTTCATCTAAAAACATGTCTGAATCAGAAACTCCTGAATTCGTCGACTCGAAGAAAGTCTTTTCCGGGCGAGTGTTCGATGTCACGGTCGACACTGTTCGCGAAGCTGATCGAACCTACATTCGCGAAGTGGTCCATCATCCGGGCAGCGCGGTGATCTTGCCCGCGTTCGATGACGACACGATCGCTTTGGTCAAACAGTATCGTCACCCGGCCGTAAAGTATCTGCTCGAATTGCCGGCCGGTACGCTGAACGACAAGGAACGCCCGGAAGAGGGCGCTGCCCGGGAACTCGAAGAAGAACTGGGCCTGGTCGCAGGCAAGCTTGAGAAGCTCGCCGAGTTCTTTGTAAGTCCTGGTTTTTGTGAAGAAAAGATGTGGCTTTACCTGGCAACCGATCTCACCGAAACCGCGCAGCGCCTCGAGGATGACGAATTGATCGAGGTCGTGAGGCTGCCCATCGATCGCGCTTTGCAGATGATCACCGAGGGTGAGATCGAAGACGCGAAAACCATCATTGGGTTGATGCTGGCCGCTCCGCGATTAGGCGCTTCGTTGCTCGAACCCTTCTATCCGGCCGTATGACCTAAGGATATTCCAATTTACGGCTTTGCCGTCTGATGTGCGGAAAGGCTCTGCCTTTCCGGCAGGACACCCGATGAAGCTTTTCTCTTATGGCGAGGCTAAGCCTCGCCATAAGAGAGAAAGAATTGTAAGACTTCGCCGGAAGGCCATAGGCCTTCCGCACATCGGGCGGCAGAGCCGTTTTTGATTTTCGCTCGTTGAGCTTGTCTTTACGAGATTCCGTGCGATATCTTGAGCGCGCCAAGCTCAGTTCTCTGCCCCTGCAACCTATGAAAAAATCACTTGTGATCGCCTTCTTAGTCGCGATTCCGTTAGTCGCGCCGGTGCGCGCCCAACAATCGCTGGACGCACTGATTGATCGAGAGATCACGCAGCTCGTCAGCACGTACAAAATGCTGCACGCGGCGCCGGAGCTTTCGCACTATGAAACGAAGACATCGGCATTCGTCGCCGCGCAGCTTCGTTCGCTCGGCTTTACAGTAACCGAGAATGTTGGCAAGTATGACAATCCACTTTGGAAAGGTCATGGAGTGGTTGCGATTCTCAAGAACGGAGACGGTCCAACAGTCCTCGTGCGCACCGACATGGACGCCCTCCCGGTGGAAGAAAAAACTGGCTTGCCGTATGCCAGCGCCGTAAAGACCAGGAACGATGCGGGACAGGAAGTAAGTGTCATGCATGCCTGCGGCCACGACATTCACATGACGAGCCTGCTGGGCACGGCGAAGATACTTTCTGAACTGAAGGACCAGTGGCGCGGCACTTTGGTTTTGATCGGCCAACCCGCCGAAGAAACAGTTACGGGCGCGCGCGCAATGTTGGCGGATGATCTGTACACGAGATTTCCCAAACCGGATTTTGCCCTCGCGCTGCATGACAGTGCCAACGACCCGGCCGGAACCGTTACCTATTGTCCGGGCTATGCGATGGCCAGCTCGACCTCGGTCGACCTGGTGATTCGCGGTCTGGGCGGTCACGGATCGCAACCTCAGGCGACTAAGGACCCGGTGGTGATGGCCTCTGAGGTGGTGCTCAGTTTACAGACCATCATCAGTCGCGAGAACTCTCCCCTCGATCCCGCGGTAGTAACTGTCGGCTCGATTCATGGAGGCACCAAACGCAACATCATTCCGGATGAAGTGACCTTGCAACTGACCATTCGCACTTTCCGTGAAGAAGTTCGCCAGCGCATCCTCGCCTCGATCGAACGCATAGCTAAAGGGGTGGCGCTGGCGGCCGGAGTTCCGGAAGATCGAGCTCCAATCATGAAAGTCATCGAAGCTGAAAATGCGCCGTCGCTCTATAACGATCCGGCTTTGACTGAGCGAGTGGCAGCCGCAATCGGCAAAGCAATTGGCGCCGACCATACGATTAAGACGCAGCCGCTCATGGCCAGCGAGGACTTCGGCCGATTCAGTCTTGATCATCAGATTCCGTCATGCATGTTTTGGCTGGGGGCAATCGAACCCACGAGAGTTGAAGCGAGCAAGAAATCCGGCAAGCCGCTGCCATCCTTGCACTCAAGCTTGTTCGAGCCGTTGCCGGAACCAACGCTGCGCACCGGAGTCAAAGCAATGACGACGGCAGTGCTCGATTTGATGAAGAAGTGATCGTTGGAGCGAGAAAGTGAAATGGCAGCGATTACAACACAACCGGACCGGACGGCCCGGGCCATTATCGCAAAGTCGAAAGTGTCGGTGGGTACGAAAAGCTTAGTGAAGGTTTTCCGCCTAACTAATTCTATTTCAACATTTGAGGAGATCGATCGATGGGCAAAGGGGATCAGCGTTCACGACGAGGTAAGATTTGGCGCGGTACTTTCGGAAAGCGCCGGCCGAAGCGCAGCAAACGTGTAGTGCCCGTGGCTGCGGCAGCAGACGAAAAAAAGCCGGCGAAGAAAGAAGCCGCGACAGAATAGGGTCGGCTAATGTGTGCCCGGGCAATCCATCGCGAACCCGAGCGGGCTCGCGCTCAACATTTCGAACTTGGCGAGCGCGGCGAAGCGCTGGCGATTGGTCACCTGGAGCGTCTTGGCTATCGCATCGTCGCCGCGAACTTCAGTTTGCCGATCGGGCGTAACACGCGCGATGCAATCGTCAACGCTGAGATCGACCTGGTTGCTTATGACGGCGCCACGCTGTGTTTCGTTGAGGTGAAGACGCGCGCTACGGCTGAATTTGCGCTGCCGCAAACAAATGTCGACTTGCGCAAACGACGTCAAATCGCACGCGCAGCTCGCGGCTATCGTCGCATGATGGGATTAACCGCCGCACCGTTTCGATACGACGTTGTTACGGTGGTAGCGAAACCTGACGACGTCAATCCGCGTATCGAACTCTTGAAAGGCTTTTGGACAGATGAGCAATTGCGGAAAAGGAAGTGGCACGATCCTTATTGGGATTAACCGCGAGATATTTGCCACGAAAAGGCACAAAATGAAAATTTCGATGGGCACTCTAACTTTTGAGTTCCCCATGCCAAGTCAAGACGATCCACGAACCCACACGAAACGTTTTTTCGTGCCGACTTCGTGTGATTTCGTGGATCGTTCTGTCTGAGGGGAAAGAGAACACGAAACCAATGTAGGGGCACCACCAAAAAGTCCTTTGGAGGAGGACTTTTGTGCCTCTTGTGCCTTTTCGTAGCTAAGGTTTGATGTCATGACTCCACTCGAACTCTACGTCGGACAAATTCTTGACGACAAGTATCGCCTCGAGCGTTTGCTCGGACAGGGCGGCATGGGCGCGGTGTTTCTGGCGACGCACCTGGGGACTGAGCGTTACGTGGCTCTGAAACTGATTGCGCCGCAATTCATGCGCAACGAAGAATTCGTCGAGCGCTTCAAGCGCGAAGCACGCGCGGCGGGACGCTTGCGCCATCCGAACGTCGTTGATGTTACTGATTTTGGATTCTCAACCAGCGGAGCTGAACGCGTTGCCTATCTGGTGATGGAATACCTCGACGGGTGCACCCTGAGTGACGTGCTGTTCGAGGAGAATCGCCTGCCCCTCTACTGGGTGGTAGATATTTTGGAGCAGGTTTGCTCGGCCGTTCATGAAGCACATCAGCAAGGCATCGTCCATCGCGATCTGAAACCCGATAACATCTGGCTCGAGCCGAACGGACTTGGTGGTTATCGAATTAAGGTGCTTGATTTTGGCATAGCTAAGCTCGGTGAGACGGCGATCGTGGACGTCGAGAACTTGCCCGTATCGCAAAGTGCTGAGGACGCAGCTACCCTCGTACCGTCATCTCAACCGATCGCAGCCACGGCCGCAGCAGGTGTGGCCGAGTCAGACGTGCGCAAGACCGTCGCTGCGCCGATCGAGAACCTTGAAGCGCCCACGCTTATTCAACCGTCAAACGCGAGCGAAGAACCCGTGGAAGTCCAACCCGATAATGGCGATCAAGCCACTCGGATGTTTCAGAAAGCGCGCAGCACCGTCGTCGAAGCCCGGCTAACCGCCGTGCCGTTGTCGAATCTCGGCGGCAGCGATACGGGTTTGACTCGAGTCGGCGCAATTCTGGGGACGCCGCTATACATGTCGCCTGAGCAATGTCGCGGCGAACATCTCGACGCGCGATCGGATATTTACAGTCTCGGCATCATTGCTTATCAGATGCTCACTGGCTCGCCGCCTTTTACCGGAGAGACCACTGCAATTATTCGCGCGCACAACGAAAGCACCCCGACTCCCGTTCGTCAATTGAATAAGAAACTGCCGAAGCGGGTGTCGCGAATCGTGATGTCCGCTCTGGAGAAAGATCCCGCTGCGCGGCCGCAAACTGCGAGCGCCCTTGCGAACGCGATGCGCGCGAACGCGGACGGACTCGGCGTTCTCTATCGCCGGGCGTTCTCGCTATACAGCGAGTATTTTCCGAAGTTTCTCAAGCTTTCGTTTGTGGCCCACATTCCCGTGATTGTGCTGACGGTAATGCTGGCAGCGCTGGTGATCGCTCAACCCCGCCTGCCGAAACTCGTGTTTGGAATTAGCGCGGGACTTCTCGGGTTGTTGCAAATACCCGCGACGCTGTTTGCCGCGTGGATGATTTCCTCAGTCACTGCGGTAATCGTTACCCAATTGGCTGCTGCCCCTCTCAAACCTGTGGAGTTGCGCATCGGATTTGATGTGTTACGTCAGCGCTGGCGTCCGTTCATGCGCACCGGCGTGCAGGTGTTTCTGCGGATTCTCATCGGATGGATTCTGTTTGTCATTCCCGGATTTGTCATGACAATCCGCTACCTGTTTTGGTCGCCGGTTGTCTTGCTGGAAGGCATTCAAGGAAAACCTGCATTGAAACGCGCGCGTCAACTAGCGTCGCGCTCGTGGTGGACTGTCATTATCGTTTGTGTCTTCCAGTTAATAACGCCATCAATCGTAAACCTGCTGATGGTGCGCTTGCTCGGTATTAACCACGCCGTAAAAATAGGCCGGGGCGTAAGGGTCTCGGCCCAATTCACATCTTTGACAACAATCTTCGTGATGCCGCTGATGTCGATTGTGCCGGCGCTGCTTTACTTAAAGATGAGACAGTTAGGCGGCGAGACTCTCGGCGAAGTTATGAGTCATATTGAGGACGCAGAAGGCACGCATAGCAAGTGGCAACAACGGATGCGCTCGCGCCTGACTGTCACGCCGCCGAGCCGAACGCCCACCAGCTGATTCTCTGACAGTTACAGGCTGAGATGAATCAGAGACGCCATTGAAACTCAGAAGTTATATGACGTCACGAAAAATCATTTCGGCAAGACGACCGTTGGATCTGCCGGAACTTACCAACCTCAGTCACTTAATAACATGGATCCGGAATGCAAGTTTCTTCGCATTCCTCCTGCTGAGCTTGGCAATCGTTTGGGTGACCACCACCGTTAATGCAGATAACCAGATCTGTGTCGCACTGAGAGCAGCATTTAAGCGAGTGCGCCGCCGAAGAGCGTCTTGCGATTACTGAGAGAGCGACGAGAACCAGCAGCAGGGCTACAGCCCAAAGTCGGAGAATGCGAGTCAATCTAATAGATAGTTTCATTTTCCTCTCCTTCTACTGTGACGATATTCCCACCCGAACGCTCGTCTTATACTACGGTAAGTAGAAGCAAGTCAAGACCTTTGCGGTGAGAGCAACTCACTTATCAAAGCGGGCCTGACAGTATTCAGAATTGAAATCCGGTGGTGGGTCAGTTTGAAAGTGGCACGGGACGTCCCCGCCGGTGAATCACGCGCAAGATGCGCGTGCCACAATCAAATTGACCCACTACCTGAAATCCAGAAATGCCAATCCATAACTGCATCATTTCCAAGTCACATGTCGACTCACTGATTCTCTGCTGTCTTCTCGCTCCGGCGCGGCGGCGCGTTCTTCACCCACTTATCGAACCAGTTGATCCGCTCCGCCAGAATGTGCAGCAACGTTTCCCGGCCCGCATAGCCGTGCGCTTCGAAGGGGAGTGTGATGTAGCGAACGGTCGCGCCCTGACCTTTCAGCGCCATGTAAAAGCGCTCAGATTGAATCGGAAAAGTGCCCGAGTTGTCGTCGGCCTCACCATGCATCAAGAGGATTGGATCTTTGACCTGGGTCGCGAACCAGAACGGCGACATCTTTGCGTAGAGATCCGGTACTTCCCAGAAGGTCCGTCGCTCGCTTTGAAAACCGAACGGAGTCAGCGAACGATTATAGGCGCCGCTCTCAGCAAAGCCGGCGCGGAACAGGCGCGAGTGGGCCAGGAGGTTCGCCGTCATGAAAGCGCCATAGCTGTGACCGCCCACACCGATGCGATCGCGATCGCCAACACCCATGTCGACGACTTTGTCGATCGCGGCTTCGGCGCTGGCGACCAGTTGATCCACGTAATGATCGTTCGCGGTTTCACCGGGCCCGACAATCGGCATCGTCGGATTATCAAGAACCGCATATCCCGACAAGAGTAAGAACAAATGCGAATATCCGCTGACGATCGTAAAGCGATTAGCCGAACCGGTTATTTGACTGGCTGAATCAGCATCGCCGAATTCGCGTGGATACGCCCACATGATCACCGGCAGTCGCGTCCCCGGTTTGTATCCGGGCGGCAGATAAAGTGTCGCGGACAACTTCACGCCATCCTTACGTTGATAAGTGATGAACTGGTGAGTCACACCGCGAAGCTGCGGCTGCGGATCTTTGAATTCGGTTGCTGCGCGCCGCGAATTACTGCTGAGATCGCGAATGTAGTAATTCGGTGGATCGGTTGGAGTTTCGTAGCGAGTCAGAACAGTCTTCGCGTCGTCATCAAGCGGTGCGACTACCGTCTCATAAGCCTTCGCGTCGCTGCGAAACAGTCTTGTCGTCTCGAGTGTTTTGAGGTTCAGCCGGTCGATGAAGGGCCGATCGCCTTCAGGGGACGAACCTGTCCCGGCCAGAAAAATGTAATCACCGGTTTGCATGACCGCACCGCCGCCGCCCGCGCCGCCGCCACCACCACCGCCAAAGCCACCGGCGCCGCTGTCCCGACGCACTACCGGCGTGCCCGGATTTTCATAAGCGGCGTCCTGCCGGCGGTCCCAAAGCTTACGCGGCTGCGCGCCCGGCTCCAGAATCCACGTGCGGATATGACGTGACGCGCGATCAGTCTCACTCAGGAGCGTGACGCCCTTTTCTGTAAATGAAATATTCGCATACCGCCATTCAGTCCTGGCGACTTCGACTGGCGCGCTGAACGGCGCGCTCAAACCCAGAACCTTATCGCGAAACGGAACTTTGTTTTTTGGATCGCCACCGTCGAGGGCCTCAACCCAAAGCACGGTCGCCGGCTGATCTGGTCGCCAGCGAATTCCGCGCGGACCGGCCTGCACGCCGGTGAGCGAAACGCCTTCGCGCGAAGGAATATCTGCAATCTTTTTCGCGACCTGTCCGCCTCGCGACCACACTTCGATGTCTTGCGGAAATCCATTCATCGGAATCAAATGCGAAAACGGCCGCTTGATTTTCGTGACGAGTAGATAGTCGCCGCTAGGTGATGGGGTGACGCTATCAAAGATTGCCGGCTTACCGATGAGCGTTTTGCGACCAGTGGTCGCATCGACCGCCGCCAGCTGGCTCGTAAAATAATATTCAAACAGGGCTTCGTCGTGCGCGGTCTTGATCATGTCTTCATAAGTCGCCGCGGGTGCTGCTTTGCCGCTGGTTTCCTGAATGTTCGGCCCCATCGGGACGGTTGATTCAGCCGGCGCCGGGCCACGTCCTGCCGGCACGAACTGACAAACCATGGTCTTGTTGTCGCGCAACCAATCGCATGGGTCGCCAGTCGTGGCATTCAAGCGATCGAGCCCGCTCAACAATCTCGCGCGGCCGGTAGCTGTATCAGCAATCCACAATTCGATGCGATCGTCTTTGCGATTCAGAAAAGACAAGTGCGTGCTGTCCGGTGAAAAATGAACATTTGAAATATTCGCTTGCGGCGGCACCATCACTTTGACTTCACTGCCGTCGGCGATCTTCTTCAAGCTGATCGCATAGACATCGGTCGCGCGCTGTGGTCCATTGTTTCTTGGATTAACGCGGGCGCCCGCGATCCGCAGAATCGGCTGCGCCAGTTCCGCGATCGTCGGATACGGATGACGCCAGGTAAGCGCCAACATCTGTTTCGACGGACTCAGGACTGCTTGCGGCAATGGCGGAGCATCGAACGCATCGACGATTTCCTTTGGTGGCAATTGATAGCGCGGCGCGTCGGGCGTCTGCGCATAGCAGAATGCGTTGGCCGCAACAATCAGCAAGGCAGCGAATGCAAAGTTAATTTTTCGCACAGGGGAAACCTCCAGAAGACTCTCAGATTTGGCTCGTTCGCAGAGCGCGGATTCTATCAGAGTTCGAAGCGGGTTAGGTAGTATTGAGGCAACCGAATTATCCGACGTTTAGAAGCGGGCTACCGCCCGCTCAGTCGGGCAGTAGCCCGACTCTAAACCCTCCGCGGGCTTCACCCCTTCACGAACTCGTAAACTATGTGAAGCGTAACCGCTGCCGGCGTAACCTCGGCTCGAACTTCTTTAGCTCGTAATTGCAGCGCGCCGCCTGCCGGCTGAATGTCTACTCGGGTTGAGAGCTTCTCAAGCGTGAACAACTCAACCGGGTTGTAGCGGCGATCAATTGCTCCCTGCACCATTCCCAGCAGCGGCCCATTCAGAATCGCCGGCGTATTGTTCAGATGAATATCACGCACATGAAAACGCGCGACCAGGGCGCGGCGCGACGCATCATAATCGAGATTGACATCCGTCTCAGCCCACCCGGTAAATTCAATGCAGCCCATCAGACTCTGATTGTAAGAACCGACGAACGCCAGCGAACCCACAATCTTTCCATTCTCGAAATGAACTGCCGTGCGGGTGCCGTTAACTTCACGCTTCAAACGAATTTCACTCGGGCATTGCGCGGTGGATTGCGCGCCGCCCATCGTTAGCGGCATCGACGGCTCATTCAGATTGTCGAACATCGCGGTGAGAAACGAATTCAGAAATTGTTCGTTAACTGTGACCGTGGCTTCGGCGGCCGGAGCGTCGGCGGCCCGGCGCTCGCGCGTGGCATTCGATTCTTGCGCTGTAAGATTGCCGAAGCAAAAAAGAATCGAAATAAAGCCTAGGTATCTAACAGCAATGTTGGCTTTCATCATGTAAATCCTCGTTGATGATTGGACATCAAAAGCAGCGACAAAAACTTTGGAGCGCGCCGGCAGAGCAAAGCGTCGACGGCGCTTTGGTTTGGAATTCGATTTGTCGCCGTGAGGTTCTGCAAAACTGGCTAAACCCATCCAAAGCGGTGTCGCCGCTTCGCTCTGCCACCGCACTCCAAATCTAATTCATAACCCGCTGCGCACAATGTCATGCAACCGGATCAGGCCAATGCACCGGCGATCGCCATCGACGACCGGCAGAACGTTGATCTGTGAGGGCCGATCCTCCATTAAGCGCAGGGCATCAAACGCGAGCATTTCTGGATTCGTCACGATCGGATCGCGCGTCATCAACTCATCGCATTTGATGTTGGCAAAACCAATCTCGCCAGTACCGATTCTTTGCAGTGATCGACGCAAATCACCATCGGTAATGATGCCGGCCAGCTTTCCCTCGCCATCGACAACGTTCACCGCTCCCAGACCGAAGTGCGTGATCGTTGAGATGATCTCCATCCAGGCGGCGTCCGCCGCAATCGTCGGGTTTTTCGAGCCGCTATGCATGAGATCGGCAACCCGCAAAGTCAGACGCTTGCCAAGCTGTCCCGCCGGATGATTCGAAGCGAACTCACTTTCCGTCAGGCCCTTCGCACGCATGAGCGTCATCGCCAGCGCGTCGCCAATCGCCAGCGCGACGGTCGTGCTCGTGGTCGGCGCCAGATTGAGCGGGCAGGCTTCCTGATCGACCGATGCATCCAGAACCGCATCTGCGCGCCGTGCGATTGTCGAATTCAACTTTCCCACGATCGCAATCAGTGGCACTTCCTTGCGCTTCAGATATGGCAACAGCTCAACCAATTCATCTGTCTCGCCGCTGTTGCTCAGCATCAGGATTGCGTCGTCCTGAGACACGATACCGAGGCCCCCGTGCAAAGCGTCGGAAGGATGCAAGTGGATTGCGGCAGTTCCGCTACTCGTCATGGTCGCCGCGATCTTTTGCGCGATGATTCCCGATTTGCCCACACCCAGCAGGATAATCTTCCCTTTGCAATTTTTTAAGATCGAGAGCACGCGCTCAAGCTCTGGCGCCTGCAGGCGCGAAGCGGCCTTGGCGATCGCGTCGGATTCGACGCGCAGCAGTTCGACGACGTGCGAATAGTCTGTCGGTTCAGTCATGACGTTGTTGATATACGACTCACGTATGCAATTGCAAGCGCAACGGCTCATTCTTTCGGTTCAATCGCCGTGACAGGCATATCTTGACTAAGCTTGTTTGTAACATTAAGTTAAGCTTGAGCCCATGGACATATCCACCACCTTCGACTATAGTGCGGGCCTTCGCAGTTATCGCAACCAATCATCGTTCGCAGGAGTTGATTAATGTTCGCCAAGCTATTACCGCGTGAAGAACAGTATTTTGCCCTCTTTGCGCAGATGACTTCGTACATAAACGACGCGGCCAAAACGCTGGTTGAGATGATGGCCCATCGCGATGGCGACTACACGGAATACGTGCAGCGCATCAAGAGTATCGAACATGCTTGCGACGATCTGACTCACAACGTGGCGACGCGTCTGAATCAATCGTTCATTACGCCCTTTGATCGCGAAGACATTTACCTGATGTCCAAAGCACTGGACGATGTGGTCGATTTGATCGACGGCGCCGCGCGCGCGGTCGTCATGTACGACATCCATGAAACGACTGAGCCGGCCCGTCAACTTTCCGGAGTCATTCAGCGGATGGCCCTGCAATTGAATGAAGTCGTCTCGATCTTACAAAAACCAAAAGGTGTGACCGAGCGCCTGGTCGAGCTGCACCGCCTCGAAAATGAAGGCGACGACATTTATCAGCGAGCTGTGGGTGCGTTGTTCCTTGAGACTCGTGACCCGCTCGAGGTTATCAAGTGGAAAGACGTTTACGAGAAACTTGAAGAAACCATCGATCGCTGTGAGCAGGTAGCGAATATTATCGAAGGTGTGATCATCAAGCATAGTTAAGGGGATAGGGTGTTGGGGTTAGGGTGTAATTTCCTTTATTCAGTTCATAAACAGCGAGTACAATAGCTACCGCACAGCCGATAAAATTGAGGGCGGTTGAGTTTTCAAAAATTAGGTGTACGAATGAAATTACTTAACAAGGAGAATATAAAATGAAATTATTAAGAGCAGGGTCGCGAAGGAATAGCGGATACACTCAGGTATTTGAGAAGACCCCGGCAGTTTCATGGGACAACAATTCGAAAGAGGTGGTTCTACGCGTCGGGGCCATCCGTGATACATCGAACAAACGTAGCCTCTACGACTACCAAATTGCTCTTAACAAGGAAGACCTGTTAAGAATCGTTGGATCCATTACCAACTAGCCGAGTAATCAAAGAGGGCGCGGGAAACAATCCTTCGCCCTCTACTTTTTCACCTCCAACATCGAAGACAGCTCACCTGTAGCCCTATCCCCTACACCCTATCCCCTAGCCCCGCCTCTCATCGCTATGTTATTTTTGAATAGCCCGATGCCCGCGTAGCTCAGTGGATTAGAGCGTTCGCCTCCGGAGCGAAAGGTCGCAGGTTCGACCCCTGCCGCGGGTACCAACTCTTGCCCAATCCTCCATAAGAAAACATGGATCAAACTGTCTCAATTCGTGCCGGTAGCGCTTTACCTACGATTCTGCTCGTTGAAGATTTCGACGACACGCGTCTGATGATGAAGATGTGGCTGGTCAAGAACGGCTACCGGGTAATTGAAGCTGAAACTGGTGAAGAAGCAATCAGCCTGGCGCAAAGCGAGCGACCCGATCTCATCATCATGGATGTGATGATGCCGGGAATGAACGGCCTTGACGCGACTCAACGAATAAGACAGGATCGCGCTCTGCGTCGCACGCCCATCGTTGCGGTTTCTGCTTACGGCGCGGAAGAGTATCGAAGTCTGGCCCTCGACGCCGGCTGTAACGAGTATGTTTCGACACCGTTTGAGCCGCAGACGCTGGCAGACCTGATCAAGGATTTACTGCAGGATGAAGAATCAGCCCATTCAAATGCACCGCCAACTGGCTTTGAACATTAGAATTCTTCTCTCGCTGCTGGTAGCGATCTTCTGTACCTCCATCGTCGCGGACGCGCAATCGGCAACTTGCTCACTGAAACCGGATCAACTAGCGAACGCAAGTGAGTTGTTCGGTGTGCGCCTCGGAATGACTCCCCAGGAAGTGAAGACGCCGTTACCACTCGTCCAGTTCGGCCGCAAAGATCCCTTCGGCGTGATGAAGACGAGCTTTAATCCTCACTTCGATCCGCGTGTCGACAAGACCGCCTTCCCGGACGTGCGCACAATCTCTCTCGACTTTCTTGATGACAAACTCGTCACCCTGTGGATCGGATACGAAGCGACGTTCAAATGGCCTAAGTTGGATCAGTTTGTGACGAACTTCAGCACGTCTCTGAGCGTTCCCACCGCTTGGCCCGTGAAAGGAAACGGCAGACAGTTGACGTGCGACGGATTTTCGGTCTTCGCATCGATGATCGGCGGTGGCCCAGCTATTCGCATCACCGATGACACCGCACCGGACGTAATCACTGCGCGGGTCGAAGCAGCCCTCGACGCCGAAGAAAAAGAAGTCATTGGCGATATCCGGACCAGGAGCTATTATCCAGCCGATTGTGCAGTTCGAGATCGAGTACCCCAGGCCAGCCGCGTGACTTACAAGAACAAAGACGAAGCTGAGAAAGCCGGGTACACGTTGTCGAAGGATTGTCATTAGTGGCTACAAATATAACCGAGCTTCGTTTAGAGGAGAGTTACTGCCCGCCCGGTTTTAGTCGGGAAGTAGCCCTGGTCTAAGAGGAAACCACCATGCTGAAAGAATTCAAGGAATTCATCGCACGCTCAAACGTAGTCGACCTGGCGGTCGGGGTAATTATCGGCATCGCCTTTGGAAAAATCGTCACTTCGTTGGTTGAAGGAATCATCATGCCGCCAATTGGCTTGCTACTCGGCAAGGTCGATTTCTCCAGCCTGTTCCTGGTGCTCGATCATACAAAGGGCCAACCAATTTCGCTCGCCGACGCCAAGGCGAAGGGTATTCCCGTCATCGCTTACGGCGCGTTCCTCAACGATGTCGTCAACTTCATAATCATCGCGCTCGTGATTTTTATCATCGTGAAAATCGTCAACAAAATCCGCAAGAAAGATCCAGGAAAGAAGGATTGTCCACGTTGCCTGACGGCAATTCCAATCGCCGCAACTCGCTGCGCGGCGTGTTGCGCTGATCTGAACGCAGCATAGGAATAACTGTCCAACAAACTTCAGTTTGTCGCCCATGCTTCGACCAGCTAAAGCTTGTCGGACGCCAAATGCGTTACTCCTCACATGTTACTTCCTTGACGCCCTCGTTGTGCGGTTCTTAGAATGAACTTCTAACCCCGCGGAATCGTACAAGAGTTCTACCGAAGTAAGGAGCATATTCATGAGCACATCTTTCCAATCGGAACCAAACGGTTCCGAAGCAAGCGAAGAGTTATTAGTACACGAACCTGAAGCCGAGCATGAGGGCGATCGTTCGACCATGGGCGCCTCAGTACGCGACATGGCTGCGCGTTTACCGGAACAACTATCGGCTATCGGCCGGGACATCAGCCGCACGATTGAGCGGGCAATTTCCGCCAAAGACGACTACATGCTGGCAGTGAAAGTATCCCAGGACGCGCAGACAAAATTGGGCCAACTGGTCCAGGCCGGCGTATTCGGCACCCGCGCTGAGGCGGCCGCCTTTTTAATCGACGAGGGCATCAAAACTCAGAGCGCCCTCTTTGAACGCGTCGAGCAAAAGCTCGGAGAGATTGAACGATTGCGCGCTGAATTGCGTGGGATGGTGGGCGAGAACAAACCTTAGTCTCTTTGCAGCATATCAATAGCGCCACAAAACGAATCCGCTCCATTGTGGGTCAATAAGACAACACAATGGAGCGTCTTTGTTTATCGATCGATTCCGCGCTAGAATCTTTCCTTACATTCCCCCAAACGATCTTCAAGCAACCGCAACGCGCGGGTTGAATCGAGCAGCTTGTGCAGAAAACTTTTCACGTTCCACACACACCTATCGAACAATTCACTTTAGAGAACGGCCTGCGCGTAATTCTGAACGAAGACCACTCCGTCCCAGTGGTGTCGGTTGCCGTCTATTACGATGTCGGCTCGCGAAACGAGCGCGAAGGGCGCACCGGGTTTGCTCATCTGTTCGAGCACATGATGTTTCAAGGTTCCGAGAATGTACCGAAAGCCGCGCACTTTCAATACATTTCAAACGCCGGCGGTACGATGAACGGCACGACTTCGAGTGAACGCACAAATTATTTTGAGACCTTGCCCTCCAGCCAGTTGCCGCTCGCGCTCTGGCTGGAAAGTGATCGTATGCGATCACTCGCCGTGACGCAGGAGAACCTCGACAATCAACGCGAAGCCGTGAAGGAAGAAAAGCGTTTACGTTACGACAATCAGCCGTACGTTAACGGTTTTCTGCGGCTGTTCGAGATGAGTTTTCAAAATCCCGCGAATGCGCATTCGACCATCGGATCGATGGAAGATCTCGACGCCGCAACCGTTGAAGACATCCGCGAGTTCTTTCGCGTCTATTACGCGCCGAACAATGCAGTGCTATCAATCGCCGGCGATTTCGATCCGCCTGAAACGCGATCTTTGATCGACAAATACTTTGCGACAATTCCCAGCCAGCAGCCGCCGCCGCCAGTCGATGTGAGTGAACCGGTCGCGGTCGCTGAGCAGACGGATGTGTTCCTCGACAGGCTGGCGCCGGTGCCGGCGTTTGCCTTGGGATGGAAGATCCCGGCGCGGCGAACTCCGGAGTTTTATGCTTTGTCCCTGGCGAGCCACTTGCTGTTTGAAGGAGAAAGCGCGCGCCTCTATCAGAAACTGGTGAAGGGCGAAGAGTCTATCGTGCAAATCCAGGGTGGCATAGACGAACGCCGCGGGCCGTCCGGATTGTTCATCGTGGTGATTCCCAAGCCTGATCATGAAGGTACTCATATTCGCGAGATCATTTTCGACGAGATTCGACAGTTAGCCACCGCTGGTCCGAGCGCCGAAGAGATGGAAAAGTTACGCAACAACCTTTTCAACGCGGCGGTGCGGAGCCGGCAATCATCGTTGTTTCGCGCCCAGCAGATTGCCGAATCTGCGCTCTATGACGACGAGCCTGAGCTATTCAATACTGACTTGCAGACCTATCTCGACGTGACGGCAGATCAAATTCGCGATGTGGTGGCGCAACATCTGGACACAGACAACCGCGTGTTGCTGAATATCGAGCCGTCCGCCGAAGAAGCTGCGCCAGCCGCGCCCCATGAACCGGGCGAGCCCGACCAGCCGACGGCGCCGTTGCCACAGGTTCCGCCGTCTCCGGACGACGCACCCGCGGGCGCACCGCTGCCGGTGGCACAACCGCAACCAATCGAATCGAATTGATCTTTCTTCGTCCCGCTTAATGAGCACAATAATGCAAGCCGAAACCTTTCGTCGTGAGATGCCGTCACCGCTGGCGGCCCATCCGCTCAATCTTCCGGTCGCGTTCGGTACCACGCTCTCAAATGGTCTGGGATTGGTGCTGGTCGAAGACAGGCGGCTGCCGCTGATTAGTTTTCGACTCGCGTTCAGATCCGGCGATGCGAATGATCCGGAGAACCTACCCGGATTGAGCGACATGATGTCGCATCTCTTGTCGGAAGGAACGGAAACGCGAACCAGCCGAAAAATCGCGGAAGAGATCGAACGACTCGGCGCCACCCTATCAGTTGGATCGACTTCGGACTTCAGTACGGTCGCCGCATCCTCGCTATCAATTTACGCCGCTGAAGTGCTCGAACTGTTAGCCGACGTGACGTTGCGATCTACTTTTCCGCAGAACGAAGTTGACCTCGCCCGCGAAAACACGAAGCAGCTCTTAATTCAGCAGCGAGCGCAACCGAATTTTCTTGCTTCCGAGCGCATGGCCGGGGTGATTTTCGGGACACATCCTTACTCGTCCATATCGCCGACCGAAGAAATGCTGGACGCGCTGACGCGCGACGATCTGCTGTCCTTCCGCGTCTCGACATTCATTCCCAACAGCGCAGAGCTGGTTGTGATTGGCGACTTTCAACACGATGACTTGATGGGGCGAATCGACGAATTGTTTGCCGGATGGGACCGTGGCGATGCGTCACCCGTTCCGTCTCCGGCACTTCCAAAGCGAACCGAACGAACGATTTATCTGGTGGATCGTCCCGGCTCAGCTCAATCAAACATCGTGATTGCAAACGAAGCGATTACCCGCACCAGCCCGGATTATTTTCCGATGCTGCTGATGCACACAATTCTGGGATCTAATGCCTCGTCGCGACTGTTCATGAACCTGCGTGAGCATAAGGGATACACTTACGGCGCATATTCAAATCTGGATGCGCGCCGGCTGGCGGGAACTTTTCGCGCCACTGCGGAAGTGCGCACCGCCGTGACGGGGGCTTCGTTGCAGGAGTTCTTTTACGAACTGGATCGCATTCGCAACGATGCAGTATCAAATGAAGAAATCACCAACGCACAGTCCTACCTTAGCGGCGTTTTTCCCATTCGCATCGAGACGCAGGATGGATTGATCGATCAGATCGTGAATATCAAGATGCTTGATCTGCCGGATGACTATCTGCGTACCTATCGCGATCAAGTCAACGCGGTCACCACGGCCGACATTCAAGCTGTAGCACAGAAGTACGTCACGCCGGACAAGGCGGCAATCGTCATCGTCGGCGACGCCGCAGAAGTTACCGATCAGGTCAAACCTTACTCGGACAATATCGAGATTTACGATACGGAAGGAAATCCGAAAGATTCGGTTGGCTGATACAAGCGTCCTCTATTCGGGTGCGGGATCTTCATTCGAGCTCGCTGGCTTTATCCTTCGAGTGAACTGAAAAAGCTAAAGCACCGCGCGGCAGGCTGCTATCTGCGCCATTGCTCGTATTTCGACTCTGTTAATTGTGTTGGTCGCGTTAATGGATCGATCCCAATCTATTTTGGAAAAGTTTTGCAGGCTAGTGGCAATGTTCGAATTCTTCAAACGAAACGAAAGACTCAGTTTTGGCAGGTCTACGGTCACAGAGTAGTCTCCTCCATCGTAATCGTCAGCTTGATTGATCGCCCTAATGGCATCGAGCACGGCTTGGCTTGATTCTTCGGATTCGTTCGAACTGAGCACGCCACTCATTGCCACGAGTGCTTTGGCTTTATCTGACTTGTTATCGATGGTTGAGATTAGGTCGGCAAGATTTTGCAAATACTTCGAGGCTAAATCTTTCTTTTTCGACTTGAATGCCGCATCCATTCCTTCTAACAAAAGGTAGGTTCGGAAACGCGCATCGGCAATTCTTGCTAAATATGTGGACAGATCGATCCATTTCCTCTTCGAGACCGCGACCTTACCTGCCCGAAAATTCAAATAATCAGTGACCTTAACCTTGATTTCTTCATCCTTGATCTCAACAAGCTTTCGTTCGGCTTCAGAATACTTCTGAGCCTCCACAAGCTCGTGTATGCCGCGAACGAGCAGCTCGGTTCTTTCTGCATCCTCTTTCGAAGCTTTAGCCCTTTCAAAGGAGCTAGCGCCGTCATCAGATTTGAAAAATGTCTCTTCTGTCGCTAATCGTTCCGCCAGCAGGGCGATGTTACTCAAATCTTCGGAGGTAACCCCGGCACGGTGCGCTAGCAGGTCGAACTGCACGCTCAACTGCCGCCATCGATCATCTCGTGCCAAGCTCAATCTCGAGGCATAGGCGTTCAATTTGACGGCCAAAGAATAGCATTGGACCACGTACTCTGGATTAAGTGTTGTTTGCCCATGGAGTGCGACCAATCGCTGCCGCAGGAAGGCTTCGGCCGCAGTTAAGTACTCGGCGGCCAGTTCACGGTCAACTGTTAGTTGCTCAGGATTGAGATTCGTGGTGAGGGACCCGAATTGGGGCGCCGGGCTCGCCGCACTGTTAGTTCTAATCTCAATCAGGAGTAATTTTTCACGAAAGACATAAGCCGAAAGAATAGTGGCGTGCACCGGACTATAAATCGGATTGCTGATTAGTTGTGAAAGACCGACCCGATAAAGTGAGTTGGAGAGATCGGGATTCCGATCTTCGAGTTGTGAGAGATAGTCGGGAAACATCGAGGGCACACCCAATCGGAGAATTGCTTCTGCGAGAGCGGCGGATTGCTTGACATCGAAATCAAGGTTGGCCTGCGCAATCGACAGCCGCTCCTTGGGCGAGAGGCCTCTCTTTTCATCGCCCGCCCCTTCGCCGGTAGTTTTCTTGTATCGCTCGAGAGCTTGATCGGCTTGGGCCTGGTTGCGGGGCGCAACCGCAGTAACCAACTGCCTAATGGCGGCAGCCAACTTCAGTCGTTCCGCAGGGGTCGCGTCATCGGCTGAGTACTTTTCCAGAAGGCGATCGATATTTTGTTGAAAGCTCGAAACCGCATATTGCTCGTCGTAGTTCCAAAGCAAGGCGAGCGCATTTGATATGACTGAAGTCCGTACTTCGACGTCGCTGATCTCCTGGGCCCGATCGATGATTCTGTGAATCACCAACACCGCTTGTTGCTTTAGGTTTTCTTTCTCAACGGCGCCTGGTTTTCGGTCTGCTTCCTTTCCCTGACCACGAACGTCCGCAGCCCCAATGATCGCATCGAGATCCGCGTTTCGTAATAAGCCGTTACTATCGGCGGCAAAAACATCGACTGCAGATGATCCGAACACCGCCACAGACAGGCCAATACTAGCCGCAACACGGCGCGCAGTTGATAGTAAACCGAAAAACATTGGAGACGTTAGTGACAGCGACGGCTGGGCGGAAGCTACCATTCTCAATTGACCCAAAAGCCTTCCCGCGCTATTGAGTCGCAGGAACCAGGGGAATTAAGAGCTTCCCGCCGCCTCGATCAAGTCCGACAACCAAACAATCCAGAACCAAGGCTGCCACAATTCATTCCAGGTTTGGTTTCTTATAGCAGGCTCCGCAACGCGCACCGCTGCCGCTCGGCATTATGCACGAGTCGCAACCACTCTGGTCGCAAAAACATTTATCTTGGATCTGGGAATACCAGCAGCTTTGGCTGCATCCGCCGCCGGGGTCGCCGCCGCCGCCGTCGTCTGCCCTTACACTTAGTTGCAGCGAGCCATTGGCAATTCCCAAGATGCAATAGATGGCCAAGCTCATAGCCACCAGTCGCGCCAACCACCATATCCTCTTCATACGTTTCCTGACCTCCTGCAATTTTCTGAGAGCTGAATTATTCACTGAATACCTTGATTGAAAGTGGGATCATTGGCACCTCAAGAGGAGAAAGGCGCGACCTACTAACCTCTCTCCCGAATCCATAATCGGGTGCGTATACCCTGCCGTTCGCGAAAACATAATTGCTCATTGATGGATGGGCATATTTAAAATCGGCCCCGATAAATCTCAACTCCTCGTCATAGACATCTACAAGCTGGCGATGACTGGCGTCGCGCCCACTGGACCACACCAGTAATCTCTTCTTGTTTGAGAAACTCAAATGAGCAATCGGAGGATAATCTCGGAGCTGAAAGCCGTCTTTGAAATCGATCTGGACCTTCCTGAAAGGCAAATCGGCGTCTTCGGGACGAATCGGCAAACCGCGATCTGGCCGACTGAGCGTCTTAATCAAAGATCCGCCTTCCAGGGAATACATGAACACTTTGTACTCGCGCATATCCGACACGTACAAGTACCGAGAGCCCACGGCAAAATCGAAAGCTCCGGGAGTATAATTTGGATGAAAACGCACCGGATTCTTAAGATCGAACATTTCCTTCGTTTGAAATGTGCCGAGGTCGACCCTGAACAGTTTTTGAGAAGGTTTGGACTCATCATACACTTGCAGATAGAGTTGATCCCGAGCTCTATCCAATGTCATCTTGAGCACTCTTGATTGAGGAGTTATGGCTCCGTTAAGTGGTATGTCTTGCTCTTTAACGAGCGCGGCGTTGTAGACCGAAAGGCCAGTTTCGGTCGGAGAATAAATCTTGCCGCCGTCACTCACACAAATAGGCGGCTTAAACCCCTTTGGATAAGGCTGCGAACTGCTTAAATGCCCCTGCGAGTCATAAACGAGCAACGAGTGCAGATCAAGGAGATAGAGGTTCCCCTGGCTATCAACGTCGAAGAACGTTACAAATCTCTTCTCCCGGTCATCAGCGCTTGTGCGAGGCTCAATCGTCAACAAGGGCTTATACTCATCAAACAAGTCAATTGTTTTCTTCTTGTTTATCGCACTCGTACCAGAAGGAGATTCTGTGCGCGGTTTGTAAGGAACGCCGATCGCTGTGAACACTTCCTTCTCTCGTTCTTCATCTAGTTCACCGACCCAGGAGTTAAGCACCTTCCCGCTGTTGTCCAGCAAGGCGATGGTCGGCGTCGTCGATATTCGAGCACTCGAAAAATCCACGTTGGGCATGGCAACCACAGAGAGTTGCTTCTCTCGGACGAAATCGCTCACCTCGTCGGCCCCTTTATTAAGGAATATGGCCGCAAGTTGAAATGAACTCTCGTTCTCTTTTTGCGCCTGAGCCAGTCGCTGATAAAACGGAATACTTTCAATGCAGTACTTGCAATAGACGTTCAATGCGAGCAAAACGGTCTTGGGTGTTCGCCCGTAGTTTAATTCGGGAATGGCTGGGAAGGCCGTGCCAACACTCAACCTCGCGTTATCAAACGGCCGCTCTTTTGGCCGAAAGTATTGTCGGGCACCTACAGCAAAAGCCGCTAGGATAAGAAGCACGACAAGTACGTTGGTTACAACGTCGAGGTACTGTTTGAAGCGGTTGAGGTTCAAGACATCTCCGGGGTCGATACTTCCTTGACCGTACAGGATGTTGGTATGTCATCCAGGAATCGGGCGCATCTTAAGCCGATGCCAGGGTTGTGTCAAGCGTTTTGTGAGATCTTTTGCGCGGGTCACCAAACCCATTGTTAGAAGTCGTTTGGCCGCACCCCGAACACCGGGCATCAGAAGGACATTTCGCAGACGAACTGACCCGATACCGCCGGTACGGGTTCGGGAGAACTTACGCAGCTCCCTGCAAGCGCTCAACATCGAGCACGCCGGATACGTTCTTTACCGAACTCATCACCTTATCGAGGTGCTTCACATCAAACACTTCGACAGTCACTTCGATGCGGCCTTTCTGATCAGGACCTACGGACGCGCGGGCGTCGCGAATTCCGGTTTTCATGTCGGAGATTGCTCCGGTGATTCCCGCGATCATGCCGGTGCGATTCTCAGTGACGGCCAATAACTTAACCGCATAGGCGGTCTTCTCAGGCTTCGAAGCCCATTCAACCGTCACGATTCGTTCGGGATTAACCATCAACTGTTTCACGTTCTTGCAACGCGCAGTGTGGACGGCTACGCCCTTGCCGCGGGTGATGTAGCCGATGATTTGCTCGCCGTGCAGCGGATTGCAACAGCGCGCACGATTAACCATCAGGTCCTCTACGCCGCGCACGATAATCGCATCATCGCCGGTAATCAGACGCTTGACCGCGCGCACTCCCGTGCGCAGCCGTGATTCTTTTTGTTTGTCGAGCGCCTCAAACTTTTCCGGCCCCAGGTACTTCGCGATAACATTGCGCGGAACAATCTTTCCGTATCCGATCGCGGCCAGCAGATCATCCGGACGGCCATACCCGTACTCGTTCGAGATCCGCTTGAGATCGCCGTTGCTGTCGCTCAGCATTTTCTTCACTGTCAGTTGAAAACGGCCGGCTTCCTTGTCCAGCAGCTTGCGTCCGATCTCGATCGACTCAGTGCGCTGCTGATCGGCAACCCAGTGACGTACGCGATTGCGCGCGCGCGAAGTGACGACAAAGTTCAACCAGTCACGCGATGGATGCGCATTCGAGCTGCGCACTATTTCAACTACGTCTCCGTTTTGAATCATGGTGCGCAACGGCACCATGCGCCCGTTGAGCCGCGCGCCGGTGCAGGTATTGCCCACTTCCGAGTGAATCATGTAAGCAAAATCGACGGGAGTCGCGCCGCGCGGTAGTTGAATGACTCTCCCCATCGGAGTGAACGCGTAAACATCCTTGGGATAAAGATCGAGCTTCAGCGCATCGATGAATTCGCGCGAGTCTTTCACTTCCTGGGTCCATTCGACAAGCGATCGCAGAACCTTTAAAGCTTCATCATCCTCGCGCGGCCCGCGCTTGCCTTCCTTGTATTTCCAGTGCGCGGCGACACCTTCTTCCGCGATCAGGTGCATCTGCTCGGTACGAATCTGAACTTCAAATGGCTGGCCCTTGGAACCAATTACTGAAGTGTGCAGCGATTGATAGAGATTGTCGCGCGGCGTCGCGATCCAGTCTTTGAATCGTCCCGGAACCGGTTTCCAGGCGTTGTGAATAACGCCCAGCGCCGCATAGCAGTGACGAATCTCGTTCGGAGTGATAACGCGCGCGGCAACCAGGTCGTAAACCTGATCGATATCGATCTCCTGCGCGCCCAGCTTCTTCCAGATCGAGTAAAGACGCTTGACCCGTCCTTCGATGCGCATGAAAGGAACGTCGGCTTCCCGCATTGTCTCCTCGATCGTCGCGGTGATGTCGTTCAGAAAAGCTTCGTTTGCGGCCCTGCGTTTTTCCAACTGCGCGGTCAGGTCGCGATAATCTTCCGGATGAAGGTTCTTGAATGCGAGATCCTCGAGCTCGCCGCGCAGTTTGCCCATTCCCAGTCGATGCGCAATCGGCGCATAAATGTCCATGGTTTCCTGGGCGATCCGGCGACGCTTATCCGGGCTGAGGTATTCCAGCGTCCGCATGTTGTGAAGCCGATCAGCCAGCTTCACCAGCACGACCCGTACATCGTCGACCATCGCGAGGAGCATCTTGCGAACATTCTCGGCTTGTTGTTCTTCGCGCGACAGCTTGCTGATGTGCGCAATCTTGGTAAGGCCTTCAACCAGGTGCGCGACTTCTTCGCCGAAATATTCACGGATAGTGCTCGCGTCCGCCAGCGTGTCTTCAACCACGTCGTGAAGTAAGCCGGTTGACACAGACACGACATCGAGTCGCATGTCCGCGAGTATGTTAGCGACCTCCAGCGGGTGAACCAGGTATGACTCGCCGGAAGCGCGTTTTTGCCCCCGGTGCTCACGCGCGGAAAACAGGTAAGCCCGGCGCAGCAGATTGAGATCCGCTTGTGGATGATTGCGACGGACTTTGTCGCAGATTTCTTCGATGCGAATCATAAGACAGCAGAGGTCAGAGATCAGTCATCAGAGATCAGGAGAAGCTGATCTCTGACATCTGACTTCTGACCTCTGTCATTATAGCAATAGGTGACGCGCGACCTCTAAGAGTCTGCGTCACCTATTCTGGATGCCCGTAACGAGCGTACCTGTTGTGTGCTGGAGCTTCTAAGGTGTGGGCGTACCTGCCGCCGCGTCTGCCGCTTCTTCTTTCTTGCGTCGCTCATCGGCTAGAGCCCCGGCGCGCTTACCGGCGACATCTGCTTGTTTCTCGTACTGCGCCTTCTGGTCGGCCTTACCATCCATTTCAGCCTGCTTGGCGGCCTCGAGCAGAAGGTTCGTCTTGTAGGACCAGGCAGATTCGTTGTTTGAATCGTACTTGATTGCGGTTTCGGCCTCTTCCAGACCTCGCACAACGCACTTCTGGATCGCGTCAAAATCCTTTTGGTCTTTCGTTTTTTTGTAAGTGACCTTTGCCGAGCCGCCTTCAGTTGAAGTTATCTTTACGTCCGGTTGCTCGGTAACTTTGTAAGAACAATCCCAGTCTTTACCGGCCAGGATAGCGTAAGCTTCAGCTCGTTTATCGTTCGGTTGGCTTGCATCGGTGGCGCGCTTGGTAATCCAGGCGCGAAGACTCTGATCGTCCTTGATGGCTGAATACAAAACGGAAATCGCTTTGAATGCTTCATCGTTTTTAGGGTTCTGTTGCAGCACTCGCTGATAAGCATCAATGGCCTCGTGCGCGCGTTGGATGTTGTCCGGCGAATCGACGCCGGGTTTGTACTGTTGGTGGATTATTCTGGCGATGAAAATCGGAGCGGTCGGATTACTCGGATCAAGATAGAGGGCGCGCTTGGCATGATTTTCGGCTTCTTCGAAGCGTCCTGCTTTATAAGCCCGCGCCGTTTCGTTGAGTTCGTTCTTTGCTCTGATTTTGTTGACGACGGTGCAGCCCGCGCTGGCGGCTACAAACAAACCCAGGATCGCTGTCGCGCCGATCCGGGACCAGGAGAATCTCATTCTGTTAGCTCCGTTAAGGAAGATGATGCCGCGCCTTCCGTAAAGCGTAAATATCGTTGCTGAGAAGATCGCCGGCGAAAAATCGTCAAATGTTTGACTAGGGCAGATCGTCGACCTGCAAGCCAACCGGATTGGCGCCGGCCCCCTTGATGGCATCGATGACCTTCACGACATCACCATAATGCAGAGCACGGGGCGCTTTAACGAACACGGTTTTCTCAATGCGCTGGTCTTCTGAAATTTGCGTCGCCGCTTCCATTCCAACCTTGTACGCGTGCTGCTCTTTGCGCTGTTGGAAAGTTTGTTGCAGTTTATTCGACAGCTCACTTGGGTCATTAACCGAACCCATTGCATCCTGATTGAGTTTGATCTGAAGATCCGGAGAAATCGACACCACCAAAGTAAGCGGGTTTGGCTTTAGCTTGCTTACGTCTTCATTCGGATCACGCTGCGTCGGGATGTCTGCCTTGAATCTGCTGGGCTTTAGCGGTGTGACCACCATGAAAATGATTATCACGACCAGAAGCACGTCGATCAGTGGGGTAACGTTGATGTAGGGGACAGCACGATTACTTCCCCCGGAACTCATTGCCATAAACTTTCCTCATCATGTCAGAACCGCCCGCAGTAGCGAGCGGGCAATCAAAATCAAAGCGTACCCGAATCAGATTGGCGTTAGGTCGCCGGCGCGGCGGCTGCTGCTGCCTTGCCTTTCTTCTTGTCGGCCACCAAGCCGATCTTATCTACACCTTTTTCGCGCACGGCATTGATGACCTTCACGACCTCTCCGTAACTGACGTCGATGCCGCTCTTGATATAGACAATCTTGTCTTCTTCTTTCTTATTGGCCAGCGCCTTCTCGACTGCCGCCTTCAGATCGTCAAGATTGACTTTCTTTTTCCCGAGGTAGTAATCGCCATCCTTCGGGACCGAGATGATCACCGCGGACTCCTTGTTGATGGCCTGATCTTCGTCCGGGTTTTTCATCTCGCGCGGAATAGCAACCTGAATGCCTTGTTGCAGGAACGGCGTGACCACCATGAAGATGATCAGCAGCACCAACATTACGTCCACCATCGGCGTAACGTTGATCTCCGCCATCACCGC
>DNNE01000074.1:16862-17473 GCA_003487805.1 Blastocatellia bacterium | reverse complement strand
TCGACCATCGGCGTGACGTTAATTTCTGACTGCAGCCCGCCGCCGCCACCTGCTGCTTGCATTCCCATAACTGAAAACTCCTTTTCCCTGAGCGCGGTCGGGCACCGTTTATCCTCGACCGATTCAAACCGTGACTTTTATGGATTCAACTGCTTCGTCCGATTCTTGATGAAATAATCGACGAGTTCAGAAGCCGAGTTGTCCATTTCGACAATGAAACCATCGACCTTGCCCGTGAAGTAGTTGAACAACCATACGGCGGGAACCGCCACCACCAGACCGAGCGCAGTAGTAAAGAGCGCCTCTGAAATTCCGCCCGCGACCGCCGCAATACCGGCTGTCTCCGCATTCTTCATTCCGCGGAAGGCGTTGATGATGCCGAACACAGTACCGAAGAGACCCACGAACGGCGCCGTCGAACCGATGGTCGCCAGACCCGACAGACCACGACGAAACTCGGCCGTCTTAATAGCGATAGCTCTTTGCAGCGCGCGCTTGGAGGCTTCGATCTCCTCGCCCGAAATATCGCTCGACTGTTCGTGCGCACGAAATTCCTGCAGGCCGCTGTTGACGACCATTGCCAGGTGCGACTTGCGGTGCTTGTCGCTGAT
>DNNE01000074.1:13600-16546 GCA_003487805.1 Blastocatellia bacterium | reverse complement strand
TGCTTGTCGCTGATGTTGATCGCTTCTTCAATGCGATTGTTCTTCAAAGCCTGGGCGACGCGCGGCGCGAATTCGCGGGACTGCTTTTTCGCCGCGGTGTAGGTCAGGTAACGCTCGACCATGATCGCGATCGAATACACGGACATGATCAGCAGAATGATCACCACCGTTATCGCGACGGGTCCCATGTTCTTGATCATTTCAGTAATAGTGAATTCATTGCCGCCCGCCGCGGCAGACGGACTCGGCGTCTGCAAGAGAAACAGAAGAAAGCCGATCGCTTTCGTTCCGAGGATGGTTGTCAGAATTGTCACGGTAACTCCTCCAAAAGGTTTGATTACATTGAATTCCTGACCGGCAGTTAAGACCGAGCGCTGGCAGCTCTCGGTTTCGCTCTGGAGCAAACCAGCGCCGGATTACTTACTGCGCCACAAAGTTGTAAATGATTACGCCGTTGACCTTCACCGGCTGGCCGGAAAGTTTCGTAGGTGTAAATTTCGACGCGTGAGCTGCCGCGACGGCTGCCGCTCGCAAAAGCGGGTGGCCGGAAACTGCGTTCGCTGAGATCACGTTTCCATTTTCATCAATCAGAACCTGAACCTGCACTGCACCTGACGCGTGAGCGCTGCGCGCGATCGCCGGATATGGCGGCGTCACCAGATGGACCGCTTTGCCGTTCAACACGCCGCCGGAAATCGGCGCATGCGGCGTCGGCTTCGGGGTCGGCGCTGGTGCGGGCGGCTCATCCTTGATTTCAACTCTCTCAGGAGCGGAGACAATCGAACCAGTTCCGGCGCCGGGAGCCATCGGCGTAACCGCATTTGAATTGCTTGAACCCTGCATCGTCACCACGTTGCTGCGCACGGGCGGAATATCGCTGGCCTTCTTGCCGATCTCTTTAGGCACCAGATCGGGACGATCGACGTTTGCAATTAGCTCTTTGCGGACGTCGACGTTTTTCGCAAGTTCCTGCTTTTCGGGTTTCGCTTCCTGTTTCTGCTGCTGTGCCTGTGGCACCGGGACAGGAGCAACCAACGCCGTGAGTTCCAGGGCTTGCTGATCGATGTAAGCGGGAGCCATCAAGATTCCCGCGATCATAACGGTAAAGATCAGCACCAGATAAAGAATCGCAAAGCCGGCAAGAAACGAACCTTTTCGTTTGAGATCTTCGGTATGCGATCCTGACTCAACCAGATGTTCGAACATTTTCTCAGTCCTCCCAAAATCGGCGCCAATTGGGGTCAAGGGTTATGAAATGGATCAAACCAGTTCAAATGATCACGCAAATCGTGATCGAACCCGCAAACTGCGACAAGAAGAAGGTAACACCGGAGGGTTTGCGTGTTCACATCGAGCCCAGCCACCCTGCGAAACACAAAAGAAACTGGCCAGTTCGACGTTACATGCGTCCCTGCATTCCCCTTTTTCATGAAGCAAGGGCACCGTGTACGAGCTATTTAATTGGCCAGCAACGGCCGCAGTCTATGCCGCAATCGCGGGCAAAGTCAAGGAGAAAACTCTTAGAAAAATCAGGTCCCCGAGGCTCAACTGCAATCAACACCGACCAACTAAACGCAATTGATTAGACGCCCCGTGGTTATTTTTGTTCCCGCGCCAGGGCAGCTCTGGACGGCTTCGCAACACCATCGCGCGCCCGCTCGGTCCGGGCGGAACTTCGCGCAGTTGAAGCTCCGGCTTTTGCGGCCGTAGCTCCCTCTGAAGCGGCCACGCGCTTCTCCCACCAAACCATCAACGGCCCGGCAACCGCGATCGTGTCGTAAGTTCCAAACACAATTCCCATTAGCAAAGCCAACGAGAATGGCCTCAGCGTTTCGCCGCCGAGCAGTACCAACGACACCACCGACAGGAACACGAGCCCCGAAGTGATCACGGTTCGGGACAACGTCTGATTGATCGAAAGATTCGTCACATCGTACAGATTCATGCGCCGGTACAGCTTTCGATTCTCGCGAATGCGATCGAAGATCACGATCGAGTCGTTTACGTCAAAGCCTACCAGAGTCAACAGAGCCGCAATTACAGTCAAATTGATCTCGATTTGGAAGATAGAAAAAAGACCGAGAGTGACCAAAACCGTGTGGAAGACTGCGATCACAGCTGCCGCGCCATACGTCCATTCGAACCGGAACGCAATGAAGAGCAACATCCCGATCAGCGCCGCGACCGTCACGGCAATGGCTTGTGTGCGCAACTGCTTGCTGGCGACCTGACCAACTGCGTCAGTCCCTTCGATCTTGTAAGCTGCCTGTTGGTCTTCTTCAAGAGTCTTGGTTGGATTTGTCTCGGGGCCAAAAGTATTCAGGGCCTTTCTTACGTTATCTCGCGCCGCATCGACTCCCGCCTGGCTTTCCATAGCGACTTCCGCAGAACCCTGATGAGCGACCTTGATGAGGAACCAGCCGCGTTTATCCAGCACAGGTTGAATGATCGCGTCATGAATACCCGCACCGTCAATTGCGCGGCGCAGTTGATCCACGCTGACCTGTTGCTTGAATCGGACCGTGACTACTGTTCCACCTTTGAAATCGACTCCGAGGTTAAAGGCGTCGCTCCCGCCGGGGTGAAACTTGTGGCGATATAGCGCGGTGCCCATTCCCGCGAACATAAGCAAAATCGACAAGCCGATGAAGAAACGGCGCTTGCCGAGCCAGTCGATCTTTACATCATGAAATAATCGAACCATGAAGATTAGCTTCTACAATCAGATGCTTAACGATTCTACGCGCCTGCCCTTGCGAGTGAGCACCCACATGAAAATCGTTCGCGAAACATAAACCGCCGAAAACAAATTAATCAGCAAACCGAGCACCAGCGTGACCGCGAACCCGCGGATGGGGCCTACGCCAAAGGCGTACAGAAATAACGACGAGACGATAGTGGTAACGTGCGTGTCGATGATCGTCACGAAAGCGTGCGCGAAACCCT
>DNNE01000074.1:0-13305 GCA_003487805.1 Blastocatellia bacterium | reverse complement strand
GAAAGCGTGCGCGAAACCCTGTTCAATGGACGAAGGTATTGTTTTTCCGGACCGCATCTCCTCGCGAATACGCTCAAAGATGAGAACGTTCGAATCGACAGCCATACCGATTGTCAGAATGATGCCGGCGATCCCGGGAAGGGTCAGCGTCGCGCCAAAAATGATCAGACCCGCGAGCATCAGGACCATGTTAAGCAATAGAGCCACGATCGCGTTGATACCCGAACCTCGATAATAAATAAGCATGAACAGCACAACCAGGGCCAGTCCGAGCAGAGACGCTCGCACGCCGGAACGGATCGAATCCTGCCCCAGGCTTGGTCCCACGGTGCGCTCTTCCGAATACTCAATCGGAGCAGGCAGCGCGCCTGAACGAAGAGTCAACGCCAAATCGTCGCCCTGTTCTTTGGTGAAGTTTCCGGTGATTTCGCCCTGGTCGAAAATCTGAGATTTGATAAAGGCGATCGACTTTACTTCGTCGTTAAGGACCACGCCCATGTACTCGTTGATATTCGCGCCGGTCCACGTACCAAACTTGTCCGCTCCATTTTTCTTGAGCGAGAAAGTAATTTGATATTTGTCGCCACCGGCCCGTTCAGGAATCGCCTGCGCCGATCGCAGATCGATGCCATCGATAATCGCAGGGGATTCAACCACCACCCACTTCTGTGATTTCGCCGCGTTCGCGCTGACATCTGCCGTCGCGGTCAGATCGGCTCGCTCGGTATAAGGAAGGACGCGCCGGTTTGCAGGAATCTTGCCGCCGCTATTGAGCGATGCGATCGCCTCGTCCTGGGTCACGAAGGTCTGCGCGGGCGCCGGACTAGCCGGGCCAACGACATGGACCAGCTCGAGATGTGATTGACCTTTGAGTAATTGCTTGACGTGCTCAGGATCCTGAATGCCGGGCATCTGCAAAAGAATCTCATGCGAGTTTTGGCCGCCATGACGCTGCAAGGTGGGCTCGGCAACGCCAATAGCATTAATCCGGCTTTCGATAATCTTCAGCGCTTGCTCGGTCGCTGAATCGGCGAGCGTTCGCTGGGCGGATCCGCTCAAGGTCCAGGTCAAAACGTTGCCTGATGACGACAACGACCAACCCACGTTATCGACGAGATCGACTTTCTTCTGCACCGCGTCGCGCACGTCATTAACTTTTGACGGATCGCCAATCGTCATTACCACCTGGTAATTTCCGGCGCTGGTTACCGCGTGCGCGTCCTTTACGTCAAAGCCGGCATCCTTCGCGGCGTTTTGGGCCGCGATGGCGTTATCCTCAGTCAACCGCTTCAGGTAGTCCTCGGTCTTGACGCGCATCACCAGATGCGATCCGCCTTTGAGATCGAGACCCAGACGAATGTTATTAGCGAGGTTTGCTTTAATGCCCGACCACTTGAGGTCGTTGAAATGCGGTCGCCGGCCGTGAGGTCCAATCACTATATAAAGACCTACAACCGTAACGATGGCGATGATAATTGACCGCTGGAGTAAACTTCGTTTCTTCATAAATCAACGCGCGACGTACACTCTGGAAATCTACTTCTGCTCTTCCGTGTCGACGCCCGCAACCGCGGTACGGGCAATCTCCAGGATCGTTTTGTCCGCGCTTCTGATCAGGAAACTTGTGTCGCGAACCTCAGTAATCTTGCCGACAATCCCGCCGGTGGTGACGACTTTATCGCCCGCTTTCAAATCCGCAATGGTCGCCTGGAGTTGTCTTTGCTTTCGCTGCTGGGGCCTGATTAGCAGGAGATAGAACACACCGAAGACAAGGATCATCGGAAGCAGAAATCCGAAACCGCCCGCGCCGCCTTGAAATATATATATATGCACTTTGAAATAGATTTCCGTTTACTGAATTTCGCCCGTCACTTCGCTGCAACACACCGCTGTTTGCGGCGCGCTATGACTCCAATCCACAGTTCAGTTGCTCAGTGAACTCTCGCCGAAATTTTGCGAATTGGCCAGAACGGATAGCTTGCCTCACGCCTTTCATGGTGTCAAGGAAGAACGCCAGATTGTGATGGGTCAGCAGCATGCTTGCCAGCATCTCTCCGGATTGATAAAGATGACGGATGAATGCGCGTGTGTGACGACGACACACAGAGCAGGCGCAGTTCTCATCCAGCGGCTTCTGATCCAAAGCATAGCGGGCGTTTTTGATGTTCAGCTTGCCTCTTGAAGTAAAGGCCTGCCCGGTACGGCCGTTGCGCGTCGGCAACACGCAATCGAACATGTCGACACCGCGCGCGACAGCTTCGATCAAATCCTCAGGAGTGCCGACTCCCATCAAGTATCGCGGCTTACGAGCGGGCATGCGCGGTGCGATGTCTTCGATCACTTCCATCATGAGGTGTTTCTCTTCGCCCACGCTCAGACCGCCGATGGCGTAACCATCGAAGCCGATTTCAACTGTGCGCTGCAAACTCTCGCGCCGGAGATCTAGATGCGATGAACCTTGAATGATGCCAAACAGCGCTTGCCTGTAACGCAAACTGTCAGTTTGCGTCTGCTCATCTCGAGAAGGCGGAGGACGCAAGCTAACAGCTTGCGCTATATCGAACGCTGCTTTCGATCTCTGCGCCCAGCGCAGCGTTAGCTCCATACTTTGTTGCGCTTCATCGCGCGTTGCTTCACCCGGTGCGCACTCATCAAACGCCATCGCGATCTCCGCGCCCAGCGCTGCCTGAACGTCCATCGAAATCTCAGGCGAAAGAAAGCGAAGCGATCCATCGATGTGCGATCGGAACTCAGTTCCTTCTTCAGTGATCTTGCGGAGTTTGCCCAGACTCCAAACCTGGAAGCCGCCAGAGTCGGTCAGCATCGCGCGATTCCATCCGGTGAAATTATGCAAACCGCCGCACGCTTTGATCGTTTCGATTCCCGGCCGCAACCAAAGGTGATAGGTGTTGCCCAGAATGATGCGCGCATCAAGTTCCGGCGATTCAAGTTCTTCAAAGCGAATCCCCTTCACCGTGCCCAGCGTCCCGACCGGCATGAAGACGGGCGTCTCAATAACGCCGCGACGTGTGGTGAGTGTGGCGGCGCGCGCTTCGCCGTCCGTGGCGGTGATTTGGAAATCAAGGGGCTTACTGCGGGCTGCCCGCTTGGGGGGCCCGGTCGCTCCGGGTTCTGTAGCGGCCTCTGCGGTTAGTCTACTTTGCATGTCGCCTGGTTTTCGATTTATGTCTCTCAATAAGCCTGATCGGGGTCGCAAACAGATCAAATTCTTCCCGCAGACGGTTCTCCAGATGTCGCAGGAAAGAAAAATGTAAACCGGCTTTGCCGCCGGAGGTGAACAGTACGAACGTCGGCGGCCGCACGCCGATTTGCGTGATGTATTTCACGTGCAAGCGCGAACCTCCGTGTGTCTTGGCCGGAGTGATGCCTGCTTTGTGCCTGACTTCCCTCTCAAAGAAATCGTTCAATTTCGAGGTTGGTATCCGCTTCCGGCGCGCTTTGTCGGCCTTGATCGCCAGCGACAGCAGTTTGTTCACCCGCTGGCCCTTCAAAGCTGAAATCATTACGACCGCTCCCCAACTCAGAAATTTCATCTGATCGCGAAGCCCGCGCTCAAACGCCGCGGGCGTGCCCGTTAGTTTATTTTCGAGCGCGTCCCATTTATTAACTGCCAGGATGATCGAGCAGCCGGCTTCGACTGCGTAACCCGCAATCGCGGCATCAAGCGCGGCGACGCCCTGCTCAGCATCAAGTACCACAATCGCGACGTCAGCGCGTTCCAGACTCTTTCGCGCCATCAACACGGAAAGCTTTTCCGCCATTGCTATCGTTTTGCCTTTGCGGCGAATTCCGGCCGTGTCGATGATTCGAAAGGTCTGCTCTGCCGTTTTCAAAAAAGTATCAACCGAATCACGAGTCGTTCCCGCGACCGGCGAGACGATTGCGCGCTCTTCGCCCAACAGACGATTCAGCAACGACGACTTACCAACGTTCGGCCGTCCGACAATGGCGAGATTCAGTTCGCGACGTTCATTCTTTGCGTCGCTTTGCGCCTTTGCGTCTTTGCGTGAGTCGTCTTCTGACGCCAGCTTCCAACTTTCGCTGGACACCAGCGCATCCAGCATCTCGCCGATTCCATTTCCATGCTCGGCTGATATCCCAAACACATCATCAAATCCGAACGCGTGAAATTCGCCGGCATCACTTTCCCAGTTGACGGCATCAGCCTTGTTCGCCGCGACGATTACGCGTTTGCCGGTCCCGCGCAACAAACGCGCCAACTCCTGATCCAGCGGCGTAACGCCTTTGCGCGCATCGACCACCCACACGAGTGCCCGCGCTTCATCGATCGCGAATGAGGCCTGCTTCAAAATGTTCATGGGGATGACGGCTTCATCGTCAGGCACGATGCCGCCCGTATCGACCAGCGCGAATCGTGACCCATTCCATTCGCCTTCGCCGTAGATACGATCGCGTGTGATGCCCGGCTCGTCACCGACAATCGATCGCCGCTCGCCGATCAGACGATTGAACAAGGTCGACTTGCCCACGTTCGGCCGGCCCACGATGGCAACGAGCGGCAGCGCCTCAGCTCTTCTTTTCTGTTTAGCGGATACCGTCATTTGTTTGCGCGGCGATGATAGCGCAAACGGTTGCAGCCTTGTACCGCGTGCGTCATAATCGCGCTGCTTGAATTCAATACCTGCGCGCACGTTGAATAAGGAAATTACAGTAAATGATTGAAGAAACTCCAAACCTCAGTTGGGAAATTCGCGTGTCAGAGGGTCGTGCCGGCACCGATCCCGAAGCGCCCGATTGGGAAGTGGCTGAATTAGAAAACGGCGTGGTGAAGAAGCACGAGGACATCTATGACAACCTCACTTATGCGGAAGCACAGCAGATCGCCGGCATGTGGACCAAGAAAAAAGAAGAAGCCGAAGGCGTCGCGGAGTAGTGTTGCCTATCTTGAGATCCCCAATGCGAGGTAAGACGATCCACGAACCTACACGAAACGTTTTTTTCGTTCCGATTTCGTGTGATTTCGTGGATTGCTCTTGCTGAGGGTAGCCAACGCGAACCCCGGCAAGCTAATTAGTTCCTTTCTATGACCAAACAAATCTCTTCTCTTACAAAAGCTACCGTCGATCCCAATCCGATTCGCCAGTTCGAAAAGTGGTCACAGGAAGTGCGGGCCAAGGGCGTCACGGAGCAGGATGTGATTTCGATGACGCTGGCGACTACGACCAGATATGGATTGCCCAGCGCGCGCATCGTGCTGTTAAAGAGTTTTGACGAGAATGGATTTGTTTTCTTCACTAATTACAACAGCCGGAAAGCAAATGAGCTGGAGGAAAACGCGCGCGCCTGTTTGCTTTTCTATTGGTCCGCCGTCTGGCGTCAGGTGCGAATCGAAGGCGCAGTCGAGAGAGTCTCGCCGGAAGAATCAGATCAGTATTTTCATTCACGGCCGCTGGGCAGCAAGATCGGAGCCTGGGCTTCAGAACAAAGTTCAGCAATCGAAAATCGCGAGCAGTTAGAGAAGCGGTTCGAGGAGTTCAGCTGGAAATTCGGAGACAACGTTCCGCGTCCACCCCACTGGGGCGGTTATCGCGTCAAGCCTGAGGTGATTGAATTCTGGCAAGGGCAGGACAACCGTTTGCACGATCGACTGCGTTACTCGCGGCAAGATGATGGGAGTTGGTTGATCGAAAGGCTAGCGCCTTAGTGGCTAAGAGCAAAGGGCCAAGAGCGAAGAGCAAAGTGTCAAGGCCGGTTTGTTTCGCTCTTAGCTCTTTGCCCTTTGCTCTTGGCCCTTTGCCCTTGGCCCTACAGCGTCGGATGTTCCGCCACAAAATTCACCAAAGCTTGCACGTAATCCGGAAATCTCGGACAGTGAATTCCGTGCGGCGCTAACAATTCCTGAGCCCGCGTCGTGTCGTAGGTTTGCTCGAGAAAGAAATACGGCACGGCGGAATGCGGCAAGCCGGTAATCTTTGGCGCCAGCGGCAACATCAGCACCGGATAGACAATCTTTGCCGGCAGCGTCGCAAACGAATCGCGCCCACCGCCAATAGTTTTCGAAATCTCATCGAACAATTCTTTTGTAGTCAGCGGCTGCGGATCGGCGAGTTGCACCGTCGCACCTTTGGCGCGATCGTCCTTCGCCAGCGCCACCATCGCTTCGATCACAAAATCAACCGGCACCAGGTTCAGACAGACAGCTGCGTTGCCGATGTTGAGGAGCGATAGTCCGCCCGGCCATCTTCGCAAGTAATGGATTAAGTAATAAATGCCGTCGTACTTTGCCGTCTCTCCCGTCTTCGAATCCCCGCAAACAACCGAAGGGCGATGAATCGTGATCGGCAATTCCGCTTTCAACGCTTCGACTTGCAACTCAGCCAAATACTTCGTCTCTTCGTAATGATTGCGAAAGCCGGCATCATGATGCAGCTCGTCTTCTTTGATCAGTCCTTGCCGCCTTCCGGCGACATAACATGTTGAGATGTAATGATAGCGACGCAACCGTTCGACGGTTTTGGCAAACTCATTAATGTTCAGAGTGCCTTCAACATTCACACGCGCGGCCACGTCCTGAGCTACTGCCAAATCATAAATCGCCGCGAGATGAAAAATCGTTGCGGTCTCACGACGCGCTTGGGCCAATTCGTCCGGCGACAGTCCCAGATCCGGCTTGGTGATGTCGCCTTCGACAATGCGAAAGTTTGTCGCCGGTGAGCCGGTCTCAGAAACGATCTGCTGAACTGCTTCGTGCGCTGTCGTAAAGAATGCAGGCTGGGTTAAAAGAATGAATCGCGCACCTTCGCCGGCCAGCCGCTTCACCAGACGCGTCGCCAGAAAGCCGGGAAAGCCAGTGATAAATATTGTTTCGTCTAAAACCATGATGAAACAATATCCGATAAACTTTCACTTTTCTATGGGAACTCAGGTTATCCTCTTTAGGGCAATTAGCATATTTTGAATCATCCGTCTTGCGCTTTCGTGTGGATTGGTTTTGTGTTCGTGTTTATTCGTGGTTTGCTTTGTATTTGGATCGACGAACAAACCACGAAATGACACGAACCAGGAATCACGAAAAGGCACGAAGAGTCACAACACTTCAGGGACCAACTCATGAATCCAGGAGAATCTAAGTGAAACGTATTTTTCCAGCAATATTCGCGATTGCTTCCATCCTGTCTGTGCCTATCCAAAGCCAGACTCGCATGGATCAAGAACTACTGAACGAAATAATGAAGATCAAAGCGATCGACAATCACGCGCATCCGGTGAAGTACGTCGCCGAAGGCGAGAAACCTGACGATGAATTCGATGCGCTGCCGCTGGACGCGATCGTCGCGTTTCCTCTGCCGGTGCGCTTGAGCCCGACTAGTCCGGAATTCATTCGCGCCTGGCACGACCTATATCGCTATTCGCACAACGACATGACGGCAGCACACGTGCGCGAGTTGATGGATGCCAAGCAAGCCGTCGTCAAACAACGCGGTGAGGGCACGCCCGCATGGATTCTGGATCAGCTCAATATTGAGACCATGCTTGCGAACCGCGTCGCGATGGGCCGCGGTCTGACGGCGCCGCGTTTTCGTTGGGTGGCGTTTGATGATGCGCTGATCTTTCCGTTGAGCAATGAAGCGCAGAAGCGTTCCAATCTCGACTACAAAGGTTTCTATCCCGGCGAAGAAAAATTACTGAAGCGATATTTGGCTGATTTGAGAATTACTGCGTTGCCGGCAACCCTCGACGCTTACATGAAAATGGTAGTGACGCCAACGCTCGAACGGCAGAAGCAGAATGGGGCCGTGGCGATCAAGTACGAAGCCGCTTACTTGCGCAAACTCGATTTCGATAATCCTGATGGGGCGAAAGCACGCCTAACCTACTTTCATTACGTGCGCGGAGGCGAGCCACCGGCGAGCGACTACAAAGCGCTTCAGGATTATCTTTTCTTTTACATTGCCCGCGAATGCGGACGTCTGGGTTTGGCGGTTCACATTCATTGCATCGAAGGCGCCGGCGGTTTCTATCGACAGAGCGGCAGCAACCCTCTTCTGATGGAAACCGCGTTCAATGATGCGAGCTTGCGCAAGACGAACTTCGTCGTGGTTCACGGCGGCTATCCGTTCACAAAAGAAATGGGATCGCTAATGAGCAAGCCGAATGTTTACGCAGATTTTTCCGCGCAGACCTTCTTCACATATCCGCGTGAGCTGAGCGAGACTCTGCGCAACTGGATGGAGTTTTATCCCGACAAAATCCTGTTCGGCACTGATGCTTTTGCGTTTGATCCGGCAGTAGACTGGGGTGAAGTCGCGTGGCTGTCTAATACAACGGCTCGTCAGGCACTGGCACTGGCATTAACCGGGATGATGAACGACGGCGAGATCGATCGCGCGCGGGCGATGGAATTGGCGCACATGGTTCTGCACGATAACGCGGCGAAGTTGTATGGGTTGAAGTCGACAAATTCGTTTAGAGGCGGGCTACCGCCCGCCTGCTCGGTGACGATACAAGGAAAGGGCGGGCAAGTAGCCCGCCTCTAAACGACATCGCGAGGTGGTTCATCACCGAATCTCGACTTCAACCGGCGTGCGATCATTCGCCACGAAACCTTCCGGCCAATTCGAAATATTTATTCCGTAAAGCCAATCTGAAGTGGCCGTGACGGCGAATCGAATCGTCAACGACGATCCGCGCGCGACGCGCAGACGCGGCGACCACGAATCGATCTTCCATTCCTGAATCAAAGGCGCCTTTGGATCTTCCCAGGGAATCAGACGCGAACCACAATCCTTATCATTAACGAACAGGGTCACACGCGTCTTAATCCATGAAGTCTGCGCGTCCGCCGGCAGCACCGGTTGAATATGCGCGCGGACAACAATCTCTCCGACTTTGCGACGGTCCTTGCGATCCGGCACAACGTATTCGAAAAATCCCGAACCGGCGCCCCAGATGTATCCGTCGCCGCCCCCCAATTTTTCAAACCGCCCGCGCGTCACATTGTTCGGCGTAAATCGATAAAGAATCGATTTGTCCGCCGGGTTCTCATCATGAAAAATAATTTTCGGTTGCGCCGATGCTTCACTCGACGATCGTGCAAAAGCAAGTTGATGCGGAATCAGATTTTTTCCCGGATCAGTAAGTTCGGGCGGCGGTGAAGCATTGACCAATGAAGCGAAGAGATGCGAAGCGCCGCGGATTTCAGCGAGCAATTGCGCATCGCGTGGCGATGAATACATGACGCCGTAACCGTGCGGCTCAGGCGTGAGGATCCAAAACATTGCACCGCCCGCGCCGTCGCGTGCCGCATTCTCGAAGTAAGCTCGGTACCAATCGATTTGGCTGCCGCCATTGTAGCCTTCGGGGCCCATACCAAATTCGCCAAACACCAGAGGCTTCTTGAGCGAGTAAGCAGCAGCCACGCGATTCTCGATGAACTCATTTATGTCTTTGGGCGAATCGACAAAAACGTCTGTGTCGGTGCGCGGATAATGGTGCACGTCGCAATAATCGATATTCGCGATCGCATGATCCGCCAACCATTCGCGTCGCTCTGCCGCCGAACGATAACCCCAATCGCCGGGGGCAATCATATGGTCCGCGTCGAGCGATCTTAGATAAGCGCTCATCTCGGCAAACCAGGCGCGGCGTTCTTGCCAACGGCCAGTCACGCATTGACCTTCATTGATTAACTCATATCCGAAAATGGTGGGATCGTCTTTGTAAAAGACACCGGTCACCGTGTTGCGGCGCGTGGCAATCTTCTCGACGTGGGCGCGATAGAGTTTGCGCGCCGTCTCGTTCGTATAAAACTGCATCGCTTTCTCGACATTGATGCCGAACGGATACTTGTCATCGTCGGCGCCGTTGACGCCGGACCAGCGCAGGTATTGCGTCACGCCGCCGGTGTCTCGCCACCAGTTCACCAGACAAAGCTGCACGCGCAAGTTGTTACGCGCGGCTTCGGCCAGGACCTGATCCAGAAAAGCGAACTCCGCTTCATTCCATTCGTCGGGTTTGTTTCGGAAAGCATGCGTGCGCGGCCAATCGTTGAAATCGGTGATCGGCTTGACGTCGTTTGGACCACCTTCGCCCGAGGCCCAGACGCGCACAACTTTGATGCCGGCCTGGGCAGCTTGTTTGAGTGTTTCAGGCATGCGCGCGCGATCGTCGTCGCGATACATGATCGCCACGTTCGCGCCTACGAATCGGAAAGGCCGGCCATCGACCACGAATCGCCCGGCGCGCGCCTGCACAAATCCGGGGCGTCCGCGGTCTCGCCAATTCGAGATCACCAACAAAACTGCCGCGCCCGCAATCAAAGCGAGCGCGGCGAAAAGCAAACGCTTCCTGTCCATAAGAACATCGGCACGCACGCCGCTGGCGTGCTGTACGCCCGGAGGCGTGCGTACCCATCGTCAGCGCGGCGGATTCGTCAGTCGCACGAACCCCATGATCGCGCAAATCGCCCCCAGCACGACAAAGACATTCAAGAACGCTCCAAACTGAAGAACTGAATCAAAATCATTTTGCTGCGCCCCCATGAAAGTGACGAAGCCGAGCAAAATGAACTGGATGTGATAAATCAGCAGGCACACGGCAGCAAAGCTGAACCAGCGCGTCGAAGCGCCAAAGGCGCGCGCCCGGGCGAAACCCAACACCGCAGCGATTAGCCAGGCAATGCCGCCAAGAATCAACAACCCGATGAACACCAGCGCAAAATACGCCGGTTGCTTGGCACTCAATCCAGCTTGCAGCGAAAGCAACATTGCGAGCGGAAGCATCTTTATGATTACTCCTTAGGAAGAGATGTTACAGAACCGCGAGCGGTAGCGAGCGGAATAAGGATTCAACTATTTCACGACGGCTCTTTAACATCGGTTAAGATTCTACCCGAAGTTGTGTCTTTATCCCGCTCGCTACAGCTCGCGGTTCTGTACCCTCATTCAAGAAACAGAAACGCCATTTGCGCAAGAGCGTTAGCGCAGGCGCAAACGGCGTCGCTCGATCAAACTCTCATCGCCGGTCGAGACGCGGCGAGCTTCGCGCCGGCGAAAACTTTTACCACAGGTTTGTCGCAAGCAATCACAGGTCTGCGGAAGTGATTCTTGCTAATCCACTCTACTGGGTAATGTGAATCTCCTCTTCCTTATTCACATGGCGCAGGAACAGCAACAACGCGCAAGCGCAAAAAACTATGGCCAGCACCAGCGCAATCACGCCCTGCCACTTGAAGACACCTTCGGGGCGGGTAAACGCCCAAAATTCCCAACAGGCTCCAAGCAGCGAGGCCAAACCTACAATTGACAGAAGAAAGTCAACCATAATTAACCTCCGGCCGATCGTTCAGTCTTCCGAAATGAAAGTTACAGATAAAGCCGCTGCGCAAAAAAACGAAATGTTTTGGACGGCTGCATGTTAACGCTGAGGGTGGATTAAGGCAAGCGGTTTGGAAGGCTGAGTATTTATGGGGTTTCAAACTCCGTAGAAGCAGACGAGATCCGAAGCAGGAGACCGTTTCTCTGAGCCGCGTTCACGCGGCTTTCCCGAAGGGTTACTAGACCGGGCGTTTTACGCCCGGGTTAGTGACGCACTGGAATTCCCGAGCCCGTTTTAACGGGCTTATGTCTATGGCCTTAACCGTGATGCCGAAGCTGAGGAGAAGACTACCCAGCGCTAAAAGCGCTGGTCTATAAACCCTTCGGGCAAGCCGTCTGAAGACGGCTACAAACTGCCTTAGTACCAAATTGCCGGATACGAAGGGCGGTATCACTCCTATTCATCATCAATCGTCAAAGCACCCACCAGGTAAACAATCTCGCCGTCGCTCGATTGCAGCAGGATGCTGTATTCACCGGCGGGAGTATTTCGCGCAACGGTGATTTCAAAACTAATCGCCGGATAAGGCGTGTCGAATTCGGCTTCGCTGACACTGTCCGGGTCGATGCTGATGAAAGGCGATGTAGATGAGATGCCCCCGGGCGGTACTTCGTCGATTCCCTCTCCTGCCACATACACGGTGAATTTCTTCCCCGGCTTCAGCGGCAGGGCGACTGTCGACAGCTCGCCGTTCATACCGATCAGCCGCGGCGTCAGAGCGGGCGCAAGATTTGGCGAGACGAAGAAGCCGAGCGAGGTTGCCTTATCGGCGAACACTGGAATCAACTGGCTCGCAGAACGCATGGCGACGTGGGTCCGGAATAGTGGCGTGGTATCGACTAATCCGGCGTACGAACCGTGCGCCGTGGCAATCTCATCTGCTTCCACTGGGCCGTCGAGGCTCTGTCCGATCACGTGATAGCTGCCGCGCGGTAAAGCATCGATACGATAGTCCCCCGAAGGAAGCGTTATCCCTCCGGCAATAACTCTTCCGGTTAGCGCATCCTCGGCAAACACGTGCGCGCCAAAAATCGGTTGCGACTGTCCCCCGATTGAATTCGCGACCAATCTTCCGAAGAGCGATCCCGTTCCGGCTCGCGATCCATACAGCGCGCGCGCTCCGGCAATATCGTCTTCAGACAATGTTCGCTGCGTAAATGCCGGCAGATTGTAGAGACCATTCATCGCCTGCCGCGGCTGCATCGTGGCTCCGAGAATCGCTGAATGCTCGAGTCCGAGCAGGTGGCCGACTTCATGTGTGAAGGTCGATTCCAGATCGTAGGTGCCGGGGCTTCCGTCAGTGGAAAAAAGAACGTTTGGATTTAGGGCGATATCAGCTTCCGTGATCGCGCCACTGTCTGAGAAGACACGCGTGCGGCCGGGATTATCCTGCGAATCAAACGCGGAAGCGTTGTCAGCAGAGACCGTGATCAGATTAATTCGATCACCCGCATTCGGTGGACTGATCGCCTGCACAGATGAACTGGTTTCGAAAAACTGAACGTTCGAAACGCTTGACCAACGCCTCAACGCGCGCCGGGCTGCGCCGATGACGTCGGTGCCGGTTTTGATGTTCGCGGGTGGCGAACCAAGCGAAGTCGAAAAGGCGATGATTATTGGTTGCGTCAACCAGCGCCGGGCGATGACGCCAGAGCTGTCACGATATTGGACCGTGTAGGCGCGAAGCGGCGCGTGCACGCTGAACAGCGCGATCAGGGTAAGGATGGCACTGAGTCGCTTCCCAGTCATCCGTGGCAGGTGTCAGGCTTCCTGCTCACTCAATAATGCGAGCGAGCTTTCAAGTAGATCGAGCTTTTGAGACTGCGCGCCACCGGGGCGCGCCATTGGGCGCTAATCTTACCACGCCGGTTCGCAAACGTCGTTGCATTTCCTGCGCGGCTCCGCATCGTGAGCCATCGGGGCAGTAGCCCGACCGTCAGGAAGGGC
>DNNE01000018.1 GCA_003487805.1 Blastocatellia bacterium | reverse complement strand
CACGCCTTGTTTGAAGGCTGACTGGGCGCTGTCTGCATTCGATTGCGTCGGGCTGTTTTTCGCGAGCGTCGCCGCCGGTAACGCGATTAAAGTGGTCACGAAAATTGCCGCACAGATAAAGTGCGCACAAGATTTGGTGATTGTGAGAGCATGCATGGGTCTTGATTCCTTCACAGTGACGTGATCTTAACGGCTCAGTTAAAGAGGTTCAATCATCAATCTTCGATGCTCAGGTCCTATCAGCCTCTGAAAAGTATTGTGAATCATCCGATGGCTGTCGTAATTCCTCAGCAAGGCGAGCTAGGTTGCGTTCGAGGTCTTCATCATCAGTCATGTCCAGCCATAAACGCGCGCGCATGCCCAGGCGCGGCGCACACTGCTCTCGCATCACCGCGACCAGTCGGTTTTGACTATTCTCAAGTCCCAGGTGTTCTGCCAAAACGTTTTCCAGGTTCGTGAAGTTGCTGGCCAGATAGGTGGGCGTCAGAACTGCCAGTGTATAGCGACTCCGCTCTACTCCCTCCGCCATCAACTCCACCAGCGGAGGCCCGAGACGAAAGTCGCGATAATCTATCAGGACGCGCAATCCTCGTTGTTCCAGTCCGGGGACTAGGATCTTTCGCACCCAAGACTTGTCGGGCTCCTGCTGGCGGTAGCTGATAAAAACATCGTAATCAATTTTTTTTGGCGAGGACATGTTAGGGTTCCTTTTTCTTAGTTGAGCGCGCGGCGCTCGCCAGAAGCCGAGATTACCAAGGCTGTGTTGGCTCGAGGCAGGTCTATAATCTACTGATTTGATACTTGGCAAGTTGATGCCTTTTCATTTTGCCCCCGGTACGGTACAGCTTTGCGGCCTGCTCAAAATTATCTTTCGCTGACGATTTATCTCCTCTGAGGGAGAAACTGAGTCCTTTTTCGTAGAAAGAATCAGCCTTATCAGCCGTCGCCGCTGGGAGAGAGCCCGACTGGCAGTGCGGGCATGTGTCTACGCGAGTGGACCACACGTAGTCTTCAAACGCCCCCCTTCCGTCTCCCAATTCAAATCGGGCATAACCCCGGTCGTGGTACGTCCCGCTAGCTGCATGATCCAACCCACCTACCTCGCCAGGGTGTAATTCTATAGCATGGGTAAAGTCTTCAACGGCGCCGCGGTAGTCTTTAAGTTCGAGCCGAACCTCCCCTCTCCGGCGGTACGTCTCGACATTCTGCGGATCGAGTCTAATCAATTCGGTTAGGTCGGCCATCTCGCCAGGTAGATCTTTAGCGTACAGGCGGCCGATACTGCGCTGGCGATAGGCTGCGAGATAATCGGGATAAAGATCGATAGCGCGACTGTAATCCGCCAGCGCGTGAGTATTGTCGGCGCGGTCGAGCTCGGCATAGGCGTGTCCGCGTTCGTAGTACGGTTTGGCCCAGTCAGGCTGAAACTGGATCGCTTTGCTCAGTTCCGCTATGCATTTTTCAGTCTGCTTTTGGGAACAATAAATCAGACCTCGCTTTAAATAGGCCTGGGCGAAGGAGGGCTTTATGCTAATGGCGTGATCCAAATCGGCTTGGACCAATCGAATAAGTTTTTCCTTGGCGTCGCCCGAAACATCAATAGCGGACAGCTGCGCTCGGGCGCGCTGATAGTAAGCCTCCGCCAGATTGGGCTGTAATTCGATAACCTTTGAGAAGTCCGTAACTGCGCCGTCGAAGTAGGAGTTCCTGTCGTTGTCCTTGTGCTCTTCACTCTCAAAGGCCGAAGTAAGACCGAGATGAAACCTGGCGAGCCCGCGAAAATAGCTGACGGCAGCACGATCGTTTACGCTCGGGGACGCAACTTCTTCTCCCTGCTCTTTTGATACGGTTTTCTCAACAACCTGAACGTAGTCGGCGATGGCCCCTGCGGTATCGCCTGATTGCGCGTGCGCGATGGCGCGCTGATAGTAAGCAGCCGGAACTTTGGCTCCCAGTCTTATGCTTTCAGCAAAGTCCGAGATCGCGCTGTGCCACTGGCGTAACGCGGAATACACGAGCCCTCTTTGATAATAGGTGTCGGGCATCTCAGGCGAGAGCTGAAGGACTTTTGTAAAGTCGTCGATCGCGCCGGCGTAGTCTTTCGCTTGAAAGCGGGCCTGGGCCCTACTGAAATAAATATCAGCGTCCGTTGGCCTGGCTGCGAGAGCCCAATTGAAGTCATTAATCGCCAGGGCCGGCGGGTGCATCTCGAGACGGGAGAGACCGCGATGGTAATAAGCTGAGGTGAAGTTTGGGTTTACTTGAAGGGCGCGACTGAAATTCTGCGCTGCCTCATCCAGGTAAGTATCCCAGTCATAGACGTACCGGTACAGGATGCCACGCTCAAAATAAACATTAGCCATCTTGGGATGACCGGCTAATGCTTGCAGGTAGGGCTTGTCGTTGTCTTCTTGAGAGCCGCCAAGTTGAATTATTCGAATGTAGTCGTCGATCGCTCCGACTTTGTTCCCCGCCTCCAGATAGACAGTCCCTCGTTTTCGATAGGCCTCGAGGTTGTCTGGCTCGCGCGCAATGACCTCGGAGAAGTCCGTGATGGCGTCTTTGTAATTCTTTGACGCGCGCCGCAGGTCTCCTCTTTTCATATAGGCTTCGACTCGCTCCGGACTCAACTGAAGGACAGCGGTGAAATCGCGGACGGCCAGCTCGCTCTCTGCCAGCGCCATGTACGCAATCCCCTAGCAAAATAAGAGTCCACGTACTGCGGCTTGAGGCTGATGGCCTGTGCATAGTCGCGGATAGTAAGTTGAAGGATCCGGGATACGTACGCAAACGCCTGCTCAGTGTTGCTTCCGGCCGGGACCTTCAGCACTTCTGAGAGGAAGCTGTCTGGTTTTGGCAACGTACCCTCTTTATGGAATTCCTCGAGATAGTCGATTGGATACCGTGAGCGAATTCGACCTCGGTGATAATAGGCTTCGGCGAGGTTGGGATTAATCGCGATCGCGCGATCGAAGTAGCTAATCTCCTGCTTCTTGACGCCAAGTTGAATGTCGGCGTCAACCAGTCCCGGATCCGGCCGCAGAGCTTGCTCGAAATCCTTAAGATCCGTTGAGGGTAGCTCGACCTCGTGCCAGGGCACTCTGGCCAGAACTAGACCGCGCTGATAATAAGCCTCGGCATATCCTTTATTAAGTTGAATCGCCTGCGTGAAAGCGTCGATGGCCGCCTTGTGGTCTCCGCTCTCAGTCTTGATTACTCCCTGCTTTAATAAAACTTCGGCTTTCTTCGCGGCCTCTGGCGAAGGCCTTGTTTGCGCCAGGGCAACGACGTACGTGAGGCTCAAGCTCAGGCCAAGTGCAGGAAAAACAAGGATTGATCGCTTGTTCGGCATGAGTGAGATTTCCCCCACATCAAGAATCTATAACTTACTAAGTTGATACCTGACCATCTGGTATTGAGTCATGTTGCCCTGTGCGTAATAGAGCCTCGCTGCTTGCTCAAGGTTTTCTCTCGAGGCCTTTTTATCTCCCCGGCGAAGAAACGATAATCCGCGGAAAAGGAAGGCGTCCGCTTTGTTCGTAGGGTTTATTGATATAGAGCCGGACTTGCAGCCAAGGCAAGACCTTATCAAGAGGGCCTGCTTGTAATCTTCGTTTGCCCCCCTGCCGTCGCCCAGATTGTAGCGAGCAACCGCGCGATAATAATATGCCCAAGCTACAGCCGCATCATCCGAGCCCGGTTCGGACGGGTTCAGTTCAATAGCCCGGTTATAATCGTCAAGGGCTCCCCGGAAGTCCTTCAGCTTACGACGGAGGTTGCCGCGTTCGCTATAGACGCCGGCAGCAATTGCGGGATCGAAGCGGATAATCTTGCTACAGTCTTCGATTGCTCCTTGCGGGTTGTTCTGGTCTTCTCTGATGCTTACACGCATGGCGTAAGCGTTAACGTTGCCCGGATCAATTCGTATGACTTGAGTGAAATCAGCGAGCGCCGCATTTAGATCTTGTGGATGGTTTTGGTAATTTTCATTGTAGACCTCACCCCGTTCGTAATAGGCCGCAGCATTGTTCGGATCAATTCGAATAGCTTGCGTAAAATCATTAATTGCCTTAAGAGGTTCAAACGATTCGGCATAGAATTGCCCGCGAGTGAAATAAACCGGGCCTAGCCGAGGTTTTAACTGAATCGCCCGGCTAAAATCCTCGAGTGCATCCTTGGTATTCGCGCCGAATGAAGTAGGCTTCCCTTCGGAGAACGCAGTTACTCGGGAAGCCAACCGAGATCGTCCTCTTTGATAATACGCTTCAGCAAAGCGGGGTTGGCGACGGATAACGTCTGTAAAGTCTTGCTCGGACTGATCGAGAAGATCCTTCTTTGCCAGCTCCTGATCTAACCTCACTTCTGAAAAGCGAACATGCACATCAACAATCCTAGGTCCCAAATATAACCGCGCCAGTCCACGGCAATATATGCTTGTGAGGTTGGCGTCTAGCTGACTCCGTTTAGGTCTTTGCTCGAGTTCCTTCGGCGAGATAATTCTTACAACTTGCAGATACCTCTCAATGGCTTTCTCTTTAGCCCCGGCACGTTCGTAGATTAGTCCAAGGTGGTAATAACTGTCGGGCGCAACGAGTTCGTCTTTAAGTGACCGAGTGAAATCATTTTTCGCCTTCGGGTCGGCTCCCACCTGAAAATAAGCAAGCCCCCGCTGATAGAACGCGTTTGTCATTTCCGGGCTCAGCTCCAAAGCACGTGTGAAATCATTAATAGCCGCCCGCCAGTTCTTGAGACGATAGTTAACCAGTCCTCGGTTGTAATAGAGCGAGCCGTCTTGCGGGCTGAGTTGAATAGCCTGAGTGAAATCTCCCACCGCAGATGCGTCTTCCTTTCGCTCGTAATAGACCAGGGCACGTTGATAGTAAGCATCTGCGTAGCCTGGCCTGTGCTGGATCGCTTCTGTAAAGTTCTGAATCGTTGTTTCGGTATCCTCATCTTCGTTTCCCCAGACACTCCAGTAGTAGCGGCTCAACATAGCGCGCTCATAATAGACCTCGGCAACTTTGTTTTTATCTTGTACGCCGCCTAGAATCTCAGGCAGGAACTCTTCGATCGTCGCATAGTAAGCATCGTTGATCTTGGGGTTAGCTTTTAATGTCTGGAGGTAGTCTTTTGGTAATTTGTCGGGATGGCCGCGAAGGCTCTGAAGATAGTCATCCAATGCTCCGTCTTTATCGCCCAACTTGAATCGCGCAAGTCCACGTTTGCTGTAATACGTAGAGTTACCGGGCTTGAGTTCGAGTGCATGCGTGAAGTCCTCGATGGCTTTTCGGTAATCTCCCAGATCAAAGTGCGCGAGACCGAGTTTATAGTGTGCTCCGACGTTAGCAGGCTCCCGGCGCAGAACCACCAAAAAATCTTCGACAGCAGACTTGTAGTCTTTCAACTCCGCGGATGCGCGTGCCCGCTCGAAGTAAGCATCGGTGAAGTCGGGTTCGATCCTGATTGCCTCTGTAAAGTCTTCAATCGCCCGACGAATTGTCGGAGTGTAAACCTCGAGGGCTTTCAGATAATCCTTCTCTGGTGTTTTGGTACTGGGGAATATACCGAATGCGATATCGCCCGCTCGCTGCAGCCAATCGGGAAGTTCATCCGTGCGAGCCATACCCCGCTGGTAATACGCTCTCGCGTAACGCGGGTTGTTCTGAATCGCCAGGTCGAAGTCGGCAATCTTTTTCTCCAGTTCCCATTGGTCAAGCCCGCGCCGGAAGTAAGCGTCAGCGTATTTTGGATTCAGCTCGATCGCCTTGGTGTACTCCTTAACAGCAGGGTCGTGAGGGAATGGTAAATAGTCCAAAAAGATCGTTTCGTCAGCAAGCATGCCTTTATAAAAGTAGGCTCGCGGATCATCAGGTTTGAGTGCAATTGCTTGTGTAAAGAGTTCCAGTGCTGCCTTGTAATCACCCTTCTCAAACTCATTCAAGCCTCGCTTGATGACCTCTTCCGCGCTCTCTTGATTTGCGGCTGGCGATTGCTGAGGTTGAGCAATGACCGCAGACGATAAGCCACCCACGGCGACGGTAAGAATCACCGTGCAAATAAAAGGGAAATGCGATTCCATCAGGTTGATTCGGCGCATGACATTTCTCCATGATTTACGGGCAATGTTTGATCATGAATGAAGATTTCTCTGCGCAGACAATCAAAACTTGCTGAGTTGATATTTGACGTTTTGATATTGATTCATGTTTCCCTGCGCATAGAAAAGTCTTGCCGCCTGTTCAAGGTTTTCCCTCGAGCTCTTCTTGTCTCCCCGCCTAAGAAAGGATAGGCCCCGTTGGAGGAACGCTTCGGCCTTACTTGCTGGACTCACTGAGGTCGAGCCGGATGTACATTCGAGACAGGGGCGTATCACGAGCGCCATTCGGTAATCCTGTTCAGCTCCTTTTCCATCGCCCAGTTGATAACGAGCTGCTCCGCGGCTCACATATGTAAGGGCGACCACGTAATCCCACGAACCAGGTTCGGACGGATCGAGTTCTATCGCCCGGTCATAATCCTCTATTGCCCCACGGAAGTCCTTCAGCTCGAGACGGAGGTCGCCTCGTCCGCGGTAGGCGGCAGCATTTTCACGATCGCGGCGAATAATCTCGCTGTAACTACTGATCGCTCCCTGCGGGTTGTGCTGCTCGCGCCTAATGTATGCACATCTCGCGTAGGCTTTGATGTAGCCTGGATCGATGCTTTTGGCGCGGGTGAAATCAGCGAGCGCAGCGTTCAAGTTTTTCGGCAGATTTTCATAATTTTCAAGGTGGATCTCTCCTCGTTCGTAATAGGCCGCGGCATTGTTCGGCTCAATTCGAATAACCCGCGAAAAATCATTGATTGCAAGGACAGGCTTAAGCGATCGGGCATAGTATTGTCCGCGAGCAAAATAGACTTCAGCGAAATCCGGCTGCAAACGAATGGCCGAGTCAAAATCGGCAAGTGCGCCCGGGATATTTGCTCCGTAGTCGGCAGACCCGGGCGAGAACCTAGTCAGTCGCGTAACTAATCGCGCCCGACCTCGCTGATAATATGCTTGGGCAAAATCCGGCTGGCCCAGGATGATGAAAGTAAAGTCTTTCTCGGACTGCTCCAGATCAGTTTTGGTTGTTAACTCGTGTTCGTGCCCTTCATCAGAAAAATTAGAAAGGACAGGACGCCCCGAAAGCGCGTCCGAAGAATATAGGCGCGCCACTGCGCGCCAATAAATAACCGCAAGATTCTCACGCAGTTTGGTCAACAGGTTAGGATTGGCTTCTGTCGGGGCAACGAGTTTGATCGCTTGAACAAAACTCTTAATCGCCTGCCGGTCCAGACCGGCGCGTTCATACGCCAATCCGAGATGGAAATAGGTCTCGGGTTTATCAGGTTCGTCTTTGAGGGAGCGACTGAAATCTTCTATCGCATTAACAGCATTTCCGGCCTCGGAGTAAGCGAGCCCTCGATTATAAACGGCGTTGGCGATCTCCGGACTGAGCCGTATAGCATTAGTGAAGTCGCGAACAGCCGCCCCCCAGTTCATGAGTCGATAATAGGCGAGGCCTCTGCTGTAACAGAGCAAGCCGTTTTGCGGGTCGAGTCGAATAGCTTGCGTGAAATCTCCAACCTCCGCCACATCCTGCTTTTGTTCAAAACGGATTAAGCCGCGTTGGTAATAGGCATCGACATAAGACGGCCTAAGCTCGATTGCCTGCGTGAAGTAGCGAGCCGTGACTTCAAGATCTTCACTACGCCATGCCCCCCATTGATAACGCATGACCATAGCGCGCTCATAATAGACCGAGGCCATATTGTTCTTGTCTTTGACGGAATTGAGAATTTGCGGCAAGAACTCTTCGATAGTTCCATATCGAGCATCAACGATCCTGGGATTAGCCCGCAGTCTCTGCAGATAATCTCTGGGTAGCTCTATCGGATTGCCACGGAGACTAGCCCGATAATCGTCCAGAGCCCCCTCATTGTCGGCCAGCTTGAATCGCGCCAGCGCGCGTTTGCTGTAATACGTAGATTCACCGGGCTTGAGTGCGAGCGCACGCGTTAGATCCTCAATTGCTTTTCCATATTCTCCGAGATCAATGTACGCGAGCCCGAGTTCGTAGAGCGCCTCGGTGTTAGTAGGACTATGACTCAATACCGTCACCAAGTCCGCGGCCTCCGGCTTATATTCTTTTAGCTCAGCATAGGCACGTCCGCGCTCGAAATAGACATCAACAAAATCAGGCTTAATCTCAATTGCGCGCGAAAAATTTTCAATTGCCTGACGAATCGCTGGCGTGCGCTCTTTCAAAGCTTCTAAATACTCTTTCTCTCCATAGCCGGTGCTCGGAAACAAATTGAGGGCAATATCGCGCACTCGCTGCAGCCAAAAATGCGGTTCGTGCATGAGCGCCACACCGCGATCGTAATAAGCTTTCTGGTAACCAGGATTGATCTGAATTGCCAGGTCAAAGTCCGCCAGCTGTTCTTTAAGCTCGGACTGGTGTGGCGCGCGTGCGCAATAAGCCTCGGCGTATCGCGGATTCAACTTTATCGCCGCGTTGTAATCGTTAAGAGCCTGGCCTCGGGAGTAATAGGACGAGTCGAGGGCCAAACCTCTCTGATAGTAAGCACGCGCGTCGTTAGGCCGGCTTTTGATGGCCCGCGTAAAGAGTTCAATCGCGGCCTTGTAATTCCCGTTTTCAAACTCGCGCAATCCCTGTTCGAATGGATCAGCAGTGATCGCCTGCCGTTGAGACGGTGAAGCCGACTGGGCCGAGGTCGAGAAGCTGCCCAAGGCGATGGCCAAAACCAGAATGCTGGAAAGACCCAGACTACGAGAAAAAACGAGAAATGATTTGAAGGTATCCGTGGGATGCATGAGTTACTCCTGCTTGATTGAGGAACAGAGCGTGTCACCTTACCTTGAGGTGAGCGCGGAAAAAGTAACCGGCCGCTGAGCGATCGTTATCGCGCCCCAGCCGAAGCTGCCGCGCCAACCTCATCACAAACATGGCGCTCGCCCGGATCCAGACTGGGATTAGTCCTCAAGAAGTCTTTTATCAACCCACAACCACGCGTCACCAAATCGGCAAGATCCAAGTTCCAGATTGTGGCCTGTCCACCGTAGTCGGCCCACATCAGGGCCTTGCCGCTGGGGCTGAAACTGACGTCGAGAATTTCATCCGATTGTCCGAGAACTGTTTGGAGTAAACCGCCGTCCTGGCCCCAGAATTCGATCGTTTTGTCGTTGCTGCCAGATGCCAGCACGTTAGTTGTGGGATTAAAGCTGACGCTCGATACACTACCGCTATGTCCAAGCGAAACGCTCAGCGGCTCGAACTTGCCCCCTTTGCGGCGCCAGAGTCGCACAGTAGTGTCAGAGCTGCCAGAGGCAAGCAGATTTCCATCTGCACTGAAGGAGACGGTCAGGACAGCGTTTGTATCGCCTTCAAGAGTTTGCACCAGATTTCCGTTCGCCTTCCAGAGCTTAATTGTCGCATCGCTGCCGGCTACGGCGATCGTCTGACCATCGGGACTGAAGCTCAAACCATTGGCTTCGGCGAGGTTGTCGATGCTGCGCACCAACTGACCATTGAGATTCCAGAGCTTGATCGTTTTGTCGGCACTAGCAGAGGCAATCGTCTTGCCGTCAGGGCTAAATCTGACGCCTCTGATAACTCCGGAATGTTCTCCCAGGATTTTGACTCCGCCGTTCAAGTCCCAGAGTCTAACCTTCATATCCTCTCCCCCCGACACGATTTGTTTGCTGTCAGGGCTGAACCCAACACTCAAAACTGCGCCCTCGTGCCCAGGAAGCGAACGCAAAAGGCTACCGTCATTGCGCCAGATTCTGACGTTCTGATCGTCACTCGCGGTCGCTAACATCTGACCGTCCGGGCTGAACGCAACCTGGTTGACCGGGCCATTGTGTTTCAGGACCGGCAGCTCACTGGTTGTGCTCCATAGTCGAATGCTGCCATCCTCTCCTGCTGAGAAAATCGTCTTGCTGTCGTTACTGAAGCGCACTACGCTGACTGGTCCCTGGTGTCCGCGAAAGGTCTGGACCGAATCGTCCGCAAGGTTCCAGAGCTTAACTGTACCCTCTTTGCCGGCTGAGGCGAGGGCCTGACCGTCGCGACTGAATCTCACGTTAAGCACGCTTTCATCGTGGGTTCCAAGGATCTTCTTAAATGCTCCCTCAATGGACCATAGCTTGATGCTTTTGTCCTCGCCAGCGGTGGCAATCGTCTGGCCGTCAGGGCTGATGTCCAGGCCCAGAACCTGTCCGCTTTTGACTTGAATCGTTTGCTTCTTATCGCCATTAAGATTCCAAATCATGACGACGCCGTCCGCGCCAGCCGCTGCTAGCAGATCGCTATGCGGAATGAACCTTACTTCAATGACCTTTCCCGGCTGCGTGAATATTTTAGGCGCGGCTTCGTCCGTCACGTTCCACAGCTTCACCGTACGATCGGCGCAGGCAGCAGCGATCTTCTGGCCGTCTGGACTGAAAGAGATGCTGGAAATCCAGTTCGCGTCCTCTTCATTGTTCGGATCGCCGACCGCAATGATTCGCTTCGTCTTCCCTTCCAGGTCCCAGAACCTAATCGTCCGATCAAAACCGGTCGAGGCTATGGTTTGGCCGTCAGCGCTGAAGTCGACCTCGGTCACTTCTTTCTGGTGCCCAGCGAATGTTCCAACCAGCGTGCCGTCCGCACGCCATAGTTTGACTGTCTTGTCATTGCTTCCTGAAGCGATGAGTTGTCCATCCGGACTAAGGGCCACGCTGCTGACTCCGGCCAGATGACCTTGGAAGCGATTTCGCTCGGACGCTCCATAGACGGCTTGCTCTAAGGCTAAGACGGTTTCAAATGGTTGTTCGGCTTCCCCCCAATCCTTATTCTTCAATCGTTGCCCTGCGTCGAGCGCGCTGCTTAAAGCCTCTAACTGTTGGTTTAATGCCAAGTAGCGCTGTGAGGTTCTTGTCAGGTTGAGGACGGTCTGTTTTTTCACTTCCCGCTCGCTCGCCTGCGCTCTTGACCGCTGAATGAACGCAAAGGCGGTCAGGCCGGCAAGAATAGCGAGCAACACCACGGCCACCCGGTTACGGAGCTGAGCCGCTTTGCGAGCGGCTACTTCGAGAGCCAGTTCTCGGCGCCTGGCGGTCTCCGCATTTTCCCTGGCTTCGCGAAGCGCGGTGCGGCTGCTCTCCAATAGCCGCTCGAGAGCGAGGTCAAAGCCCAGGTCCGCAGCATCCGGACTTTGCACAAAGCGGTCAGCTTCACCAAGTTCAATTTCGTCCAGTAGACCGCCTGTGCCCTCGCCGAATCTGACCCATTCCTTGGCCTTCGCTTCCAATCGCCGGCGTGTGAGCTCTGCCTCTCGCCGCTCATCGATCCACCGCTGCAACGTGTACCAACCAGTTATTAAAGCCTCGTGAGCGATGTCCACACTAGTATCTGGTGTGTCATCAGCGCCACTGAGCGTGAGCAAACGCCTGGCTGCAAGGTGTCGCAGCGTCGCCACGAAAAGGGCAGGATCATCGTCCCTGGAACCTAACTCTCTAACCGGCTGTTGGCGGCGCGTGTCCGCACGCCCTTCTCCGAACTGCACCAAGCGGAGAAAGATGCGGCGAGCAATTTTCTGCTGCGGTTCGTCGAGAACTGCAAGCGCGCTATCGGCGTGAAGTGCGATGGCAACTTGCAGGCCGGAAAGTTTTTCACCAGGACGGGAAAGTTTTCCATACGCGCTTCGCGGAAGTACCAGGGCCTCGTAAGCGCTCAGCGGAAGTAGTCGCCGCTCGACCCGGTCCCATAAGAGTCGCATCGTCTCCTGAATGAACGGTAAGATTCCCGGTTCACCAGCCGCGTCTGCCACCATCCGCTCAACCAGAGCTGATTCCACCAGCACATTAACTTTTTCCGCCGGCATCAAAATCGTCTGGCGCAGCTCCGGTTCGCCCATAGGCAAGACTTCCTGGCGGTGGACGCGTATCTGCGACCAAAGCGGAGATGACATCAAGTCCGGATAGAAATCGGCGCGCGCCGTCAGAACCAGATAGAACTCCGGTACGCCCACAAGACTCATCAAACACTCTTGAAAAGGCAGTCTGTCCGCTCCGCCCTGCGTAAATAGCTCTTCAAATTGATCGACCACCAACAGCAAACGTGCGCCGTTTGCGGCCGCGATGCTGTTCGCGATCGCCTTTCTCGGATCAAGCGATACACCTTCGACTAAGCACTCCAGAGTGGCCAGAGGTGTTTGGCCAGGACGCATGCGACGGACAACCCAGTTTCCGGGCCCGAATAATTGTGTTCGACGCAGCTCAGGAATAAGCCCGGCGAAGACGACAGAAGATTTGCCGCTTCCTGAAGGCCCGATAACCACCGTAAAGGGATACATCTTGAGCTGGTTCTTGATCTCCTGAATCTCACCGTCGCGCCCGAAGAAGAGATGGCTCTCGTTCTCTTCGAACGCCCTCATACCGGGGTAAGGACATACAGGCTTGGTAACGGGCGCCGGAAGGGGACGCTGGAATTCGTCGCACAACCGTTCGATTACCGACTGCCAGTTGGCGGAATCGGTTGCGTCGAGGCCCGTCAGAATCGCCAGACGCGGAGGCATCGTGACGGGATGCAGCTTGAGGGGGATCACCGGCCAGGTAGATGACTCGAGGCCGTGGGTCTGCGCCAGCAAATCTATGAACTGGGTGCTGTCTTCCGCTAAGTACGCCGGAGATATGATCAGAAGAGTGCGCCTGCTCTGTTGCACTGCGCGTTCAAATTCCAACAAACGCGGCACGCCTAAACTAAAAGCCGACTCTGAGTGGTAATTGATTCCCGCTGCGGCTAATGCGTCGAGTAGATATCCCTCAACCCAAGCGCGGTCTGCATCTGCATAAGATATGAAAAGATCAAACTGACTATCGGCTGTCGTAGGCATACCCATACCGAACCAACCTTCTGTTCCCGATCAGCTCAAAACCAGAAACGGATTTATAGTCCACATCAGCATCTGTCGGCCGAAAAGCCTCATGAAAACGAGCTCACGCAGCAGGCAATCCAAATAGCACTTGTCTCTGGAAATAATCATCACTCGTGACTATGTACTGAGGTTACTTACTCAAGTGATAGTTGACTCTGACGTGAAGCGAGGAAACAACTAACGCAAGCACCCGGAATCACTTAACCGAGGACCGATTAGCGAGCGAATATTACCACCGAACTCGATTTTCTTGTGAAGAAATTGCGAACCGAGCGTAGCGCATCTCTTGTTCCGAGGGGTGGAGACGAAGTTGGTGTGGCAACATTTTGGCCGTAGAAAAGCATCACTCTTGACCACAGGTCCACAAAAGCCCACAAAAATGCTTCCTGCGAGTCTCTTTGCCGTCGTAAAGGAGAATCCATTCCACGGGCTACAATTTAAGTGGCAGTATCCGACTCGGGACCACTACCGTACTGAGGTAGTGCTCTGCCTGACAACAGCTTTCTGAAATGGATTCTAAGTAGGAGACTAGATCGTAGTTCGCAAGGAAGCCATTCAAAAGCCGATCGAAACCGCTGCTAATGGTTAAATAGGCGCCAATAAAAACGTTTGCAACCGAAGGGGACAGAGATTGATGCCGAACCTCGAACTCGAACACCTTTGGTAAGACAGACGAATTCTGAAGACAAGATTGCGAGTATTTCGCTGTGTCCCAGTAATATCCCAGTAAAACCATGCATCGCGGTCAAGTTTATTAGTTGTGTCAACCGAGAGCCATCCTTCCTCTGTCCAGGTTATCGCGTTCAACTCTTCGGCTCTCGCGCGTAGAATGTTGTAGACACAAATGTGGTAATGAGATCAGTAAGATCGCGGCATCCATAACGAAACACCAAATAACGGCTCCCGCATCTGCTCGTAGCGTGTTCATTGTCAGGCAGTGGGACACCCTATTCCAACTGTTGATTTTGCGCGCGTCGCCTCTCCGCTAATTTCGCGTTGCGCTCTTTTTGCGCGAGTCTTGCCAGATTTTTTATGACGGCTGTCGTGCCGAATTCCGTTGTTGCTAATCAGGTACGTTGAAAGTGGCCGAGTCGGCTTCGAACATGCCAGGCACTTTGCATTCGCAATCGGTGCCGCTTTCCTCACGAGCAGCTAATCAACTCGGATAGCCACTGAAATGAAATTTCTCTTGTCCATGGCATGTTGTATATGGCATGAGGTGCAATTTGGCTTGTCGGCAGCGATCAATACTCTGCCAGTCTGGACTTCGATGCGACCGCCGTGACACAGACCGCACTTCGTGCGCGGCGTTGTGCGGCTGGGAGGCTCCATTGGCTCGTGGCAGGCATTACACCACAACAAGCCTTGGGGATCCCCCTTAATACCAGGCACCGCTCGCACCCGCAAGACGTGAATGGCATGAAATTGCGTACTGCGCCATTGCTCGTCGGTTTGCGTTGGGAGTCGCGTTTGCTTAATCTCCTTTAGGGCCCATTCAGCATCGTCGAGTCCCTTCCAAACCCATTTGCCATCTAATACTGGATAACCAAAGGTGCCTCCGTGCGGCGTGCCGACCGAATAGCCATTGTAAGTCTGATTATTAGCGTCGTTATGGCATTGTGTGCAGGCAAGAACCGCCGCGTCAGCAACTCGGAAGTCGGCGCCGCGATGTTCAGGATGGCAGTTCACGCATGAGATTCCCGCGGCGCTGTGGCCTTTTACGATGGTCGCAACGAACGCATCTGTGTGATGACAGTTGGCGCACTGTGTTTCCATTTTGAGCGTCAATGAATGGCATGTCGTACAGGAGTTCGCGCTGGCCTGCACGGCGATAGGAGGTGAAATCCTAAGCTCTTTCTGCGCGTGCACTCTCGCGACTGGGGCAGGAGCGTAAGCGTTCGCAAACCAACAGGCCGCCACCACCACCGGAACAACTCCGATTATTGTTCCCCAAATAAGAAAGGACACCGGCCAACGGCGTGCCAGATCGGTTGTCGAGGTCCAGACGGATTGCGTTTTGCCGGCCCGCCTCTGACTAGTAGGGAACAGCGGCGATGGTCGCACGATCTTGCCCACCTCTCGCATCCGCTTTTCCCAAAACACATCCAGTGCTTTATCTGCAGGCAGCGGAGCCGCACGTTTCCTCTTTTTCGCGTCCGCTTTCTCCGTCTCGAGCGCTGGATCGGCGGCATCAAGTCCCTGGTAGGAAACGCCGATCTGCAGCGAGACCTCTAGCACCAACCCCTTGTCGTTTATGTCCACATCCAGCAGGAAAGGTCCGATTGCCAGTCGGTCGCCAGCGGCCAAGCAGTCATTTTCGGTTATTGGCTTGCCATTTAGGTGGACTGGATTGGAAGTGCGGAGATTAAATATATAGTAGTAGCCTGCGATAACTTTGATCCCAGCCTGCACACGAGATACCCTCGGGTGATTTAAGAGCAACTCGCATTCACGCAGGCGTCCGATCAAAAGGCTGTCGCCGAGAACGACGACGGCGTCCTGGAGTAAGTCCGTCCGGATCAGGGTGAATCTAAGTTCTCTGGGTTCCATGGGGCACGCCACCATGAGGCTGCCAGGCCTCGATCTACCTTACGGCGAAAAAGATTACTTGAACGATGTGCGCTATCATGAAAACAAGCATCAGTGAACTCGCAATAACGTGCGGCGCAATCCAAAACTTAAGACTCTTGTGAAGGTAGACCAGGGCGTCCAGCCTTCGGATAGTTACCGCCGTTTCAACGGCCTCCAGCAAAAGGGCACGCTCTGCGTCGGTCAGCCGGCCCATCGTGCGGTCTCTGAAAAACTGCCGTGATTCTGCAAGCAATCCCTTTAGATCAGAAGGCTGCGCAAATTGTCGGAATAAGAAATTCGTGCTTAAGAACTTTTTGCAGACTCGCTGTACGATTTCTTCACGAAGCTGGCCCTGACTTTCGTGCACCAACTTGTCGAGAGCTTCACGAAGCTCAGTCCGACGAAGGATAAGGTCTTCAAGCAATAACGGCTCCCCTTCAACCTTCGTCATAATGCGCGGCACGATCAAGTAGCACGCAATTCCGATCAACCCTGAGACAATCACCAAATCGAATGTCAGATGAAGCGAAGTTGTGATTAACCCGCCGGTGTGGGTGCCCGCGTGTAGGAAGAGAAGAATGGCAGCAATCGTCCCAAGGTAGACGTGTGCGAGCAACCAATAACGCAGCGCCCCTGCGCGCCTTCGGTAAATTTGCCGTCGTAACGGGTAGGTCATTACTGCTGCAACACTCCCCGTACCAACCAGACCAGTGATCCAACGCATGGTTAGCCACGTGCTAATCAGCGGTTTATTGAAGCCGTAACGGGTCAGGCCACCAATAGCAGCCAGGGTTAACACCAAAGCGACCACGCTACCGGCGATATGCCACTGCTTCGCAATGGGATCGCTCTTATGAATGTTCCTACCGATTGCGTGAGTCTGATCACGGAGGACTACACCGAGGGTTTGTCCTGTTTCACTGAAGTACTCCAAGGGGTTAACGCGAACGAGTGCACCGGTGGGGCAGTTTTCTTCGCACGAATATGCCTTGCGCGTCGCTCCTGGTGGATTCAATGATGTGTTTTCGCAAAGATTGCATTTGATGGCCACCATATCCTTTGAATGTTCCTCTGACGGCGGTGGCTGGGGCGAACTAAGACTAAGGATTCTTTTTATCCTGGTCCAGAGATTGGGCCGGGCGGCAGCCTTAGGTTGTCGGGGCACCATCGAGATGGCGTCATAAGGACACTGTGTGGCGCAATCGAAACAACCTATACAAGTTGTAGGGTCTATATCAATATCGCCGTTTGGGTCGCGAAAGATCGCGGTCGTGGGACAACCAGTTAGGCATTCGGGATCTTTGCAATGCATGCACACCTGAGGCGAAAGCACGTGCTGCGTCTTTTTGCGGCCGATGCTCACTGGGCGTGTGATGCTAATCCCTCGACGCAGGAGCCGCGATTGGCCGTGAACCTCATGGCAAGCAAGCGAACAGTTGCCGCATCGGATACAGAGATCCATATCCATTACCAAGAGGTTTACGCCGTCAACAATACCCGTCGAAATCTCTTTCTCGGTTGTAGTTAAGATTCGAGGATCTGGAACATCCTCAATTGTTGGTGGAAGTTTGTCGTCGCTCGAAAATTGAGAAAAAATGGAAATTAGCTGATCGCGCAGCGATGGATCTGAGAAGAGTGGCTCGATGGGCACCTCCAGCACTTCGGTTCGCGCCATGACGGACGCCGTATACAGCCAGCTTGCTTCCCTCGCAACATTCTCCAAACCAAGGCAGTTTCCAGCGCCGAGAAAATCTACCCCGATACTTTCACCCAGACCGAGCGATATTCCGTCCTCAGCGGCGCTGAAAGGAATGCCTCGCACGCGACGCACCCAGCCCTCCCTTATCAGGATGATTCTCTCGACCTGTGTTTTTTCCTCGCAAAGCACGTGATACTTGCCATAGATCCTGAACTTCGCAGCCCGTCGAAGATAGTCAACAACTGCAGGGCTGACGGGCGTTGGAATCAACGAAATCAGGTCCTCGATCACTCTGCTTTTACCGTGGGCGCGATAGGTACTGTCAATTACCTCTCCAAACTTGGTTAGCTTTTGGAGCAGGCGCAGAGCTGGACGGCTGACTTCCAACACTGTCGCGGCGCCGCCTGATGGAACAGCAACCGTCGCATTGCGTTCGACTCCCGCAAGGACTGACATTTCACCGAAACAAGTCCCTTCGGGTAACTGGTTGATCTTTCGCTGCGAGTTATCTGGACCTCTCACATAGACATCCAGCGAGCCAAAGGTGGATATGTAGAAAATATTGCCACCCCACTCACCTTGTCGCACGATCTCCTCACCTGACTCGTAGCTGAGCAGGCGGACATAGGGACCTATCTTCTTACCATCCTCCCGCTCACGTCCTCGGACCATAACTTCCAAATCCGTCCCATGCTTGAGCTTACCGTCCTGTTCATCAAAGAGCTGAGCAGTCAGATCGAGGCCCTTAAGAGCTTGCTCAACCGCGTCCTTGTCGGTGATAAGTTTCGGCATTGGCTGCGCTCTGTACTATACAGATAGAAGAATGAATAAGGGCAAAGGCAAGATGACCCAATTACATTTATTACGTCAAGACGTCTTTCCTGTTCTCTGCCACGATTCTTTTCGCTAATGTAACAAGTAGTCCTGTTTCGCTAAACAATTGACAAGCCGTCTCACCTTGTTTGTTGACGCGAGGATAACAGGACAGGGGTCCCTTCCCATTATGATCCGATCGCGAGTCACTCTCAAGAACGCCGCCTGGACGAAGATCGATTGGCTGTTAATGGCGAAAGCGATTCGCCAGGAATTCTCGACGTTGACTTTGCGGACGGACATCTTTAATCTTACGCACGAACTTTGGTGTTTTCGCGCGCCTTCTCGATGCCAACACCATCACCACTGGATGACGCGTCCAGTTCATGCTGAAGTCGTTCTTCTAACCACTTTCTCAGGACTTTCGGCTTCAACCCATGCAAGCCGAAGCCGAACTAAATCCGATGGGTTTTGATCAATCGTATATTGAGTGGACCGCGCGGAAGCCAACTTGCGCCACTGTATGATCTGGATTACTTAGAGGTTTTTCTTGCTTCTGACGCTTTTCGGCCGGCGACCGCGATACAATACTTCTACTAATAAAGAGTGCCGATGCTTCACAAACCAAACTACAGAGAGCATGCTGAATCTACGGTTCGTCTGCTGTTTCAGACTCTTCTGACTTGCTGTTTCATCTTCACATTGGGGGCCTCAAGCCAGTCCACCGGTTGGCCCCGGAGCTGGAGAGCCGATTCAGTCCACGACACAAGGAACGAATAACTGGCACCCCCTCATATGCGTCGAGAACTCACCACAAAGCGCCAGAGAAGAATCGCGACTGCCGCTTTATGCCTGGCATTCTTATCACGAGTGGCGCTTCCTGGTTTTGTAAACGCGCGCGGTCCTCAAGTCTCAGTTTCACGCAACGAGTTACTTACGGTTCGTCCGGAACTTGTACTGCAGACCGGACACTCCCTGGGAGTCAACTGCCTAGCCTTCGGTCCTGACGGCAAGTGGCTGGCTTCGGGAGGGTCTGACAATTCCATCAAAATTTGGCAAGTGGCGACCGGTCGCGAGCTTCGAGCGTTAACCGGCCATCCTGCACCCATCAAGTCTCTGGCGACCAGCCCTGACGGTCAATGGTTAGCTTCCGGAAGTAATGATGGGACAGTGAAAGTTTGGAATGTTTCTACCGGCCGTGAGCTTTACTCCTTGCCCGTCCAGGCATCCTCGATTGAAGCACTGGCCTTTAGCCCCGACAATGGCGTAATCGCTTCCGGGGACGCAGATGGAACAATCAACATATGGAATCGGACCGATGGTAAACCGATCAAAACACTGAGTGAGCATTCCAAAGCGGTAACTGTCCTGGCCTTCAGTGGCGACGGCACGTTGCTCGCTTCAGGTAGTGCCGATACAACTGTCAAAGTGTGGGATACGGGTACTTGGCAAGCGGTTCGCACGCTCCACAAGCACACCACAAAGATTACGGCAATTGTTTTTAGTCCTGACAGCAGCTGGCTCGCGTCGGCGGACTCTGACGGCACTCTTCGCCTCAATACCAGTCGATTAGACCGCAGCCGTTTCACTGTGAAGCACGATGCGACAGCTGTGCTCGCACTCGCATTTGATTCAGTCGGCTCGGTGGTCTCGATTCACAAGGATGGCGGTATTGAGTCCTGGAATGTAGCGACTGGAAAGGAAGCGCGCTCGATTCCAAGAGATGACACGGACGCAGAGCTGAACGTTGCTTCCTTCAGCTCTGATGCAAACACCTTGGCGTCGAGTGTTGGAAAAGGGACCGTGAACCTGCGAAAGGTAGTCACGGGCGAAATTGGTCTCACTCTCGAAAGCCATTCAACCCGCTTCAATGCAGTCGCGTTTAGCCCTGATAATCGATGGTTCGCAACAACAGCCGACGATCACAACGTCAGGCTTTGGCAGGTGGCAACAGGACGCGAAATGCCGAGGCTTGTGGATCCCAGGGAGCCTTTATCAAGACAGGAATCTCATAAGAGCTACGCAACGACGATCGCTTTTAGCCCGGATAGCAAATCGCTTGCTTCTGGAAGCACAAGTGGAGAAGTAAAGATCTGGAACATCGCGACTGGGTTCCCGTCTTCTCTGCCGTCGAGTCCGACGGGTATAGACGTCGTTGCATTTAGCCCTGACGGAAAGTTTCTGGCTGTTGCAGGCATGCAAGAGACGCTCGACATTTGGGACCTTGAGTCAACGCGCGCGATCCACCTCAAGGGACACACCAGGGAGATCACGAGTGTCGTCTTCAGCCGGGACGGCCGGTTTGTTTATTCCGGCGGCAGGGACAAAACAGTTCTCGTCTGGGACCGGCAGACGGGGACGCCCAAAGCACTGGATAACGCCGGCGGCGCCGAAATCAACTCCCTCGCCTTGAGTCCCGATGATAGCTTATTGGCCTCAGGCAATTCTGACAATACAGTAAGGATCTGGGACCTGAGGAACGATGCTCCGCCAACTACTTTGCCGGGACATTCAGGAGAGGTTCATAAAGTCTCGTTTAATAAGGACGGCAGCTTGCTCGCCTCGTCTAGCAGCGACCGGAGCGTGAAGCTCTGGGATCCGAAGACCCCTGGCGAACCGCCGCGCACGTTAATGGGAGCGACCGACAGCGTCAATAGCGTCGCCTTCAGCCAGGGCGAGGAGGGACGTTGTCTAGTCTCTGCCAACGCCGATGGCAGCATGACGGTATGGGATTCAAAAACGGGCACGCTAACAGCCACTCTCGTATCAGTATCTAATAGTGATGATTGGCTGGTGGCCGCACCGGATGGTCTTTTTGACGGATCACCTGCGTCCTGGAATTTACTACTTTGGCGTTTTGCAGAAGATACCTTTGGCGCAGTGCCCGTCGAGGCCTATTTCAAAGAGTTCTACTATCCTGGACTCCTGGCCGAAATTCTAGCGGGCAAACCTCCCAAGGCTGCGCAAGACATTACCCTGAAGGATCGTCGGCAACCGGAAATCAGCATTTCCCCAATCAGCGTCGGTAAAGACGGCAAGGTAGCTACACAACGGGCCACAATCGAACTCGAAGTCAAGGAGGTTCCGGCTGATAGAGAACATTCTCAAGGAAGCGGCGTAAGCGACTTACGACTGTTCCGCAACGGCTTGCTGGTGAAAATTTGGCCAGGCGATGTGTTGAACCGTCAAGGTAGTGATAAGTGTGAGTCGAGGGGAACGGGAAGTCTTACCTGCAAAACCACAATTCCAATTGTCGCCGGCGAGAACCAACTTTCGGCCTATGCCTTCAATCGTGACGATATCAAGAGTCTGGATAAAAGCGTTTCAATCACCGGCGCAGATAATCTTAAACGCACGGGGACGGCGTATGTGCTGGCGATTGGAGTTACGCATTACGAAAATCAGGAGTTCGATCTCGATTATCCAGTGGCGGATGCTGTGGAGATAGACGCTCAATTAAAGAGCCGACAGGAGCAACTCGGAACTTACAATCCTGTAGTAACGGTCCCGCTGGAAAACGCCGATGCCACCAAAGCTAACATCTTACTCGCTCTGCGACGGTTGGCCGGCACTGACAGCGGTCCGCTGCCGCCAGAGGCGCCGCCCAAACTCGCAGATCTCCAAGCGGCGCGGCCGGAAGACGCGGTAATAATCTACTTTTCCGGACATGGCGCCGCCGATACCGCCAATGAGGAGCGAAGGCGGTTCTATCTAATCCCGCGAGATCTTGGCTACAAAGGCTCGCGAAAAGGTTTGGACGCGGAAGGATACAAGACAATCTTCGAGCACAGCATCTCGGACCTCGATCTCGAAGAGGCGCTGCGACCTCTGGATGCCGATCAATTACTATTGATCATCGATGCCTGCTACTCCGGCCAGGCCTTAGAGTCTAAAGAAACGCGCCGCGGTCCGATGAACACCAGAGGTCTATCGCAGTTAGCGTATGAAAAGGGGATGTATATTTTGACCGCCTCTCAAAAACATGAAGTGGCTCTGGAGGACGGCGCTTTGAAGCATAGCTATTTGGCTTCCGCCATGATCGACGGAATCGAATCAGGCGCCGCAGACCTGGACCGCGATGGGAATATCACGCTTCAGGAATGGTTTGCTTATGTCACGGACCGTGTACCCCAATTAAGAAGAGAGCTGCTGACCAAAAGAGAACTGAAGTTAAGAGCACAATTACTAGGTCAGCAACCCAAAGAACTGGTCTTGGACGAACCCGACGAGCAAAAGGTTCAGCGCCCGAGATTCTTTTACACCCGCTCACGTGGGGCCGAGCGGCTGATCATCGCCAAGGTCGTTAGTGATAGACGTCAGTAGTCGCACGACCCGAACAAGGGTTCTTTAGCCATGGATTATAGCGACAACATTCTCGGTGGCAGTGACACGGTGCTTATCGGAGGGGCTAAAGCCGCCACAGCTCCCGAGGATGTGTTAATTGGTATTCGTCTCGACGATCGTTTTCTGATCGAACGAAAGTTGGGACGGGGTAGCTATGGGACAGTGTATCTGGCTTCCGACGAAAAGCTTCGTCCTCGTAAAGTCGTGGTCAAGGTAATGCGGGGTGAGAGCCTGCAAAACGAGTGGGCCCTGAGGACATTCGAGCGAGAAATCGAAGCTCTAATCAAAATTGACCATCCAGGCGTGGTCGGCGTATTCGACACCGGGAAGATTCCGGATGGCAAACCCTACATCGTCATGGAGTATGTTGACGGCGTGAGTCTGCGCTCGCTGATAACCCCGGAAGGAATGCAGTTTGAGCAGGTGGCACGCATTGTCAGAGAGATGGGCAGCGCCCTCAGTGCCGCTCATCGCGTCAAAGTCTGGCATCGTGATCTGAAACCTGAGAACGTAATGCTGAAGCGTCTAAACGAGGTGGACCAGCAGGTCAAAATCATCGATTTTGGTGTCGCAAAAGTTACGAATTCGCTAATCCCTCTGAGTACCGCCCAGGGGCAAATCGTGGGCACGATTGGCTACATGTCGCCGGAGCAATTGAGCAGTCAAGAGCTTACCCCCGCGACCGACATTTACTCCATGGGTGTGGTGGCCTATGAGATGCTGACAGGCCGGATACCAATAGACCCGGTTTCTGCTTTTCAGATCCTGGACCTCCAACGATTGGGGATCAGCAAGCCCACCGAATTTCGACCAGATCTCCCTCCCGCGGTCGACTCAATAATCTTCAAGGCTCTGTCCTTTGAACCAAGAGACCGTTATGAGAGCGCGCGAGACTTCGGAGATCTCCTATCGACCGCCCTGCTTGGAAAGGATGAACCAAACGAGGTGAACGCTAAGCCAGGAAGACCAATCGAAGTAGGGGGAGCCACTCTCTATCCTGAGGTCGCCCACGTCCTTTTCATGGATCTCGTGGGCTATTCGAGGTTGATGCTCGATGATCAGAGAGACCGTATCCACGAGCTTCAGGAAATCGTGAGACATACAAATGCGTTCAAAGACGCCGAACTCGCTGGAAAACTATTGTCCTTGCCCACCGGAGACGGGATGGCTCTGAGCTTCTTTAGCGATCCGGAAACGCATGTGCGTTGCGCAGTCGAGATCGGCAAGGCCCTGCGCGAACACCCGAAGCTTAAGCTGCGCATCGGAATAAACACCGGACTCGTCTATCGGATCAACGATATCAACGAGAACTTGAATGTTAACGGCGGTGGCATCAACTTAGCGCAGCGCGTGATGGATTGCGGCGATGCAGGACACATTCTCCTTTCAGGGAACGTAGCCGTCCAACTAAGAGAATTGAGGCTCTGGAAGGAGAATTTGCATTATCTGCGTACCGTTAAAGTTAAGCACGGCGAGCAGGTGGACATCTGGAATCTTTACAATCAGCAAATAGGAAACTCAGAGATACCGTCAAAACTTCGGCCGCGATGGGGGAGACTCTGGCTGATCGCGACGGCCGCGCTGGTCCTTATGATCGGCGGGTTGGTTTGGGCTCTAAGACCGCCAGTCAGGCCACCCGTGCCGCCGGAACTCGTACTTACCTACTTCCTGATGCCTACCGACAGAATCAATGCCGGGTCAGAGGAGCGTTTTGCCGGCAACGAGATTTTTCGCAATGGATCGAAGTTTACGTTTGTGCTGATACCTGAGCGAACGGGCTCTCTCTACTTACTCGATAGAGGATCGGGACGAAACGGAAGACCTGCATTGAATGTTCTGTTTCCTACGCTGAAAAAAAACAATGGTTCCTCGGTGGCGGCCGCGAACCAGCGACTGGAAGTGGGTATTCATTTCGATGATTATTCAGGCGATGAGAATCTCTCAATCATTTGGTCGTCGCAGACGGTTCCGGAACTTGATGAAATCTTCCACGCTGCAGCTACAACCGATTGGGAGATTAAGAACCAGGACCAGATCAAAATCGTCACTGAGTTCCTGAACCAGCATCAGTCGCCCCCGCCAAAAGTAGAGATAGATTCGAATAAGAAGCAGACGACCGTCAACGGTCAAGGCGACACTTTTATGAGCACAGTGGTTCTGAAGCACCGTGACTTCTAGTTCTGCCACAACAAATTTCTTAACCATGCAAGGAGCCCCAATGCACCATAAGACGAAATCTCAAAGAGCTACATCGTTAAGCGCGGGATGCCTGGTCATCCTTTTGCTCGGCTTTTTGACTCCCGCACAGCAACCAGAGGAAGGCTCGAAGGGCTTGAAGCCTGACGAAGCAGGGATCCAGACCAATCCCCACCGCAAAACCCTGAGACCTGTTACATTTCGAACGCGTAAACGTTTCCAGCGGGTGCCCGCACCCGCTGGAATGGAATACGCTCAGGTGGGGGTGACCATCTGGCGTGTGGGTCACGGCCACAGTAAGGGTTTAGCGCAGGTTGGAGAAGAGCAAGAGCGCCTGGACACGAACGCGCCTTACACGAACGGAGACACGATCAGGCTTATTATTGAGTCCGCAACCACCGGCTACATGTACATCGTGGATCAGGAAGAGTACTCTGACGGTTCCTACAGTCCGGCGATGCTGGTTTTCCCAACCTTGAAGACAAGAAAGGGCAACAATTTGATTGAAGCATGGTCCCAGGTTGAAGTTCCCGCTTATCCCGCTGTTTGGAGGTTCCAACCACGCGAATTGGAAGAAGGCGAAGTGCGGAAGGTGCAAGTTGCTGAAGTGCTTACCATCGTCGTCTCGCCGAAAGCTTTGGTTGATTCTGCCCGTATCGGCGACAAGCAGCTCGCCTTGAACAAAGGCGAATTTGAAGGCTGGCGCAAAGAACCGCAAAGGCCCGTTCAGCAGTTCGATGTTGAGAATCTCCTCGGGCAGATCACGAAGTCGAGGATCCTTGAGCAGGTAGGAAGCGAAGGTGCCACTGAAGACGAGTTCGTGACCCAAACGATCTACCAGGTTGCAAAAAGAGTTGCCAATCCGATCATCGTTACTGTGCCGCTGCGATTCAAAACTTCCGCGGCCTCAGCCGGAAAGAACTGAGAACTAGATCCCCTCGCCGCCGTTCGCAGCAATTCAGTTCCTCAGAGTTGAATTGAATAGCCTTGCTCCGTGTCAAGCGAAAACGGAGATTTGATTTCCGCTTTCATCGAACGCACGATCGCGATCGAGAGGTCTTGAGACCGCCCTGGGTCGGCGCGCTTTCATGGCTGGAATCTACGCCGGTATTCGGCGGAAGAGATAAAGGCCTTGACCATTTCGGCGTTGATAAAGTTGCCGTTGAACTGGTTGAGCTTGCCGAGCCAGAAGTCAAAGCCGGTATAGTCACTATCCTGGCCGCTGTTTGGGTCGCGCCGGAGATAGCCGAAGAACTGCATCAGCACAAAGGCGCGGTTGGACTCCAGCTGGGCCAGGGTGGAGTTCTCGGCCACGTGTCGCAAGGCTCGCGCCCGCGCTGCTACATCAGCACTGTTGGCCGCGCCCCCAAACTCCTCAATGGTCGCAGTGTAATCCGCACCCGAGGCTGGCACTTCCGCGTTGGCAAAGAACTGGTTCACAAACTGCGTCGGCGTTAACGACATGGGGTAGGCGGCCGCGAACCGCGAGCGCTTCACAAAGTCCAGGGTGAAGGCTTGTTTGTTATTCTCCAGCACTGTCTCCCAGCTACTCTGGCCCACTACCACTCCCTGACTAACCTGCTGGGTGTCGGGCAGAAACTCATTGAGCCGCACTACCGGCACCTGCAACTGATGCGCGCCACCCAGAGTTGAGCTTCCAGGGGCATTTCCGTAAGCCGTTTTGTAGATGCGCTCGACCAGATAACCGGTCTGCTGAAACTCAATTGAGAGAAAGTAAGCCGCCGACGTATTGATGCGCTTGACCTCGAGGCACTGCTGGTCCGTGCCGCAAGAGGTGATGTTGCCGATCCAAAAAGCCAGTCCACCGGCATCCGGTTCGCGGCTAAGAAAGTCTCGATAGTGTTCAGTGACAAAATAGTCAGCTCCATCGATTGGGTTCATCGTCGCCGGAGTGACCAGAAAAGGACTGAGTGAAGTAGTGCGTGCGCACAAAGTGCGGGTGGCGAAGTTATGCGTAGTTGTTCGATCTAGAAGATTGCCGCCTTCACCGTGCAATATCCGTAAGTTATTAAAGGCCGTCTCATCATTCACCGTGGTCACGTTGAAGCAGACGTCTATCGGCGGACTAACACTGGCCGTGGTATTGAGTTGGAATGCCAGGCTGGTACCAGCGATCGCATAGCCTCCCGGCAGCGTGCCGGCCGTGTTCGGATCTATCGGCGCCATCGTAGTCGTCCCGGGGGCGGTAACCTGCGTAAAGGTAATCGTCGCGCTACCTGGTTGCACGGTTACATTGCTGCCCGTCGCGGTGAAGCCAGGTGTCGGAGTTGGTGTCGGCGTAGGTGTGGGCGTTGGAGTCGGTGTGGGTGTTGGTGTTGGTGTCGGCGT
>DNNE01000053.1:37364-41701 GCA_003487805.1 Blastocatellia bacterium | reverse complement strand
CTGCAAGTTCGCTCCCACGTCAGTGTCCAGTGGGTCGTTCTGAGTAATCCCAGCGGTACCAAGATCAATACCAAGCGCGGCGTTTGAGAAGATCGAGTTATCCACGATCTGAATCCTGACCCCAGGCGTGCCGACGTTGTCGGTAATATTTGGGATGCGCACGCCGTTGCTACCATTGAAGGCGATTACATTCTCTTGAACCGTATGGGTGATTGACTGGACTTCTACAAAGATGCCGTCTGCCTGGTTTGGCAACGGCCCGGTCGCGTTAAAGTTTGTGCCGATATAGTTCCGCTGGATCGTCGTACCGGTGCCGCCGAGTTGTCCGCTGTTGAGGAAGCCTATGGTGACACCGGTCAAGTTATTGCCCGAGATGACATTGCGCGCTGCGTCAAATGCACCTCCGATTGTACTCCCGGTAGCTTGCGTCGCAGTGATGCCATAAGTGTTCGGCAACGCCGTCGCGCCGTCGATTCTCGTGCCGATGTAGTTCCCCTGGACTAAGGTGCTTGTGGCGCCCACCCCAAGCACCACCGCGTACGGGGTATTACCGGAGATGATATTGCGGGCGGTCGGGGTCGTGCCGCCAATTGTGTTGCCCAGCTGCTCGCCTGCGACACCGGGATTGTAAACAAATACCCCGGCGTTAGTATTCGGCACCGCTGAAATGCCGGCGCCATTTGAGCCAATGAGATTGCCTACTACCAGATTATTCCGCGCATCATCCTCAAGAAAAACGCCATAGTACTTGTTACCTGAGATCAGATTGCCAGGCGGTGTGCCCGGTATCGATGTCTGCCCGCCTATGATGTTTCCGTTTGCACCCTGGATGTGAACGCCGATCTGTTGGAAGCCCAAACTCACATTGCCCGTGATGTCCGTGCCGATGAAATTTCCCTGTATCGAATTGCTCGTCGAGCCGCCAGTTATGATAATGCCATCGCCATCAATTCCAGAGATCAGGTTTCGCGCGGCAACCGTGTTCCCACCAATGAGATTATTTGAGGAACTTCTCAGAAAGACACCACTCGCGCGGGGTATCGTGCCCCCGCTTTGGCCGGACGAACGCACACCCTTGGCGTCTGTCCCGAAGTAGCACCCTTCAACTACATTGGTGCCATTCGTTACCAGGAGAATCGCAGCATCGCGATTATTACTGCCAAAGCCGGTAATGGTCAGACTGCGCACCGTGCTATTACCGGCTGTTATTTCCAGGCCGGCATTCCCGCCACTGCTGCTGCCAAGCCCGGTGCCGTTAATCACAATGAGCGGTTCGCCCGAAAAGCCCGGTTGAGTAGCGCCATCAATTATGATCGGGTCAATAATCTTCGGCAGTGGTGAAACCAGGTTGATGGTGAAACTGTTCGTGCTGGTCCCTCCCTGGACAACGGTGAATGTTTGTCCGGCAATGGTCAGCGTTCCGGTTCGGGTGGCGAGACTCGTGTTGGCCGTCACGGTGAAATTGGCAAAGCCATTGCCGTTGCCACTCCCTCCGTTGACTATGATGAAACTCGAATTGCTCGTCGCAGCCCAGGCGCAACCATTCGGCGTTGCGACCGAGGCTGATCCGGTGCCGCCCACGGCTGTAAAACTCTGGCTCGTCGGGCTGATATTGTAGACGCAGCCGGAAGCCGCGGCTTGCGAGACCGTGAAGGTTTGTCCGCCAATGGTTAACGTTCCGGTGCGAGGGCTGCTGGTCGAGTTGGCAGCGACAGTAAATCCAACGACGCCGTTGCCGCTGCCGTTCGCGCCGGAATTGACGGTTATGAAACTGGAATTGCTGACCGCTGTCCACGAGCAGTTGTTCGGCGTCGTGACCGTCACCGTCGCGCTGCCTCCTGCGCCGCTGAAAGCCTGGGCGGTCGGCGCAATGTTAAAGGTACATGTCGGCGTGCCGGTCGTCAGACTCAACGTGTAGTTCCCGGTTTCATTGGTCCGCGACGAAGTCGCTTCAATTGTGTAGGCGCCGTCGGTGGGCAGAATGAAAAAGCCTGAGCCGGCCAGGATCCGCGAGTTGGTGCCGCCGCCGCCATCGTCATCTGAACCAATCACCGCCCCATTCGGTCCGATCAAATAAAGAAACGTGTCGAAGGTGTTAGACGAGAGCGTGATCGCAATCGGTTGGCCCGACGCACCGGTGAAAGTGTAGTGGTCGGCGTAAGGACTATTTGGACTGAAAGGCGAAAAGCAGTCTGACGTGGTGAGCGCGCCGTTGATGGTCTGGCCGATGTTGATTGGCTGAGACGCGCAGGGTACACCTACTGGTCCGCCGTCGTCAGAAAAATCATTTCCGGCGCTCGCATCACCCGGTGTCGTTACGGACGCCCTGTTATTAAAGCCGGGTACAGCCATTTGAGTTACGTTAACGAACAAGTTGACGGAGCTAGTGGTGTTCGGAGGCAACAACAGGGGGTTAGTGCAGGTCACGGTTTGACCAGATGACGAACAACTCCATCTGCCGTCAAGGGGATTGTAGCTCCACCCTGCGAAGCTTAGACCTGGCGGCAAATTATCAGTGAGTGTCATTCCACCCAAGGTGCTGACCGTGCCAACGTTGGTTGCGGTCATGCTAAAGAACCCTTGTGTGCCCACAGTAAAATTGCCTAAATGGGTCTTGCGTAGCGCGAGATCCGGCGCCACGCCAGTTGCGCCGCATGTATTTAGTAGAAACGCGACGCTGCTAGCCTCCGCGGCGGCCGTAAAAAAATCTGGTCTACCGTCGGCGTTGAAATCGCCGACCGCGATGAAATAAGGAAGCGAATCTCCGCCCAGACTGAAAGTCTTAGGAGCCCCAAAGGTGCCATTTCCATTGCCCAGGAAGAGGGACATGTTGCTTGAATATAGGTTTGACACTACCAGGTCGAGTTTGCCGTCTCCATTGACGTCGTTAACCGTAACCGACCAAGGGTGACTCGCATCCGCCCCAATACTGATCGAGTTGGCCGCGCCAAAGCCGCCGGCGCCATTACCAAACAGCACGCTGAGATTGTCGGAATTGAAGTTTGTGGTAACCAGATCCGACCTGCCGTCCCCGTTGAAGTCAGCTACAGTAACCCACACCGGATCACTTGTGCCGGGGCCCAAACCGATCGAATTGGGGGCACCAAATCCTCCGGAACCGTTTCCCAACAGCACGGTAACAGTGTCGGCCTGGCGATTTGCCGTAACCAAGTCCATCCTGCCGTCGTTGTTGAAGTCGCCAACAGCTACAGATTCATTGCTGCGGCCGAGATCAAACGAATTTGGCGCGCCAAAGCCGCCGAGACCATCTCCAAGCAGGACAGTGACCTTGTTCGAGAAGCCCGACACCGCCACATCCAGTTTTCCATCTCGGTTGAAGTCGGCGACAGCGATCGAGTCCGCCCCTATCGCATCTGAATCGGGACCCAGCCTGAAAGTGTGAGCTATCCCAAAACCACCCAATCCGTCTCCCAAGACGACGGCAATGTTTCTCGAATCAGGGTTTGCCGTCACTATGTCTAACTTGCCGTCGCGGTTAAAGTCGGCGAGCGCCACCGAACGTGGACCAAGCGCATCAGCCAGACTGATTGTGTTAGGTGCGCCAAAACCACCCGACGCGTTTGCCAGAAGCACACTAATGTTGCTCGAACCAAAGTTCGCGGTCACCACATCCGCCCTTCCATCTCCATTAAAATCGCCGCTGGCGCCGGATATCGGAAAGTTGGCGGCAACCCCCAAATCGAATGTGTTAGCCACGCCAAAGCCACCGGTGCCATTACCTAACAGCACGCTGAAGTTGTTAGTGTTGCTGTTTGCGGTCACCACATCACGCTTACCGTCCCCGTTGAAGTCGCCAATGGCTATCGAAAACGGGAAAGCGCTGCTGACACCGATGTCAAAACTGTTAGGAGGCCCAAACCCGCCAGCGCCATCGCCCAAAAGTAGGGTGACGTTCTCCGAGAATGATGCGGTCACTACATCCGGCTTACTATCTCCATTGAAGTCGCCAATGGCCACCGAAAACGGATTGTTTGAGCCGCCCAAAGCGAAAGTACCTGGCGCACCAAAGGCACCAGCGCCATTACCTAACAACACCTTAATTCCACTCAGCGAAGAGGCGTCGGCCAGCACCACATCAGGCTTACCATCCGCATTCAGGTCTCCCACAGCAACTGAGTACGGCTTCCCTAAACTACCACCCAGATTGAACGTGGTGGGCGTACCAAAACCGCCGGCGCCGTTACCCAAAAACAAGGTCATGTTGTTCGTGTCGTAATTCGCTGTAACCACGTCCGGCTTGTTATCCAGGTTGAAGTCGCCAACCGCTATTCCGAATGGGAGATTGACGCCAGCGCCCAGACTGAAACTGTTGGGTT